>NZ_JBEPOS010000025.1:0-100109 GCF_040546885.1 Bradyrhizobium sp. S3.2.6 | reverse complement strand
TTCGCCGACCGCAAACGAGGAATCCGCCAACAACCCGTCCGTTCCACCAATTCAACCCGCTCCACCACGCAGGTTTCATGGAATCGGTCGTCTAGTAGATTTTGGAGCGGATTTCGTACAATAGTTCTACGTAGCAGAACTGGAGCTGGCATGAGCAAGACAGGGGTAGACGCGGTCGGCAGGGCGCTCGCAATCCTGAAAGCCTTCAGCGCGCAACGCGCCGCGATGACGCTGACTGAAATTTCGCAAGCGACCGACCTCTACAAGAGCACGGTGTTGCGACTGGCCTCTTCGTTAGAGGCTGACAGCTTCCTGGTTCGGGGCGCTGACAGACTGTTTCGGCCGGGACCGGAGCTATCGCGACTTGGTGCGCTTTATCAACGCGGCGTTGACCTTAGCGAAGTCATTCGGCCTTCGCTTCGTCGCCTGGTTGAGGCAACGGGGGAGACTGCGTCCTTTTATGTTGCGGATGGCGACGAACGCATCTGCCTTTACCGCGTCAATTCTCCGCGTTCAGTTCGACATCACCTCGAAGAGGGCCAGCGATTGCCGATTGACCGCGGCGCCGCCGGGCGAGTCCTCACTGCATACGGCGAGCCGACAAGCGCCGAAGGCAAGAAGGTCCGGGACAGAGGGTTCTATGTTTCAATCGGCGAGCGGGATCCGGAGGTTGCTGCTGCGGCCGTGCCCTTGACGGACGTGCACGGCAAGCTGCGCGGGGCCCTTTCGGTTTCAACTATCAGGACTCGTTTCGATGCGGACGCTCGGAAGGCCGCGCTCGACGCTCTTAAATCGGAAGCAAAGGCCTTGGCGAGCTTATTGCCCGCGAGCGAAAGTTAGCGACTACGCGAATGTCTGCTTTGAGTCGGCACTGTTGACGATCTCACCGTGCGTCAGCCGACAACCAGGCCGTTGCACGATCGTGCGATCCTCGTCCCATCGACCGGGTTGGTGTGAATCGGCGCCCAACGTTGACCCTCGTATTGCCGCGAGCGTCGGCGTGGAAAGCGTCTGCTCCATACTTCGTGCCACCGCGTGCCTTTTGGCCCTAATGAACTGCACCATATCCGAGAGCGATACCTGTTGGATGAAACTCCTCCTCCTCGACGGTCGCTTCCAGCCGCAGCGCTTTTGGGTTCTTGTCGGCGACATTCGGCAGTGGCATGCCTTGTCCGATCCAGGCCGACAACAACGTGCGAATGGTGTTGCCGTCGCAGCCCGGGGGAACTGCGTCGAATAGTTGACCGGCCGGACTGGCCTCCAGCTCGGACAGCACTTCGTCATTCGCTGAACTAGCGAGCTTCGCCTTGAGAAAGTGCAGAAAGCGCCCGGCGGCCACCGAAAAGTCGGATGCGTCCCGAATATCCAATAGGGCCTTCACGAGATCGTCCTGCCCGGACTGCCGATCAGTGACGCGCAGTTGAGTCGTCATGTGATAGACGGACCGCACCATCGCCCAGGCAAGCCAGGTATCGTATTTCGTGATGACTGCGCGGGCCTGGACCAGCTCCTTGTGAGGCGAGGCTCCGTTTCCACTTCCTGCGCGATGCGCCTTGTCGATGCCGTCAAGCCAGAGAAACACCCGCCGCGGCGACGCGGTTTGCCGCAGGCTTCCAAACCGCTCGCCGGCAATCCGCGCTACGAATTTGAATTTGGTTCGGCATGCCTCATCGAGGCGGCGTTCGTCCAGGGATTTGGGCCGCTGCCGGTCTCGCTGCTTGAAAGATGGCGCTTCATCCTGCACCCAGTCGCGCCATAGCTTGATCTCGGCCTCGGTAAATACTCGAAACATGGCGCCTTCAAACTCGAGCAGTTTGAAGAAGCGGCTTCCGTCAGGATCGCCAGGCACGATATAGCCATGTTCGATCAGGCCAGTGAGGAACGCTTTCGGATCGTTGAAGAACTGGTTGATCGGTACGCCGCCAAGTTTTTTGGTGCCGTGGTTATATTGTCCGTAACTCTTCTTCGAGCTGATCAACTGCAGCAATTGATCCTCGACCGTGCCCGGCTCTCTGAGGACATGGATGATCTGCTGCATGAGGATGGCGAAGGTGAGGGCGTAAGCGACGTAGCCATCCCAGATGCGAGACCATTGCGCTTGCACCGCCTCGTCTCCGCCATGCAGCATGACGTTGTGGAGATAGATCTTCACCGCCCGGAGGATCTGCCCAGCGTGTCCGTCCTCGGCATTGTCGATGGCGATGTGGAGACGATGAAACTTGGAACTGAGGCCGACATTCTCGAGGATCGAGGCAGCTCGGTGCAATTCGAGCGCAGTCCATTCCAGCCAGAGTGTCATGCCAATGATTTCGGGATAGTACAGGCTCGGAAACTCTGAGATTCCGAGTTGAAATGTGGCGCTCTCGAAGGCGGCATCCAGGAACTGGGGATCAAAGGCGAACGCGGTACTCGCCACGGGCGCCGGATAGAAGCCGAAGGAATGGCAGAGGTCGCGGTAGACGTTTGCGTGATTCTGCGAGACCTCGCCGTCGCCGAGTTCCTCGTTGAAGATCGAGAACAGCGTCGAGTTCACCTCATCCATCGGTCCCATGCGGTGCACGTTGCGCAGCCAGGCCCCGTCAAGGAAATTGAAGGGCGTGAGCTGCTTGACGCGCTCGATGACGTTCTCACGGGTGAAGAAGTAGGGGTTGTGCTCCTCGTTCGCAGCGTTGTAGGGCCTGCCGTTCTCGGTCAGACCGAACTCCATGCAATCGTCATAGATATCCTTCATGCGCGCTTCGAACACGTCCTCCGAGTACCGGAAAGGCCGGACATTGTTCATGAAATTGAACGCGCTTGGCAATTTCTGCACGTCGCGCGCTGCCTGCAGAACACTCTCCACATACTCTTGCGCCTTGCCGAGGCAGCCGCGGTGGTCCTCCAGGTTAAGCAGCGTATGAAAGAGATATCGGATGTCCATACCCGCGTATGGCAGGCGCTCGGTCTCCACATGGACGTCCTCGCCGCTGGCGGAGCGGATCCGCCGGACGAAGCCGAGCTCGTGCCAGTAGCGAATCATGTCGTCGGCGCCGCGCCGCGCCGAGTCTCGCGGATCATCGCGCGTCGCGGCGGGGTTCTGCCAAGGCCGACGCAGCAGCGTGCTGACACCCAATCCCCGGTCCCACTTCACCCGCCCTTCGAGGCCCTCGCGGACGCTTTTGCCTCCCGGCGACCACAGTGAATTGACCTCGTCGAATACCTGCTGCGGAATGACGTCGTCAGGCCGCGCGGATGGCCACCAGTTTCCGCGCCGCAGATAGAGGCCGGCCTGCCAGGGCACGCTCAGGCTCGACGTCAGGTCACCGGCTTTGATCGGACCGCGGTTGATCCGAAAGGCACCGGCATAGGTGGCGGGGTCCTTGGCCAGTGGGCCGACCTCAACCCCCGGTGCGAACGGACCGCCCACTGCCTGGTCCAGCACCACCCGCTGCAACTCACTCACGCGCCCGTCCGAGGTCTGGCTCGCCGGCGGTTGCAGTGGTTGATCCGCTGCTTCAGCGGTGGCGGTCGTCGCGTGCTTCCATTTTTCAAGCAGGCGATACTGCTGCGGCAGCAGCGAGAACCAGCTCGCCGGAACGCCGGGCTGGCCGGGCCCTCGATCGCCGTAGAGCGGCGGCATATAGCGCGCGGTGGCCTGCTTGACAGCGGCATTGCCTTCCGCCGTCGGATTGCGCAGCATCGCGAAAATGCGAGCGCGCTCGGCAGCGGACTGGCAATGCGCGAACGAGAATTTATGGCCCCTCCGAGCGTCATTGTTCACCCACCCGATATTGTCCATGCGGGAGAGCAGGGACTGAAGGCGCTCATTGTCGACATCGGTCCTCTCCGCGAGCCATCCGGCGTCGATCGCGATCTCCTCCGCGACATCGTAGAGCGTGACCAGTGCATCAATGGACGGCGCATAGTTCGGTGGCCCCACCACCACCCATGCCGCATCCTTGGGATCGGACACCTCGATCCGGCGTCCGTCGGGCAGTGTGACGGCCGCCGACACCGGGCCATCCGAGACGTCGTCGTACCAGTAATCGTTGTTGGCCCAGTAGTCCGTGCTTCGCGCGTCAGCGCCAATCGGATTGTCAGGAATCGTTGATCCCGCTCGCCCGAGGCCGCCAAGCACCAGCAGCCGTCCATCCTCGTCCACCTGGAGCTCGCCAAGGTAAACGGGCATGCCAAGAAATGCGCCGGTGTCGAAGCGTGGATTGACGGATGCACCCGAGGACGAGATGGTCCGCGCGCCGGGATCGATGATCAGTTCGGTGCGCTCGTCGGGGGCGCGCGTGTCTGGGTACTGATGGGAAGCCCCGTTGCTGTTGCGCAGCCGCGGTGGCGCGTTGCTGGCAAGGCCATCATGGAACCGATGCGAGGCGCCCTTCTTGTTGACGAGATGAGCGCTCCATTCGACTTCGACCGTGGGTTCGTCGCCGGCCGGCTTCAGCGGCAGTTCGCCGAGATTATTGCCATCCTTGTCGTAGCCATAGAGCTGGAAAACAGCTGCCTGCCGCCGGACGCGGCCGCTCGAATCCTTGTAGCCGCCGGCCGGTGCATTCTTGGCGCCCTCCAGAGTGTCCGCGGCCACATAGAAGCTGTCCGGGCTGTTGCCAACTCGCGCGATTCCGATGCCCGGATGAATCCGACAGCTATGAACCTTCGAGAACGGGTAGCCGGTGCTCGCTGTTCCTGCCATATCCTTGCTCCTCGGTTGGTGCTAGGTGCTTTCAAAATCCTCGACGCCCGGCGCGGGCTGGAGGCTGGTCACGCGCACGTCTACGATCGCGGTCTGCCCCTGGCTGCTGAGCTGGAGTGCCGCGGCGAATTGACTGCGAAAATTTCCGATATTCTCCACGGGCAGGTGCGCGATGCCCCGTGCGATCGTGGCGAAGCTGCTCTCCAAACCGAACCGCGTGCTCTCGAAGCCGTGCTTGCGCCACTGATACTCCAGCCAGCCGAAGCCCTGGTTGTTGAGCACGACGTAGGTGACCGGCAAGCCGTAATCGATCGACGTGAACAGGTCGGCGCGGGCGATATTGAAGGCGCCGTCGCCCACCAGTGCGACGACCGGCCGATCCGGCCTCGCGGCCTTCGCGCCGATCGCTGCGGCGACGCCGAAGCCCAGGCTGGTCTGTTCGCTCGGGACGATGGATCGCTGGTCGGCGCCGAGCGTGAAGGACGGATAGAAATACGACCACATGTCGAGGAGGCCGTTCTCTTGCACCAGAATGCTGTCGCGCGGCAGCGCGGCTTCGAGTTGCTCCATCAGCGCCGGCAGCAAAATAGCGTCGCTCTGCCTGCCCTCTTCGACGGAGGCAGTTCGTGTCTGGAAGGCGGCGGCCTTGCTGCGCCGGATCTGGTCCGACCACGCCGGCCGACTGCCGAAGGTATCATCGCACGACAGCCGATCGGTGATGCCGTCACACGAGGCGACAATCTTCGGGCCGGAGTACGCCGTCGACATCTCCTCGCTCGTGATGTTGATCTGTAGTACCCGCCCGTGAAGGCGCCTGGAATCCAGGAGTAACGTGGCTGTCTCCTCCAGGCGGCTGCCGAAGCTCACCAGGCCGTCACAGTGCTCCCATAGCTCGCGCAGGGGCTTTGCCGTGTAGAGGCCGGCCAGGCCGCAGAACAGCGGATGCCGCTCGTTGGCCGCGCCGCGGCCCGATGCGGTGGTGAACACCGCAGCGCCAACTCTGGCCGCCAATTCTTCGTAGGCGACCGTCCTGCTTCCATCGAGCGCGCCGCCACCGAGCAGGAAGATCGGCCGCTCCACTCGCCTGATGAACCTCTCGACCTCCGCGGCAGCCGAGGCGGACAGATGGGGATGATGTCGGACCGGCGGATCATACGCGATGCCCGTCGCCGTGACGTCGGCGAGGTCTTCCGGGATTTCAATATAGGTCGGCCCCGGGCTGTCATTTGTGGCAAGGAAGGCGGCCCGCTGGATCGCCCACGGCAATTGGCTCGCATGCTCGATCCGGTACGCCCACTTCACCAGCGGTCTGATCACGGCGGTCTGCTCGAACTCCTGGAACGCGCGCGCGCCGAGGCGATGGCGTGCCGTGCCGACCGCGACCACCACCACAGGCGCGCACGAGGCGCGGCTTTCCAGCACACCAGTTAGCGTGTTGGTGACCGCCGGTCCTTTGCCAACGATGCAGATGCCCAACTTGCGTGAAGCCAGCGCATAGCCGGTCGCCATGAACATCGCGTTCCGCTGGTCCTTGGCGACGACGAAGGTGATGTTGCGCCCCTCCAGTGCCTTCAGGATGTTCAGGTCGTCGCCCGGAATTCCGAACACCGGATTGGTGCCGGAGGCTTCGAT
Source organism: Bradyrhizobium sp. S3.2.6 (assembly GCF_040546885.1). Taxonomy (NCBI): domain Bacteria; kingdom Pseudomonadati; phylum Pseudomonadota; class Alphaproteobacteria; order Hyphomicrobiales; family Nitrobacteraceae; genus Bradyrhizobium; species Bradyrhizobium sp. S3.2.6. The sequence continues at coordinate 93,793 of NZ_JBEPOS010000025.1, read as the reverse complement.
GAACCGGGCGACCTCCGTCCACGCCGCCAGCGCTTGACTCATGGCCGCTGCCCCACCATGCGGGCGATGGTTCGCGACAGCAGAATCGGCTCGATACGGAGATCGCCGTTCCGCCACGCGTAGTTCGCCATTCGGCCATAGCCACCGAACGGCGTGTTGCCGTCCTCGATGTCGAAAAGCGTGCAGTTGACGGACACCATGTGCCGCTTGCGCAGGAAGTCCTCTATCTCCGGCACAGCGTAGACGCTCGCGCCCAGCGCGCGTTCAGTGTAGATGTCGAGCGACAACTCGCGGACGAGATCCTCCGGGGTGTCGTATGCGATGACGTTGAAGATCGGCCCAAAGAACTCGACGATGTCGGCACGATTGTGCAGCGAACTAAAGATAACCGTGGGCTCCACGTGCCGCGTGGAGTATCTCACGGCACCGCCATGCACGATCCGCTGCTCGTTCTCCAGGAGGTATTTGGAGATTTCATCCAGCGCCGAGCCGTAGAACAGCGGCCCGTAATCGGCGTCGGCATGTTTGCGCGATCCGAATTTCAGCTTCTCCAGCGCCAACTGAAGCCTTTCAAGAAAGACGGTGCTGTGGGTTCTCGGCACGAAGATGGCGTCAGGACCCATGCAATCCTGCCCCGAGTTGAACAGCCGGACCTGGATGAGATCGCGGATCGCCTTGTCGAAATCCGCCAAGGGGCCAACGATGAATGGGTTCACTCCTTGCCCAAAGAAGACGAACAGTTGCTCGCGTGGCAGCGATTTTCGCAGCTTCTCCGAATTGCCGAACGTTCCGGTGAACACGACGACATCCGCGTCCCGCGCGACCCGTTCGACGAAGACCTTCTGCTCGTAGGTCACAACATCGATCGGCAATCGATGATGCGGGGCGAGCAGCCGGTGCAGCCGCTCCATCGGCTCTTTCACATAGCTCGACGGTCGCAGCGAGATCTTGCGAATATATAGTGATGGAACGACAGCATACAGGACGTAAGAGTAGAGCAGAACATTGGACGGCATGAAGGCGGCGAGATGGTTCAGCGTCTTCGGGCGATTGTTGATCACTTCATCCGCGGCGCCCGACAACGCGCGTTCGGACGCCTGGATCTCGGCTTCGGCCGCCTGGAACGTTGCCGTCTCGGTGAGGATGTCCAGGACCGCGGCTCGTTCGGAACGCAGATAGTCCCGAAGCCTGTCGATCGCATCCAGTCGGTCGGTCTCGAGAATCGGAGGCGCGGTTGCGACATTGTCGACCGCAGGGAAGGCATCATTGAGACGATTCATGGATAGTCCCTTTCGCTGTTTCCAGGGGATTCGAACGCGGTCTTCGTCAGATGTCGGGTGCTACTGCGCAGCGTAGCGCGAGATTCCATCGATCATCCGTAGTGATAAATGCCATGAGCTTAACCGCCCAGCGCTACGCATTGCGCGCCGCGCCTGTGGCTTGAACCTGTTGCGCCAACCAATATGCATCGTCCACCTATCGTCGCATGGCACGTCTGTCGGCGACCAAAACACGCCGCCGCCGGCCCATCCGTTGTTCGGAACAGGCTTGCTTCGATTCGTTGATAAGAGATCTGATTTGCAGTCCGGTTCTGCTTTTTGAAGGGATCTATATCGACCGGTCAGTCTAACTTTATGGCGGCAATGCCTAGAGTCAAGGCGCTATGTTCAATCAAAGAGAGAATGCAATGATGCTTCCAATCGCACCGTGCTTCGCTGCACATCTAATGCTGCGAGACCGTGTGGCTGCAGCATGAATATCCTTGTCTCTTGCTCGGGTGAGCGGCGCGGAAATCCCAATCGGGCGGAGCACATTGCTGCTTTGTCGTGCATCAGGCCCGCGATGAGAGCGAGTGACACAAATTCATCCGCTGACTGTCATATAAATATATCGCGCGCGTCGCATCGCGCGCTGTCATGAGTGCCTTCTCTATGCGCGCGTGCCGCGGTCCGCTCTCAGGCTCGCTTTGTGCGGGTGAGGTAGAGAAAGCAAAGCGCGCTCAGCGCCGTTGCGAACAAGTTGAAATAGGTCGCCCTGCCCAGAGCGTGTCCGTAGTGGTAGCTCTTGGCCTCCAGTGTGAGTGCAAGTGGTTCCGATAAGTCGGCGAAGAAGATCACGCCGACGATCGCTACACCAAACGCCGCTCCCAATGTCTGCATGGTGCCGACCATACCGGAGGCCATGCCGGCCTGCGCTTCGGGAACCGTGGAAAGGTTGGCGTTGAGCGCGAGCGGAATGGTCAGGCCCTGGCCGAAACCATTGAAGATCAACGAAGCTACCAACAGCGGCGCGCTGGTCGGGACGATGAAGGCGACGAGTACGGACAGCGTGAGACCGGTGAAGAAGGCGCCGACGCCGAGCAGCAGGGATCGGCCGCCCATGTGGCGCACGATAGCGGGGCTGAGACGCGCGGCGGTGATGAACGCGAGCGCGGTAGGAGTGAAGATCAGCCCGGCGACCAGAGGGGTGTAGCCGAGGCCCGCTTGCAGGAGCAATGTCAGGGACAGGAAAAAGGAGCTGATGGAGGCGAAGAACAAAAATACGCCGATCACGCCGGCGAGCAGGCGGCGATTGGACAGCATGGTGATATCGAAAATCGGAACCTGGCCCCGGCGCACGAGTGCGGCCTCGAAGCGCGCAAACAGATAAAAGATGGCCACCGAACTGAGGGGGAGAACGATCGACCACCACGGCCAGCCGTGATCTTGGCCCTCAAGGAACGGAACGAACAAGATCAGAAGACCCGAGGCAAGGATGATCGCCCCCTTGACGTCCAACCGAGCGGGAACCGGGGCTCGGGTTTCGATGATCCACATTGAGCCGAGCAGGAGCATCACCAGGCCGACCGGCACGTTGATCAAGAAGATGAGGCGCCACCCGAGGCCGAACAGGTCGTAGGTGACGAGCATGCCTCCGCCGATCTGCGCTATCGGTGAAGCCAGGCCTTGGACGATACCCATGATGCTAAAGGCTTTCGGCCGCGCCTCGCCTTCGAACAACACACGGATGGTCGCCAGAATCTGCGGCATCAGGAGCGCTGCGCCTATGCCTTGCAGGACTCTCGCAGCGATCAGGAACGCCGCTGACGGTGCGACGCCGCACATGGCGGATGCGACGGTGAAGACGCCCGTTCCGATCAGGAACAACCGCTTTCGGCCATATAGGTCGCCGAGGCGTGCGCAGTTCATGAGAAACACGCCGTAGGCCGCGCTGTAGGCGACCACCACCAATTGCAGATCGGCGGGACTCGCATGCAGATTCTGCCGGATGCGCTCCAGCGCGACGTTGACGATGAACAGGTCGAGGGTCGTCATGAATATCCCCGATACCAGCACCGCTAGCGAGTACCAGCGATCACGTGCAGGCTCGCTGGGGACCTGGACAAGGCCAACGCCAACGAGCTGTCCCTGGGCTGCATTCTGGTCGGCCGGCGACGCGAGTTTCATTGGGAGCTCCCTGGCTGCGGTTTCGTCAGATTGCTGTTGGTAGGACGTCTGCGAATACTTTCGATTGCCCTCGACGCCCGATGCATTGCCGGGTCTCGCCGTTCGCCGGCTGGCGTTATGCGCAGCGCCGAGCGTTGGTCGCGCGTGAACGTGCGCCGCACGCGATCAGTGCCGAGCAACATATTTGCGGATGATCCTGACGCGGTGCTGCTCGATTGACCACTGGCACGAATGCCGATTATGATGAATATCGTGTCAACCGCGCAGTGACCTGGCATGAACTCCCGGAAGATCGCTATTCTGACCTATGACGGGGTCAACACCTTCGAACTGGGGATCGCCATGGAGGTTTTTGGCCTGCCCAACATGGGACCCGGCTGGTACGACGTGGCGGTCTGCGGCGATCGAAAGCGCGGAATGACATCGAGTTCGTGCAGCGTTCAAATCAAAGCCAGCAGAGGGCTGGATGCGCTGAACGATGCAGAGACCGTGATCGTGCCGGGATGGCAGGATATCGACGCGCTGCCGCCGCGCAACATTCTTCAGCGCTTAAGGGCGGCGCATGCCCGCGGCACCAGGATTGCGACGATCTGTGCAGGTGTGTTCGTGCTGGCGGCGACGGGCCTGTTGTCGGGGCGGCGCGCGGCGGTGCACTGGGCTCAGGCCGAGGCGCTCAAGCGGAAGTATCCGGATATTGAAGTCGATTCCAGCGTACTATACGTCGACGATGGGGACATTCTGAGCTCTGCGGGCCGCGCTGCCGGATTGGACCTTTGTATTCACATCGTCGAGCGTGATTTCGGGACCCGCGCCGCCAACGATGTCGCGCGCCGATTGGTCGTTCCAGCTCATCGGGAGGGAGGTCAGGCCCAGTACATTCCGCGCCGCACGCGGCCGGTGCGCAATGCCATGGGCGATCTCTTAGTCTGGATCAAGCAGAACCTCGAAGAAGACCTGGCGATCGATAGGCTGGCAGAGCGGGCGCGCATGTCCCGCCGGACTTTCATCCGACGGTTCATGGATGCAACGGGCACCATGCCGGGAGAGTGGATTACGCTCGAGCGGATGAACCATGCAAAGATGCTTCTCGAGGATACGCGGGCCTCTATCGAACAGGTTGCCGAGATGTCGGGGTTCGGCTCGGTCGATACGCTACGGCATCACTTTCGCGCGCATCTAGCGACCAACCCGACGCGCTATCGGGCCTGCTTTCAGAAGACCTTCCCGGAAAAGCGCCGCAGCTACTGACTGCGAGAGCGGCATAACGGTGAGAATGTCTCGTCGGAACGCGCCCGCCGTCTTCCTTCCGGACGCACACCCATACCCCGTCGCAGGGCACTCGGAGACGCTCCAGGCCCACTATGGCGTCTGGCGCGCTCTTACTCTAGTCTTGAGCTAACGAAACCAAACCATTCTTGTCCAATGCAGTCGAAGAGACAAAAAATCCTAGAAGCGGCCATCCGCCTGTTCGAGCTCGAAGGCATTCAAGCCGTCGGTATCGAGCGCATCATCGCGGAGTCCGGCGCTACGAAAATGACGATGTATAATCAGTTTGGATCCAAGGAATCGCTGATCGTCGAGGCCCTCCAGGAGTGCGCGCGGCGCTCCATGCATTCCCTGAAGGCGTTTGTCGACAACAGCCGCTCCCCGCGCGGCAAGGTGAGAGCGATATTCCTTTGGCATGATCAATGGTTTCGTCGTGCCAATTTTGAAGGTTGCGTGTTCAACAACGTTGCAGGCGAAATTCACGACGGAAATTCCGCGGTCCGTCGCGTGGTGCTTCGTTACAAGCGTGACATGGAACGATATATCGCCTCTGTCCTGGCCGACCAGGGCATTACGTCATCCAAGCGGTTGGCAACGCGGATCATGCTTCTTGTCGAAGGAGCGACCGCGATGGCCTATGTGTGCGGCAAGCGCGACGCGGCCATCAAGGCATGGGAAGCATTTGAACCCTCGCTCAAGGCGCGCGAGCTTCTCGTAGCCGTTTGAAGTACGGCGGCCTGCCCGCAAAAGCCGGCGCCCGCAGCACGCTTCCGAAATTATCGGCGCGATTGCAGGCTCCTGGCTACCTCGCTGCGGCATGGGGGGCCGCGACGGCGGCACCGAACTCCAGGATCTGTCCATCGTCGGGGATACGGAGTTGCGCGGCAGATATTCCGCGAGCGAGCGCATGCTGCCGCAAATCGGCGCGACCGATCGTTGCATGATCCAGCGAATCGAGATGAGTCGCGACGACAATGGCCTCAGGCGCGGCGTTACACACCGCAACAGCCTGCTCGGCGTCCATGGCGATCTGCTCGCCCTCCCACAGAGCGCCACAGGGATGGACGACAATGATGTCGGGACGGGTATTACGTATCGTCGCTTCGACGGGCGGATACAATACCGTGTCGCCCGACCAGTAGAGCGTCGGTTCGTGCGGAGCCTCGATGCTGAAGCCGATCACGGGGCCCATCTTCTCGAGAACCGCGCCGAAACCGTGCCGTCCGTCGCGCCGCGTTAGCCTGATGCCTTGCCAATCGATGGTATCGATCAATGGCGTCACGTTCTCGAAGCCGAAGGAGCGAATTTTGTCCTCGTCGCCCGGCTGGCTGATCAGCGGCAGTTGCTTTGGCACCAGGGACTGAGCGAGCGAATCGAAATGATCCGAGTGTAGATGGGAGACGATGACAAGCTCAACGCCGTCGAGAATCTCGTCGGTGCTGGTCGGAAGGTCCACCAGCGGATTGCGCGAGCGCCCTGCAAAGGCTGGCCGACTGTGTTTCGGCGCAAAGAAGGGATCGATCAGGATCGTGCGGCCGGCCACCTCCAGTTTTAGGGTGGCATTGCGCAAAAGCCTTAGTTTCATCGATGTACTCCTTCTGAGATCGATTTCGAGGTTGCTGCTCGGGCGGTGCCGGGATCGTCTGGAAAGACGTTGGGCGCGCCTGCACTGATCAATGATCGTTAGCGCGAGCACGCACGTTGGCCAGTGCCAGGGATGACAGTTAACGTGAAAATCATGCCATTCCTGTTTGGACAATCACAATGCGACGTCACCACAGTGGGCGGCACATAACGACCGGAGTCGTGAGCATCGTTATGCGGGAGCGCACGGCCGGCGGGAGCAGCTTTCCTTCTGCACAAGAATCGCGTCGGGCTGACTCAGCCCGGCATGTGTTGGGATATCGATGCGCAATGGCATTTCCAACAACTAGATCGAACGCGAAACAGAACCCATGTCGGCGCCGCTTGCATGGTGGGTTTATCGTTTTTTCCCGGCGGCACTCGACATTGCACATCATCGACAACATCATCGCGCCTCTTGGACCAGCTTTTGAATTCATCTCGAGACAACCAGAATGTCGCCTGGGTCATCCTTCCGGCCGGACCAACGCACGAAGGCAAGTGAACCGTGATGTCATCGACTTTTCTGGAGCTCAATGGCATCTGCAAGCGCTACGGCGAGCTGAATGCGTTGGAGTCTGTTTCTCTCGACGTTGCTCGCGGCGAATTCTTGAGCTTGCTGGGACCATCCGGGTCCGGCAAGTCGACGCTGCTTGCGGTTCTTGCTGGCTTTGCCGCGCCGGACCGCGGCTGCGTCTATCTGGACGGGGAGGATATCACGCATCTCCCACCTGAGACGCGCCGGTTTGGCGTCGTGCCACAAGGTTACGGCCTTTTTCCTCATTTGACGGCCTACGAAAACATCGCCTTCCCATTGCGTGTGCGCCGTACCCTCAGAACACGCATCGACAGCCGCGTTCAGGAGGTGATGGAGCTTCTGCAAATTGAAGGCGTGGGCAACCGCCTTCCAATGCATCTTTCCGGCGGCCAGCAGCAGCGCGTCGCGTTGGCACGCGCACTCTCCTTCGAGCCGGATCTGTTGTTGCTGGACGAGCCGATGAGCGCGCTCGACGCGTCCTTGCGGCGCGACTTGCAGGCTGAACTTGTTCGGCTTCATCGGCAGGTTGGGACAACTGTCATCCATGTCACGCACGATCAGCAGGAAGCGCTCGCCCTGTCCGACCGCATCGTCGTGTTGAATCGAGGCCGCGCCGAGCAGGTTGGTTCGCCGCGCGCGATCTACGACCGGCCAGCCAGCCGCTTTGTCGCGAGCTTTCTCGGCAAAAATAATTTGCTGAATGCGATGGCGCTCGTCGGAGCCGACGGCCGGCTCCAGTTTCATTGGCACGGCTACAGGATTGCGGCGAGCCCCGGAGGTGTGCCGCTGACTGCCGGTCCCTGCGTTCTTGCGGTTCGTCCCGAAAGCATCACCCTTGAGGCGGTTCGAGGCGGAGCATCGCATTCCGACGACCGAATTCGCGGCAAAGTCGTCAGCCGGACTTTTCTGGGAGCCTCGACCGACATTGTCGTTGCTATAGGCGATAACACCCTGGCGGTCACGTTGCCTGCTGCCGCATCGCCGATAGCGCCCGGCGAAGACGCTTGGCTGGTCTTCGACAGCGAGCGACTGTGGTGTCTACCGAAAAGCCATACAGCTTCGTCGGAGCTCTCCGCGGTTTCGTCGGAGCTGGCCGCGTGAGCCCTGCGTTGACGGCACAGAGAGGGCTGCCACGCTCGTGCCTTCCGGTTGCATCGGCTCGCGATTGGTCCGTGCAAGATCGGATGTTGGCTGGCTCCGCCTTTGTGCTCGTGGCGGCCTACCTGGTTCCGTTGGCGGGAGTGGTTGGCCTGAGTTTTCTGGCGCCGAAGCCGGGACTTGGAAATTATCTGGCTATCCTTCTGAACCCAACGGTTCGCTCGGTCGTCGGAAACACGCTTTGGATCAGTTGCCTGACTGTGGGCATTACGCTGCTCCTGGCATACGTGACCGCTTACGGGTTGGTACAGGCCAGTCCGGCAGCTCGAAAACTGATGCTCGCCAGTGTGCTGATGCCTTTATGGATTTCCGTACTTGTCCGAAACTACGCATGGATAGCCTTGCTGGCGCCCGGCGGAATCGCGAACAGCATTCTGCTGCACTGGGGCTGGCTGGAGCACCCCTTGTCGCTGGTGCGCAATACGTCCGGCGTCGTACTCGGCATGGTGCACTACATGTTGCCTTACGCCATCCTGCCGATCTACGCCCAGATGGCGCAGATCGAAGGAACTCTGCCGCAGGTGGCGCGGTCGCTGGGTGCAAATCGCTTCCAGGCTTTCGTTCGCGTCTTCTTACCGCTGTCGCGTCCCGGCCTGGCAGCCGCGGCGTTCATTACCTCGATCATGTCGCTGGGCTTCTATTTGACGCCCGCCATTCTGGGCGGTGGCAAGACTGTCATGGTGGCTGAATTCATATCCGTCCAGGTGACGGAAACACTGCGCTGGGACATCGCGACGACTCTAAGCACATTGCTCCTCCTCATCACAGGCGGGCTGGTATGGCGGTTTAGCTACCTGCTCGACCTGGCCACGGCCAAGCCGAAGACATGAGCACGCGATCACCCCTGACCGCGGCTCCGTTCGGGCCCGCGCGCTACATGTCCCTTCTGGTGGTGGCATTCCTCGTGTTGCCGCTGATTGCGATCGTGCCGATGTCGTTCAGCGACACCCGCTTCCTGTCGCTGCCGCACAATGGCTTGTCCACGGTGCACTATCAGCGCCTGTTCGGCGACCCGGCCTGGCGCGATAGCCTGCTGCATAGCCTCGGCATCGCGTTTCCGGCTGCAAGTCTTGCCGTCCTGCTCGGTCTCGCGTTCTGCCTCGGTGCATGGCAGTGCCAGGGCCGCGCGGTTCGCCTCCTGCGGGTACTGATGCTCGGACCGTTAATCGTGCCCGGGATTGTTCATGCCGTTGCCTACCATCGCGCCTTGTCGATCCTGGGGTTGTTCGACAGCTTCACGGGAACGATACTCGTTCACGCGATCAAAGGACTGCCGTTCGTCATACTCTCGATTTCCGCCGCGTTGTCCTCGGTGCGTCCGGAAACGTTGCAACTCGCCCGTAGCTTTGGGGCCTCGCCGAGACAAGCGCTCCTGAAGGCGCTGTTGCCGCAGATTCGCTACGGCGTCGCGGCGGGCTTTGTGCTCGCGTTGGTTACCTCCTGGGACGAGATCGTTGTGACGCTGTTCATCACGAGCCGCAACGTGAACACTTTGCCGAAGCAAATCTGGCAGAGCCTCTTCCTGAATCTCGATCCCATCGTTGCGGCGTTAGGCACTCTGGCGTTGGTCGCAACATTGCTGGTGCTTTCAGCCCTGTCGTTACGCGGCGCCCGCCCTTTGGCTGTTGCTGGATTCCAAGAGGATCGCTTGAATTGAAAGGAGATGTCATGCCCGACTTTTCGCAAGATACCGATTATATGCAGCACCTCGAGTCGTCGCTCCGGGCGGCGACGCAAGGCAAGACCGTCCATCGCCGCCACTTCCTTCAGCTCTTGTCAGCGCTGGGCGTCGGTACAGGCTCCCTGGCTTTCTCATCTTCCGCGAATGCGCAGCAGAACGACCTCGTCGTTGCCAATTGGGGTGGGGACGCACTGCCCGCCCAGCGCGACGTCCTCGCGGCGGAGTTCGCCAAACGTTATCCGGGCAGCCGTGTCGCATTCGACACGACGGGTCCCACGCCCGGAAAGATCAAGGCAATGGTCGAGTCGGGCAATGTTGCATGGGACGTGGCCGACCGAAATCTCCTGTCCGCGCTGGAGCTCGGCCGGCAAGGTCTGCTGGAAAAGGTCGATGAATCCATTGTCGACCTCGACGCGGTGCCAAGCCAGTTCCGCACCGAATGGGGCGTCGGCTCATACTTCTTCTCTTTCGTCATCACTTACGATAGCGCGCGCTTTGGAGCGACGCCGCCGCGAACGTGGAAGGATTTCTGGGACACGCAGAATTTCAAGGGAACGCGCGCGTTGCGCAACAATGTCGAGGGTGTTCTGGAGTCGGCCCTGCTGGCGGACGGCGTTGAACGGGACAAGCTGTACCCGCTGGACGTCGATCGCGGCCTGGAGAAGGTGCGTGCGATCAAGAAGGACACGATCTTCTACAGCAATACGTCGGAAGCCCAGCAGTTGCTCCGATCGGGAGAGGTATCGATCGGCAGCCTCTGGAATACCCGTGCGCAAGGCGTGAAGGAGGACACGAAGGGACGGGTCAATTATCACTTCAATGAGGGCATTCTCCTGATCGCCGCCTGGAACGTTCTGAAGGGAACGAAGAACGCCAAGGACGCCTGGCGATGGGTGGCGCTATCGCAAGATCCGGCGCTTCAGGTGGCGCTGCTTACCAGGCTGGGTTGGGGGCCGATCAATCCGGCTGCTAACAAGCTCGTTCCGGCCGAATTGCAGGTGCAAAACCCCGGGTCACCTGAAAACCTCGCGCGTCAGGTGGCGGTTGATGCCGAATGGTACGCTCGCAACTATTTCGAGGTTCAGAACCGATATCTCGATGCGCTTGCGTCATGAGCATGGCTGACGACGCTCCAATTGACGCTGCGGCCCCGCTCACCTTCATGGGCGCGCCCTTTGTGGCTCGCGTACCGCCGCAATCCCGAGCCGTGATCGGCGGACTTCCGTTTGATGCCGGTCAACACGCCTCGCGCCTGGGCTCGCGGCTTGGACCGCGGAGCGTGCGTGAACAGTCGATCCAGTTGCGCGCGGTGGATCCCGACAGCGATTGCGACGTCCTGGCGGCACTGGGACTGGTCGACGTCGGGGACGCGCGCGTGCAGCATGGCGACCTTGACGCCTCTCAGCGCGCCATCGCCGATTTCGCCGGCACTCTCGTCGACACGAATGCGGTTCCAGTGATGATCGGAGGGGACGGCAGCGTCACGCTGCCTCTGCTCCGCGCGGTGGCACGACGCTACCCGGAGCTCGCGGTGGTGCATTTGGATGCACACACCGATGCCTATCCGCTGGTTGGAAATGCGGGGCCGGCAGCTTTCCATCGAGCCGTCGAGGCACGGCTGGTTGACCCGACGACATCGTTCCATATCGGGTTGCGCGGTCCAGTCTCTTCGACGGGGCTCTATGCGCATGCTCGCCAACTTGGCTATCAGCTAGTAACAATAACGGAGCTTCTGGACCGGGGCATTGCGGCGGTATTCGACGAAGTGAGCCTGCAACTCGCCGATCGTCCGGTCTACATTTGCTGGGATATGGATTTCTTCGATCCGTCGGTGGCGCCTGGCGTCATCACCCCGAGCTGGGAGGGCGTCACGGCTCGCGAGGGGTTGCAAGTCGCAAGATCGCTCCGCCGCCTCAACATCGTTGCGATCGACATCAACTGCGTTAGCCCACCCCACGATGCCGCAGGTCTCGCTGCTTTTCTTTGCGCTCGGATCATCTTTGAATTTCTCGTTGGCCTCGCCACGTCGCACAGAGCGTCTGAAAGGTAGCAACCGCCATGAATGTAGCGCCCCCCATCTCGCACTTGGATCGAGCGTCCTCGCATGCTGCCGCTCGTGTGATCCGTACGTCCGAGGAAGCGCTTGCGGTCGCACGAGAGCTTGCCCCCGCGCTAGCCGCCGGAGCGTCCGAGCGCGACAGTCAGCGCCGCCTGCCGCACCAGGAAGTCAGGCAATTTGTGCAAAGCGGATTGTGGGGTATCGGCATCCGACCCGAGTTCGGCGGCGCCGGGGTTTCGTTCGAGACCATCATCGAGGTCGTCGCGACGATTTCGGAGGCCGATCCGTCGATTGGGCAACTTCCGCAGAACAACTATCTGTTGCTCGAGAACCTGCATCGCATCGGCACTGAAGAGCAGAAGCGGTTCGTCTTTGCTGAAGTGCTGCGCGGCAAAGTGATCGGCAATGCGTTCGCCGAGGCCGGCGGAAGGGATGTGCAGGATATTCGCAGTCGCATCAGCCGAACGGCCAAAGGGCTGAGACTGAACGCCCACAAGGTCTATTGCACCAACGCGTTGTTCGCGGACTGGATACCCATCTCCGGCGTCGACGATGATGGCAACGTCGTTTACGCGTATGTGGAGCGCGATGCTGTCGGGTTATCGGTCGTCGATGACTGGAACGGATTCGGGCAACGAACGTCGGCAAGCGGCACGGTGATTGCTCACGACGTTGAGGTCAATCCCGCGCATATCGTCGAGCGCCACAAATCGTTTTCAAGACCGAGCTTGAGCGGTCCTTTCGCTCAGCTCCTGCATGCTGCGATCGACCTCGGAATTGCGCGGGCTTCCTTTGCAGAGGCGGTGCGGCTCGCGCGCGCGGCTTCGCGTCCCTGGATCGATAGTGGAGTGGAACGTCCACAGGATGATCCCCATACGATCGCTTCGCTCGGTGATCTCCAAATCCGGGTGCACTCCGCCAGCGCGATGGTCGAGCGAGCCGCTCGCATCATGGATGCGGTGCGGGACCATCATGCTGAGGCGGATGTTGCGCGCGCCTCCGTGGCGGTCGCCGAGGGAAAAGTGTTGGCAAACGATACGGCGCTGTTCGCCTCATCCAAGCTATTCGAGTTCGGTGGCGCGAGCAGTGCTCGCACAAGCCTCAACCTCGATCGGCACTGGCGCAACGCGCGCACGCATACGCTGCATGATCCCGTGCGGTGGAAATATCATTTGATCGGCGACTATGTGCTGAACGAACGAAATCCGCCCCTGCACAACTGGGCTTGAGAATGCGGGGACATGATGCGTTGAACAGACCTGACGACCATGAACTGCCGTTCGCCAACTTTGCGAGAACCCCGATGCCGCAAGCCGTGCAGTCGCCCGGTGAGGCAGGAGGCGTCGAAGATCTTACGACGGGGAGGTTTTGAGGGAGACAACCGACTAAAGAGAATAACGAGACGGCCACGCTTGGCGCGATTTTCACGACAATTGTCATTCGTGCTCCTGGTCAATTTCGATCCGGCCCAAATACCATCGATATGATGAGCTTCCGAGCGGTGCTGACGCATTCGGACGCCTGACATCGGGTAGCAACGGTCGATCTTTGAGGGGAGTTCACAATGGCGGGTATGATGCGGGGATCAAATGGCACTTCACTTTACGCGCTCTGAGTTCGAGGGACGACAGCAGCGACTGCAGAATGAATTGACCCGACTTGGCCTGTCGGGCCTTTTGATATTTCGACAGGAAAGCATGTATTGGCTCACCGGTTATGACACATCCGGATACTCGCAGTTTCAGTGTCTTTGGTTCGGCGTTAGCGGCGATATGGTGTTGCTGACGCGTTCTGCGGACATTCGGCAGGCACGGCTGACTTCGACAGTCGACGATGTACGCGTCTGGGTCGATCAGCATGGCGCGAACCCCGCGGAGACGTTATTTGGCGCGATCCGCGATCGCTTCAAGTTCGGCAGCCGGATCGGCGTCGAATATGCCGCCACGACGCTCAATGCGCAGCGCGGCAAGCTCGTGGACGCGGCATTTGCCAAGGATGCCAAATTGGAGGATGCGTCCGAGCTGATCTCGGCCCTGCGCCTCATCAAGTCTCCCGCTGAGCTTGTCTATGTTCGCGACGCCGGCCGCATTGCCGATCAGGCGTGGCGGAACGGACTGGCCAAGTGCGTGCCCGGAAATTCCGAGTCCGACATCCTGGCCGAACTGTACGGCACGGTCCTTGGGGCGGGAGGCGATCCGGCGGCGGGACGTTTCGTTTGCGGGGCCGGCGATAACGCCCTGCAGTGCCGCTATTTCACCGGCAAGGGGACGATCGGCGAGATCGACCAGGTGACGGTCGAGTTCGCAGCAGCCTATCGTCACTACCATGTGGTCCTCATGCGAACGGCGTTGGTCGGGCAGGCGAGCGCCACGCAACGCCGCATGCATGCTGCGGCGGTCGACGCTCTCGCCGCCTGCCAGCGGCGGCTGAAGCGGGGATTTACCTTCGGTGATTTGTTCGATGCTCACGCCGAGGTGCTCGATCGCCACGGGTTCCAGCACGCGAGGCTCAACGCATGCGGCTATAGCCTCGGAACTTCCTATCCACCAACCTGGATGGAGTGGCCGATGGCCTATGCGGGCAATCCAGTGTCCATTACGCCCGGAATGGTGATCTTCCTGCACATGATCCTCCTTGACAGCGAAGCTCGTCTTGCGATGAGCCTTGGGGAAACTTTCATCGTGACCGATGAAGCTCCTGAGCGTCTTTCGGCGCTCGATCATTCCCTTCCGCTCATAAGGTGAGAGACCGATATGAGCACGGTTAAGGGGCAAAGCGTCGAGGTTCGATCGCTGAGTAAGACCTATGGTCCGACGGTCGCGCTCGATGATCTGTCCCTCACCGTGCAGGCAGGCGAGTTTCTTGCAATTCTTGGTCCGAGCGGATCGGGGAAGTCGACCGCCCTCATGACGATCGCCGGCTTCGAATTTGCCGACCGCGGCCAGATCCTGATCGGCGGACAAGCCATCGACCGTGTGCCAGCCCATCGACGCGGCATCGGTATGGTGTTTCAGCGCTATGCGCTGTTCCCCCATCTCAGTGTCGCGGAGAATCTCGCCTATTCGCTGCGGCGACGGGGCTGTCCGGACCAGGAAATCCGGCAGCGGGTCGCGACGGCCCTCGATCTTGTCAAGCTGACGGGTCTTGGTGCGCGATCGATTGGCGAACTGTCCGGCGGCCAGCAGCAGCGCGTCGCGATCGCGCGAGCGACGATCTCCAATCCGACGGTGCTGCTGATGGATGAGCCGATGAGTGCGTTGGACAGGAAGCTGCGGCAGCACATGCAACTCGAGCTCAAGCTGCTTCAGAGAGAGCTCGGGACCACCGTTATTCTCGTTACCCATGATCAGGAGGAGGCGATGTCAATGGCAGATCGGATCGCGCTGCTGGATCATGGCCGGCTTCGCCAGGTGGGTACGCCGGCAGCTCTCTATCACCAGCCGGCCGATGCATTTGTCGCTGACTTCATCGGCCGCACGAATTTCCTGCCGCTCGCCAGCTGCAGTCTGCGCGTTGCCGGATTTGCGTCGGGGCTGGCACATGCGCTTGCGACAAATAGTCCGAGAACAGGCGCAAGGGCGGGGGTTCGCCCGGAAGACGTCCTGCTTTGCCTCGAACATGAGGAGGGCGAGGCCTGCCGCATCATCGAGACAGCATTCAGCGGATCGACCCAAACTGTGCTGGTGGAGGCGGCCGGACACCGGCTGATTGCCGAACAGCCAGCGCGCGAGCGCGCCTGGCGGCCGGGCGACGTGGCCGTTCTACGCTTCCGTCCGGGTAGCGTTCGTCTATTCGACCAATCCTCGGTCGCAAATCAGGAGAAGTCCCATGCCGCTTAAGCTCAACCGACGGACATTTCTTGGCGGCGCGGCGCTCGCCGGCGGCGCGCGGTTCACCTTTCCGGCGCCAGCCATTGCGGGGTCAATCCTAAAAGGTAGCGGCTCCGTGGTCGTCCATGACGGCGGCGGGTCCATGGGTACCGCTCAGGTGAAGGCCTACTCTGAACCCTTCGAAGCGGAAACCGGAATCAAGGTCATTCATCAGCCAGGCCTGGCGTCCGGCGTGCAGTTGGCGGCAGTCTTGGCAGGGGCTCCCAAGCACGACGTCTCTCTGCTCTCCGGAGGCGCGATCGCCAACTTCGAGAAGGACAAACTGCTGCTCCCCATCGACTACGATCTCTGGGCGAGCAAGGACCGAGAGGGCTATGACGTCGTTGTTGCCGAGAAGAACTACGCGCCGGCGATGATCTACTCGATGCTGATTGCGTACGAAGCCGAGAAGTTCGGGAGCAAGACTCCCTCGAGTTGGGCCGATCTGTGGAATTCTCGGGATTTTCCCGGAAGGCGGACACTTGCCGCCGGGACCAATGCCGCAGACGGCGCGACTTATGAGATCGCGCTGCTAGCCGATGGTGTTCCACCCGAAAAGCTTTATCCGCTGGACTGGAAGCGTGCCTTTCGGAGCCTCGACAACCTGCGAAGCAATGTCGTCAAATGGTGGGCCAGCGGAGCCGAATCGGTGCAGCTCCAGGTCGACCAACAGGCAACTGTTGGAAGCGCCTGGAATGGGCGCATCGACGGCGCAAATGATCAAGGAGCAAAGATCGGCAAGAGCTGGAACCAGGGTATTTTGCAATGGGCGGCCTGGGCTGTTCCAAAGGGAGCCGTGAATGTTGAGAACGCGCAGAAATACATCGCCTATATGAGCCGTCCCGAGCCTCAGGCGAGATTCTCGGAGCTCATCACCTATGGACCCACCAACGCTCGAGCGTTCGAATACCTCTCGAAAGAGCGGGCGGAGTTGATGCCTACGGCGCCCGGGCTCAAAGAGCGACAGATTGTCCAAGACTATGCCTTCTGGAATGCGATGGATACCACGGGAGAAACTGGCCTGCGACGCGCCATCGTTGAGTGGGAACGGTGGATTGCCGGAGGCTAAGATAACCAAACTCTCCGACGGGCGGTGTGGGCGGGCGGGACGGATAGCTCTCTATTTGCCCGGAGTTGCGCTTCTGATTGTTGGCTACGCCTCGCCGATGGCCATCGTCGTCTGGATAAGCCTGCGGCATCAGGGGCATTGGAGCATTCAAGCCTACACCGAGATCATTCACGCGCCCGTCTTGTTGGGAATTTTCCTCAAGACCCTATGGATGGCGTTTTCCGTCACCGGGCTGTGTGCGTTGCTGGGATATCCCTATGCCTATTTCGTAGCGACCCGGATCCGCCGCTATGCCGTTCCGGTCATGATGCTGGTGGCGATTCCCTATCTGACCAGCATCCTGATCCGTTCCTATAGCTGGATCGCGATTCTCGGCAGCTCCGGCATTGCGAACCGGCTCCTCATTGCCGTCGGTCTGACAAGCGAGCCGCTGCCGCTGGTCTTCAGCAGCTTTGGCAGCTATGTCGGCATGGTCCACATCCTTCTGCCGATGATGATCCTGCCGCTCTACGGCGCGTTGCGGAGGTTTGATCCGGCGCTGATCAAGGCCGCGCAGAGTCTTGGCGGCGGCCCGGCGACCGTCTTCTGGACGGTCGTTTTTCCGCTCTCGCTTCCGGGACTGGCGGCCGGATGCGCGCTGGTCTTTCTATCCGCCCTTGGCTTTTACATCACGCCAGCCATGCTTGGGGCCCCTGGCGACTATATGGTGGCCCAGGCTATTGACGTTCGCGTCTCGACATTGGCGGATTTCGATTTCGCAGCCGCCCTGGCTTGCATGCTGTTTTTCGGCGTGAGCGCGTTCCTGGTGCTGTTTCGCCGGAACATTGTCGCTCTGGGAGCTGTCGGGCACAATCGGTGGCGGTCCGGAGAAGGCGGGCTGCGCAGTGGTACCTGGTATCGGCGATTGGGTATCGGCCAGGCGGCGGTAGCGCTTCTTGCTTTGTGCGACGCAATGGCTTTTGTTGCCAGTCCTTGTCTCTTCGTCCTCTTCATCTTGGTGCTGCTGTTCCTGCTGGCGCCGATGATCGTCGTCATCATGATCGCGTTCAGCAATGCGCCCTATCTCATGTTTCCACCACCGGGCCTTTCTACACGCTGGTTCAAGTCACTGCTCGCCGATCAGCGCTGGCGCGACGCAGCACTCTTCAGTTTCAGCATGGCCGCACTCTCCGCTTCCACGGCATCGCTGGTGGGGACAGCTTATAGCGTCTTTCTAACCAGAGGTGGCTTTCCCGCGCGCAGGGTCATGTGGCTGGCCGCAATCGTCCCGATGATCCTGCCCCAAATCGTGCTTGGGATCGGATTGTTCTTCCTCACTGTTGCGTTGAAGCTCAACGGTACAATCGCTGGCTTCTGGCTGGGCTTTACTGTTCTCGGATTTCCCTACGTGGTCATCATCATGACGGCCGCCTTGCAAAACAGCGACATGGATGTCGAGCGAGCGGCAGTCGGTCTGGGCGCCGCGCCGATGACGGCCTTCCTGACGGTTACGCTGCCACTTCTCGTTTCAGCCCTCGCCAGCGCCTTTCTTTTCGCTTTTCTCGCCGGATTCGATGATCTCGTCCTGAGTATGTTCTTGAGTTCACCGTCCAAAACGCCGCTCGCTATGTTGATGTGGCAAGATATCCATCTGGAAATCAGCCCAAAGACAGCCGTAGTCGGCGCTCTCCAATTGGCTGTGTTGTTGGTGGTATCGATGCTCGCGATCTTCCTGAGGAAATCCGAAGTTTCGATAGAAAAGTTCTGATTGGTCCTCTCACGCGTTGTTTGTGTCGATGCTGGCTGGTGAGTGCGATCTACGACCGGCCCGGTTCCTATGCAGCGGCGCTGGTCAATGGCATCGCCTGGAATGAGCATGGCGATCGCAGTTTGGTTGCTACACCGGCGCCTTCTGCCGAGGCGATTGGCGGCAAGTCGACAAGAGGTATTGTCGGCTTGACGCGGATCCTGCGCGTCAACCGGCATGATCGTGCAGCATTGCAGAACTGGCGCACCCGACACGATTCGAACGTGTGGCCTCCACCTCCGGAGGGTGGCCCTCTATCAGCTGAGCTACGGGTGCATCTCATTTCGCCTAGACTGAATCTGTGCAGGAAAGAAGGCCATCATCATACCCCCTTATCGAGTCCCGAGTCGCAAACGTAGAGCGTCGGTTTCGATCTTGCTGAAGCAGCAAGCGGCTGCGACAGATGCTTCAGTTCTGAGACTTCCAACGATAGCTAGGAGCGCATGGGGGTCAAGCCGCGTCAATGTCGGGGACGCAAAATAGCGCGTTCCGTTTCATGCCAGCAGGTGATGACGTTTACCTTAGGAACCGTTGACCGTGCGGAACGATAAACTCTGGCACGCTCACCGATCATCGACTGCGGCAACTCGTAAACATCCCGCGCATACAGCGGATGGAGAAGGTCCAGCATGGCGCGCTGACCGACTCGACTGACCGTTGGGATCATACCCAGGCGGATCGCGCGAGGCGATCCGAAAACCTGCGCATCGAAGGAGATGAACAGCACATGGATGGCAAAGACGGGAAATCAAATGGCGGCAATAATGATGCTTCCGTCGGGAATAGGGCGTGGGACACGTCATGACAGCGCTCTTGCGCTCGCAGGTGCTCGTCAGATGCCTATCGCTCATCGCTCTCGAGGATCGCAAACAGCCTGGTCCGCCGTTAGATCGACGAACCGCAGTGATCTGCTCCAGCATCACTCTGCTCTCCGACGGTTCTTTGGAGGCAGTTCACGAGCGAGTCGAAACGCTGCGGGATCCGGGCTGAACGAGCAGCATTTCGTCAGTGTAAGTAGGCAGTTCGACCAGTTACATCGGCTCGGGTGGAGGTTGATCATGTCCATGCATTCTCCTTCCTTGCGGAGACGGCAATGGAGAACGTGCAACCCGCGAGCATAGCGAAAAGAGATAGCTATTTTATTGACCGTCATGGCTGCATATCCGATAGTCATTTTACCAGAGGTGATGCAGAGATCGGTCTTATGCGAGCACGAAGAGACGCTTGTTAACTGCACGTTGTGTCACCAGATCAACGTCGCCGCGATCGGATATGATGTTCGGCAAGCCGTTCTCAACGCTTGACGTGTCGGTTTCCGACAATGACACTTGCAATGATCAATAACCCAATCGTTGTGGCTTAGCAGTCGCCAGCGGTAACGCTACGGCGAGAGCTCGCAAACATCGAACTTCCAGGACATTCAGGAGAGTGAAATGACTGCCCGTCGCCAGTGGAGGTGGACTGCTGCGTCGTTGATCGGCGCGATCGGCTTCATGTCCACGGCTGCCTCTGCCGGTCCAACCCTCGACAGGATCAAGTCGCGCGACCTCATCAAGGTGGGCGTTGGTACGACACCCGGGTTCTTTGCGCCGGATAGTAACGGGCGGTGGAAGGGCTTCTTCATTGACTATGGACGCGCCTTGGCAATCGCGGTTTTCGGCGACGCCAACAAGGTCGAGTTCACGAGTTCCTCGCCACAGCAGCGTCTACCAGCACTCCAGTCTGGTGAATTCGACGTTTTGCTTTCCGGTGTAACTGTCACAGCTACGCGTGCCTTCAAACTTGGTTTCCATTTCGGCCCGACCATCTTCTACGATGGGCAGGGGATACTTACGCGCAAGGATCTTGGCGTGACATCGGCATCTCAACTCGACGGCGCAACGATCGGCATTCAAAGCGGTACGACAGGTGAACTGAATATTGCCGATTTCTTCCGGAAGAATGGTCATAAGTTCATCCCGGTGACGATCGAGGACACAAGCGAATTCGTCTCAGCTCTTGAGTCGGGCCGCGTTGATGCAATCACGCAAGACTCGTCGGATCTGGCTGGTAAGCTCACCCAGCTGAAGAAACCGCGCGACTACGTTCTGTTGCCGGAGCGTCTCTCGAAGGAGCCGCTAGCGCCGGCGGTGGCCGGCGGCGATGATCGCTGGCTCGAGATTGTCAATTGGACGGTCAATGCCACAATTCAGGCCGAGGAATGGGGCATGACGTCCGAGAACATCGACGGCTTCTTGAAGTCGGACGATCCCGCCATTCAGCGCTTCCTCGGTGTCGATCCGTCACTTGCTCAGGCGATCGGGCTAGATCCCAAATGGGCCTACAACATCATCAAGACCGTCGGCAATTATGGCGAGATCTTCGACCGCCACCTCAAACCACTCGGCTGGGAGCGAGGCTACAACAAACTATGGAGCAATGGCGGCCTGTTGTATTCTCCGCCATTCCGCTGACTTCCGTCATCGATGAAGATTCCACCCCAAGGCTCGCCTGCGGCGAAGAAACCGGGTAAGCGGCGTCGGGTCTCGGGCTGGTTTGGGCCGAGGCCCGTGTTGCAGCTCGGCATCGTGATTGGTGCTATTGCGCTTGTGGTCGTGCTCGGATCCAACATAGCCACGACCATGGCGCGGATCGGGATAACGCCGGGCTTCGAGTTTCTCGAGCGCGCCGCCAATTTCGAGATCGGTGACAACATGATCGGCTTCCGTGCTGGCGAGAGCTATGCACGGGCAATCGCGGCGGGTCTGGTCAATACGGCCAAGATCGCAGTGCTGGGCTGCTGCCTGGCGACAGTCCTGGGCGTCGCGCTCGGTATCATGCGGCTTTCGGGCAACCTGATGCTGTCCGGCCTCGTGCGTTGGTACGTCGAGATCGTGCGCAATACGCCGCTGCTGTTGCAGCTGTTCTTCTGGACCGCGCTTGCTCACGCCCTCCCGCCGCCGCGCCGTGCCATTTCCGCGTTTGAGCTGGTGTTCCTGAGCAACCGCGGGGTGTATGTGCCGGGATTGGTGATAACCAATCTCGCCCTCGGGACGGCTCTCGCCTCGACCATAGTGCTCGGAGGCTGGCTTTGGCTGGTATGGCGTGGCTGGCGTCTCAGGCAGGTAGGGCTGTTGGCTCCGCTGCCTGCGTCGCTCTTGAGCACCGTTGCGCTCGGCGTGCTGTTCGCAGCAGGTAACGCCAGCATCAGTATCGAATTGCCGGCGATCAGCGGGTTTAACATTCGCGGTGGCTTCAGCCTAACGCCTGAATTTGCGGCGCTCCTGGTCGGACTTACCGTAAAGTTTTCGGCCAATATAGCGGAGATCGTTCGCGCCGGACTGTTATCGCTGCGCCGGGAACAGTGGGACGCCGCGCTAGCGCTTGGGCTGCATCGCGGCAACGTCATTCGATTGGTCGTCCTACCGCAAGCCTTGCGCGTGATCACCCCATTGGCGACCTCGAGCTATCTTGACCTCGTCAAGGACTCGAGCCTTGCCGTCGCGATCGGCTATCCAGATCTCATGAACATCGTCAACACCACCGCCAATACGACCGGACAGGCTTTCGAAGCACTCCTGATCGTCGTGCTGCTCTATCTTGTCCTGAACCTCACCGTTTCGGCACTAATGAACCTGTACAACAGCAGGGTGGCGCTGCGTGGAGAGCGGGCGGCATGACGGCGAATCGAGATGGCAAGGATGCATCCGAAATCTGATCATCGACTTGTGGTGCGACTGCGGACAGGCCTGTTCGGAACGTGGCTGAATTCAGCCATTACAGTCGTGATTGGTCTCTTCGCGCTCTGGGTGCTGCCGCTGCTGCTCCGCTGGCTGGTGCTTGATGCGACCTGGCACGGAACGTCAGCCGACTGCCAGGCCCATGACGGCGCATGCTGGGCCTTTATTGCAGCGAAGCTGCGCTTCATCCTCTTCGCCTTCTATCCGGTCGAACTACAGTGGCGCCCATCGCTTGTATGTCTCCTCCTCGGAGGCTTGCTGGCTGTTACGGCCATGCCGCGAGTCTGGCGGCGTGAACTCGTGATCAGCTGGCCGATCGTCATTCTCCTGTGCTGGCTATTGATGGCCGGCCTACCGGGTTCGGCGCGAGTTTCGTCGAACCAGTGGGGCGGGTTGCCTGTGACCCTACTGGTCTGGACGATCTGCTTTGCTCTGTCGATACCGTTAGCAGTCCTGTTGTCACTGGCAAGACGATCCAAGATGCGCGCGCTGCGGCTGCTGACAATCGGCTACATCGAATTCATGCGTGCGATCCCGATGGTCGCGATCCTCTATTTTGCGACTTTGATCTTGCCGATGGCGCTGCCAGCTGGCCTCTCGCTCGACAAGATGCCGCGCGCGATGATCATGATTTCGCTGTTCTGGACCGCCTATATCGCGGAGGTCGTGCGCGGCGGTTTACAGGCCGTTCCGCTCGGCCAGGAGGAGGCCGCCTCCTCGCTCGGATTGGGCTATTGGCGGATGATGCGGCTTGTCATCTTGCCGCAAGCACTGCGCGTGGTGATCCCAGGTTTCGTCAACCAAGCGGTCGGGTTCCTGCTCGCGACGTCTTTGCTCGCGGTGATCGGCGTCGTTGACGTTCTCAACGCCGCGAAAGCTGCTGCAACCGATCCGAACTGGCTTGGGTTCTACAAGGAGGCGTTTTTGATCGTGGCCGTGCTCTATTTCGCGATCGGCTATGGCGGTTCGCGTTACAGTCATTGGCTCGAGCGGCGCCTCGCACCACCTCGTTGAGGGCACTCGCTAAATCGGGCGCCCGGGCCGCGATAGAAAGCCGCACGGGAGGTCTAGGGTTGCGCAGTCTTGGCTGGACCCTCACGTCTTGGGGACGTTGAGACGTTTGCTTTTTTCCTGTACGAAAATACGCGCCGGGCGGTAGTTGCAACATGCGCTTGATCGGCGCATCGACGTGCTGGCAGGACAGGGGCTGGCACGCCGGGCGGGAGACAAGGTGAGGCTCGGCCGCAACTTGATCGAGCCACTCCGCCGCCGCGAACTCGACGGGGAAGGTCGGCGTTTGGCGTCCGAGACGGGGCTGGCGCACTTGCCTGCGGAGGCAGACGAATCCGTTTCGGGAATCTATCGCCGGAGGTTATCGCTTGCGTCGGGCCGCTTTGGCATGATCGACAACGGCCTTGGCTTTCAGCTCGTGCTTTGGGTACCCAAGCCAGAGCGCGAACTGGGTCGCCAGGTGAACGGTATCGCTTGTCCCGGAGGCGTAGACTGGAGCTTTGGTCGGAAGCGCGGACTTTCGCTTTGATCCGTCGATCTCTGCGGGGATCCGTGATCTGGCGGCCAATCGCCCAGGCGGCGCTCAGTTTTGCATCACTTTGAAGCGCGCTTGACGGCACCATTGCGAGCACCAAGCTCCTCCAGGCGCGCTCTGCCGGCGTCGGTCACGCGGAAGACCTCAACCTGCCCACCACAATCCGGATCTCTCACCTTGCGCTTGAGCACGATCCAGCCTTTCCTCAACGCGCGCTCCTTGGCAGCAAGACGATTCAGATTTTTGTCCGGAACCGGGTTAGCCACCTCGTCTCCGCTCGACGCGGCCAAAAACAACAGATCGGCCATCGCATCGTTCATTCCTTTCGCTCCATGCTGCAAGACATGCACTTTGGGTTCGGTGGTCGCCTTCACGAGTCCCGTTTCATCTGGGATCATCGAAGCAAGATGCGGGCCATTCCTGGAACTCCTGCTGCGGCGCAAAGGGCCCGGCAGGAGCGTCGGCTGGAGCCGCTGCTGCTTCCCCTCCGCCAGTCTGGACCTCGCCGATTTTTCTGACGCCAGCTCGTTGATTGTGATCGGACCATCCGCAAACCTCGGAATCACCCGGGTCAAGATCGGCCCTTAATTGATTTGAAATGATGACGTGGGCGAGCAGGCCACGGTGTAAAACCGGTAGCGTGATCGGGGCGCATTGGCTTGAAGAGAAGCTTATTTTCCAAATGGCCGCTTTTGCGACCGATATATTTCTGTGTGCAAATGAACGACCAGAAACGATTGAAGTCGTGAAGCGAACTTCTCCACCGCTTTCAACATTCAAAAATTCATTCCGTTGACCTCGCTGAATCCGAGCCTCAAGGTCGCGATCGCACTCCACGTCTCTTTGGGGGCGTTTCACGCTAAAATCAATTGGTAACGACGGCGAGGCGAGGGCTGCGTGGTCAGCGCGTGTTCCGTCGTGTCTATGACGGAGGACGTATGTCGTCGGGCGATCCAACTTTTAATCCAGATAATTCCGACGATGACAATGTCGGATCTGCTGGTTCAAACCGCGCGACACGCCGCCTGTTGCTCGCGGCTGTCGACAGCCCGGCGTCTGAATCATGGTTTGAGCGTCATGATGGACCGACACTTCTTGTGGCGGCAGCGATCTATGCGACGTGGCTGAGTCTGCTCGCTTCGCATCGCTATGTCCCTTGGTGGATCACGGCGCCGCTCGCCGGCTACGTCGTGCAATGGCATTTCTCGTTGCAGCACGAGGCGATTCACAGCCTGCGGGGGATACCGGCGTTGTTGCGTCGCGCACTCGTCTGGCCGCCGCTCGGCATCTGGTTCCCTTTCGAGCTGTACCGCCGATCGCATTCGCGCCACCATCGCAACCACCATCTCACCTATCCGGGGGAAGATACGGAATCGTACTATCATGAGGAGGAAGATTGGGAGGACTACGGCAATCTGTCGAGATGGCTTCTCATCGTCAACCAGACATTCCTGGGCCGCCTGTTTATTGGTCCGTTCCTGCGTACACCACACTTCTTCATCAAGGAAGTTGGCAAGATGATCGCCGGAGACTTTGCAGATCTCGGCATCTGGGTTCGCCACTTCATCGCAGTAGCCTTGATCCTGCTGCTCGTGGCGGAGGTGTTTGACATGTCCGCGGTGCAATATCTTGCGGAGTTCGTCTACCCTGGTCTTGTCCTGGGCATGATGCGCAGCTTTACCGAGCATCGCTGGGGTGAGCAGCCGAGCGAACGCACTGCGGTTGTCGAATCAAACTGGGTCTTCGGTTTGCTTTTTCTCTGGAACAATCTTCACGTCGTTCATCACGCCTTTCCGACGCTGCCCTGGTGGAAAGTCCCTCGTGTATGGTGGCAACATCGTGAGCGCATCCGGGCGTACAACGGCGGATTCGTATTTCGAGGTTATGGCGAGATCGCGCGACGATGGCTCGTGACGCCGAATTTCATTCCGATTCATCCACCCAGCTTCGTCAGGAATTCGACGTCCTGACGGGACCGTGTTTCATCCTTGCCGGCTGCCATGCTTGACCAATCAAAATCTGGCGCGAATAGCGAAATGACGCAAGCGGCAAGCCTGCCGATGTACTGCCTTGCCGAGATGGAAGATGCCAATTCCGCCTTTTTGGCCGCATTGCGGTGGCGGCTTGGTGCCAAGGACATCGATGCGGGCAGGCCAGGAACTCTTTTTACCCAGATTTGCGGTTATCCGTTGTTCAAGCACTATCGCGACCAGTATCGTATGCTGGCCACGCCGCATTACACGATACCGGGGTGCGTGGGATCCAGCCATCGGGCCTTCTTTATGGTCCGCGCCGATGACCCGGCTGAGCACTTGGAAGATTTGCATGGGCGAATATTCGGCTGCAACAGCTTGCTGTCGAACTCTGGGATGAACCTGCCGCGGCTATCGCTGGCGCGGATCGCCGGCGGCAAGCCGTTCTTTTCCTCGGTCGTCATGACAGGCGCGCACGTCACGAGTCTCGAGCGCCTTGATAAAGGGGACATCGACGTTTGCTCGATCGACAATGTGACGTGGGGGGTCTTCAAGAAGTTCCGTCCCTTCGCCGCCGAGCGATATCGGATACTCGCCGAAACCGCACCGAGCCCGTCGCTGCCTTTCGTGACGTCGGTGAATACGACGGAATCAGATGCGCTCGCGCTTGCCGAGGTACTGTACGAGATCGTGAATGATCCGCAGACCGCTGACATCGGTGGAGTGCTGGAGCTCAACGCTCTGTCCGTGCCCGATGTGGCCGCCTACGAGCGTTTGGCCGAATATGAGCGCGAAGCCGCTGAGCTTGGCTATCCCGAGATACGATAAGCGCATCCCGCTCTGAGCCGGTCGACGCGCCTGATTTCGACCGGCTTGGCACCGACCGTTCTAAAGAAGCGTCGACCGAGCGACCTTACGGCTTTGGGCTATATCCGCGTTACACCGTATCGAGCTGCAGCGTCAGGCGTCGATTTGATCAGATGTTCCTGGTCCATCACACTTGAGCGATGCGATCGTCAGTGCCTGTGGGTCACAAGGCGATTCAGGCCACGTGCGGCCGCGTCGAGCAGGAAGCCGAGGAGGCCGATCACCAGAACCATCGCGGTCAGTTCGGAATAGGCCAGCCGGTCGCGGGTATCGAGAATGAAATAGCCGAGCCCCGCCGACACGCCGAGCATCTCGCAGGGCACCAGCACGATCCAGACCACGCCGATCGCGAGCCGCAGGCCGGTCAACACATGCGCAAGCACACCTGGAAAGACGACATGGCGCAACGTCTCCCATCGTGTCGCCGAGAGGCTGGCGGAGAGGCGAAGCCATGATCGTTGAAGCTGCCGTACGCCTTCGGCCGTGCTGAGAAGGATCGGCCACACCGCGGCAAAGGCGAGCAGGAAGTAGATCGGCCGGTCGCCGATGCCCAATACCATGACGGCGAGCGGCATCCAGGACAAAGGCGAGATCATGCGCAGAAACTGAAACGTCGGCGATGTCGCGGAATTCAACAAAGCGGAGCTGCCTACGGCCAGCCCGATCGGCACACCGATCGCCAGCGCAAGGCCGAGGCCGACAAGAACGCGGCGCACGCTGACCAGCACATGGATCGGCAGGTCGGAATCCGTGGCAAGACGGCCGAGCGTCGTGAACGCCTCAAGCGGCGAGAAATGTCGCAGGAAGCTGCCCGGTGCAGCAATCAACGTGGTGCCGCTCCACCAGAGGACAAGGAGAATGGCGAGGCCGGCAATGCCGATGGTGCGCTTCAGCAGCGCGGCGCGCCAGGCGTACGCAGGCGCAATCGACGGGCCGGCTGCTGCAGTCGCAGGCGGATTGGCCGTGGTCAAGCTCACGCTCATGCGACGATCAGTTCCTGGCGCTCGAATGTGTCGGGCAAGCCAAACGCTTTGAGGCCGCCCACGGCATGGATCGCCGCTTTGACGAAGCTGTCATCGACCAATTCCCGAGCGGCAGTGGCCGGATCGAGGTCGTTGAGGAATGCATGATCGCCTTCGATCAACGTCGCCTTCAGACGACGGACCAGTTCCTCGGTGTAGCTCGCGTAAGGGTAGGGCTGGAAGTCGATCCGGCGCTCTAGCCAGGATGCGTTGCGAATGGCGCCGCTCTGCAGGTACTCGGCATTGTCGCTCCCCGGCGGAGAGAGGACCTTCTCCAGCACGGCGGTCGCGTGCGGCGTGTAGCGGTTGACACCGTCCTTGGACAACAGTGCTGCTGTCTCCGCGCGGTTTGCACGGGTCCAGAGCTGCGCCTTTACCATCGCATTGACCACTTTTTGCGACCAGTCGCGCCGTTCCCGCAGATCGCGCTCATGCATGAAGACAACGCAGCAGGCGTGGTCCTTCCAGACGTCACCGGTGAAGCGCAGCACCTTGCCGACACCGAGATTTTCAGCGGCGGCATTGAACGGCTCGGCCACGATGTAGCCGGTGATCTGGTTCGAGGCCAGCGCCGGTACCATATCGGACGGCGCCATGACGACGAGCTGAACCTCGTTCGCTGCGAGCTGACCTTCGCATTTGGCTACGGGTACGAGACCGTTCTCGCGGAACAGGGTCTGCAGTACGACGTTATGGATCGAATACCAGAACGGGATGGCGACGGTCTTGCCGCCGAGCTCTTTGACGTTGCTGATCTCGGGGCGCACGGTGAGGGCGGACCCGCCCGTGTGGTTCCACGCGACCACCTTGGCGGGCACCTTGCTGCCGAAGCGGGCCCAGACCGTGATCGGTGACAGCAGGTGAACGACATTCACTTGCCCGGAGATGAAGGCTTCAAGGAGCTGTGCCCAGCTCCGCAACAGCACCGGCTTCTCGGCCCGCAGGCCTTCAGCCTCAAAATAGCCCTTGCCGTGCGCGACGAGTAGCGGCGTCGCATCGGTGATTGGCAGGTAGCCGATTCGCACCGGGGCATCGGCTTCCAGCGCCCGTGCGTCATGGGCCCGGAGCAACGGCATCGCGCCACCGACTGTCAGAAGCGCGGTCAGTCTCATCAGGTCGCGGCGCGAGAAATCGTCCTCAAACGGCATCGGCTTCGTCCTTGTGGTGGGCAGGGGAGGCGCGCCGTAACGCGCTGACGATCTCGACGCGCAGGCGGCCGAGTTCGCTGACATCATCGTCACGGGGCTTGGCGAGATCGACGGTCCATTCGCCGATCTGGCGGGCCGGCGATCCGCCCAGCAGCACAATCCGGTCCGACACGAGCAGCGCCTCGTCGATATCATGCGTAATCAGGACGACGGCCGTTCCCAGGTCGCTGACGATCTTCAGCAGCAGACGCTGCATCTGCGACCGCGTGACCTCGTCCAGCGCACCGAACGGTTCGTCGAGCAGCAGAATATCGGGCTCGCGGGCGAGGCAGCGAGCGAGGGCTGCGCGCTGCGCCATGCCGCCGGACAACTGATCGGGAAACTGATTGCGCGCCGGCGCGAGGCCGACCTCCGCGATCGCCGCATCGACCCGGCGCGCACGTTCTGCGCGGGAGAGCTGCGGCTGATGCTTGAAGTCGAGCCCGAATGCGACGTTGCGCTCGAGCGTCAGCCAGGGCAGCAGGCTCGGGTCCTGAAAGGCGATTGAGACCCGCGGGTGTGGTCCCCGCAGTGGCTCGTCGCGAATGCTAACGACGCCGCTGCTCGGCTGCTGCAGACCAGCGAGCACGCGCAACAGGCTGGATTTGCCGACGCCGCTCGGTCCGAGAATGCCCACAGTCTCTGCTGGCTTCAGCGCAAAATCGAAGGGATCGAGGACATTGCCCTGATTGCCATCATAGCGGAGCGTGACCGCGTTGGCTTCGAGGATCCTTTGGCCTATCATGCAAGTTCGCGCTCAGCTACACGTCGCCGATGCGCCTCGATCACGGTTTCGAGCTGCACAAGGCTTGGGGTCACCACCGGAATGAAGGCGCTTTCGCGCAGACGGCGCTGATAGCCTTCGCCGGATACTGAGAGATAGGCTTTGCCACCCGTGGCGCCCAGCTCGAGTTGAAGCGCCTGGTTGGCGATTTCGGCGAGCCGAATGCGCAATTGAAACAGCGCAACAGGCTGTTCAATAAAGAAGGGCCCGTCGAGACGCGACAGCAACTGCTCTTCGAGGGCCGCGAGCTCCGCGGCAAGCCCTGCAACCGAGTCCGCGAGCACGCCGCGCCCGTTACCCATCAGGCTGTCCGCCTCCGAGAGCGAGCGGTGGGCGAGGCCGATCGACATGCCGCATTGCAAGCCCAGAAATGCGGGACGAACGCGGGGAAGCCACTCGCCAGCGTTCGGATGAATGATCCTGTCTTCATTGATCGCGAGGCGATCGATCGCAATCGCGGCCGTGTTCGACGCGCGCATCGCCATGAGATCGAGATCGGCGGTGCGTATCAGGCCGTCATCGTCCGAAGACAGACTGACGATGAAAGCAGACTTGCTGTCGTCATCCTGGACGGCAGCCGCGACGTCGAACCCTTCCTTCCGCAGATTGGTTACCCACGGCAATTTGCCGTCGAGGCAGAGCTTGCCATCCCGGCGCGACGCCGTGACCTGGAGCGCTTCGAGCCCGTTCAGGAACTTCATGGCGTTCGACAGGCCGGTCGCGCCGGCTCGTCGGCCGGCCAGCAGGTCGGGCAGAAGCTTTTCGCGCAAACGCGCGTTCGGGCTTTGCAGCAGATATTCGATGAAGGTGCGGTGGCCCCAGAAGACGAAACCGGCCGTCAAGGATCGCGCTGATACGGCCGCAATCGCGCGAACTCCGTCCGCCAAAGTGGCTCCGTCGCCACCAAGGTTGCGCGGCACGCCGATTCCAAACAGGCCGGCTCTGCCAAGCATCGGAACGATCGCAGAGGCATCGTCGGCGACTCTGTCGAAAAGCAGTGCGTCATGATCGAGCCAAGCCCGGATCTCGCTCGACAGGATCGAGCCACCAATCGCAACCGCGGTCACTCCGCAGCCTCCACTTCAGCGCCACGCCATTCATACGGCGCCAGTTCCGGATTGAGCTCCGGTCGGCCGAGGTTGTTACTGAAGTTGCACAACGTCGCGAGACTGACGCCAAGCACCACTTCCAGCGCGGCGGCCTCGTCAAAACCTGCAGCCAGGAAGTCCGCCAGTTCGCGATCGGCCACATTACCGCGGTTTCGGATGACGGCCTTCGTGAACTCCGCCACTGCGTTGAGCCTCGCATCGGGTCCATGGTCGAGACCCCGCAGCGCGTCGACGATCGTCTTGTCCAAGTCGATCTTCTTGTATGCGATCGCGGTATGTCCGGCGACGCAAAAGCCGCAGCCGTGGATCGCCGCAGCCGTGATCTGAACCGCCTCACGTTCCGCCGGATTGAGGCTTGCTTTCGCGTTGATCGCGGAAAGCGTTTGGTAGGCCTCCAGCGCGACGGGTGCATTTGCCAGCAGTCCGAGAAGATTTGGCAGATAGCCATTGTTCTGCTGAGCCGCGGTTAGGCGCGGCCTCGCGAGCGCTGGTGCATCATCGATGGTGCGAAGCGGCAAGCGCGACATGGCAATCTCCAACGAAGGCGAACGGTTTCGGTGCTGAGCTTGGCGAAAAGTCGGCGCTCTGCGTGTTTTCTAAGCAACGATTTGATGCTTGGGTAGATCGCCTTGCGAGAATGCAAGAATCGTCGTGCACGTAACGCGAGCGTGGAAATATTCCTCTGCTGAGAGGGCGGTTGGGAGGCTGATTGCCTTCGGTGGCGCCGAGCAGCAACCAGTTCAACGTCTGGCAGGACATGCTGTTCTTCAACGATTACGTCGATCTGCTCAACCCGGCCCGCGGGCTCTACGGTCCCCGCAGCGACGAAAAGATCTACACTCACCTCGACACCGGCTCGCTGTCGTTCGAGGACCGCCTCAAGCTGACCTCGACTTTCGCGCTGATCGGCGGCATCCGGTTCGAGAATATCAAGCTAGACCGGACCCGGTTCGATCCCAATGGCGTCCTGGAATCTGCCAAGAGATATCCTTTCTCGACGACGTTCAATCCCATCACCGGCCGCATCGGCTATACTTGGGACATCGCGCCCGGCGTGATGCTGTACAGCCAGTATGCGACCGCGGCCGATCCGACGGTCGCTAACATCTTCATCCTGGCGCCGTCGGTGCCGTTGCTGCTGACGACATCGCGGACCTACGAGACCGGCGCAGCCGGGGGTAGCCCGGAAGTCGCGAATCAGGGCAGATCGACGCGAATGACCGTGCGCCCCGAGGGCACGAACTATCAGTGAGGGAGGGTCTCACCCGGATAATTGTCGATTGGTCCGGAAGCTGGCAGGCGGCACGACGGGGTAACTGGTGGGTCGGAGCCCTGCGACAAAGGCGGCCTTGGGCTGCTGAGCGATCCGATGGGCCGTAACAAAGTGAAGCCCGAGCAGGCCTCGAAAGTTCTAATGCGGATGCTGACCCTCCGGTCATTTGGGGAAGGCCGCACGCGTGGGGAAGCAATCGACACGCGCACCCACGCGATCCGCCGGGGTAGTGGGCACGGCACGTCGGAAAGGTGGTTCGTAGTTACAGGGGGAGACCCGTCAAGGGCGAGGGTAGCGGCCTCAACGTCGCGAAAGGCGGCGGCCATGGCGGGAGTCGGACGGGGCAGTAAGAGCGTTGATGCCGGGTAACGCCGGTGGAGCAAAGGGCCCCGACTTCTGGCGCGCTTTTGAAGATGGCGAGGTCGTGGTGATTGGCGATGAGCCTGCAAACACCATCAATGACAGGCGCCGCCGGAGATTGCTGTGTCGAGCGGCAAAGGAGAGCTACTGACCGTGCCAAAGCCGCGTGCGGTTAGTGTGCTTTCCGTGACCGCGCGGTGAAGCCAGTCGGAAAGCCGGGTGCCGGAAATCGGCACGCCCGGTTTGATGAGCGGGGATGGGAAACGGGGCGTTGGCCATAGGCCCCAAGCTACCGCGCCCATCCTCGACTCTACCATTGCAGACCTCAGACGCGCAGGTAAAGTTGTAAGAATTTCTACGGGCAGAGCGATCGATGGCAATCGCGATCAACATACGAGCCGATGGCGACTCCGCAAGTGAGGTCGAACAGCTGTGGGACCAGGTTGCAGCATTCGAAGACGAGCCCTCAATGCGCACTCTCGGCTACCGGCCACATTTTACGTTCGCGATCTATGACTCGCCTGAAATTGAGGAGGAGACCGCACGGCAAGCAATGCTGCGCGTCGCCGCGAGCGAAGTGCAATTGCGCATCGAGTTTAGGTGCGTTCGATGGTTTGTAGGGCCGCCCCTTGTCCTTTGGATGAAGCCTGTGGACGATGCAGCCCTCAGGAGGTGGCACGCTTCGGTCAGCGCAGCTATCGACCCAGCCTATTGCCGGCCCCATTATCGGCCGGGACAATGGACACCTCATTGTACGCTTGGCACTCGCATCATTGATGAACGGTGCCATGACGCCATGGCATTCGCGGACTCGTTCAACCGAAGCATCTCGGTGTTGTTTGACGTTGCGGACTGCGTCGTTTTCCCACCCGTGCGGGTAATTGCAAAACAGAAGCTGCGGGCTGCCGTGCCCTAGGCATGAGGGCCGCTTCTGTGAAGGTTTTCGGATGCCGGCCCCATGACGGTGGCGCCGCGCGCACGGGGCCGGCATCCGCAAACCTTCACGCTAGCCGACATTGCTGGCTTGACTTAATATAGCAGCGACCGCTAACCGAGAAGGCCAAGGTTGGGCGGGGAGGCTTTAGATGGAATACACGACCGATACGATACCGGCGCAGTTCTGGCGCATCAAATACGATCAAGATCACGATGGTAGTGCGCCGCTTCTACCGAGCATTTCAGAGAGCCCAAATTGCCAGAACTTTGCATACGCTTTGCTTAAGCACTTCGGCCACGAAATCTCGCCTTTTCGCTCCAGCAACCTTTGGGAAGACGTCGAGGAAACTGTCGTCGTAACGGGGGAGCTACGGGCACTGGACCTGCTTTTATTCAATCGGACATCCAGCCCTTGGGGAGCGCACGTTGCGCTCTACCTGGGCGGCGGCAAGGCAATCCATCTAAGCAAGAAAGAATCAACGGCCGTAATCTGGCCATCCGCCCAATTCCAGACGCTTGCCGAATATCAGATTTTCATCGGGGCGAAGCGACTACGGAAATTCGGTGGAACAAACTAGAATCTTTCCCGAAGTGCGGATGTCGGTGAGTATCCGACGAGGGGCATTTTCGACGGATTCAGCGGAGACCATCGGCCCATTTATGTCCGCTTTTGCCCAGTAGGTGCAGAACCGCGCTGGCAAGGAGCATCCGGACGCTTGTGATTCAAATTCCCAAACTGGGGGCTCGAATCATGCGCTATGAACTCGCCGATTTTGAATGGGCTGCCATAAAGCCGATGCTGCCCAACAAGCCGCGCGGCGTTCCTCGGGCAAACGACGCCGTGTGCTCAATGGCATCTTCTGGGTCTTACGATCCGGAGCACCGTGGCGGGATGGTTCACGCCGCACGTAATCGGTCGCCGGAAGCTGTTCGTTCCATGCAAGGATATGCACATGAGCGTTGTTACGACCAGGTGGCTTAAGACACCACAATCACACGCTCGAGCGCTTTCGCCCGCGCAAGTTGGCTCGGTGCCTTGAACCTCGCCAGGACGGTTTCGGCCGCTTCTCCTGCCAAATTCGCGATGAAGTTGTCTATCTGCTCTCGGCTCTGGATACCGAGCAAGGGCTGTGGCTCAGAGAGGAAATCGAAGAACGCGCTTCCGATCTTTGCGTTGACGGCCGCGGCCGGGAATAGCAGCTCGGCATGCGTCTTGTATTTTTCATCACCCAAAAACAGCCTGGTAACTTCCGTCGCTGCCTCGGCGCGATGGTCCCAATGCCTGTTGAATTGATCCTGCAGCCATTCGTAGGTGATCTTGCCCTTCTGCTCCCTGAGCGCTCGGATCAGAAGCACGGATTGGACGATTGCATTTTGCGCGCCCTGGCCGCCAAGCGGATCAAAGGAGACTGCGGCATCTCCGATTGCAGCAACAGCGTGTCCGCTTTTGGTGCGGGCTACGGCGCGTCGAACAGTCGGCGGGACTGCGCCGAGGAGCCAGGAGTGCGGATCCTCGTGCAGAGGCTCCAGCTGATCGATCAGCTCCACATCTTCTGGAAAATAAGTCGCGAACAGTTTCACCACGGCGTCACGCGCGCTCTGTGGATCGGTCACGGTGTTGAAGATGTCGAGCCACGGGCTGCCAGGCTTGGCGAACCCAATGAACGCCCGCGTGGCGCCGAGATCCTTGTGCAGATAAGGTCCGAAGAAGGTCTCGCCGAAATCGGCATGGATGTTGAACCAGTTGTGCCTGGCGCCGTCCGAGCTGCGATAGGCCAACTGATGATCGGCACGATCCAGCTCCTTGAATGTTGCGAGCAGCAGGTGCCGCTGCGGTTCGGCGTAAACAGTGCGATCCGGGTCAACGGGGAATAGGGCCGACAAGCCGCCCTTGCCTGTCGCCACGAGCGTGAGATCGGAGTCCGCCGCAATCGCGTCCAGGTCTTCCGGGCTGACCGCGCGCACGACGAATTTGCCGCCTCGCGCCAGGAAACGACTGAGGCGGTCGTCGGCGCGGAGCCGGGTATCGACCGCCTGAGCCCGATAGTTGAAGGCACTGTCGAATTCGATAACGGGAGTTCGGGTCTCGCCGGTGCCGGAGAAGATCCGGACGCTCATCCCGGTGCTTGTCCCGATGTCATAAAGATCCTCGACGACCTCGGCATCGTATTCGAGGGATTTGCCGAAATAGACAGCCGTCCCCGTCGGAGGCACATCGTTGCGCAGCGACGCGCGGTCTCGATCGCTGTAAATGGTGACGTCAAATCCCGCATTGACAAGGCCAAGCCCGGCGGTTGTCCCGGCAAGACCAGCGCCGATGATCGCGACTTTGCGTTTGGTGTTGGACACGTGGCTCTCCTGAAGGAAGAATGACTCGGCGCCGAAGGCGGGATCTTGACGCACGAAGCTCGCTAGAAGGTGGGGTGCTAGCTGCCCTGTTGTCCGGTCTGACGAACGCCGGCACTCCAAGCATACGGAAGTGTGTCGCCATTCAACTCGTACGCACCGATTGCGCGGAGCTTGAAGATCGCGGGGTTGTGGGAAGCGATGGTACGCGCGTTACGCCAGTGCCGATCGATGGCGAGCTTCTCCGAGCTGAGAGAGGCGCCGCCTACTTCGAAAAGCGTGGTCACGGCGTCGAGCACGAGCTTGATGACGGTCACCTGCGCCTGCGCCGCCGCAAGTTCGGAGGCATCGAGCCGCTGCGGGTCCTGGTGGCCACCATCAAGCGTCCGCGCGAGTTCGTCGACCGCGGCGAGGACCGTTGCCCGTGCACCAAAGGCCGCGCTGAAGAGCTGACCGATGACCTGCTGTACCAGGGGATCGTTGCGTGGCAGGTCAGCGACAGCATGGGTGAACGTGCGGGTTCGCGCCTTGATCCAGTCGGTCGTATCCGCCGCGGCACGTTTCGCAATCCCCGCGAGCGTGGCGAGCAGGATCAGCTGAACGTGGGCCGTTCCAAACACCCGGCCTTCCGTTCCATAGCCGGGACCGATGATCCGGTCCTGGGTGACCGTGACATCCTTGAACGTTGCTGTGCCGCTTGCCGTGAGCCGCTGGCCGAAGCCGTCCCAGTCGTCCTCAACGTTGACGCCAGACTGGCTGGTGTCGACAAGGACGGTAATTCGTTTGCCATCCCGGTCGGCCGCGACAAGCAGGTGATCGGCATAAAGTGTGCCAGTCGTGTAATACTTCAGCCCGTCGAGCCGCAGCGCAGCTCCTTCCGATGTGACGGCGGTCCGGTAGCGATCGACCGCACCAAGGCCCGGCTCGGTAACGGCGACGCCGACGAGCGCGCCGTTCGCGATGGCTCCGAGCCACCGCGCCTTGACTGCCTCATCCTTGTTCAGCTGCAAGTCCTCGACCAGGTTGAAGTGTGCCCGTAACGCCTGTGGCAGGTTGGAATCCGCGGCCGCAAGCTCGATAAGGAGGTCGAACGTCTGGCGGAGCGTGGCGCCGAGCCCTCCGAACTCGATCGGCACACGCAGCGCTCCGAAGCTAGCCTCCTTCAACAGTCTGATCTCCTCGATCGGCAGCGTGCGGCTTCGTTCGCGCGCCACCGCACCTGCCGCGATCGTCTCAAAGACCGGAGCGAAGCGCTTGTGAAGTTCGTCATCGCTGATGCTCGGTCTGCCAGAGTGAATGGTCATCGCACTGCGTCCGCTCGTTCTTTGCGTCCTTGGATGGACAGAGTTTGTTGTCTCGAAGAATAGTCTGCTCTCCCGCGAGAGCCAGACTGTATTTTTGCTTGGATAGAACACGATCGTTTGCAGCGGAACATCGCACGAAGAAAAATCTGCTGCGCGATCCTGCCGGTCGATGTTTCGAGAAATGAGGTCAACGCCGCTTGCAGAAGATCGCGATGCTCGCAATCGCTTCCAACTCGAAAGGACTGTTCTCCGAGGTGCGATATATGCGGCGAATCGTGTCGAGACGCGATCGGATCGAAGCTTAATTGTTGCCTTGGACCGCATCGAGTGTGCTGCATGACCAGAGCTTGCGGCAGCGAATGAGACTGGGCCAAGAGCTGGTTTCTCATCCCGCAACGAGATGCGACGAAAGATGCGTCTCGAAAACGACCGATAAACGCGATGGACGATCGATTGCGTCTTGTGGCGAGATGGCTGCGTGGATGAACAAGGGCGACGCGACGGAGACGTGTGAATGGCGCGACAGATTCGGTTCAATGCGTTCGACATGAATTGTGTCGGCCATCAGTCTCCCGGCGTCTGGGCGCACCCGCGCGACCGTTCCTACAAGTACAAGGACCTCGACTATTGGCAGGATCTCGGGCGAACGCTGGAGCGGGGAGTCTTCGACGGCATCTTTATTGCCGATGTCATCGGGTATTATGACGTCTACAAGAACTCGCTATCCCATGCGCTCGAGCAGGCGGCACAAATCCCCGTCAACGATCCGTTGCAGCTGGTGGCGCCTATCGCGCTCGCGACCGAGCATCTCGGCATCGGCATCACCGCATCGACGTCGTTCGAGCATCCCTATACTTTCGCGCGCAGGCTCTCGACTGCGGATCACCACAGCAAGGGACGCCTCGGCTGGAACATCGTGACCTCTTATCTGGAGAGCGGGGCCAAGAACATCGGCCAGGGCGGGTTGCGCCGCCACGACAATCGGTACGAGGTGGCGACCGAATATGTCGAGGTTCTCTACAAATTGCTGGAAGGCAGCTGGGAGGAGGGGGCCGTCCTGCGTGATGCCGGGAAGCGGATATTCACCGATCCTTCGAAGGTCCACGAGATCGAGCACAAGGGAAAATACTTTGAGGTGCCGGGCTATCATCTCTGCGAGCCGTCGCCGCAACGGACGCCGGTCCTCTACCAGGCCGGTGCGTCTGGGGCCGGCAAAGCCTTTGCGGCGGAACACGCTGAATGCGTGTTCGTTGCCGCGCCGATCAAGCAGGTTCTGAAATCCTACGTGGCGGAGGTACGACGGCTCGCGGCTGAAGCCGGCCGCGATCCACGTAAGATTCTGACCTACACTCTGGTCACGGTGATCGTCGATGAAACCGACGCGAAGGCGGAAGCGAAGTTCAGGGAGTATCAGCAATACGCCTCCTATGACGGCGCGCTGGTGTTCATGTCCGGCTGGAGCGGCATCGATTTCGGACAGTATGCGCCGACCGATTTGGTCAAAAAGGTCGAGACGAATGCGATCGTTTCCGTCGTCGATCATCTCGCGGGCGGCAGCAAGGCCTGGACCATCGAGGAGCTCGCGCGCTGGGGCGGCATCGGCGGACTTGGTCCGGTGTTTGTCGGTTCGGCGTCGACGGTAGCCGATATCCTGCAGGAGTGGGTGGAGGAGACTGACGTTGACGGCTTCAACCTCGCTTATGCGGTGACGCCGGAGACCTTCGAAGACGTGGTCAACCTGCTCGTTCCGGAGCTGCAGAAGCGCGGTGTCTATCCGACCAGCTATCGTCCCGGGACCCTGCGGGAGAAGCTGTTCGGAGAAGGGTCGTATCTGCCGTCGAGCCATCCGGCTGCAGCGTATCGCGACATCGAGGCGGTGAAGCGCCCGCGCGGGCGAGGCGACAGTCGCGGCTCCGCGCCAAGCCGTCGAAGCGTGATGCGCGATGGCAGAGCCCATTCTGCAGTTGCGTGACGTCTCGCTGTCGTTCAAGGGGATCAAGGCGCTGAATGCACTCAGCTTCGATGTGGTGCGAGGCGAGATCTGTGCGCTGATCGGTCCCAACGGGGCCGGCAAGAGCTCGCTGTTGAATATCATCAACGGCATCTATCGCGCCGACAGCGGGAGCGTCAGCTTCGACGGTGAAAGATTCGTACGCATCCGCCCCGCGCGCGCCGCGTATCTCGGGATCGGTCGGACTTTCCAGCACAATGCGCTGTTCAAGCATCTTAGCGTACTCGACAACGTGCTGGCCGGGCTCATCAGGCATAGCCGCACGACGCTGATCGAACACGCCTTCGGCCTCGGTCGCGACCGTAGCGAGACACGTGCGTTCGCCCGACGTGCGGACGAGATCATTGGTTTCCTGGATCTTGCCAGGCATCGCGACAGGGTTGTGTCGACGCTTCCTTACGGTGTGCAAAAGCGGGTTGATCTTGCCCGTGCGCTAGTTGGCCGGCCGAGCCTTCTGTTGCTCGACGAGCCCATGGCCGGGATGAACCAGGACGAGAAGTGCGAAATGAGCAGCTTCGTCCTGGAAGCAAACCGGTCCTTCCGAACCACGGTTGTGCTGATAGAGCACGATATGAGCGTGGTGATGGGCCTTTCCCATCACGTCGTCGTGCTGGACTACGGCCGCAAGGTCGGCGACGGCACCCCGGAACAGGTACGCAGGAATCCGGACGTGATCGCGGCCTATCTGGGCACGGTGCATTGAGGTCGAGATGAGCTTTTTCGTCGAAACCTTCATCGGCGGCCTTTTGGCAGGCGTGATGTACTCGCTGGTCGCGATCGGGTTCGTCCTGATCTACAAGGCCTCGGGCGTGTTCAATTTCGCACAGGGTTCGATGGTGCTGTGCGCGGGCCTGACCTTCGTGACCTTGCGCGACAGGGGGATCGATTTCTGGCTGGCGGGGCTGATCACGCTAACGATCATGGTTGGGATCGCGATCGCGGTGGAGCGCGTGGTCCTGCGGCCGCTCGTCAACCGGCCCCAGATCACTCTGTTCATGGCCACGCTGGGGCTTTCCTTTATCATCGAAGGCATCGCGCAGATCGCGATGGGCGCGAGCGTGCACGAGCTCGATCTTGGCATCGTCGATACGCCGATCACGGTCGGTGAGGTCCAGGTCAGCCAGTTCGACCTAGTCGCGGCCGCCACTGCCGGCGTTCTCGTCATCGCGCTGTCGATCTTCTTCAACTGGACCCGTGTCGGGATTGCGTTGCGGGCAATTGCCGACGATCCGCTGGCTGCGCGCTCGATCGGAATTCGGCTGCAGACCTTATGGCAGATTGTGTGGGGTGTCGCCGGGTTCGTCTCGCTGATAGCAGGCCTGCTCTGGGGTGCGCGCCAAGGCGTGCAGTTTGCGCTCACCCTTGTCGTTCTCAAGGCTCTACCGGTGCTGATCATCGGGGGCTTTACGTCGATTACTGGCGCCATTGTCGGCGGCCTGATCGTCGGCGCCAGCGACAGCCTCGCTGAAATCTATCTCGGCAGCCTGCTGGGCGGCAGCGTGTCGACCTGGTTCTCCTATGTGCTTGCCGTCGGCTTCCTGCTGGTGCGCCCGGCCGGCCTGTTCGGCGATACGCCGATCGAAAGGATATGAAGCATGACGGCGATCGGGACCGATACGATCGAAGGGCTTGGCTCGACCGACGAGACCGCGCGGAGTTGGCTGCGCATCGCCCTTGCGGTTGCGCTCCTTGCGGGACTTGCCGCTGTTCCACTCGTGGCGAATGACTATTGGCTGAACGCTGTCCTCATCCCATTCCTGATCATGTCTCTGACGGCATTGGGGCTGAACCTGCTGATGGGCTATGCGGGCCAGGCTTCGCTGGGCAGTGGCGGCTTCATGGCGGTCGGCGCTTACGCAACCTACAACATCCTCCTGCGGCTGCCCGAACTGCCGCTGCCGGTCAGCCTGCTGCTCGGAGGCATCATTTCCGGGTTGGTCGGTGTCATCGCAGGTCTGCCGAGCCTGCGCATCAAAGGCTTCTATCTGGTCGCTTCGACGTTGGCAGCACAGTTCGTGCTGGAGTGGCTATTCAATCAATATGGCTGGTTCTCGAACTACTCGACATCGAGTTCGATCTCGGCGCCGAGGCTTGCGATCCTCGGCCATGATCTGTCGAGCCCGACCGGTCGTTACCTGCTTACGCTGGCGACGGTTGTGATCGTCACAGTGGTCGCGATCCGGCTGGTGCGCAGTCAGACCGGACGAACCTGGATGGCGATCCGCGACATGGATACGGCTGCTTCCGTCATCGGCATTCCCGTGGCGGCCGGAAAGCTGAAGGCGTTCTTCGTGAGCTCGCTGGTGATCGGGATCGCAGGTGCGCTCTGGGCCTTTGCTTATCTTGGCACGGTCGATGCGCGGAGCTTCAATCTGGATCGTTCGTTTCAGGTGATGTTCGCGATCATCATCGGCGGCATGGGCAGCATCAGTGGCAACTATGTTGGTGCTGCCTTCATGATCTTGCTGCCGATCCTGCTCGATCATGTCGGGGGTGGAGTGTTCGGAGGCGCGATCGATCCCGGACAACTCGAAAATCTTCAGAAGGCGCTGTTCGGCGGGCTGATCGTCTGGTTCCTGATCAAGGAGCCGAGAGGGCTCGCAGCGTTGCTGTCGCGAGCATGGACGCAACTGGCTTCGCGGTTCGAGCGCTAGCAAACAACGAATTCATCACACGTGGGCGTGAGCCACACGCACGGTCGAACTTGAACTTTGCAATCAAATGGAGGGTAAGCAGGATGTCTATACGGAAGCAGAAGCGGATCACGAGCAGGGCGATCGGGCTGGCGGCGCTCGTTCTGTCAGTCGCCGTTGGCGCCCCGGCCTCGGCGGAAGATGCGAAGACGCAATACTTCCCGCTCGCGACCTTTCGCGTCGGAGCCTATGCGTCGAGCGGCATTCCGGTCTGGGCCGGCGAGATCGATTATTTCCGCTACATCAACGAGGTCGAAGGCGGCATCAACGGAATCAAGCTGGTCTGGGACGAGTGCGAGACCAATTGGGAAGTCGAAAAGGGAATCGAATGCTATGAACGGGTGAAGGCGGGCAAGAACGGGTCGCCGGTCCCGATCTTCCTGCCGCATGGCGATCCGATCTCGAAGGCGCTGACCGAGAAGTCGGTGGCCGACAAGATTCCGCTCGTCACGATCGCCTACGGCCGCACAGAGGCAATCGACGGGCGAGTGTTCCCGTATAGCTTCCCCGTCGTTTTCAGCTTCTGGAGCGAAGCCTCCTCGGCGGTCAATTTCATTGCGGAGAAGGTCGGCGGCAAGGACAAGCTGAAGGGCCTCAAGATCGCGACGGTCTATCACGACTCGCCCTACGGCAAGGAGACCCAGGTCCCGCTTGCCCATCTTGCCAAGACCTACGGCTTCGAGGACATCCAGATTCCGGTGCCGCATCCGGGCAATGAACAGTCGGCGCAGTGGGCCAAGATCCGCCAGCTCAAGCCCGACTGGGTGTTCTTGCGAGGTTGGGGCGTCATGACGCCCGTCGCAATCAAGACCGCCGCCAAGGTGGGCTTTCCGGTCGATCACATCATTGGTGGCATCTGGTCGGGCTCTGAGGAGGACGTCCGCCCCGCCGGCGCCGTGGGCAAGGGCTACCTGGCGATCACGCCATTCCCCGCCGGCGCGAATTTCGAGATCCATCAGAAGCTCAAGAAGTACATTCTCGACAAGGGTCTCAGCGATCTCAAGGACCCGAAGAGCTTCGGCTCGGTCTACTACAATTCGGGCGTCGACGAGGCGATCATCGCGGTGGAGGCGATCCGGACTGCACAGGCGCATTTTGGCGTACGGTCGATCAATGGCGAGGAGGCGCAGTGGGGCCTCGAGCATCTGGATCTCTCCGAGAAGCGTCTTGCTGAAATCGGTGCCACCGGTCTTCAGCAGCCGCTGAAGCTCTCGGCGAAAGACCACGAGGGCGGTGGCGCGGG
This sequence comes from Bradyrhizobium sp. S3.2.6, assembly GCF_040546885.1. Lineage (NCBI taxonomy): Bacteria > Pseudomonadati > Pseudomonadota > Alphaproteobacteria > Hyphomicrobiales > Nitrobacteraceae > Bradyrhizobium > Bradyrhizobium sp. S3.2.6. The sequence goes on along the minus strand of NZ_JBEPOS010000025.1, from coordinate 50,925 downwards.
CAAGGTGCTGCAGTGGGACGGCGAGAAGTGGAACGTGGTGTCCAACGGCTGGGTGAAATCCGACCGGGAATTGCTGTTGCCCCTGATCTATGAGCGTGCCGCCGCCTACGCCAAGGAAAAGGGCATCACGCCGCGCGATGCAATCAACTGATGTTACCCTGAAGGATCGCCATGACCACGTCGCAGTTTCTCGAAGTCGATAACATCGAGGTCCTCTACAGTCACGCGATCCTGGCCTTGCGCGGCGTATCGCTCAGGGTCGAAGAGGGATCAATCGTTGCTCTTCTCGGCGCCAATGGCGCCGGGAAGACCACCACACTGAAGGCAATCTCGAACCAGCTTGGGTCCGAGCGTGGCCACTTGAGCCGTGGTGCAATCACCTGGCGTGGCGAGGCGACCAACAGGCTTGATCCGGCCGATCTTGTTGCAAGGGGGGTGGTTCAGGTTCTCGAAGGCCGTCACGTCTTTCCCCAACTCACGGTCGAGGAGAATCTTCTCGCGGGCGGGTTTGTGCGCCGGCCGAGCCGTCGTGCGCTCGCCGACGATCTCGAACGCATCTATTCCTGGTTTCCGCGGCTCAAACAACGCCGTAGCGCGCGTTGCGGCCTGACCTCGGGCGGCGAGCAGCAGATGGTTGCGATCGGGCGCGCGATGATGACGCGTCCGACCCTCGTGCTGCTCGACCAGCCCTCGATGGGTCTCGCACCGATCATCGTGGAGGAGATCTTCCACGTCATCCGCGATCTCAACAGGAACGAGGGTGTCAGCTTTCTGCTGGCCGAGCAGAACGCTCATCTCGTTCTTCGATTTGCCGATCACGGCTACGTGCTCGAGAACGGCAGGGTCGCCGCGTCAGGCACGGCGGCCGTTCTCGCCGAACGGGACGACGTTGCCGAATTCTATCTCGGTGCCGCTGCGGCCGAAACGGCGGCTGCTGAACGAGTCCAAACCCAGGTCGTATGAGCAGGAGCAGCGCGTCATGACTATTCGTTTCGGATATTGGATGCCGCTCGGCAGCGGCGGCTTCGTCATCAGCAACGTTCCGCAGCGCACCGACTGGACGCTCGACTACAATGCCTCGCTCGCGCGCGAGGCCGAAGAGCTCGGCTTCGAATATGGCCTGGCGCCGGCGCGCTTCATCGCGAGCCATGGCTGGGAGTTGCAGCAGGAGGCCATCACCTGCACGGCAGTGCTCTCCACGCAGACCAAGCGGCTGAAGCTCATCAGCGCAATTCACACCGGCTTCTGGCATCCGGCCATGATCGCGAAGGTGGGCTCCACGATCGACGTCTATTCCAAGGGGCGGTTTGCGATCAACATTCTCACCGGATGGTTCAAGGATGAGTTTCGTGCCTTTGGCGAGCCCTGGCTGGAACATGACGAACGGTACCGCCGTTCGGAAGAGTTCATCCAGGTGCTCAAGGGGCTCTGGACGCAGGACCGTTTTACCTTCAAAGGTGACTTCTATAGCATCAATGACGCCTGGTTGAAACCGAGGCCGATCTCGCAGCCGCACCCGGAGATTTTCCAGGGCGGCAATTCCAAGGCAGCGCGCCGGATGGCCGCGAAATATTCGGATTGGTATTTTCTCAATGGCACCACGGTGGAAGGTGCCAAGCAGCAGATCGACGAGGTCCGCGCGCTCGCCAAGGCGGAAGGCCGCACTGTCAAGATCGGGCTCAACGGCTTCATCATCCAGCGGCCGACCGAGCGGGAAGCGCTCGAGCAACTCGAAGCGATCATCGCGGGCGCCGACCCCGAGATCGTGCAGGCCTTCGCCGAACAGGTGAAGCAGGCTGGCGCATCGACCGCGGACAAGATCGGAATGTGGGCGGATTCGAGCCACGCCAATCTTGTCCAGCCCAACGACGGTTTCAAGACCCGTCTGTTCGGTCCCCCCGAGCTGATCGCGGAACGCATCCGTGCCTATGAGGCCATCGGCGTCGACATGATCCTCTGCGCCTTCCTGAATTTCACCGACGAACTGCCGGCGTTCGGCCGCGAGGTGATTCCGCTCTTGAACCCGGCCAAAGCCAACAGGGCCCATGAGCCTGAACCTGCTTGAGCTGGCTGTATCAAGATGTGGAAAAGGAATGAGCTCCGGGCACAGGCCATCCGGACGTGACGACTACCGTAGAAATCGAGAAGGAGCTTCCGAGGCTCCCACTATAGGGAGGGAATGAGAGCCAGTGAGCCAAGTAGTCGCGCTGAAAATGGCGGCGGAGAGGGAGTTCGCTCGAAAAGCGCACCAACCATCCAACTCTAATGCCATATCTTGATTGGTATTTTGGTTAACCTTACTCTGACCAGGAAGGGCCAAGTAGCGGCATGATAGCGGGCCGAAAAGCGGGGCGATGTTCACCCCACGAATTATAGGCCCCCTCTCCGTAGCTGCGGACTCAGCGGACTCGCGCATCTAGAGCCTGAAATTTCTGCGGGGGCATGGCGTGACATTTGATTTTTCAGTTTCGATCCTCAGCGGCCAGCCGCCCAATTTTAAAGTAAAGGCCGGGGAGATCATTTTCGTGCTGGGGGCGAACGGCACGGGCAAATCCAGCTTGCTGCATCAATTTTTCGCTGCACACCGTCAGAACAGCCGCCGAATATCAGCGCATCGGCAGACGTGGTTCGATTCGAATGCAATACAGATTACCGGACGGCAAAGGCGCGATCAACAAACCAACCTGCAACAATGGGATGCCGATCCAACTTCGCGATGGCGCGATCAGTATTCTGGCGCTCGCGCAAGTCTCGCGATCTATGATTTGCTCGACGCCGAAAACGTTCGAGCGCGAAAGATCGCTGCGGCCGTTGATGAAGAACAATTTGACTCTAGCAAAAACGCTCTCGAAAGAAGATGCCCCGATTAAGATCATAAATGAGCTTCTTAAGCTGTCAGCGTTGCCTATCGAAATACCCGTCCAGCAATCTGAACAGGTCTTTGCAAGCAAGAATGGAAGTGCGCCGTACAGCGTCGCGGAATTGTCCGACGGCGAGCGAAATGCGCTGCTTATTGCAGCCGATGTGCTCACAGCCCCCGCCGGGCATCATATTTATCATCGACGAGCCCGAACGCCACCTCCACAGGTCCATAATCTCACCGCTGCTTACGCTCCTCTTCGAGCGGCGAAACGATTGTGCTTACATCGTCTCCACACATGATGTCTTGCTCCCAATTGATAATCCAAGTGCTAGGACGCTATTGCTTCGGTCGTGCACCTATTCCGGACCAAATTCCATTCGCGGCTGGGATGCCGATCTTGTTGTTACGCCTGATGAAATAGATGATACCTTGAAGAAGGATATCTTGGGATCACGGCGAAACCTGCTGTTCGTCGAGGGAGAAGAACACAGCCTAGACAGGCCAATCTACAGCTTGCTCTTTCCAACAGCTTCAGTGATCTGCAAAGCAGAGTTGCCGAGATGTAGAGCATGCGGTATCCGGCATCCGCGACTCCGGCGAACTTCATTGGCTGCGAGCGTTCGGTATAGTTGATAGTGACAATCGCGATCCAGCGGAAATCGCCAAGCTGAAGGACCGAGGGATGTATGCAGCGCCCGCCATTTCGGTTGAAGCCATCTACTACCATCCAACTATTCAGCAACGCGTGTGTGAGCGTCAAACAAAGGTCACGGGTGGCAACGCACCGGCGCTGATCTTAGAAGCGACCGACCGCGCGCTAGCTTCACTCGGCCCACACGTTCAGAGATTGAGCGAGCGTGTTGTCGAAGCAAAGATACGAGCCGATTTGATGACGAAATTGCCAAAACGAAGAGACATCGCAACGGCGCTTCCAATCGGCATCAGCCTAGACGTGCCTAAAATTGTAGCTGAAGAAAAGGCGAAGCTTGGAGCGGCAATATCAGGCCGCGATCTAGGTCTAATAATTGCCCGTTATCCCGTGCGGGAATCGCCAGCATTGGGAATCATAGCGGAGAAGTTGGGTTTCCAAGGAAGGTCTCAATACGAAAGCGCCGTACGACAATTGCTGATCGATGATGGAAACGCCCTTGCATTTTCGAAAGCGCTGTTCGGCAGTCTAGCTACCGACATCGCTACCTAGTCGATTGCACTCTGAACTACCCAGAATACTTGGCGCCGTCCAAGGCGATTGCTATTCTTGCCACAACTTAAACGTCGGAGGCGGCGAATGCCATAGCCATCCGCGTGCTCAGCAGTTCAACTCTGCGCAATCCGCAAAAGGAGAAACTTGATGACGCTAAAAGATAAAGCCCTGAATTGGAACGCAACTTGGAAGTTGTCAAACGTTCAACCTGCGTGGTGGAAGCGCGCGTTTATCGCCGTAGTCTTTTGGGTTTCTCCACCGAGCGAAGCTGATCTCTAATAAAGCTTTACCTTTCGTATTGTCTCCACATGCTCGGGATAGCGTTTCTCTATATTCCCAGCCTCTCCGAAGAGTCTGGTCGAATACCTTTCGCAAACGCTTCTGAATTTTTCGATCCCTTCTTGGAAGTACATTGTTTTGAGGCCAGGTTTCAGCTTCGCAAACTCCGTGCTGAGATGGAGCTGAGCTTCAGCGATGGACGTCTTAGATTCGTTCGCACTTTCGATGACGAGATTATTCCATCGCAGCGCGATTTCTTGTAGAAATGGCTTTACAGCCGTGCACGGGTTCAAATGGGCTAGAACTATTCCCCCGGGAAGTACGATTTTGTTGACTAAGATCGTGTCCTTTCAGGTGTTCACGACGCAAGCTGTTTGCTTGACGCAAAGTATGTCACCGATAGTGAAGGGTAGCTCTTAGGTCTAGCTGTCAGTCCCGTCGAGTGCACCTACAGGCGGTCGAATACGATGGGGTAGAAGCAAAGAAAACGCAAAATGCCTCATCCAGGCGTCAACACACTTGGCTATCCTCAAAACATGCCCCCGAGAATTCATTCAGTGGGTCATCCATCAGAGAAAGTCCCTCAGCCGCGCAATTTCAACGATGTGCTCGTGCTGAAGGACCTCAGTTACCAAGGGTAGCTGGGCCTTGGTGTGGATTTCATACAGGTGGCGTTCTTCCTTTGACATAAAGGCCCGAATGCAGACGTCGAGCGTTCCTTCGACAACAGAGTAAGGCACCGCACCCCATGTTGTGGGGATCCGCTCCTTCTTTAATGAAGGCCATTTTCGCAACGTTGCAGGTGCATTGAAATCAATCTCGGTGGTCATGTTGTCCTGAGTCCGCGTCGTCGAATCGATTATATATGCGAAACTCCCCCTTCGTATGGGGCTTTTGTCTTCTTTGGCCCAAAATCTTTCTATAAACGCATCCTAGGTGCGGGACGAAGTCTGTCCGTTTGCGCTGAACTGCGCATGGGCCCCCCGCTGCGCCGGCCAGAGCACTGTGTACCGCGATACCGCGAGCGGATTGATCATCGGCAGCCCGTCAATTTCGCCAGGCCGCGGAGATGGCGAACAAGACATCGACCCCGACGAGGTCATACGCATGATCGGAGGTACCTGGCCTGGATACGAGCGCAGCGGACACAGGTATCGGCGAAGCACGAAATCGTCGATTTTGGACGTGGCTCTACGGCAGGGCTCACAGCTTGATTTGGGAAGAACCAGATCGCTTCCAAGTCCGTAAGGAACGATATGTTCCGTGAATAGTCCTTCGGTCGATAGGCAATACGCGCACCGGTTCCCGCAGGCTGCGGTGAACTCGCGATAGTACTCTAGCCGCATGGTCGACATCAGACTCGACAGCCCGCCTCAGGACCGGCCATGGAGGCTCAGTCTTGAGGATCGCGAAAACCGGATTCGATCCGGCGTCGACACGCCGGAAGCAATTGACTTAGGATCGCAGATTGCCGCCGAAGTACTTTGTTTACGGCTTCCTGCAAGCGCCGTTCGTCGCTTCGGTAACTTTGCTGTGCCGCTTCAATTTCTCCCTTGCTAGGCGGCGGCACCATATTTCCGACGTGCTCAACATAGTGTGCGGAGTTAACTAAGTTGGAAAGAATGACAGCAAATTCGATGAGCATCACCGGCGGAATTGGGCCTCCGACCTTTGCAAGAATCGAAGTTCGGACCTCGGTTTCAATCCGGGAAAGGCCGATGGCGAGCAACACCCTAACTGGCGGCACACGGCCCGTCGGTATCCGTTCCAGGATGGCTTTCGACGCGAGTTGATAGCATACCTCAATCGCATGCAGCTCAGCTTCGAGCCGATTTTCCGTAAGCGTCGCTCTGAGGCCCATTTGATTGGTGCTTGACGTCTATTTTGAACGCGTGGTGCGCCGGCGCGGCTTCCATATTTCCGACAATGCGTTGACGGCGGCCTCGAGCGCCTTCCGGTCGACGACGTTGGGATCAAACTGCTCAGGGCCCCAGAGGCGCATTTGTTCGTGCTCCGGATGGGTGGAGTCGCGGATGGCGTCGAGGTATTCGGTATAGCCTGACGCACCGCCGACATCTTCCGGAGGACAACGGCCGGCGGCCTCGAGCAAGAGGGGAAGTCCCTCCGTTGTCGTGTTGTCGAACCACTTTTCGAGCTTGATCACGTGATCCCAGCTGTCGCCGAAGTCGTAGAGATAATGGATCGTCTTCGCGCCGGTCTCGTGAACGATATTGGAGAGCCGCGTCTTGCGAGCATCGATGGGCTGAGGGCCAAAATCTCCATCGGGATCAGGGATACCCCAACGTCCTTCGCCAGCCAGGAACTCAAAGAGATGGCTATTCGTCCAGCCAAACGCCGCCTGAAGCGTCAGATGCAGCCGATCAAGGCGCAGCGTGAACGGCACGACAAGGCATCGCATCACCTCCGGCTTCACGTCCTTGAGAGTCACCTTGATCCGCACGGCGGTCGTGTTGAGGCTCATGCCGCCAGCCTCGGATCGTGTGCATGCATGGTGTAGGTCGACGACCACGGAAGCAGTTCGTCCAGCCGTGCCGCCGGCCAGCCATTGACGAGCTTTGCGAGAACGTCGGCAAGCCAATACTCGGCGCTGACGCCGTTGAGCTTACAGGTCTCAATGAGCGACGCCAGCAATGCCCAATTCTCAGCACCCTCGTCACACCCGGCGAACAGGGCGTTCTTGGCATTGAGCTTGATCGGCCGCATCGCACGCTCGACTGCGTTGGTGTCCATTTCGATGCGCCCGTCATCAAGGTAGAGCGTCAAGCCGTCCCAATGACGCAGTGCATAGCGTAAAGCTTTCGCCGTCTCACTCTTCTGCGCGAGGTGACCAAGCTTCGCCTCAAACCACTGCTTCAAGGCTGCAGCCAACGGCCGGGCATGCGCCTGCCGGCCCGCGCGGCGCTCGGCGTCAGATCGGCCACGGAGGGCTTTCTCGACCGCGTAGAGCTGGGCGATGCGCTCGAGGGCCTCGCGGGCAACCGGCGCCGGCGCCGGCGAAGCCTCGCGCTCGATCTTCACAAACTGGCGCCGTAGATGCGATCAGCAAAAGGCGAGCGTGCCGGACAGCGCGTCCGCACGCGTCGTCCGGGTCATGGTCTTGTAGGCCTCATAGCCGTCGCAGTGGATGATGCCGCGATAGCCTTCGAGCAGTCGCAAGCCATGAACGGCGCCGCGGCCTGGTGCATAGGCATAGATCACCACAGGCGGATCAGGACCGGCCCAGGGTCTGTCATCGCGGGAGAGCGCCCAGAAGTAGCCGGTTTTGGTCCTGCCGCGCCCGGGATCCAGCACCGGCGCCGGGGTCTCATCGACACAGAGCTTCGGAGAGGCGAGTAGAAGCTCGCGCAGGCGATGCCACAAGGGCTTCAATTCCTGGGCGGCGTAGCCGACCCAGAAGGCGAGCGTGGAACGGTCGATGGCGATACCGTGCGTCGCCAGCATCTGCGTCTGGCGGTAAAGCGGCAAATGCCAATGATACTTGGCGTCGATCACATGCGCGACGAGCCGCTCGGTCGGCAGTCCTCCCCTGATCAATCGCTCGGGAGCAGCATGCTGGAGGAGGACGACGCCGTGACAGGCGCGGCAGGCCAGTTTGGGGCGGCGGGTGACGATAACGCGATACTGCGCCGGTACGACGTCCAGCCTCTGGCTCTCATCGTGACCGATCTCAAAAAGGTCGCCTGCGCAGCACGGGCAGCAGGTTGCAGCGGGCATCAGGGTCTCGATGATGCGCGGCAAATGCTCCGGCAGCTTGCCACGATTGGCCCTGCGCTTGGCAGTTCTCTTCTCGCAGGTTCTGGGATTGGCGCGATCTTCGGCTGCTTCGAGAGCCGCAACGGCCTGATCGATATCCTCCAGAACAAGCTGAAGCTGATCAGCGTCCAGCTTTTCCGACGATCGACCGAACTGCGCATCGTTCGCAAGCTTGAGCAACCGCTCGAGCCTGGCGCAGCGATCCAGCAGAGCCGCGGCAAAGACGCGCAACTCGGCTGGATCGCTCGGCAGTTCATCAGGCAAATCACTCATTGGCCCGAGTCTGCCATGCTTCGCGCCCCCATGCAGCGAAGATTTTATGTTCTACGCAAGCGCTTTCGGCTGCGGGATTCGAGGCGCATGCATGCGTGTCCAATCCATGCCGGCCAGAAGCGCGGACAACTGCGCGGCGTTCATTCGCATGACGCCGTCAACGACCGGCGGCCACTTGAAGGCGCTGCCCTCAAGCCGCTTCCAATACAGCACGAGGCCACTACCATCCCAGACCACGATCTTCACCCGATCAGCGCGCTTCGCACGGAAGACCACCGCCACGCCCTTCATCGGATCGTGGCCCAGCGTCTCCTTCGCCAACAGCGCCAGACCATCCGCGCCCTTCCTGAAGTCTACAGGTCGGGTCGCAACGTAAATCATGAGGCCAGCGGGAGCCGTCAGCATGAACCTGTCCGGCGCAACGCAACAAACACATCACTCAACACGGCAAGGCCAGGCGTCCCTCGCACCTCAACTCGTGCCCCATGGAGCTCAACCGTCACAACGGCTGCTTCCGGCGACCCGGAGGGAGCTGCAGCCACCGATGGCGACGATTCCGACACCAACGGCACAAACGACAGTGCTCCCCCCGCAGCTGGCAGCACCAGTTGACCTGAACGCGCCCGGCGCCGCCAGTCATGCACCTGCTGGGGCCGGCAGCCATGGCGACGTGCGACATCTGTTACGATCGCGCCCGGCTCGAGACTGTCCGCGACGATCTGCGCCTTCAAATCATCTGGCCACTGTTTCCGGCCGCCGCCGGCGTACACTTCTATGCGCGGTGACAACGGTCGTCTTATGTCGTCCGAATGGTCGTCCATTGTGAGCACCCTTGCAGAAGATGACTCTTCTAACGGTGCTCCCAAGATCGCGCACAGACAATCTAAAGGGCCGCGGCGCTACGCTTACGATTTTCCTCTCGTGCTGTGACTTCAAGCAACATGGCGTCACGTTGTGAAGCAATCTGCGCTTGGACAGCACGCCAGGCGATCACCGCAGCTAAGAGGGTAACGCAGGCGCCGAGTACATTGCCCGCAAAACCGAGCCAGTCCTTTAGCTCGACCGTGTCCTTCGAAACAGCTATTGGAATGCCGAGCGTCAGCAGCAGCGCAAGCACCGTCGCAAGCACCAGCAAGCCGATGACTCCGAGGCCCTGATCCCATTTCATGCGCGCGGAGCATGGCTCGTCGGGACCATGGTGTCGAGCCTCGCGGCCAAGGCAGTTGGTTGCAATATTCCGTTCACTCGGCCTGGATACTCGGTGGGGGCGGGGCTTTGGCAAAGATCTTTTCGGGCGGGGGCGCCTTTCGATGATCCGATCAAGGTGGACGGCCGCAATAACCTGTCAGCGCCATTGCGCGAATCGCTCTCGAACAACCGATCTAGCCGCCGCTCAGTTTGGAAAATTCAGTTGTTCGGGTCGTCGTATCCGTCAAAATAGATACCCTTGAGATCGCACAACTTGCGTTGAACCGTCTCAGAGCCGAACAAGCGTACCGCCTGGACAAAGTTCTTTTCCAGCCAATCGATGTCTCGTTTCCGCTCAGCGCCAGATTTGGCTATGGGTAGGGTCCCGTATCTGTCTATGACGGCACTCTTCCCACGCTCGGTCGCGCGTTTAGGACTGTTGCGTCTAGTGACGCGTTTCGTGCTGCTCGATTTTACTTTTCCGGGCATCTCTTGCTTCCAGGACGAATCATGTCATGCATAATGCATGCTCGCCTGATTCCAGCCCCAAGAACAGGGACCAAGCGCCTAAGAGGGGCCCATCACATAAAGGGCCGCGGTCCCCCACCCATGTTCAACGTGCCAACCCAAAAGGTTTTTCCCGATGAGCAATAACAAGGACAAGTACTACGTTGAGCGCCGCGACGAGGGTGATTATGCCGTTCGTCGCGGGGGATCAAAACGCGCCAGCGCCGTGTTACCCACGCAGCGTGAAGCAATTAAACGGGCGGAAGAACTCAACCCCAGTCACAAGCCCGTTGTCGAACGGGTGAAGCGCACGAACATGGGCAAGCCCGATCAGTGGCGCAAGACCTAAGCTCTCGCTCGGCGATTTGGGCCGCTGATAGCCCATCAGCGTTGGACGATGCGCGCCGTCCGTGTTTCCAAAGGCGTTGACGGTATTTTTTTCCCGATGCGGTCGGCGACGAATGCTAGTTGCGAATCGTTGCATCCATAAACGTATCTCACCGCCTGTGATGCGATCTTGTCGTTGACATTGTGAAGTATCTGGGCGGGATCGATCGCCTGAATCTTGAGGAACGTCTCCTCGTTGGTGGTAGCCAAAAAGACGTGCTGAGGGCCGATGGGCAAGCCGAAGTGAGCGTCGGGACCTGTCAGGCCGTTCGTCATGATGATCGGCCGGTCGGAAGTCAGAAAGGGATACGGAGTGTTGCTGAGGGTCAAGACGCGCCATTGCATTTTGCCAATGTGCTCACCAACGAGTTTGCTATCCATCAAGTTCTGCAAGAGCAATGCATGAGCGCGTCCGGAGGGGTTAGGAGCGGCGGTCGCTTGAAACTCTTCGAACGTTTCTGGGTCGCCGGGTTTTCGGACCTCCGCCCATTTGGCGCGATACTCCTCAATCAATCGCGGATATTCGGCTTCGACGATAGCTTTGAGATATTCGACGCGCTCAGGAGTTCGATGCAAGAGGGACATCAAAAAGCGTATCCACTCGCTCTTCAATTCAGTATTCCACGGCGCCGGGTTCGCCGAAAGCATGTTCGTCAAGGCAGCGGATGCGCCATTATCGACACGCTTTAGAAATACCGTCTCCGTGTGGTTCGCGATCTCGGGTGCGACGCCCCGGATTGTATAGACGCCCGGCTTGTATCCGCTTCCGGCCGGATGGGTCATGCGGCCTTCAACGCCTTTGTGGCGAATAGAATACTCGCAAAGGCGTCCGTCGGGACCTGCCCATTGTTTCTGATAGAACTCTGGGATGTAGTGTTGTTTCTGTTCTTTCGTCATTTCGTATGACTAGCACGAGATGCGCCGTCAGGCACGCTGCGACCCGGCCACGGGCGGAGCTTTGAGGAGAAAAAATGGACCAGGATGAAAGATATCTCGACCTGCTTGCGAACATCAAAGCGCTCGACATGGTCGTGCGGGGACTCTTCACAAGATGGGCGATGGAAGCCCCGGACCCCCAAGAGTCAGCATTTCGTATGATCGAAGGGATGATCGGCTCGCTTCATGCAATTACAGAAGATGCGACGCCCGAACAGGTGGCTGTGGTCTCGAGAATCGAGGACCACCTGCGGGCTTTTGGCAAGAACGTTGACGTCAGATTGCGGCCTTAGCGGCAAGAAACGTCAGCCTTGGGCTAATACCTTCACGGGTTCTGGTATCTGCTCCAAGGCGAATGACCGAGAAATGCCTCGCATGTTGACCATGCTCAAAGAACCAACACATGTCCCCTTTGGAGATTTCGTGGTTTCGCTCGTCAAATAGACAAAGGCCGGTACGGCCAATCCGCCGGGCTGAGTAACCATGCTGCGTGCAATTAGCGTTCCGTCGTTATTTTGGAGCAGACTACCAACTTCGGCCGGCTTGTGGACGGGGTTGAACGGCAAAACATCGGTCGCAACAAAGCGAACCTGCTTAGTAATCATGAGAGCCGCGGACTCATTGCCGATGGCGTCCAAGGATAGCAACTTGCCGTGGTCCGCACCGCCTATAAACATAATAGCCTCAGCGCCGCCCATCGCGTCGTCGTAATAGGTCCGAAGCCTCCCAACCGCCACCTTGCATCATGATCATCATCTGCGACAAATCGACGATCCAAAGCCTCAATGGGGATCAGGCGTTCTGGCTTGGAATCCACTATCGAGCGAACGTCGTCCCGATCTTCCTGACCGAGGTGCTAGCGGATCTCCATAAGCCCCCACCGGAAGGTAGAACGGCTGTGGACGTGGTTGCGAAGATATCGAAGAAGGTGCCTCAGCTCGGCGCGTTCCCGAATGTCTACCACGGGACATTGGTGCTGGGCGATCTGTTGGGACATCCGGTCGAGATGCTCCGGGTGCCGGTCATTCCTGAAGGGAAAATCATTCAAGCGGGGGGCCGCGTCGCAAGCTACTACGGCGAAATGCCGGAAAGCGCCGCCGTGAGGCGGTGGCGAAAAGGGGACTTCCTCGGTGTCGAACGAGACTATGCCAAGGCGTGGCGCGAGGCGCTCGAAAAACTCGATCTGACGTCTATCCGGAAGGCGTCACAGGCGCGCGGGACGCTGAAACTCTCGGACCTAGCGGCGGCGAAAGCTGCGGCCGATGACATAGCGCTGGCGAATGGCCGCCGGTACGCGGTCTTCAAGGCCGCGCTGGATGCGCTGAACATCCCGGAGAGCTATCGGCCAGCAATCTTGAGGCGTTGGAAGGAGCAAGGCGGCCCGGCACTGCGCGACTTCGCGCCCTACGCCGACTATGTGTTCCGTTGTGAGGTCTTCTTTCACCTAGCGATTGCGACGGGGAAGATCGATGCGGTGCGTACCTCGAACCGGAATGACATGGCTTATCTCTTCTACTTGCCATTCTGTAGGGTGTTCACTTCGTTCGACCGTTTACATGCGTCAATCGCGCCGTTGTTCATGGGCGAAGATCAGACCTTTGTCCCAGGCCAACAGCTAAAAGACGATTTGGCTAAGCTCAATGCGTACTACCTGGCGCTCCCCGAAGAGGTCCGGGCAACGGGAGCGATGCAGTACGCGGCATACCCGCCGCTCGAAGGCGACTACCTCACGAGCAGACTGTACGATCAATTTGAGCCGGGTTGGCGAGAGCACGCCAGAAATCCGATCAAGCTGACGCCGGAGATCAACAAGAAGGTGATGGAACATCTAGGGCCAGTGCTCGATGCGATCGAGCGGGGCGAAGGAGCGCCGCAGGGCGCAACTCGGATCGAAACGAAGGATGATGTCTTTACGTTTACGGTCGATCCCAAGTCTGATCCAAAGAAGAAGCCATAGCGCAGGCGGATCGATTGGAGCGCGGTCAGTCTGGCTACCTTTCCTCGACGGTGCTCGCGTATCCAACCCACGACAGCGTCGCGAAGGTGCTAAAGTGGCGGATGCTGACTTTGATGCCGCTGTTGCCAAGGGAGCGGGCGAGGGCTGTTCGCCCCAGGCTAAGGGGACGGAGGTCTTCGTCGTGGAAGTCCCCAACTCGGTTCTCGCGTGCGTCCGGCCGAAGGGGCAGAAGTCCTGTGTGTGGGCGGCGCAGAACCGCATCGTCCCGATAGGCTGAGAGACCTCGCGCCCGCTAAACTGGTCATCTACAGCGCTTGAAGATGATAGGGCAGGCAATGAGCGACGGCACCACGGTTTATGTAGATTGCTACCGCGACGGCAAGCTAATCGCGTCATACGACTTCCTTGTCCCGCACGTCTTTGACCCTCGGAGAATGCGAGGGCCAAGCGATGAGGAACTTATTGGGCAGGCAAAGGACAATCCTTCAAACCTGATGGTTGCCAACCCACCCTATACCGGCATCACGTTTAAGGTGCGCCGCTAAGCGCTAATGAGTTGCGTCAAGTATGCTATCTTGCGGGGAGGGGGCGAGACCATGAACTTCGAGCGTTTTGCCGGGATGGCTTCTGCCGCCGCAATCGTGCTGAGCTTTGCGATCACGATGTGGACGGGGCTTTGGGGGCCGCTCTGGCAAAAGATCGGGGGCGCGGAGATTCTGAACCTCTTTGTCGCAATCATCGGCTGGGTTGTCACGGTCGGCATCGGCTGGCGAGCTTTCGTCCTTTCCCAGCGTCAGATCGCTCTCGCTCAGAACCAGATCGCTCTTGCTCGGGATCAGATGACGATTCAGCAAATCCAAATCCGTGAAGCGCAGGCCGAATTGGCTCAAGCGAACTTCCTCCGGGCCAACGCCGAAGTCGATCAGCTTGGCTACGACATCGACACACTGAAGACCGCTTCCGGCTATCTCGGGCGGCTGGTCGCGCAATTCCCGCAAGGAAGGCTCGATGGTTGGACCAAGGCGCTGCTCCATGCTCGCCGAATTGGCGTCGATGCGTTGAGCCAGAGTGCTGCCAGCGCTCCCTTTGGTTATGGTCCCCGACTGATGACGGTCGTCAATCGCCTGCAACGGATAGGCGATGTCTTGTTCGAGGAAACGACAATGAAATCGGTACCCATCGAGGGTGCAGCTATGCTTTGGGACCCGCACATCAAAGAGGCAATCGAAGGAATAGGCAATCTGTCCTCGCAGATCAGGGAAGAAGTGCCCAAGCGTGAAAAGATGTTGCTGATGCTCGCCGACCGGCGAGACATTCTTGCCGATCAAGCGAACGAGCTTGCGGCTCGCGCAGGAAAGCTCTCGCCGGAACGTGTGACACTATTAGAGCCAGGAGAAGATCATGAGCGAGCAATCGGCTAAAATCGAAACGATTTGTGAATGCATCGACCACTGCTTTGCCTTCGAAATTTTCATCAAAGACTTCGCCCGCCACGCCGATCCCGACGATATGGCTTGGGGTTTGCACAGATCGGTTGAACTTGTTTCTGATGCGACCCGTTTGCAGAGCTTCCTAGCGTTGCGAAAAGTTGACGATTTCCTTCGTGCTGAGAAGAAGGGAAAGGACAATCTAATTGCCTCTGACCTTGGCATTGATGCGAAGAGCGTGCTTGGCGATGTAGGGGAAACGTTTCTAACACCGGACGAGCGTGAGATGATCAACAAAGGCGTTGCGCACCTCACCGAAAATCTCACCCTCGATCCAGAGACAGAGGTCGGTCTTGAAGCAATCATCAAACGCTCGATGCCAGTTTTTTCTCGTCTAGTAGCGGCACTTCGTAAGGTCGATTCCAACCAAGAAGCCGCTCATTCGCTCGGAGAAACCGAGGCTGTAATCAAGAGCGGGGACGCCTTGTCCCAATCGACCGGGGCTCCCGCTGCGGTTTAAGCCGCCATCTCCTTCGGTGTCGCGGCGGCATTATTGAAATCGGGTTACGTGAGAGGATTAGAAGATGAGCATTATGGATTTATCGGCCAAGCCGTTTGCCGGCCTCACACTAAACGAGGTGATGTACCTTCACGTTGCCGGTCGTCAGCAAGAAGTTACCAGTGACTTCCTTGTGATTTCGTCGCTTGAACAAATCGTTAGCTCGATGCGAAGCGCAAACAGCCGCACAAATTCTCAGTTCTACGGTCCAGCCATGTGTGCTTTCGCAATTCTGGACCAACTCGGGACTTGCTATGACCGGACATCTTCGCAGTTGCCGAACGGGACGAATAGCATTAAGCGGACACTCCAAAACTTTTGTGGCATCAGTGCTACAAGCGCAGAAGCTCAACATCTGTACGCATTCCGAAATGGTCAGATGCACGACGCTTCGTACGTCAATCAAGATACAAGAGGAAATTGGTATGTGTTCCGACACGAAGAGCAACTAAGCTCCGTCATCAAATTGCCGAATGTTGCTTGGGACGGTCAAGCATCCACGTTGGGACCTGATACAACGACATTGATCAGTCGGGTGAAGCTCGTCGAACTCGCGTCCGACGCAGTGCGGGAGATACGCGATGTCTTCGAAACCAATCCCGCTGATCTTCGCGCTCGCGTGTCCCAGACCGAGTTGATGCACAAATATCTCCTTTGGATGCCTAAGACACCATAGCCTTCGGCATCGAGCTAGGCGGGCGCTTCGGCACGACCGGGGTTCGCAACACTCATTGTGCCTTACCTGCCGTGCCGGTCATAAACTTGTCGAAGCGGTCGCCGAGGCGGTCAACGGCCTGCACCAATCGGCCTTCAGGCCGAGCCGCCTGTCTGGATCGGGAAGAGTGGCGGTCTCACGGCTTACTTCCTCTCGACAGATTGTGGGGCAACTATGGTGCGGACCCCGTGATTAAAAGACGAGTGCCCACGTTGTGCGACGCAGTCCGAACTTTCACTAGCGAGTGCTATGGCCCCGGTTTGCTTGCCCGGCAATATCGCAACGTTCTCAAAGGGACCTTATTGGTCCGGTTTGCACCTATCCCGTTGATACGGCCGTTGATCTCCATGACTCTTAATCAGCGGGTCCCAGGTTCGAGCCCTGGTGCGCCCACCACTCAAGAACTCTTCCTGTTCAATAACTTACGGGAGTGGTCGCCGAGAACAAGACGGCTATGGTGCGATGTTTTTGTGGTCGCACGACGGTACGTCGGATTGCAGCGCGATTATCCTTTTCCGTTGGTTCCTGTATCTTCGCGCCGTGCGATACAGCACGTATGTTCAATGCTACAGGCCGATTGCGTGCTCGTCGTAGAATGGGATACTAGGGCGGGCAGAACGGACAGCCTGTTCTGTCCGGGTATCGCTCGCCGCAGAACCAGAACGGGATTGTTCGGTTGGAGGGGCATTTCGCTTCTGCGCCACCACCGGCATCGGAAATCCACGATCTTTCCGCGATGTCGTGCGCCCGGTCGTAGCGCTCCGGCGTCGAGCGCTCCGTGCAGATCCATGGCCCAGCGCGGGCCGAGCGGTCGCTGCCCCGGGATCTATGAACGTGGTCGCGTCGTGGTCAATCAGCCGTCCTGCGAGACAGCGTTGTGTTTTACTCTGTCGTCACGGCCGGGACCGGCAGGGCCGTAATCGACTTGATCTTCTCCATCGCGAAGCGCGAGGTGACGTTCTTGAGCGGGACGGCGTGGATCAGCTTCTTGTAGAACACGTCGTAGCTCTGCATGTCCGGAATGACGACGCGCAGCATGTAGTCGACGTCGCCGGCCATTCGGTAGAATTCCATCACCTCGGGCATGGCGCTGACCGCCGCGGCGAAGCGCTTCAGCCACGAATCCGAATGATCGGAGCTTTCCACGGAGACGAACACCGAGAGGCCAAGACCGATCTTGTTCTGGTCGACCAGCGCAACGCGCTTCAGGATCACGCCGTCGGCCTCCAGCCGCTGGATGCGCTTCCAGCACGGCGTCGACGACAGACCGACTCGGTCGCCGATCTCGGCCACCGAGAGCGAGGCGTCCTCCTGGAGCACCGTCAGGATCTTGCGGTCGATGGCGTCGAGACGGCGGCCAGTCTCGGCGAGCTGCAACGCAGCGTCGGTCATGTCTCATTACCTTTGTGTCAGGGGAGGCGCGCGGCCGGCACTTACGCAGAATTATCAGCCGTGGGGCCCGAACAGGAAAATCTCGTAAAGGTCGTCCTGATCGCCGCTCTCACCGCCAGTCTGCGGCCGCAGCGAGCGCCGGAACCATCCGCGTGCCTGTTCGAGCCAGCTGGCGAAGCTTGAATGCAGCGAGACGACGTAGCTCATGTTCACTCCGGACAACATTGTGGGGCGAGAACCCGGCAACGCTATCACGGGCGACAAGACGTTCAACATCGCCGGGCGTTGGCGACGATCAGTTTGGTTGGATCGTACTGAAGCTGTCATCGGTCCGAGCAGAAAATTCCATGGCGCCGTTTCGCAAGGGACGATTTTCATGGGGGGCATCGGGCGCGGGGGTGTTGGATCAGTCGTTCGCGAGCAGCGCGAGCACGTCGGGCCGCAGGCGCGGTGTGGAACCGACGTTAAGCGGTTTGCGGCATGAGTCTGGCAGCACGACAAGCAGGGGCATGCCCATGCTGCCGAACGGTGCATCGAGCAGGCTCCGGTCGGCGCGCTCATGCAGGTGCGCCCCCGTCATGATGCCGAGCACGAACAGGAACGCGATCAGCAGGACCAGCGGCAGGATCAATGCCTGATGCCTGCCGATGCGATCCGCCACCGCTCTCGCCTCGATCGCCCGCTCAGTGGGAGAGCGAAGGCCGGTCCATTCCAGAGTGAATTCAAACATGCGGGCGCCGTGCCTCGCTGCTTCGCGAGTCCCTCACTTCATGTAGTCGGGCAAGGTGAAGCCGTCATAGAAATGGTCGGCCTGGATCGCCGTCCTGAACGTCGGCGATTTGTAACCGGCGACGATGTCCTGGGCCCATTCGGCATCGGCGTTGGCCTTCTTCACCGCAAGCACGTTGATGTAGGGCGTCGTCATCTTCTCCAGCGCGAAGGCATTGGTCAGCTTCAGCCCGCTGAAGATTGCGAAATTGCCCTGGATGGCGGCAAAATCGACGTCGTCGAGCACCCGCGGCGCCTGCGCGGCTTCGAGTGGAACGAGCTTGATGCCGCCGGGGTTCTTCAGGACGTCGAGCTCGGTGACGTCGACCGGCTTGCTGTCGCGGATCTCGATCAGGCCGAGGTCGCGCAGGACCCACAGCGCGCGCTGCAAATTGACGGGATCGTTCGGCACTGCGACGCTCGAACCCGGCTTGATCGGCATCCCCAGCGGGTGCTTCTTCGAGTAGAGACCCATCGGGGGTGTGGGGACGTGGACGATGCCGACGAGATCGGTCTTCTGGCGCTCGTTGTAGGAGTCGAGGAAGATCGTGTGCTGCATCACATTGGCGTCGATCTCGGACTTGAACACCGCGTTGTTGGCTTCAAGGCCGGTCGAGAACCCGACATAGCGGATCTTGTAGCCCTTCTTCTTCAGCCCGGGCTCGACGCCGATCTTGAACTCATCGATATACGGCCCCGGCACGAAGCCGACCCGCAGCTCGGGCTTCGCGGATTGCTGGGCCAAAGAATCTCCGGCGGCGAAGGGGGAAAGAGCCAAAAGGCCGGAGAGGAGAAACAACGCTGTCTTCATGTCTTCTTACTGGTCTCGAGTAGGAATGTGAGTGCGGAAGCGGTGTCAGGCGATCGCCTTGACCGCGTTGGAGTAGATGCTGGCGGGACGGGCGAGGCCGTAATGCTCGCGCAGCGTCGTGCCGGTGTAGTCCTGGCGAAACAGGCCGCGCTTGCGCAGGATCGGGACGACCTGCTCGGCGAATGTGTCGAAGCCGCTGGGCAGCCAGGGCGGCATCACATTGAAGCCGTCGGCAGCGCCGCCCTCGAACCAGGACTGGACGTTGTCCGCGATCTTCTCGGGCGTGCCGGCAATGACCCAGTGACCGCGCGCGCCGGCGAGGCGCTGCACCAGCTGGCGAATGGTCGGCTTCTCGCGATCGACGATGTCGACCACGAGCTTGAAGCGGCTGGCGACGCCGCGCGCGCTCGCGGTGTCGATGAGGTGGCGCGGGACGGGACCGTTGAGATCGTAGCCGGTGAGATCGACGCCGATCATCTGGCGCAGCTGGGTCAGGGAATATTCCGGCTGGATCAGCTCGTTGAATTCGTCCTGAAGGCGGTCCGCCTCGGTTTGCGTGCTGCCGATGAAAGGGCTGATGCCGGGCAGGATCTTGATCTCGTCGGGACCACGGTCGAAGGTGCGCGCCTGGCGCTTGACGTCGGCATAAAAGGCCTTGGCCGACTCCAGGGTTTGATGAGCGGTGAAGATCGCCTCCGCGAAACGGGCGGCGAAGGCCCGGCCGTCATCGGAAGCGCCGGCCTGCACATAGACCGGCCGGCCCTGCGGAACGCGTGAGATGTTCAGCGGGCCGCGCACGCGAAAATGCTTGCAGTGGATCTTGCTGGTGTCGGCGAAGACGCCGGAGGCGGGGTCGTTGACGAGCGCGTCGTCCTCCCAGCTATCCCAGAGCCTCGAGATCACGTCGAGATATTCGCGGGCGCGCTCGTAGCGTTCGTGATGCGGCGGATGTTCCGGCAGGCCAAAATTCTGCGCCGCCTGCGGCGCGCTGGTCGTCACGATGTTCCAGCCGGCGTGCCCCCGGCTCAGATGGTCAAGCGAGGCGAACAGGCGCGCGAGATTGTAGGGCTCGGTATAAGTAGTCGATGCGGTCGCGATCAGGCCGATGCGCTTGGTCACCGCGGCGATCGCCGCGAGCCAGGTGATCGGCTCGAAGCGAAAGCGCCGGGCGTAACGGACGTTGTCGGCCAGCGCCGGCCCGTCGGCAAAGAAGATCGCGTCGAACTTGCTCGCCTCAGCGCGTTGCGCCAGCTCCTGGTAATAGGTGATGTCGAGAATGCGCTCCGACGACGATCCCTTGTATCGCCACGCGGCTTCGTGATGGCCGCCGGGATAGATGAAGAGGTTGAGAACAAGCTGCCGTTGGTTACTCATGGTTCGATGTCCAGGTGCCGGCCGTCAATACCGCGCGATTGGAGCGAACTCTATGGCGTCAGTGAGAGAATTGTCGATGAAATGGATTTACGTTGTTGTGCGCGATGCGAGCATGAATCTAGCGGAAAGGCTGCGGAATGGAGATGATGCCGCGAGCAGACAATGAGAGTTGTCGAGAGGCTAGGCCGATCGCGTTCCGGCCGTGGCCTGTGTCACAACACTGTTGGCCGGCACGTTCCGGGTCAGCCAGACATTGCCGCCGATCGTCGATCCCCGGCCGATCGTGATCCGGCCAAGAATGGTCGCGCCGGCATAGATGACGACGTCGTCTTCGACGATCGGGTGGCGTGCGTCACCCTTGATCAGATTGCCCTCATCATCGGTCGGAAAATGGCGCGCCCCGAGCGTCACCGCCTGATAGATGCGGACATTGTCGCCGATGATGGCGGTCTCGCCAATGACGACGCCGGTGCCGTGGTCGATGAAGAAGCCCGAGCCGATGCTGGCGCCGGGGTGAATGTCGATCCCAGTGCGGGTATGCGCGATCTCAGCGACCAGGCGAGCGACAAGCCGGGCCCCCAGCCCGTGAAGGATGTGGGCGAGGCGGTGGTGGATGATCGCGGTCATTCCGGGATAGCCGATCAGAATTTCCGGAAAGTTCCTGGCTGCGGGATCGCCGACGAACGCGGCGCGGAGATCGCTGATGATCAGCCCGCGCACGTCGGGAAGCTGCGAGGCAAATTTGCGCGTCAGCTCGATCGCATCGTCGCGCCGGAAGCCGGGCGTCAGCTCGTCGCCGATGAAGAGCGCGGCGCGATGAACCTGGTCGCAGAGCCCGTCGAGCGCTATGCTGAGGCGGTTGCCGACGAAATAGTCGATATTCTCGCTGTCGAGGTCGAACTGGCCATAGTGGCGCGGGAACAGCGCCTCCGTCAGGCCGTCGAGGATCGCCTGAAGCGCCTCGCGCGAAGGGGCGCGGCGAGCCTCGCCATCCCGGCGGATGCTGTGGGTCTCCTCCCGGGAGGCTCGGAGCGCGGCGACGACTCGCTCGAGCTGCCACCGCTTCTGCGCCGGGTTATCGGGGGCGCGCGCCTCGTCATCGGATGGTTCGCGGGGGATTTCGTGCTTCATGCCGCCTCAATCCCATCGGGGTGATGTCGGATGATAATGTCACCTGACATGGGCCAGGGGAATACTGATCTCGGCGAGCAGATCGAGGTCAACGTCGTGGTTGATCTCGATGTACTGGCCGTTCCAGTAGACCAGCCCTGACACCTGGGGTGACAGCTCGAAGCTCAAAATGCTGCCGACGATGATCCCGTGCGAATATCGCTCGATGATCTCCTCCACCTGGCATTCGATCGTTGCCAGCGAATGGCCGAGCAGAGGGACGCCCGATGTGCCGGTGGTCCAGGATAGTCCTTCGAAGCGCTCCGCACCTTTGAGCCTGCTGCTGCTGAACCGGTTGGCCAATTCCTGCTGGTCGGATCCGAGGATGTTGACTCCAAACACCCGATGACGATCGATCGGGGCAAAGGAGGAAGCTTGCCGATTGACGCTGACAAGCACGCGGGGTGGGCTCGCGCTCAGTGATGTCAGCGACGTCACCGTCATGCCCGTGATGTCCTGGTCGCGGCCCGCGGTGATGATGCTGACGCCACCCGCAAGACGACGCATGACGGCACGAAACTGGTGCTCGATTTCGTTGCCGCCTCCGACCAGATGAATGTCCGACTTTCCCATCTGTCTCTCCTCGCGTCGCGCCTGCCGGGACTGGATTTGGATCCTTCCGCTAGAAGAACCCTTTGGCGGGCAACGGACTGCCGTTGATCTCGAATTCGCCGATCGACCGGGCCTTGTAGGTGGTCGGATTGTGCGAGGACAGTGTCCTTGCATTGCGCCAGTGGCGGTCGAAATTGGTGACCTTTTTGGTCGCGGACGCGCCGCCGACATCGAACAGCAGGCTGCCGCCGCGGATGGCGAAGTCGTCCGCGATGATCTTGGCCTTGGCGGAAAGTAGCGCGGCAGTGTGGGCAGCTTCCGCCGCATTCGGGGCGCCAGCCTCGAACGCGTCGGTTGCGATGTCCAGCGCCTCAGCTGCCGCCAGCACCACCGTCTCGGCCGCAAAGGCGCCGCTGGCGATCTGGCCGACCGTCTGCTGGAGAAGCGGGTCTTCGGTCGGTATCTCGGTCGGCGCGTAATAGAACGTGCGCTTGCGTGAGCGGACCAGCGCGCTCGCATCACGCAGCGTCGCGCGCGCAATGCCCGCAACGATCGCCGTCAGAAACAGCTGGGCGAATGTGTTGGAGTAGGGCACGCCGTAGCCGATATCGGGCGCATCGAACACCACTTCCTGGCGCTTGACCTTGACGTTGCGGAAATGGGTCGTGCCGGTGGCGGTGAGCCGTTGCCCGAGGCCGTCCCAGTCGTCGACCAGTTCAATGCCTTCACGCTTGATCGGGACGATTGTCGCGCCACTGGTGCCATCAGGATCGGCCGCGCGCACCAGGACATAGTCCGAGTACAATGTTCCGGTGCTGTAATATTTGGTGCCGTTCAGCAGGTAATCGCCGTTCCCATCGGGTGTGAACGTCGTGCCCGGCGTGACATTGCCGACGCGCGGGCTTTCGAGCTCGGTCGTCGCAAGCCCGATGATGGCACCCTCAGCGACCGCCTTCTGCCATTGCCGGCTCTGATCGTCCTTGGGATTGCGCACCAACCGCTCGACCACGCTGAAATGGTTGCGCAGGATGTGCGCGACATTGGCGTCGGCCTCGCCGAGGCGGATGACGAAAGCAAAGAGATCGCGGATCGTGCTACCGGCGCCGCCGGCCGCAATGGGGAGCCGCAATGCGCCCAGGCGGGCACGGCGAATGAGGTCAATTACGTCGAACGGCAGCACGCGGTCGCGCTCGCGATCGCTTGCGCCCTCGTTGATCTGGTTGAGCAAAGCCTCCAGTTCCGGCGAGCCGGTCTTGAGCGGCTCGGATGTGTTCAGGGAGGGGCTGGATACAGTCTTGTTCATTGTCTTGGCCTGTTGGAATGGTCCTAGAGCTGGGCGAGATGGTCGGTCACCTTGACCGGCTCGGGCAGAACCTTGCGAGCGACGAGCCAGTCGGCGGCCTTTTGCAGCTCGCCGATGAATTGCTCGTCGTTGACCGCGAAGTAGCGATACTGGCGCTTCAGCGCGATGAACTGGTCGCGAACCTCGTCGCTGTACTTGCCGGCCTTCTGCGCGATGTACTCGGCGTCCTTGCTGTTCTCCGAGATCCATTTGCCTTCGGCGCGGAACGCGTCGTTCACGGCGCGAACCAGCGCCGAATTGTCGGTCGCGAATTTCCGGGTGGTCAGGTAGGACGTGTAGTCGATCTGGAACTCGAGATCGCGGCCTTCCAGGAAGATGTCGTGCGCCTTGTATTCGCGCCGGGCGATGTCGACGCCGGGGCTCCACATCGACCAGGCGTCGACCTTGCCGGAGGCAAGCGCCGGTGCCGCATCCGGCGGATTGAGATAGACGAACTTCACAGCGGAGCGGTCGACCTTGTGCTTCTCAAGGGCGGCGACCAGCAGGAATTCGCCGAGGCCCGAGCGGTTGACCGCGACCGACTTGCCGACGAGATCCTCGATCTTGTCGATGCCGGAGCCGTCCTTGGCAATGATCGCCGTGGTGCGGGGCTCGTAGACCACGAACTGCGTGAACACCAGCGGCGAGCCGGCAATGATGGCCGCGAGTGCCGGCGTGGTGCTGCCGCCGAAGCTGAAATCGGCACTGCCGCCGGTGACCGCCTGCAAGGTCGGTGCATGGTTCGGGAAGGGCCCGAGCCATTCGACCTTGATGCCGTCCTTGGCCAGCAGCTTCTCGAACTCGCCGCGCTCCTTGGCGATCAGGTTGAGGCCGCCCAGGCCCCAGGTCAGGCGGACCGTGTCGGTGGTGCGGCCGGGCGCGGCCTGCGCGAACTCACTGATGTCCATGCCGGCGAGCGCGCCGATGCCGAAGGCTGCGGAGCCGAGGAAGCCGCGCCGGGATGGTTTGGCGATCGAGGAGTCGGACATGTGGGCCTTCCGGAGAACCTAGTTGGGAGAATGAGAGATCACGCCAAGCTCGCCGAGGAGCTCGGCGCGCGAGATGGAGGTCGAGCCGTCGCGCGCGGCGCGATGCTCAAAGGCGATCGCGCCATTGCGCATCACGAGGATACGATCGGCGAGGGCGATCGCCTCGTCGACGTCGTGGGTGACGAGCAGGACGCCCGGCTGATGATTGGCAACCAGTTCGCGGACGAGCTCATGCATGCGGATGCGGGTCAGCGCATCGAGCGCGGCAAACGGCTCGTCGAGCAGCAGAAGCTCGGGCTGCTGGACCAGCGCGCGGGCAAGCGCGACACGCTGGGCCTGTCCGCCGGAGAGGTTGCGCGGCCAGTCGTCGAGACGATCGCCCAAGCCGACCTCGGTGAGCGCTTCGGCGGCGCGTTCGCGGGCGTTGGATGCTTGCAAGCCGAGCGAGACGTTGCGCCACAGATTGTCCCAGGGCAGCAGCCGATGTTCCTGAAACACCACTGCCGGCCGCCGGGGCGCCACGATGCGGCCACCCTGGATCGTATCGAGGCCGGCGAGCGCCCGTAGCAGCGTGGTCTTGCCGCAGCCGCTCTCGCCCAGCAGGGCGACGAATTCGCCGCGTTCGATGCGCAGGTTCAGCCTTTCGATGACGACACGAGGGCCGTAGCTTCGCACGAGATTATTGACAACGACGGCCGGCCCTGACTCGGATGATGCGGGGGACAATGGAGCAACGTGAACGTTCATCGTGCCGCTCCGTAGTTCGGATGCCAGGCGAGCAGACGCCGTTCGAGCAAGCGGGCAATGGCGTCGGCCGCGATGCCGATCAGTGCATAGATCACGATCGTCAGGATGATCACGTCGGTACGCAGAAATTCGCGGGCATCCATCGCGAGAAAGCCGATGCCGGACTGCGCGCCGATGGTCTCGGCCACGACCAGCGCGAGCCAAGCCGTGGCGAGAGCATAACGAACACCGGTCAAGATCGACGGCAATGCGCCGGGAAGGATGATGCGGCGGATCAGTTGGAGCGAGTTCAGGCCCTGGACCCGGCCGAGTTCGAGCAGCTTGGGGTCGACCTGACGGATGCCAAGCACGGTGTTGATGTAGATCGGAAACGTGACGCCAAGCGCCACAAGGAAGATCTTCTCCGCTTCACCGACGCCGAGCCAGACGATGACCAGGGGTAGCGCAGCGAGGAAGGGGATGGCCCTGATCATCTGCACGCTGCGATCGATCACAGCTTCCGCAATCCGCGAGAAGCCGACGAGGATGCCGAGCGCGGCGCCGACCGCTGCACCGAGCGCGAAGCCCGCCGCGGCGCGCAGCAAGCTCACGCCGAGATCGTTCAGCAAGGTTCCGGTGGTCGCCAGCTTGAACGCCGTCCGAATGACCTTGCTTGGCGCGGGCAGCACCTGGGGCGAGAGCCATCCCGCCTGCGCAAGCGCTTCCCAGATGATGACCAGCAGTACGGGTGCAAGCCAGGAGAGGAGCTGAAGGCCGCGAGCGCCAAGTCTGCTTGTCGAT
Organism: Bradyrhizobium sp. S3.2.6; assembly: GCF_040546885.1. Taxonomy (NCBI): domain Bacteria; kingdom Pseudomonadati; phylum Pseudomonadota; class Alphaproteobacteria; order Hyphomicrobiales; family Nitrobacteraceae; genus Bradyrhizobium; species Bradyrhizobium sp. S3.2.6. Next base: position 24,931 of record NZ_JBEPOS010000025.1, on the reverse strand, counting down.
GCGAGCGATCTGTCGCGGCTTTGCGATGGCGGTCCGCTATCCGCACCGATCACGGTACGGTCGATTTGGCTCAGCTCGATATTGCTCAAGACGCGAAACCTCGTTCAGCATAAAATGTCCCATGGAATCGTGCCGACAGGAATAGAGTGCTATTTCAATTGTCGTTCGCTCCGGAGTGATCTGCTGTCGTCACAGTGCCGGTGCGCGACAAAGAAAATCTTTTGATCTCGGTCGTGCTTGATCTCGCACAGGCCATTGGCGAGAACGCGTGACAATTGCCGGATTGATCGAGAGAAAGTTACGGGAGAGCACGATGGCGACTGCGCCTCTTCGCTTCGGAATCTGGGCGCTGGTGCATGGCCCGCGTGCCGCGCACCAGGACCCCGAAGAACCCTATGACGCCTCTTGGGAGCGCAACCGGGATCTGGTGCTGGCGGCCGAAGAGCTCGGCTATGACTCCACGCTGATCGCGCAGCACACGATCAATCCACATCAGGAAGACCTCGATCAGCTCGAGGCCTGGAGTGCTGCGGCCGCGATTGCGGCGCTGACGAAGCGCATCGAGATCATCGCCGCGATCAAGCCGTATCTCTATCATCCCGTTGTGCTGGCAAAGCTGGCACTCGGGATCGAGAACATCAGCCGTGGCCGGTTCGCGATCAATCTGGTTAATGCCTGGAATCGCCCGGAACTGGAGAAGGCGGGGATCGGCTTTCCGGAACATGACGCCCGCTATGCCTATGGCACGGAATGGATCTCGGTCGTCTCCCGCCTGATGGAGGGCGAGCGCCTCAACTACAGCGGTCAGCACTTCAACGTCTCCGATTATGCGCTGCGCCCGACCAGCCTCTACCGCAAGCGCCCGGCCATCTATGTCGGCGGCGAATCTGAACCGGCGCGTGATCTGGTCGCAGGGCACGGCGACGTCTGGTTCATCAACGGTCAGCCCCTGGAAGATGTGGTCGGCCTGATCGCCGATGTCGTGGCGCGTCCGCGCGGTGCGGCGGCGCCATTGCGCTTCGGCCTGTCCGCCTTTGTCGTCGCGCGTGAAACCCGGGAGCAGGCGCAGGCCGCCCATGAGCGGCTGCTCAGCCTGGCCGCAAAGGATGCGCCGATGAAGGTGATCCAGAAGCAGAATACCGACCCCAAGGTCGTGATGATGCAGACCATGCAGAAGACGCCGCGCGTCGGCAGCAATGGTGGCACGGCCACGGGGCTGGTCGGCAGCTATGACGAGGTTGCGGCGCGCATCGAGGCGTTCCATGCCGCGGGCATCGAGCTCTTCATGCTGCAATTCCAGCCGTTCGAGGCCGAGATGCGGCGATTTGCACACGAGGTGATCCCCCGCGTGCGGGCAAGGCAATCGGCAGGAGCCGCCGAGAGGCTGGTCCAGCCCTCACACTAGGCCGATGCCACCTCCGGCGCCTGCTTCGCGAAGCGGCTCTCCGGCCGCGGCAGGCCGAAATGATCGCGGAGCGTCGATCCCGTGTATTCGGTCCGAAACAATCCGCGCTTTTGGAGGATCGGCACCACCGTATCGACAAAGGTTTCGAGCCCGGACGGCAGCACGTCCGGCATCAGATTGAAGCCGTCGGCGGCTCCGGCCCTGAACCAGGCCTCGATATCGTCGGCGATCTGCTCCGGCGTGCCGACGATGATGCGATGGCCAACACCGCCGCCGAGCGCGCGGATAAGTTGTCGTACCGTCAGATTGCCGCGCCGGGCAAGATTCACGGTGCCTTGGAACATCGTGTGATTGGCGTTGACCGGCAACGGCAGCGGATCCGGCAGTGGTTTGTCGAGATCGAGCAGCGCCGGATCGATCTGGAGCGTGCCGGCAAGACGCGCCAGGCTGTATTCGATCGGCACCAGCTCCCAGAGCTCGTCCTGCCGCCGCTGCGCCTCGGCCTCGGTGCTACCGATGACTGTGGCAAGCCCCGGCAGAATGACGATGGAATCGCCCGAACGACCATAAGTCGCGGCGCGCGCACGCAGGTCGCGCGCATATGCGACGCCTTCCTCGATGCTCTGCGCCAGCGTGAACACGGCTTCTGCATAGGCCGCCGCGAAGTCGCGGCCGTCGTTCGAGCCGCCCGCCTGCACCGTGACCGGTCGTCCCTGCGGAGAGCGCGGGACATTCAGCGGTCCGGCCACCGAATAATGCGGGCCACGGTGCGCGATCGGGTGCACTTTCGACGTATCGACAAATCGCGCGCTCGCCTTGTCGCCGACGAAGGCGTCGTCCTCCCAGCTGTCGAAAAGCGCTTGGACGACTTCGGTGAATTCCTTGGCGCGCTCGTAGCGGGCCTTGTGCTCCGTCACCGACGAGAGGCCGAAATTCCGGCCTGAAGCGGCGTCTGCCGTCGTGACCGCGTTCCATCCCGAACGTCCGCCGCTGGCATGGTCGAGCGTCACGAAACGGCGCGCGATATTATAGGGCTCGTTATAGGTCGTGGACACCGTGCCAATCAGGCCGACGTGGCTGGTTGCGGCGGCGACCGTTGCGAGCACAATGGTGGGCTCCATCGATGTGAACGACCGGTAATCGATGCGATCGTTCACGGCCGGAGAGTCGGCGAGGAAGATCGCATCGAGCTTCCCGCGCTCCGCAATCTGAGCAACACGGACATAATGACCGAGATCGAAGAAGGCGCGCGGATCGCTGTCCGGCAGTCGCCAGGCCGACGGATAGACGCCGGAGTGAAGCAGGTTGACGTTCAGGTGCAATTGGCGTGGCGACATGGCACGTTCCGTCGGTGACTTTACGATACAGACGCAGATATCGTGCCGTGGCGGTCGAATGAAGCGCAAAACTGTCGTATGCGCGAATTCGCAACATTCGCTGCGCGGTGATCGCTCTCGGTAGGGAAAGGCTGCGCTGGACTGTGGTTGGGCGAGAATATCGTTCGCTAACCTGATTACCACGATGCTGTCTTGCCACTGTTTTGCCCGACAGGTCAAATGACCTGAGCTTGATGAAATCAAGCTCGTTTGGTGGCTCGCCCTCGCCACGGAAAGCTGCTTCGCGTTCTGCGCCCGCGTGTCGATTCAACCAAACCTGACCTCGGCTTAAGCCGCGCCACCCCCGGCAACCGGCCGGTGGCGGTTCTACTGTGCATGGAGTTGTTTTTCAGATTCTTGTTTGGAGGGAGCGCAACTCGCCCGCTTTAGGACTCTTTTGCGCGAGTGAGTTTGTTTCCAATTCGGCGAACGATTGGGAACAAACGAATTCCGAAATCGCGATCAGGCAGCACGCGCATCGCTATTTTTCGCACCCGCTCGACAGCGCAAAAATCAAAACGCATCCTTCGACCGACTGGCGATGCGGACCGAGCGCCGCGCGTGCCCTAGAGATCGAAGGAGTTGCAGATGGCTTTGGAGACCCGGAACTTCGAGACGCTGGCGCTGCATGGAGGGTCGTATCGCACCGATCCGGCCACCGGCGCGGTGGCGGTTCCGATCTACCAGACCACGTCATTCCAGTTCGAGAATACCGATCACGCCTCGCGCCTGTTCGCGCTCGAGCAGATCGGCCCGATCTACACCCGCATCGGCAATCCGACCCAGGATGCGTTTGAAACGCGGCTTGCCGCGTTGGAAGGCGGAGCGGCTGCGCTTGCGGTGTCCTCCGGACAAACGGCTTCCGCGTTCGCGATCTTCAACATCGCGCAAGTCGGCGACAACATCATGTCGTCGACCGATCTTTACGGTGGGACCTGGACGCTGCTTTCACAAACGCTGAAGCAGTTCGGCATCGAGGTCCGGTTCGTCGACCCCTCGGATCCCGAGAACTTCCGCCGCGCAACGGACGCCGGGACGCGGGCCTATTTCGGCGAGACGCTTCCGAATCCCAAGCTGAACGTCTTTCCAATCAAGGAGGTCGCCGACATCGGCCGCTCGCTGGGCGTGCCGCTGATTCTCGACAACACGGCGTCGCCCCTGATCGCGCGTCCGTTCGAGCACGGCGCTGCGGTGGTTGTCTATTCCACGACAAAATATATCGGTGGCCATGGCACCGCGATCGGTGGCGCCATCGTCGATGGCGGCAATTTCGACTGGGCGGCACATGCGGACCGCTTCCCGCTTCTGAACAAGCCTGATGAGGCCTACCACGGCGCGATCTGGACGGAAGCCGCGAAGCCGCTCGGCCCGATCGCCTACATCCTTCGCGCCCGCGTCAAGCTGCTGCGCGACCTCGGCGCGTCGATCGCGCCACAAAATGCCTTCCAGTTCATCCAGGGTCTCGAAACCTTGCCGCTGCGCATCCGTCAGCACAACGAGAACGCCGTCAAGGTCGCGAACTTCCTCGCCAAGCACGCCTCGGTCTCGAACGTGATCTTCCCCGGCCTGCAAAGCGGCGAGAACCGGCGCAGGGCGGAGGCTTATCTGAAAGGCGGCTATGGCGGCCTCGTCGGCTTCGAGCTGAAAGGCGGCGTCGAGGCCGGCCGGCGTTTCATCGACGCGCTAAAACTGTTCTATCACGTCGCCAATATCGGCGATGCGCGATCGCTGGCTATCCATCCGGCGTCGACGACGCACCAGCAGCTCACCGCGGCCGAGCAACTGGCCGCGGGTGTCACGCCCGGCTATGTGCGCCTGTCCGTCGGGATCGAGCACCCCGACGACATCCTGGCGGATCTCAGCCAGGCGCTGACAGCTGCCGACGCTGGCGCCGGTGCGCGCAAAGCAGCGTGAAACGAATCGTCTGAGAGATTATGGCGTCGGCACCAACCGAAGAGCTGTTGATAACGACCGACGTGCTGATCGTCGGCGGCGGGATGGCGGGCGCCGGGCGGCGACATCCGCCGCGCAGGCCGGGGCGAAAGTCGTGCTGGTCGACAAGGGCTATTGCGGGACCAGTGGCGTCACGGCCGCGGCGGGGCCGGCCATTGGTGGGTCCCGCCGGATCCTCCCGCGGCGCGCGATGCAGCCGTGGCCAATCGTGTCGCGAGCGGTCTTGGTCTTGGCGAAGCGGAGTGGATGTATCGCATCCTCGACCAGACCTGGCGCACGCTGCCGACGCTGGCGCGCCACTACAAGTTCGGGGCCGATGACGAAGGGCGGGTAAACTACCGCGCCGTGCGGGGGCCCGAATACATGCGCGCCCTGCGCCAGCAGGTGCTCAGCCACGGCGTCACCATCCTCGATCATTCGCCCGTCCTTGAACTTTTGGCGCGATCCGACGGCTCGATCGGCGGTGCCCGCGGCCAGCGCCGGCAGGATGGCGGCCGCGCGTATCAGGTTGAGGCGGGAGTGGTGGTGCTCGCCGCCGGCGGGACCAGCTTCCTGTCCCATCTGTTGGGATCGCGAACCAACACGGGGGACGGCTATCTGATGGCGGCGGAGGCTGGCGCGGAGATGTCCGGCATGGAGTTCACCGCGGCCTACACGATTGCGCCGGCGCATTCGACGATGACGCGAAGCATGGCCTATGCATTCGCGACCTACTACGATGCCGACGGGCACGAGCTCGATCTTCCCTTTGGTCCCGACCAGACCATTGGCCTCGCCCGCGCGCTCCAGCGCGGCCCGGTCTATTGCTCGCTGCACCTTCTGCCTGATGACATCAAGGCGCGGCTGCACACGATCTCACCGAATGTGCCGCTGGTGTTCGATCGCTGGGGCGTCGATCCCTATCGCGACCGCTTTGAGGTCACGCTGCACAATGACGGCACCATTCGCGGGATCGGCGGGGTGCGTGTGCACGATGTGGATGGCACGACATCTGTTCCGGGGCTATTCGTAGCCGGCGACAACGCTTCGCGCGAGAAGGTTGCCGGGGCGATCTCTGGCGGCGGCAATGTCAACTCGGCCTGGGCTCTTTCGTCGGGTGTGTTCGCCGGACGTGCTGCGGCATGCCTGTCGCGCAGCGTGAAGAGAAGCAAGAGCCGGCTTCGGCCGCTTGGCCGCGTCGGGCGCGAGCCGCGCAGCGGCGCGCAGACCGTCGATCTCGCTGCGATTCGAGATGGTGTGCGCGCCGAAATGCATCCGTTCGACAAGAATCTGTTCCGGACGAGACAAGGACTTGCGGCATCCATACGCGTGCTCGAGGGCTTGTGGGCCGAGCTCGCCGATCACGCGGACACTGGCACAATCGCCTCGCGCGAGACGGCGGCTCTGCTGGCAACAGCGCGCTGGTCCGTCGCCACGGCGGCAACGCGCAAGGAGAGCAGGGGTCTCCACCGCCGCGAGGATTTTCCCTCGCAGGATTCCGGATTTGCAACCCGACTGCTCAGCGGCGGATTAGATAAGGTCTGGGTGGCCGCCGATGGTCCGTCCGCGAATACCGAAACTGGTCAACTCGAGGCGGCATCATGATCGAGCTCATCGTCGCGGACCGCTGTACGGATTGCGGGATATGCATCGAGGTCTGTCCGGCCAACGTGCTCGATCCCGGGCAAGATGGCCTGCCGGTTCTCGCCCGTGTCGAGGATTGCCAGACCTGCTTCATGTGCGAGCTCTATTGCCAGGCTGACGCCATCTACGTGGCGCCGGATTGCGACCGACGCGCCGCTGTGACTGCGGAAGAGGTGGTGGCCTCGGGCCGTCTCGGCCAATACCGCAAGCATTCCGGTTGGGACGAATGGTCCGATCGCTTTCCGAACGAGCAATGGCTCATGGAAACGGTGTTCCGTCGTGCCGGTGAGGCCGCGGCACAGGCGAGAGCGGAGCCGCCTGGCATCATCGGGAGGAAATAAATCGCTCTGGCTGCGGCCGCTCGCAAAAGTCATCCTACATGGCCGGATCGACAGAGATCGACGGCAGTACGTCCGCCGGATGTTTGTCGCGATGCTCGACGTATTCGACGATCGTATGGTCCGGATGTCGCACCAGCATGTTTCGCCCCGTCGGCACCGGCTTGGGCGCCTCCAGCACAGTCGCGCCGACCGTCGGGAGATGGGCGGCGAATGCGTCAATATCCTCGACCATGAACGTCATGTGGGTTGCGGTGAACCGCTTCAGGCTCTGCTCGGTTCCGGCGATGAACAGGATTGATGCAACCTGCGCCAGTCTCAGGTCGTACTCGGGATAATCGAAGCGAAGGCGCGCCTTTTGACCGACCAGAGCCTCATAGAAAGCGACGGCCGCATCCAGTTGATCCAGTGGCAGACAACGCCGGGTCAGGATGTTGAGTACTTTCATGGGAGAACTCCTTGATCGCTACTCAAGATCGGATCGCTCGCTCCGATGTCAAGCGCGTGCGCGGGACGTAGCGTCTGCGAGCCGGCTGTAGAGACGAATTCTTATGCATCACTCGGGCGTGTCGTCCTGTTGTTGCAAGGGGCCAGCCATTTTTGAAAAGACTATCTTGCCGCAACCGCCTAGCATGTCTGCGTTATTGCCATCGTGAGCCGCCTGAACAGCGTGCGATCGCCGATTATCGTCAATCAGCTTGGCCCGGACATCCGTGCCGCGCTGGCCGATCACTGGTCGCGCCCGCTGATCATCGATCATCCTGCCGATCGCGCGCCATGGGAGGTTGCCCCGGAGGCGGACGTGCTGGTGACGCGGCCGCTGGCAGGCTGGCACAAGGCGCCTGCGGACAAGCCCGCGGGCTGGCCGTTCGGCCTGCGCTGGATCCAGACCGCATCGACGGGCGTCGATTTCTTTCCGGCGTGGCTGCTCGACGGTCCCGTGGTCACGGTCGGCCGCGGCATCTCGGCCGATCCGATCGCGGAATATGTCCTTGCGGCGATCCTCGGCTTCGAAAAGCGCATCCACGACATCCGGCCGCGCAGCCGCGAGCAGTGGAAGATCACCCCGCTGGGCTCGCTCAGCGGCAAGACGATCGGGATCGCAGGCTTCGGTGCCATCGGCCGCGCTGTCGTCGAGCGCGTCAAGCCGTTCGGCGTCAACATCCGGGTCCTGCGGCGGTCGTCCTGGCCATATGTCCTTCCGGGCGTCCAGCCGGTCGACAGCATCGAGCAATTGGTCGAGGTTTCCGATCATCTCGTCCTCGCTCTGCCGGCGACGACGAAGACGACGCGTCTCATCAACGCCGACGTGCTGGCGCACGCCAAGACTTCGCTGCATCTGATCAATGTGGCGCGCGGCCGGATCATCGACCAGGGCGCTCTGCTGCAAGCGCTCGACGAAGGAAAAATTGCCGGCGCGACGCTCGATGTCACGGATCCCGAGCCGCCGCCGGAGGGCGATCCGATCTATAGCCATCCCAAGGTCGTCCTGACCCCGCACGTTTCGTGGACGGGAGGAGAGGACGTCAAACGGCTGGCCGACAAGACGCTGGTCAACCTCGACGCCTATGCGCATGGCGTGCCGCTGGCCGACGTCTTCGACAAGAATCTCGAATACTAGAAAAGGAGCCGCAACAATGAACAAGGTCGTCGAGAAGCCCAAGAAATACTCCCTGGTCGAGCGCACGCCGGCCGCGTCGTTCGAGGAGGAGCGCCTGCACCGCAAGCAGCGGCTTGCCGCGACGTTCCGGCTGTTTTCGCGCTACGGTTTCGATCAGGGGCTCGCGGGCCACGTCACGGTGCGCGATCCGGAGTTTCCCGAGCGGTTCTGGATCAATCCGCTGTCGAAGCATTTCAGCCAGATCAAGGTGTCCGACCTTCAGCTCGTCGACCACGACGGCAACATCCTGATCGGCGACAAGCCGATCAACCAGGCCGGCTTCGTTATTCATTCGGCGATCCACGCCGCGCATCCGGAGGTGATCGCGGCCGCTCATACCCATTCGACTTACGGCAAGGCCTGGTCGGCACTCGGCCGCCTGCTCGATCCGCTGACGCAGGACTCCTGCGCTTTCTACGAGGATCACGTGCTGTTCGATCCCTTCTCCGGCGTCGTGCTGGAGGCGGAAGAGGGTCGCAAGATCGCGCAGGCATTGGGTTCGAAGAAGGCCGCGATCCTGCAGAATCACGGCCTGCTCACGGTGGGACCGACCATCGAGGCGGCCGCGTGGTGGTACATCGCGATGGACAATGTCGCACGCGCCCAGCTGCTTGCCGAGGCCGCCGGCACGCCAAAGCCGATCCCGCATGAGATCGCGAGCCTGACCTCGCGGCAGGTCGGTACGCACAAGGGCGGTTATTTCAGCTTCCAGCCGCTGTGGGACTGGATCACCGAGGCGGAGCCGGATCTGTTCAACTAGGATCGAGGCTTCCGAGCGAGACGGTTGCCCGGCTCGCCGAATTGCGCCACGCCGTGACATCGTGAGATATTGTAGCCAGCGGCTTGTCTCGTTCGCGCAAGCCGGCGCGACAACGGTGAGGAGCACGGCGACATGGCTAATGGTCTGCCAAACGAGGTTGAAGTCATTACCTTGTTCGTCGACGAGATTGCGTCGTCGAAAGCTTTTTACGCTAGGGTCTTCGCACCTGAAGTCGTCTGGGAAGATGCGGTCTCATCCGTGCTTAGATTTGGTGGACTCCTGATCAATCTTCTCGACGTGTCTCAGGCGCCTCCTCTCGTTGAGCCGTTGCCCGTTGGGAAGTCTTCTGCAGGAGCGCGGGTCTTGTTGACAATCAGGGTTCGTGACGTCGATCAAGTGTACACGACCCTTCGGGAGATCGGTGTCGATCTGCTCAATGGGCCGGTCGATCGCCCTTGGGGAAGGCGAACCGCGTCCTTTGCCGACCCTTCTGGTCATGTCTGGGAGATCGCACATGTGATTGAACCGCGATAGAGAGCGCTTACAGCGATTTGGCTGACCGCCTCTGTGAACCTAAAGCGAATGGTTGCCGAGTCGCGCTGCCAGCTCCGCGCATTGCTGCCGGATATCGGGAACAGCGATGATCTCCCAGAACGCGGCCCGCGTCAGCGGGCCGACGGCGTAGAGGCGGCGAGAGGGAGACCCGTCACGATTGACGATCGCACACTCGCGCGTGACGTCGATACCGATCCGCAGCGGATCGATGCGGGCAAGGCCGTCGTCGAGCAGGCTGCGCACGGCCGGGTTGGTGCTGGCGCCTGGATCCCGGACGATGCCGGTGCAGTCGACGATGGCTCCGACTTGCAGCTCGGACGTTTCGCTTTGGCCGCGCCTGCGGTAGCGAACGATAGCGCCGCCGGGGTTAGGTGCGATGGTGGTGAGTTTGCCGGCGATGATCGTCAGTCGCCTTGTCGCGAGAGCCTCCGTGATGCGAGCTTCGACCTCCGGCGCGGTGCGGTGGCGATGAACATCCCACCAGGCGCGGGCGTGTTCGAGGAATCGGCGCCTGGATCTCAACGGAAGCTCGTGCCAAAGCCGCTGGGTGAAGGGCCTGATCGCGTCGATTGTACCGCGCCAGTCGCCACCCTCGGCGACATGCATTTCGACCCGATGACGAAACCAGCGCAACAGCGGCCCGATTTCGGCGCCGAACGGAATCTCGCTCTCGGCGAAGCGCATCGGATCGACGCGTCGATGAGCCCTCGGCAGCAGGCCCCGCCGCGACACGGCGACGATCCGCCCCTGATGTCCGTGTCGGAGCAGCGACAAGACATAGTCGACCATTGAGAGGCCGGTTCCCAAGATCAACACGGTCGCGTTCGCGTCGATGCCGGCGTCAGTGGGTGAGGCCCAGGGTTCGGCATGGCCAGCCAGCAGCGGTGCTGCGGCATCATGGCCGGTCGCGAGAATGGCCGTAGTGCCGGTGATGCGAGTTCCGTCCGCGAGCGTGACTGCGACGTCGGACGGATTTTCGCGGATGGTTGCGCACTCGCCGCGCACGATGGTCAAGCCTCGCGCCGGGTCGGCCGCCGACATCAGCGGTGCGATCAAATCGGCGAGGTAGTCCCCGTAGGTCTGCCGGGGTACGAAGCAGTAGGGATCGGGACACAGCGGCCCGCCGGGCCGTGCACACAGCCAGTTCCAGAAATGTTCGGGATCGTCGGGCAGCGCGCTCATATTCGTCACGCGCACATTGAGCAGATGTTCGGGATTGCCTGCATGATAGGCAAGGCCGCGGCCGATCTCGGGCCGTTTCTCGATCAACGTGACACGGACATGGGGTGGGTTGGTTTTCAGGAGTTGATAAGCGAGAAGGACGCCGCTGGCGCCCCCGCCGATGACGATCGCATGCCGCCCCTCCGGACCCATCGTGCCGCCCCCGTTTTGATCGTTCGGTCAACGTCCCAGGACTGCGATTGGTTCTACGTCTCAAATGCGTTGATAGTCGGACAAGTGCGATATTCTCTTCTTCGGCAAATCAAGAGTGGCGACACTCTGTTGAGTGGCCCTTTGTTGGAACTATCTTGTCAGAATTCCTTGCAAACCCGATTGACCAATTCGATGAACCAGCGCAACGCCGGGTCGGCCACGGCGCGGCGCGCGTGGAGGAGGTCGATGGTGAATGCCTCCACATCGTAGGGAACTGGAACGATGGATACGCCGGCGGCTGTAGCGAAGCGGCGTGCGACGCGCTCGGCCATGGTCGCCACGAGATCCGTGCCTGCGACCGCGAACGGCACCGCGACGACGTGAGCGAGTGTGATCGCTGTGCGCCGTTTACGAGCTGGCGCTTCGTCTGGCGCTGTTGATCAAGCGCGGAGGGCGTCGCTTTTCTGCTCCGCCGGCATGCGGCGCCAGTGCTGGTGGCCCATGGCGGCGTGGTCGACCGGGTCATCGTTGCCGCGCTCCTCGTCTTTGCGGTGGCGACGATGGCCCGCATTCGCACGCAGATCGCGGCGGATGCGCAGGCCGCCACGCTCTGCCTTGGGCTCGCCTTTGCCTGCAACGTTGCCCTTCAAGCTGCGGGTGCCGTGCTGTTGCCGGGCAATTTGGGCCAGCGACTGACCGTCGGGCTCATCCTCGGCAATCGCAATGTCGGCCTGGTCTGGTCGGCGCTCGGCGCTGCCGCCTCGCCGCGCATGGCCCTATACTTTGCAGCGACGCAATTGCCGATCTACATCCTGCCACGTCTGATCGAGACCTTGATCGGCCGTGACAAACGAAGGGCCAGAGCATGACCACATCCCGTCTCACCCGCGAACACGCCGCGCATTTCGCTCGTATCGCGCTCGGCCATGTCGGGCGCGAATATCCCAACAATGTTGACCACGCGCTTGCTGGACCTGCGGATGCCCGCACGCCGAGCGAGCTGCACCCGATCTTCTACGGCAGCTACGACTGGCACTCCTGCGTCCACAGTTACTGGATGCTGGCGCGACTGCTGCGCCGCTTTCCGGATGTCGCAGCGGCGTCCGATATCCGTGCGCTGTTCGATGCGCAGTTTGTCCCCAACAAGGTCGCGGCCGAGTGCGCCTACTTTGCTCGCCCGACTGCCCGCGGCTTCAAGCGGCCATATGGCTGGGGCTGGCTCCTGAAGCTCGCGACTGAATTGATGCTCCACGCCGATGATCGTTGGAGCCGCAATCTCGCGTCGCTGGCCGAAATCATCGCACAGCGCTTTCGCGACTTCCTGCCGCTGTCGCCTTATCCCGTGCGCGTCGGCACGCATTTCAATACGGCGTTTGGCTTGCGGATGGCGGCAGACTACGCCGGTATCAAAGCCGATGACGGGCTCGCCAGGCTGCTGCGCGAGACCGGCTTGCGCTGGTATGGCGAGGATCGCGACTGCCCGGCCTGGGGCGAGCCGAGCGGCGACGACTTCCAGTCCTCGGCCCTCATCGAGGCCGAGTGCATGCGGCGCCTATTGCCTCCAGACGCGTTCCTGCCCTGGTTCGATCGGTTTTTGCCGCGGCTCGTCGAAAAGCAGCCGGCAACGCTATTCCGGCCCGCGACCGTCACCGATCGCACGGACGGCAAGATCGCCCATCTCGACGGACTTAATCTCAGCCGGGCCTGGTGCTGGCGTTCTCTCGGCGACGCGTTGCCGGCAGGCGATCCCCGTCGCGCCATTGCTCACGAAGCGGCACGCGAGCATCTGGCTGCGGGCCTTCCCCATATCGCCGAGCATTATATGGGTGAGCACTGGCTCGCGAGCTTTGCCGTGCTTGCGCTGGATGACGAGAAGTAAGCGGGCAGGCGCCCTCTGCGGTTACTCAATCCGCAGTCGCCAACTGCCGAAGGCGCGGGTGCGGCAGGTGTGCGGCGCCGGCGACACCTGACGGGATCGACGCCAGCAGCGACCTCGTATAGGGCTGCCGGGGATTGTCGAAGATCTCGGTGACAGCCCCGTGCTCGACGATGCGCCCGCGCTGCATCACCGAGACGGTGTGGGCGAGTTGGCGCACCAGCGCGAGGTCGTGAGAGACGAACACATAGGTTAGGCCAAGGTTGACCTGTAGCGAGAGCAGGACTTCGACGATGTCAGCCTGGACGCTGACGTCGAGCGCGGAGGTGGGCTCGTCGAGCACGATCACATCAGGCTTGAGGACCAGCGACCGGGCGATGGCGACGCGCTGGCGCTGACCGCCTGACAGGGCTTGCGGCTTGCGGGAGAGCAGGTGCTCGCCGAGCCCGACGTCGGCCAGCGCCTCGCGAACCCGCTCGTCGCGCTCCTTGCGGGTTCCGATTCCGAATCGATCGAGCGGCTCGCGCACAAGATGCTCGACCGTCCAGGTCGGATCGAGCGACGTGAATGGGTTCTGATAGACCAGCTGAAGGTGGCGCCACACCGAACGTAGCTCATCGGGCGAGCGACCGGTGATCTGCTCGTCTGCGACCGAGATGGTCCCGGTGTCGGGTTGCTCGAGGCCCAGCAGCAGCCGGACCGCCGTGGTCTTGCCCGAACCGGACTCGCCGACCAGCGCGTGCGTGGTGCCGGCCGGGACGGTGAACGACAAATCGTCGACGGCGGTCAGCGTCTTGCCATCGACAGTGAAGGTCTTGGTGACAGCGCTGACCTTGATCTTCGGTGTCGCGCCGGCGCCGGTCTTGAGGGCTCGGATGCCGGTGTCGCGCAGCGCGGCGTAGCGGTCGGGGTTGAGGGCCGGGACATCCGCGCGCAGCTTCCTTGCGTAGGCCGACGCCGGCGCGGCGAAGACAGAAGCGGTTCGGCCGGCCTCCTGGATGATGCCGTCCTTGAGCACGACGAGCGCGTTCGCTCGCTCGGCGGCGATCGCGAGGTCGTGAGTAATGAGCAGCAGGCTGATCTTGAGGTCGTGCTGCAGCCGCGTGAGCAGGTCGAGGATCCGCTTCTGGATCGTGACGTCGAGCGCGGAGGTCGGCTCGTCCGCGACCAGCAGTGTCGGCCGTGGAAGGATCGCCAGGCCAATCAGCACGCGCTGGAGCATGCCGCCGGACAGCTGGTGCGGGTAGGAGTCGTAGACACGCCGGGGGTTGTCGAGCCCGACCTCGGCGAACGTCTCCAGGATGAGCCGCTTGCGGACCGCCCTGTCGGGCTCGTCGAGGAGCGCGGCCGCCTCGTGTGCCTGGGCACCGATCGTGCGCACCGGGTTGAGCGCGTTAGCGGGGTCCTGCGGGACGAATCCGATGGCTCGCCCCCGCAGCGGCCGGAAGCCGCGCTCGGATATCCCGAGCACCTCCTGGCCGTCGAACGCGACGCGGCCGGTTGCGTGTCCGCTGCTCGGGAGCAGCCGCAGTACTGCGCGGGCGATGGTCGACTTGCCCGAGCCGGACTCCCCGATGAGGGCGAGGCTCTCGCCGCGGCCCAGTTCGAACTCCGCATTGGTCACGACCTCATTCGGCCCGTAGGAGACCGACAAGCCGTTGACGCGGAGAAGCGGAATCGGGCGCAGCGGCACCGGCGCGACAAGCTCGGCGCGCGTGAGTGTGTTGGTGGTCAGTCTGTCGTGCGAAGCCATCGGCTGATCCTGTTCACGGAGAGCACTGTCGCGATCGTGACGAAGGCGGGCGCGTACACCAGCCACGGCCATTTCAGGTAGTCCTTGCCGATCGAGATCAGCAGGCCCCAGTCGGAGGCGGGCGGGGGATCGCCGTAACCGAGGAAAGCAAGGCTCGCGATCACCAGGATCGACAGGCCGAATTGCAACACCGCGAGCGGGAGCACCGAGCGCGATGCGTTCGGCAACACGTGTCGCAACAGGATGTGCCGGCGTGAGCCGCCCATCAGAAACGCCGCCTCGACGAAAATCGCTTGCCGGGTCTTGATGACTTCCGAACGCATCACCCGCGCGAACACCGCCACCGCCGAGACGCCGGTCGCAATGGCGGCGTTCGTGGTGTCGAAACCGATCGCGGTGACGACGATCACCGCCAGCAGGAAGTTCGGGATTGCCAGCAGCACGTCGACCAGGCGGGCGAGCACGATGTCCACCCAGCCGCCGAGGAAGCCCGCCAGCAGGCCGATGAGGCCGCCGGCAACAGTGGCGATGACGACGGCGATGAGCGCGCTCGTCACCGAGGAAGCCGTGCCATAGACGACCCGCGTGTAGAGGTCGCGGCCCAAATGGTCGGTGCCGAACCAGTGCGTCGTGCCGGGGCCAAGCAGCTTGTCAGCGGGGACACCGACGACCGGATTATGACTCGTGAACAAGCCCGGCGCCAGCGACCAGGCGATCACAAGCGCGATGACCGCGAACGAGAGCGCGACGGTCGGCGGCACCCGGAGGCCCGTCAGCCGGCTGATCGCCGCGACGCGCGACGCGGAGGAGACGGATGCGAGAGTCATGACGTCACCGCCTGGGACGTGGCAGTGGAGCTGTCGTCAGCGGTGGTCGGGCGATACTTGGGACCGCCGATCAGCTTCACGCGCGGGTCGAGCAGCGGGTAGACGAGGTCGGCGATCAAATTGACGAGCACGAACACTACCGCCGCGAGCGAGACGACCGCCTGCAGGACAGGCAAATCCTGCGTGCTCACCGAACGCTGCACCAGGCTGCCGATACCGGTGCGTCCGAACACCGTCTCGGTGATCAGCGAACCGCCGAGCAGTTCCCCGATGGCGAGGGCGATGACGGTGACCACCGGGAGCGAAGACGGCTTGAGCAGGTGTTTTGCGAACAGGCGCATCTGCCCGAGCCCGCGGCCGCGCGCGACTGCGGCGTACTCCTGCTCGGATTCGTTGTCGAGGTTCGCGATGAGCACCTCGGCGATCCGCGCGGAGACGGGGATGCCGAGCGCGACCGCGGCGAAGAGAGTGGCCCAAAAGCTGTTCGGCGCAATCACGCGGAAGAGGCCGAGCTGAAACCCGAAGATGTGGATTAGCGCCAGGCCGATCACGAAGTTGGGCACCGACAGGAACAACGATGGGAGGCCCCGCAGCAAGCCCTGGCCGAACCGTTTCGGAAGAAATTGCGTGCCGTAGCCAATCGTCACCGCCAGCAGCAGCGCGATAACGAAGGCCGCGGACGCGAGGATCAACGTTGAAGGGAGCACCTCGGCGATCAGGGTTGTGACGGGTCGGTTGGACCGCATCGACAGGCCGAGATCGCCTGTCACGAAGTGGGACAGCGATGTCCAGAGCTGGACCGGGATCGGCTGGTCCAGGCCCTGGGCGGCGACGATTGCCTTTATCTCGTCCTCGGTGAACCCATTCTGCGGGTCGCGCAGCACGTTGGTGATGGGGTCGCCGGGCAGAATACTGACGACAACAAAGGTGAAGACGTAAGTCAGCAGGATGACGACGATGGCCTGGGTCAAGCGCTTCGCGGCATAGGACAGGTAGGCGCCTCTCATGCCGGTTGCCTCCTTAAATTGCCTGGTTGCACTGCGCCTTACTCGCCTATCGTCGCCGTGTAATAGCTGGCGTAGGCGATGCCGTTGTAGACCTCTCCCTTGAGCTTCGGAGACTGCACGTAGATACGCTGGACGATCTGCGTGCGTGGAATGAAGTAGCCCTGCTCGAGGACGTAGGTCTGGAGCTGGTCGAGGAGCGGATCACGGATTTCGGTCGAGGCAGCGCCGGCGATCTTGTCGCGCAGCTCGTTGAGCTGCTTGTCGCTGTCGCCGAGGTTGAACCAGTTCTCGCCGTTGTTGGCGTCGGTGAGGATGCTGGCCACGGTGCCGGCGTCGATGAAGCTGCGCGTCACCTCGTAGGCCGGCACGGCCGGCCCGCCGAACCTGACCTTCTCGCCGAACGTCACGACGTCGTAGGCGCGGATGGTGACCTTCCAGCCGATCTTGCCGAGTTGCTGGGCGATGAGCTCGTCGATCGATTTCGCCGTCGCGAGATAAGGATTGGAGTAGAGCGTCAGCGTCAACTGCTTGCCGTCCCTGGTCCGGATGCCGCCAGCGCCCTTGGTCCAGCCCGCCTCGTCGAGAAGCTTTTCGGCCTTGCCGGGATTGTAGGCCAGGAGGTCGCTATGGTCGGTCGCACCGGGGACGTTGCTCTGGATAAAAGACGTCGCCAGCTTCCAGTCAGGTGTATAGACGGTATCGATGATTTCCTTCCGGTTGATGCCGGCCTGAAGGGCCTGCCGTACCTTCGCGTCGTTGTACGGCTCCAGCCTGGTGTTGATCGCCAGGCCGTTCACGAAGCCGAGATAGCGCGGTGTCGCAATCGTAAATCCGGCGTCCTTGAGGGACTTCAATTCCTGCGGCGAGGGGCTGTAGGCGACATCAGCTTGTCCAGATTGGACAGCGGCGACCCGCAGCGACGGCTCCGATACAAGCTTGTACGTGATCGAATTGAGGTAGGCCGGGCCGGTGTGACCGACTGCGGCGGGACCCCAATTGTAGTCCTTGCGCTTGACCAGCTTGACGAAGTCGCCCTCCTTCCAGGACTCGACCAGATACGGGCCGCTGCCGGATGTCTTGGCCAGATCAGCCTGCTGGGCGGCGGGTTGCGCGATGCTCTTTGGCGAGATGAGGATGGAGCCATGGTAGCCGAGCGTCGGGATGAACCCGAGTGTCGGCGCCTTGAAGACAACCTTCACGGTGGTTGCGTCGACAGCCTCGGCACGGTCGTAGGTCTTCGGGAAGAGGCCAACTGGGTTGATGCCCTCGCTCTTCCGTCCGGCGTACCAGATGTCGAGATTAGCGACGACAGCCGATGCGTCGAGTGCGCTGCCATCGGAGAACGTCACACCTTTCTTGAGGTGCAGGGTGAAGTGGGTGGCGTCGCTGCTCTGCTCCCAGCTCTCGGCGATCCAGGGACTGACCTTCCCCTCGGCATCGACATAGACGAGCTTGTCGGTCACGTGGCCCCAGATGTGGCCCTGGAAGCTGGAGATGGAGCTGTTGTTCGGAATCCAGGTGCCGCCGAGCGAGTCGATGAGGAAGGTGATGTCACCGACATTCTTCTGAGCGCCGGCACTCCGAGCTGGAGACAATCCCGCCATTGCCGTCAAGGCGGCGGCTGTCACCGCGGAGAGGGTGACTAACAGCCGTCGCCGGGAATGCGAGAACGAGGAGAAGCGTGCAGTCATGGATAGCTCCTGATGATCGGCGGCGTCGATCGGGTCACAGTTTGCGTATCTGAGAAGATGCACAGGAGAAGCGAAATGAAGAGGCGTGGCCATTCCAAATTTCGCCTGAGACGGACAACAAATGCGTCTGGATAGGGGCAATGAGCGCGATAGTCGTTTTGTCTCCGACATAAAACGCGCTCGATCGACGTTGGCACATGACCGAACACGCCAACGATTGCTGCCTCGGTCGCGCATGAGTTCGAATTCAGCTTCGAGACAATCCTCTCGAGTACGTGATGTCGCGCGGCGCATCGCCAAATTGAAAAGACATTCTGCAAATGGCCGCGCGCGGTAGAACGGCACTGATGCCGAACGGCGAAAAATGAATTTTGCTACCATCGAATTGCGCGCCGGAGTTTGCGAAGGTGGCGCCGTCTCAGGTGAGACGGAGCAAATTCGATTTCATGACGGATGCGTCGCTACTTTCCAGGCCTGTCGATGCGACAGCGTCGCCTGCGGCCGGTCGCACGGAACCATTCCCCCGTGCCGGCGAATCCGTGGTGACGGTTGTGGCCGACGTTACGCGTCCGTCGGAGCCGTCACGAGCGCGCGCACGTGGCCT
The DNA here is from genome assembly GCF_040546885.1 of Bradyrhizobium sp. S3.2.6. Classification (NCBI taxonomy): domain Bacteria; kingdom Pseudomonadati; phylum Pseudomonadota; class Alphaproteobacteria; order Hyphomicrobiales; family Nitrobacteraceae; genus Bradyrhizobium; species Bradyrhizobium sp. S3.2.6. The sequence continues at coordinate 6,129 of NZ_JBEPOS010000025.1, read as the reverse complement.
GTCATGGCGCTCGTTCGCTCTGCCCTGGCTCTTGCCGCTCGGCCTGCTTTTCGTCTGGCAGTTCCTCTCGACGACGGGGATTGTGTCTACGGCGATCGTGCCGGCTCCGTCCGATATCTGGGACGCTGCGCAGCAGCTTGCCGAGCGCGGCGAATTGCAGCACGATATCCTCATCAGCCTTCGCCGGGTTGCCATCGGCTTCAGCATTGGCGCCCTCGGTGGGCTGCTGTTCGGATTGGCCGTTGGGCTGTTCGAGCCATTGCACGATCTTTTCGATCGCTCGCTGCAGATGATCCGGACCATTCCGCACCTGGCACTGGTGCCGCTGATGATCCTCTGGTTCGGAATCGGGGAGGAACCGCGGCTCATTCTGGTCGCGATGGGTTCGCTCTTCCCGGTCTACATCAACACGGTCGGGGGCATCTGCAATGTCGATCCCAAACTGATCGAACTCGGAAAGTCCTACGGACTTGGCCGCGCCGAACTGGTCTGGTCGATCATTCTGCCGGCGGCGCTGCAGCCGATCCTGGTCGGCATGCGCTATGCGCTCGGAGTGGCCTGGCTCACTCTGGTCGTGGGTGAAACGATCGCGTCGCGGGACGGGGTTGGATATCTCGTGCAGAACGCCCGTGAGCTACTACGCATCGACATCATCGTGCTCGCCATCATTCTTTACGCCATCGCAGGCTGGCTGTCGGATCTCATCACGCGCTTGATCGAACGGCGGCTCTTGCGCTGGCATCCGAACTATGCGGATCGGGTGAAGGCATGAGCGGAGCTAGCGTCAGCCTGCGCTCGGTCGGCAAATCGTTCGCCGGCCGCACGGTCCTTGACGATGTCGATCTCGACATCGCCGCCGGCCAGTTCGTCTCGATCATCGGACCCAGCGGAGCCGGCAAGTCGACACTCCTGCGCCTCGTCGCGGGGCTGGACGCGCCCTCGGGCGGTCGCATCGAGCTCCGCGCAACGGGCCGCAAGGCGGACGTGCGCATGATGTTCCAGGAGGATCGTCTGCTGCCGTGGCGGAGCGTCCTCCGCAATGTGCTGCTGGGCATCAAGGGCAGGAAGCAGGACGCGGGGCGCATCCTCGACGCCGTCGGGTTGCAGGGACGCGAAAGCGAGTTTCCGATCGGGCTGTCGGGCGGCCAGCGCCAGCGTGTGGCGCTGGCGAGGGCGCTGATCCACGAGCCGGACCTGTTGCTGCTCGACGAGCCGTTCGGCGCGCTCGACGCCATCACCCGAGCCGCGATGCAGTTGCTGCTGGAGCAGTTGCTCGTCGCGCGGCCCCGCACCGTCGTGCTGGTGACGCACGACGTCGAGGAAGCGTTGCTGCTCTCCGATCGTGTGCTCCTGGTCAAGGATGGCGGCATCGCGCGCGACTTGATTTTCGATCAGCCGCGCCCCCGGCATCGCGGCGATCCGGCACTGGCGACCCTGAAGGAAGAGCTGCTCGACGGTCTGCTCACGGCCGAGCGCGACTTGGCCGCCGTTGCATGAACAGACGAAAGGATGAAGACATGACGTTTATTGACTCGACGGGCGATCGCGCTGGCATCTCGCGGCGAACGCTGTGGTCGGTTGGCGCGGGACTTGCCGTAGCCTCGACAGGCGTCCGCGTATTGCCGCGCGCGAATGCTGCCGATGCAGTGCCGCCGCAACTGACCGTCGCGGTCATCGGAGACGGCCGTACCGGCGTCTGGGCATCACTGCAGGCAGGCGTGGGTGGCCGCAATCTCGAGCAGGAACTCGGAACCAAGATCGTCTGGCAACCGGGCTTCACGGCATCGCTTCCGGTGATGGAGGCGATCAAGGCCGGCTCGGTCGATTTCACGTTCGCAACCGCGACCGCGGTCGTGAATGCTGTTCCGGCGCGTGTCCCGATCGTGCCGCTCGCGGCCTATCCGTTGCCCGTCGACGAAGTTGATTTCTTGGTGCAGGCCAATTCCCCGATCAAGACCGCGGCAGATCTGAAGGGCAAGAAGATCGCCCATCAGAATGGAACAACGGGGACCTACAGCCTGATCAAGTATCTGGAGACCGCCGGACTAAGATTGTCTGATGTCGCGGCCGTCAGCCTGAGCGGGGCGGATGCGTTTACGGCGTTCGCGCAAGGCAGCATCGACGGCTGGATTCACTGGCAGCCGGCCACGGCGCTCGCGCTGACCAAGCTCGGTGGCAAGGCGCGTCTGCTGCCCGACGTGAAGACCTATGACTATGCCTTCTACGTGGCGCGGAGTGACGTCGCTGTGAAGTATCCGCAGCTCTTCGCCAAGTTCGTGAAGATCATCCGGCAAACCCAGGCCTATATCTTCGCGCATCCCGCTGAATCCGTTGCGCTCTGGGCCTCGCAGGGTGGCTTTCCGTCGAACGGGACCGAGCAGGCCGTCTACGAGAAGCTCGTCCGCGAGGCCAGGCTGTCCGAGTCGACTGCGGTTGCGCTGAAGCCGATCGACGAAGCAGCAGCAGCGTCGACCCAGGATCTCGCCGACAATTTCCACGCGCTCGGCGTGCTCCCGAACAAGGTCGACGTCCGATCATTCCTGCTCGGCACACAGTTCGACGCCGCGAAGAAGGCCGTCGCGCTGGAGCTCGGCGCGTAAGCGGCGACGCCTAAACCAACAACAGAGAAATCATGATGAACGCTCAGACCGCCGAGACGGTGTCGATCACCTCTGCCACAATCGGTCAGTTCGGTCGCTATCTAGTCAGCGCGAGGACGAACCATTTCATTTCGGACCAACGTGTTGCCGTCGGCGGCCCAGGTGAGGCGATCACGGCTGGTGAACTGCTGCTGTCGTCTCTCGGCAGTTGCTCGCTCGGCCTCATCCAGAAGACGGCGAAAGAATCAGGAATCGTTCTGCGCGAGGCCGGATCCGACGTCTCGTTCCGGCGTCACGCCACCGATCCGACGCAGTACGAATGGATTCGCATCGCCGTGCGCCTGTCCGGCGTGACGGAGGGCGAGGCTGAAACGCTGGTGGCCGGTTTCACCGCCAACTGCCCGATCTACAACACGCTGAAGCGTGGCGGCCCCGTCGAGATCTCATGGACAGTGAGCTGACCCATGCCCGACAAGAAACTGCACCTTGCCGCCTTTGTCTCCGCGGGGCCGGTTTCCGGCAGCCACGCCGGTTGGCGGCATCCGAAGGCGGATGGCGACCTGCTGTCCGCCGCTTACTACCAGAATATCGGCCGGCTGCTGGAGCAGGGGCGCTTCGATCTTCTGTTCATTGCGGACATCCTCGCGATCCCGGACACTTTGGGCGGCAGCCTGGACAGCCAGCTTCGCTACGGCGCGCTGGGCGCGCTGCGGCTCGATCCACTGGTGGTGCTCTCGATCATCGCGGGTGCGACGAAGCATCTCGGGCTTGGGGCGACCATTTCGACGACCTACGCCCAGCCCTATGTGCTGGCGCGGGCGCTCGCAACGCTCGATCATCTCAGCGGTGGCCGTGCTGCCTGGAACATCGTCACCTCGTTTCAGGAGGCGGAGGCGCGCAATTTCGGCTTGACCGAGCAGCTCTCGCGCGAGGGGCGCTACGAGCGCGCCGACGAGTTTCTCGAGGTCGTGACCAAGCTGTGGAATTCGTGGGAGGATGGTGCGCTGGTCCGGGATCGCCAGACGCCGCTGTTCGCCGACCCTGCGCGGGTGCACCGGATCGACCATTCCGGCAAATGGTTCAACGTGCAAGGCCCGCTCAATGTCAGCCGGCCCCCGCAAGGACGTCCGGTCTTCATCCAAGCCGGCGCCTCCGATCGCGGCCGCGATTTCGCTGCGCGATGGGCCGAGATCATCTTCGTGACGCCGGGCCTCATCGATGTCGCCGTCGAATTCCGCAACGACTTGCGCGCCCGCGCGGTCCGTTTCGGCCGTGACCCTGATACAGTCAAGGTGTTGCCCGGCATCGTTCCGGTCATTGGCGACACGGAGAAGCAGGCCAAGGCGCTACACGACCAGCTCCACGAATTGTCGCATCCGGAGTCCGGTCTTTCGACTTTGTCCTATCATCTCGGCGTTGACCTCTCGCGCTTCCCGCAGGACGAGGTCCTGCCTGAGAATCTCGACGTTCCCGGCGTCGAAGGGCACTACCGTGAGGTCGCCGAGCTGACGCGCCGCTCGGGCTTGAGCCTTGCTGAGCTAGGACAGCGCTACGGCGCGGGGAGAACCACCAGCGGCTTCGCCGGCACGCCCAGCACGGTGGCTGATCGCATGCAGGAGTGGTTCGAGGCGGGTGCTTGCGACGGCTTCATGTTGCAGGTCCCATATCTGCCAGGCGGCTCGGAGGAGCTGGTCCACGGCCTCGTGCCGGAGCTGCAACATCGAGGGCTGTTCCGCACTGAGTACGACGGCTCGACCTTGCGCGATTCGCTCGGCTTGCCCCGGCCAGCGGGCTGAGGTCGGCCATGCCCACCCGACGCTATGCTCTTTAGCTTCAGCCACTCCCACGATACGCAGCTCAATGAGGTATCGTGATCGTGCGACGAATCTCCATTTACGGCCTGAAAAAACACGGCCTGCGACCAGCAAGTCATTGATAATGCCCAGTGCGCAGATAACTCTCAATCAGGGGCTTGGCCGGCGTCCACTCAGGCAACAAGCGCAGGAATCTCTTGTTCAATCAATCGCGAGAATCGGGTGTTGCGCCTCCCCGCAACCAACGATTCTTGCGAAAGCAAGGCACCCAAAACCCCGGCCTCCGCAAGGACGTCGGGGTTTTTCTTGTTCGCAGCGAACCGAAGGATCGCGGCCAGGTCGCCGCGCAGCACGATGCCCAGCTCTTCCGTATCGGGCACGAGCGTCACCTGATCGATCAAGGTGCGGACCACCTCAGCCGCCTCGGCCTTGCCATCCTCGTTTTGCAGGCTCTCGTAGAGCGCCGCGATCCGTTGGCGGTGAATCTCCGCCATGTTCGGATGTAGGAGGGGCGGCGGCTCCTCCGCATTCGCAAGCTGGTCTTTCAGCTCCGCCTTTCGGGCCTCAAGCCGCTTCATATCCCCGACGATGGCTTCGATCGGACCGCCAGCCTTGATAGCAGCCAGCAACTTTCCGAGTTCGCGCTCTATGCGTGGGAGCTCGTCTCGTATGGCAGCGAGGCCCGCTCCGCGCTCAATCCGCAAGCGGTTCACCTCGCGGGTGAACTCGTCGCAGAACTCTTTGAATAGCTCGGGCTCCATCAGGTGCGTCCGCAAGCCGCTCAGTACCGAGGCTTCCAGGGCGTCCCGCCTTATGTTCAGCCGGTTGTCGCAGGTGCCCTTATTCCGCGACGTCGCGCAGCCAAGCAGATCTTTCGAGATCATCGTATAGCCGCCGCCACAGCAGCCGCACTTGACCAGCCCGGCGAACAAGTGCTTCGGACGCCGCCGTTCGTTGAGCGCATTCTCGCCGGGCTCAGACGTCTCATAGGCGAGCGATTGTTGGCGGGTCTTCGCCGCATTCCAGACTTCCTGGTCGATGATGCGCATCACAGGCACTTCCTGAATCACCCACTCGGATTCAGGATTGAGACGTGACACCCGCTTTCCGGTATCCGGGTCTTTCAGATAGCGGAGCCGGTTCCAGACGAGGCGACCGACATACAGTTCGTTGTTGAGGATGCCGACGCCGCGCTTCGGATTCCCATGGATCGTCGATGGCCCCAATTCGGCGCCCTGTGGCCCAGGCACGCCTTCCTTGTTCAGTTCAAAGGCGATCGACGACTTGCCGGCAATATAGTCTGAGAAGAAACGGCGCACGACGGCAGCTTCCGCCTCGTCGATCGTTCGATCGCCGCGGATCGGTTCGCCATTTGCCGCGAACTGCTTCTCACCACGTCATAACCAAAGCACAGCCCGCCACCGGACTTGCCGTCCTCGACGCGGCCGCGCAGTCCGCGGCGCGTCTTGTCGGCCAGGTCCTTCAGCAAGAGCGCGTTCATCGTGCCCTTGAGACCGACATGCAGATGCGTCACGTCGCCTTCGGACAGCGTGACGATACGCACCCCTCCGAAGGCCATGCGCTTGAACAGTCCGGCGATAGGCGGCATCGAGAAGCCTCAGGAACTCGATGAACTCTCGACTGCGGTGGCGGTCTTTGACAAGAGCGTGGACCTTGCCAGTCAGCAGATCAATCCCAGCCAACAAGCTGAGCGT
>NZ_JBEPOS010000024.1:0-101357 GCF_040546885.1 Bradyrhizobium sp. S3.2.6 | reverse complement strand
GATGAGCCGCGAGGATGCGAACTTATGTTGATATTTCAAAGACGGGCTCGTGCCCCGGAGGCTGCGCAGCGCTCCTTCAGCGGTGCGCTGCAGAGCCGGGGCCCATGCAGCAGCGCACTGTGTCGCTTCCTGGGTCCCGGCTCTGCGCAGCAGCGTAAGAACGCTGCAGCGCGTCCGGGACACGGGAGTGTCCGCGCTAAACCGGCTTGCCCGCATACGGCATCGACGCCGTGAGGCCGCCATCCACCGGAAACGCCTGGCCGTTCACATACGACGCCTCGTCGCTGGCCAGAAACAATCCCATCGCGGCGAGCTCGTGCGGCTGGCCGGGGCGCTTCAAGGGGTTGAGCTGGCCGATCTTGTCGGCAGTGCCGCGCTCCCTAGCGCGGTCGAAGATCGGCTTGGTCATGCCCGTCTCGATCAGGCCCGGGCACACCGCGTTGATGCGCACGCCGGTGCCGGTGAGCGAATAGGCGGTGGTCTGCACCAGCGAGATCACGCCGGCCTTGCTTGCCGCATAGGGATGCCCGCTCGCGCCGGCCTTGAGGCCGGCGACCGATGCGGTGAGCACGATCGCGCCGGACTGCTGCTTCACCATGTGCGGCATTGCATGCTTTACCGCGAGGAATGGTCCGATCAGATTGACGCGCAGCACCTCCTGCCACTGTTCGACGGTCTGCTCGCCGAGCGGGACGAGCCCGCCGGAGACGCCGGCATTGGCCCAGATCACGTCGAGCCGGCCGTGCGTCTTCACTGCCTTGTCGATTACCGCGATGACGTCCGCCTCGGAGCCGGCATCGGCGATCATCGCTTCGGCGACACCGCCGGCCTTCCTCACCTCGTCGACGGTCTCCTTCACCGCCTCGGTGCGATCGACCGCGATCAGCTTGGCGCCTTCCCTGGTGAAGAGCAGCGCAGCCGCGCGGCCGATGCCGCTGCCGGCGCCGGTGATGATGACGGATTTGCCTTGCAGACGGCCCATGCGTTTCTCCCTTTGATGTGCCGCGAGACGCTTGCCGCGCGACGGAATTTCAAACAGAATTTCAAACGGTAAAGTGTCTTGAGACACGTTCGCTACTGACGTACAGCGACATTACACGGGATGGAAGGGCTTCAATGGCAACCGCAGACAAGCCGAATGTGGTCACGACACGCTGGTGGTGGGTCCGTCACGCGCCGGTGCGCAATGACGGCGGCAACATCTACGGACAGAGCGATCTCGCCTGCGACACCAGCGACACCTACGTGTTCAACGCCGTTGCCAAGGTGCTGCCGCGCAAGGCGGTCTGGTATTCGAGCAATCTGATGCGCACGCATCAAACGGCCGAAGCGATCTGGGAGGCGGGCTATCCGCGGCCTGCTTCGATGAAGTGGGAGGCGGACCTCGCCGAGCAGAATCTCGGCCGCTGGCAGGGCATGAATCGCGCCGCGTTCATTGCCAGCCGTCCCCTCGGCTCGAGCTGGTTTGCCGACATCAACGAGCCAGCGCCCGGCGGCGAAAGTTTTATGGATCTCTACAACCGCACGCGCCGTACCGTCGAGCGGATCACTAATGAGGCCGGCGGGCAGGACATCATCGCGGTCGCGCATGGCGGCACAATCAAGGCCGCACTGGGACTCGCGCTCAATGGCGAGGTTGAGAGGGCGTTGTCGTTCGATATCGACAATTGCTCGATCACGCGGCTCGATTATTTCACAAGCCCCGAGCGCTCGGTCTGGCGGCTGCCGATGGTGAACCAGCAGCCGTGGATCGCGGACGACGCGCATGCCGAGATGCATCAGCCGGCGGGACCGGAAGTCAAGAAGCTCGCCTGAGGCCCAAACTTGCCTGCGTCATTGTCCGTTCGCGGGGACACGGCGTAAGCTTCAAGCAAATCAAATCATACTGTGGGAGAAAAACATGACCTTGTTCGACATGAAAGGCAAAGTTGCCGTCATCACGGGATCGACCCGCGGCATCGGGCTTGCGATTGCCGAGCGTATGGCCGAGCACGGCGCCAAGGTCGTGATCTCCTCGCGCAAGGCCGATGTCTGCGATGAGGTTGCCCAGGGCATCAACGACAAGTTCGGCAAGGACACCGCGGTCGCGATCGCCGCGAACATCTCGTCGAAGGAGAATCTGCAAAACCTCGTCGACGAGAGCAACCGCGCCTTCGGCAGGATCGACGTGCTGGTCTGCAATGCCGCGTCGAACCCGTATTACGGTCCGCTTGCCGGCATCTCCGACGATCAGTTCCGCAAAATTCTCGACAACAACATCGTCGCCAACAACTGGCTGATCTCGATGGTGGTGCCGCAGATGATCGAGCGCAAGGACGGCTCGGTCATCATCGTCTCCTCGATCGGCGGCCTCAAGGGCTCGACCATTCTCGGGGCTTACGCGATCTCGAAGGCTGCGGACATGCAGCTCGCACGCAACCTGGCTTGCGAATACGGCAAGCACAACATCCGCGTGAACTGCATCGCGCCTGGCCTGATCAAGACCGATTTTGCCAAGGCGCTGTGGGACAATCCGGAGAACCTGAAAGCCTCGACCGCGCGCTCGCCGCTCTTGCGCATCGGCATCCCCGACGAGATCGCGGGCGCCGCGGTGTTCCTGGGATCCGCGGCCGGCGACTTCATGACCGGCCAGACCATGGTGATCGACGGCGGCGCGACGATTAGTTGATTCCCTCGCGGGAAGGGCACTCATTGCGGCTAAACTCAGGTGTCATCGTCCGCGAAGGCGGACGATCCAGTATCCCAGAGACCGGCGTTGGAGAGCTCGCCTTCACCACACCTGCCGCGGAGTACTGGATGCCCCGCTTTCGCGGAGCATGACAGCGAGATTGGTGATCCGGCGCAAGTTCAATCCACCGCCGCGTACACCAGATCCCGCACCAGTGTGCGCGTAAAATCGCGCTGGCCGGGGCCCTGGCTCATGAACACCGTGAACAGGTCTTCTTTCGGATCGATCCAGAAGAACGTCCCGGCAATGCCGCTCCAGAAATACTGGCCGACGCTGCCGGGGAAGGGTGCGATGCCGGCTTGCATGCGCACCGCAAAGCCGAGACCGAATCCGTGGCCGGGCGAGAGCAGCGTGCCGTTGGTCACGACGTGCGGCCCGAGGTGATCGGACGCCATCAGCTCCAGCGTCTTGCGCCCGATGATCCTGGCGCCGTCGAGCGTGCCGCCATTGCGCAGCATCAGCGCGAAGCGGGCATAGTCCATCGTGGTCGAGACGAGGCCGCCGCCGCCTGACTCCATGATCGGCTGCTCGAGCATGTTGAACAGCGCGACCTTGTCGCCGGTCCAGGGATCGGCTTCGAATGGCTGGGCGAGCCGGCTGGCATTGGCCTCAGAGGTAGAGAATCCGGTCTCGGTCATCTGCAAGGGGGCGAGAACGCGCTCGGTGAGGTACGCGCCGAGGGACTTGCCGCTGATGATTTCGATGATGCGGCCGAGGATGTCGGTGGAGCGGCTGTAGTTGAACTCGTCGCCGGGGTGGCAGACCAGCGGGAAGCTCGCCACAAGTGCTGCGTGCTCGGCATTGGTGATCTTGCGGCTGCGGACGCGGGACTCCTGGTAGAGCTTGTGCACCGGGCCGTCGCCCTGGTGCTCATACGTCAAACCAGACGTGTGGCGGAGCAGGTCCTGCACCGTCATCGGCCGCTTCGGTGGAACCAGTTCCAGCCTGCCGCCGCTGACGACGCCGACCTTCTGGTCGGCAAACTCGGGGATGAATTTCGCGACGGGATCGCCGAGGAGAAGGTGGCCGTCCTCGACCAGCGCCATGATGCCGACCGACACAATCGGCTTGGTCATCGAGAAGATCCGGAAAATCGAATCAAGCGCCATCGGCGCGGAAGCCGCCGGGCTCTGCTTGCCGAGCGCCTCGAACCAGCCGACCTGGCCGCGGCGGGCCACCAGCACGGTCACGCCGGGGACGGTTCCCTTGTCGATCTCGCGCTTGAACGCATCCGACATCGCCTGGAGACGAGGGCGCGACAGGCCCAGCGTTTCCGGCTTGGCCTCGGGAAGAGGCGGGGTTTTCGGCGCGGTCGAGGGGCGAGGGGCGGCTGTCGCGGTCATGTTCACTCCCGGGGGCAATGTTATTATCGGGAACGAACTCTGGCCCAGAAGGCGCGGCACAAACAAGCGAAGCCAGCGCGCTTCACCCTTGCAATCCGTCCTTGCAAACCAGCCGTCCCCTGTGCTTGAAAGCGGCCTGATCCGCGGCAACGCAGGGTCCGTAGGAGTGTAGCTCAATTGGTAGAGCACCGGTCTCCAAAACCGGGGGTCGCAGGTTCGAGCCCTGCCACTCCTGCCAGCTAATCCCGACAATCAGGATCGACAGGCAGGACGGCGGTGGGCCAACGGCTCGGCCGCTGGATCATGGGGAGCGGATAAGCCCTTGATCCGCATCGCGTCCGTCAGCCGGGCTCGCGCGCATTCCGGCTCGGTCACACCTTGACCTTTGGCCTCATTCGCAGTAGATACCCGGCACTCGCAGCCGGCCCGTTAAACGCGGATTTCCGGCGCGGCTTTGAAATCCCCCGAACAATCGAGCCCGGTTTTCCGGCTCATCCTTCGAGACAGAGGGCTGGGCCACAGGCGGCTGTTCGGATCCCTGAAATCATTATTGGCGTCTCAAACGATGGCAGTCAGCCCGTTCAAGTTCTTGCAGGAAGTACGCTCGGAGACCGCCAAGGTCACCTGGCCGACCCGTCGTGAGACCACGATCACCACCATCATGGTGTTCGTGATGGTCGCCGTGGCCTCGATCTTCTTCTTCGCCGCCGACCAGATCATCCGCTACCTCATCACCTTCCTTTTGGGCATTCACTGATGGCAACAGCAGCCGCTGCAACCCAATCGACCGACAAGCGCTGGTACATCGTCCACGCCTATTCGAACTTCGAGAAGAAGGTCGCCGAATCGATCCGCGAGCAGGCCAAGCAGCGCGGGCTCGAGGAGCTGTTCGAGCTGGTGCTGGTTCCGACCGAGAAGGTCACGGAAGTGCGCCGCGGCCGCAAGATCGACGCCGAGCGCAAGTTCTTCCCGGGCTACGTGCTGGTGAAGATGAAGCTGACCGACGAGGCGTTTCATCTGATCAAGAACACGCCGAAGGTCACGGGCTTCCTCGGCGCCGAGAACAAGCCGATGCCGATCTCGGAGGCCGAGGCCATGCGCATCCTGCACCAGGTGCAGGAGGGTGTGGAACGGCCGAAGGCGTCGGTGTCGTTCGAGATCGGCGAGAACGTGCGCGTGGCCGATGGCCCATTCGCCTCGTTCTCGGGTGTCGTCGAGGAAATCGACGAGGCGCGCTCGCGCGTGAAGGTCGCGGTGTCGATCTTCGGCCGCGCCACGCCGGTCGAGCTGGAATTCGGTCAGGTCGAGAAGGTCTGATCGGGTCACGCGGGACGCCCTAAGGCGTCACGCAAAGAGAGGCCGTGGGAGGGAGAGGGCGGTCGCCAGCCGCATCCGACCCAGACCACGAACCTGAAACCGCCGGCGTTGCCGGCACAACAGGAGTGATACATGGCAAAGAAAGTGACCGGATACCTGAAGCTCCAGGTCCCGGCCGGTGCGGCGAATCCTTCGCCCCCGATCGGTCCCGCGCTCGGTCAGCGTGGTCTCAACATCATGGAGTTCTGCAAGGCGTTCAACGCCCAGACCCAGAAGGAAGAGAAGAACACCCCGATTCCCGTTGTGATCACGATCTACGCCGATCGTTCGTTCACCTTCGAGATGAAGACCCCCCCGATGTCCTTCTTCCTCAAGCAGGCCGCCAAGATTCAGTCCGGTTCGAAAGCTCCGGGCCGTGACAAGGCCGGCGCGGTGACCAAGGCGCAGGTGCGCGAGATCGCCGAGAAGAAGATGAAGGATCTCAATTGCGACTCGATCGAATCGGCCATGAAGATGGTCGAGGGCTCTGCCCGTTCGATGGGTCTGGAAGTGGCGGGGTAAGCGGCTATGGCAATCGGAAAGCGTTTGAACAAAGCCCGCGAAGGTGTTGACCGCGAAAAGCTTTACCCGCTCGCGGACGCCATCAAGATGGTCAAGGAACGCGCCAAGGCGAAGTTCGACGAGACCATCGAGGTCGCGATCAATCTCGGCGTCGATCCGCGTCACGCCGACCAGATGGTCCGCGGCGTCGTGACCCTGCCGAACGGCACCGGCCGTACGCTCCGCGTCGGCGTGTTCGCCCGTGGCGCCAAGGCTGACGAAGCCAAGGCCGCAGGTGCCGACGTCGTCGGCGCCGAAGACCTGGTCGAGAAGGTGCAGAACGGCTCGATCGATTTCGACCGCTGTATCGCCACCCCCGACATGATGCCGCTGGTCGGCCGTCTCGGTAAGGTGCTCGGCCCGCGCGGCCTGATGCCGAACCCGAAGATCGGCACTGTGACCATGGACGTCACCGGTGCGGTGAAGGGTGCCAAGGGCGGCTCGGTCGAGTTCCGCGTCGAGAAGGCCGGCATCCTGCAGGCCGGCGTCGGCAAGGCCTCGTTCTCCGAGGAGAAGCTGGTCGAGAACATCAAGGCTCTCGCCGATGCTGTCTCGAAGGCGAAGCCGGCTGGCTCCAAGGGCACCTACATCCAGCGCGTTGCGGTGTCCTCGACGATGGGCCCGGGCGTGAAGGTCGAACCGGGTACCATTCTCGGCTGAGGTTTGGAAATTGCATGAGGCGAGGGGCGGAATCGGGCGACCGATTCCGCCCCTTTCCGTTTTCGACTTCGCTCACCGGAAACAACAACAATGGCTGACAAGGTCCTGATCTACTCGCGCTTTCCCAAGACGATGATGGTGCGCTTCGCCGAACGATTCGAGTTGCTCGACACCGGCGGCAAGCCCGCGCGGGAGGTGTTTTCGGCGGAAGAAATCGGCGGCATCCGTGCGATGTTGACGGCTGGCGGCTCGCCGCTCGGCGCCGAGGCGATGGACTTGTTTCGAAAACTCGGCGCCATCGTCTGCTACGGCACCGGCTATGACGGCGTCGACCTGAAGGCGGCTGCCGCGCGCGAGATCGCAGTCGGCCACAGCCCGGGTGCCAATGCTGCATCGGTCGCCGACATCGCGATGACCCTGATGCTAGCGACGACCCGGCGGATCCTGGTCGCCGACCAATATGTTCGCAGCGGTGATTGGGCTGGGTCAAAACAGTCGCCGATGATGCGCCCGCAGGCCGGCATGCCCGGCCGCCGCATCGGCGTCTACGGCATGGGCGAGATCGGCCGCAAGATCGCGGCGCGCTGCGCCGCGTTCGAGAGCGAGGTCGGCTATTTCAGCCGCAGCAAATACGATCTGCCCTATCAATATTTCCCGACGCTCGAGGCGCTCTCCGACTGGTGCAGCGTGCTGATGATCGCTGTCCGGGCAGGGGCCGAGACCCAGCATGTGGTCGACGCCGACATCCTTAAGCGCCTCGGCGCGGACGGCTATGTCGTCAACATCTCCCGCGGCTCGGTCATCGACGAGAAGGCCCTGGTCGCGGCGCTCGCCGACAAGACCATCGCTGGCGCCGGCCTCGACGTCTTCGAGACGGAACCGCACGCCCCCGACGCCCTGACCGCGCTCCCAAACGTCGTGTTCGCCCCGCATATCGGCGGCCACACCCTCGAATCGCACGTCGCCATGCAGAACTGCGCGCTGGCCAACCTGAGTGAGTTCTTCGCGGGCAAGCCGCTGCCTTATGGGGTCAAATCGGCCTGAATCGCCCCTTGTCCGGCCGCCTCAAGCCCCGTGGGCAACGGATTGGAACTGGTGTGAATTTTGCTCTTGGCAAGCGGGCAGAGAGCGGTTAAAGAACCGCTTCCGGACGCGCCGGCCTTGGCTGGCGCGTCTGTGCACGCATTCCGAAAACCCGACGCGCAGGAGATCATTCCTTTTCAGGACGTCCGCAAGGATTTGCCCAAAAAGGAAGGAAAATCCATCGGTTGGTGGGGTGCGGGCAGAGGTCAGGCGGTTCGCCGGCTGGCCTTGTCCTGTCCAAGACTGCAGGCGCCTGCGGGAAATTTCGATTTCTCAATGGCTTAATCGCATGGCCTGCATAGACGGGTGAAGACCGGATTTCGCTTCGCATCCCACCTTAGGGTGGTCGCGGAAGGAGTTTGGTTCGGACCTCGACACGCCGTGGGCTCTCACCAGCTCCCGGAGGGCAGGCTTTGAATTGTCGTCTCGCCCGGCGCGTGTCCGATGGGTTTTGACCCTGAGGTTCAGGTTTTGGGTGGGACGATGGGTGCAACCCGGCGGTCCCGCTTTCGCGATGACCGCCAACCGGAAAGAGCTTGCTGTGGAACGAGCGGCAAAAAAGGAAGCGGTCGAACAGCTCAATGGGGTCTTCAAGGCCACGAGCGTCGCGGTCGTTGCCCAATATTCCGGCCTGACCGTTGCCCAGATGCAGAAGCTGCGGACGCAGATGAAGCAGGCTGGCGCCTCGGTGAAGGTCTCGAAGAACCGTCTCGCCAAAATTGCTCTTGAAGGCACTGATGTCGTTGCCATCGGCCCCATGCTGAAGGGACCGACCGTGATCGCCACTTCGGACGATCCGGTAGCGGCGCCAAAGGTCGCCATCGAATTCGCCAAGACGAACGAAAAGTTCGTCATCATCGGCGGCTCGATGGGAAAGACCGTCCTGAATGTCGACGGCGTGAAGGCGCTTGCCTCGCTGCCGTCGCTTGACGAACTGCGCGCAAAGATCGTCGGCCTGCTTGTGGCCCCGGCGACCAAGATCGCACAGCTCGCCAACGCGCCCGCGGGCAAGCTCGCGCGCGTCATCCAGGCTCATGCCTCAAAGAGCGAAGCGGCCTGACGCCCTTCGCAAAACTCAAACCCGAACCAGACTTACATTCAAGGAAACTGAACAATGGCTGACTTGCAGAAGATCGTTGACGACCTCTCGAGCCTCACCGTGCTCGAAGCTGCCGAACTCGCGAAGCTCCTCGAAGAAAAGTGGGGCGTGTCCGCCGCTGCGGCAGTGGCCGTTGCCGGTCCCGCCGCTGCTGCCGCCGCTCCGGCGGAAGAGAAGACCGAGTTTACGGTCGTTCTGGCCGCCGCCGGCGAGAAGAAGATCGAGGTCATCAAGGAAGTCCGCGCCATCACCGGCCTGGGCCTGAAGGAAGCAAAGGACCTCGTCGAGGGCGCGCCGAAGCCTGTCAAGGAAGGCGTGAACAAGGACGAGGCCGAGAAGCTCAAGGTCCAGCTCGAGAAGGCTGGCGCGAAGGTCGAGCTCAAGTAAGCGACGCTTACTGGCGGGGTCCCGGGCCAAGGCTCGGGACCTTGGTCCGTCCCTCAAAAGGGTGGGCCTGATGCAAAAGGCGTGCGACGGATCGTCCCGACGCAGGCCGAACACGAAAATGTGTGGGGATTTGAGGGTATACCCCTCGAATCTCCACTATTGTCGCCCCATATCGGGTCGGCAGCACGAAAGCGCGGTGGGCAGGGTGCCGGATTTCCCTGTAAGCCGTTGGGAGAGCACGCTATTTCGGGCTTTTGCAGTCCGTGAAGACGATCGTTGAGACGGGCGGGCGTGCCTATGCGCCCCGCGCGTCGTTTTGCGTTTTGAAGGTCTGAAGAACAGATTCAGGACATGACGGCCTGAAACTGGATTTTCGGTCCCCAAAACGGGTTCGAAAAATTCAACCCGGGGAGCGGCGGCAGCCGAGTCCTGGACGGCGCGCCCAGAGCGGGCGACGAAATGAGAGGCCACGATGGCGCAGCAGACATTCACCGGTCGCAAACGCGTTCGCAAGTTCTTCGGACACATCAAGGAAGTCGCCGAGATGCCGAACCTCATCGAGGTTCAGAAGGCGTCCTATGACCAGTTCCTGATGGTCGATGAACCCGCGGGCGGTCGCCTTGACGAGGGCCTGCAGGCCGTATTCCGCTCGGTGTTCCCGATCTCGGACTTCTCGGGCACCTCGATGCTGGAGTTCGTCCGTTACGAGTTCGAGCAACCCAAATACGACGTCGACGAGTGCCGCCAGCGCGGCATGACCTTCGCGGCTCCCCTCAAGGTGACGCTGCGCCTCATCGTGTTCGATATCGACGAGGAAACCGGTGCGAAGTCGGTCAAGGACATCAAGGAGCAGGACGTCTACATGGGCGACATTCCGCTCATGACGATGAACGGCACCTTCATCGTGAACGGCACCGAGCGCGTCATCGTCTCGCAGATGCACCGTTCGCCGGGCGTGTTCTTCGACCACGACAAGGGCAAGACCCATTCTTCGGGCAAGCTGCTGTTCGCCGCCCGCGTGATCCCGTATCGCGGCTCCTGGCTCGACATCGAGTTCGACGCCAAGGACATCGTCTATGCGCGTATCGACCGTCGCCGCAAGATTCCGGTGACGTCGCTGATGTTCGCCCTCGGCCTCGACGGCGAGGCGATCCTGTCCACGTTCTACAAGAAGATCCTCTACAAGCGGACCAAGGAAGGCTGGCGCGTTCCGTTCGACGCCAACCGTTTCCGCGGTTACTCGACCATCAACGACCTGATCGACGCCGACACCGGCAAGGTCGTGCTCGAGGCCGGCAAGAAGCTCACCGTCCGCGGTGCGCGTCAGATGCAGGAGAAGGGACTGAAGGCGTTGCGCCTGTCGGATGAGGAGCTCGTCGGCAACTACCTCGCCGAGGACCTCGTCAACCCGAAGACGGGTGAGATCCACGCCGAAGCCGGCGAGGAAATCACCGACAAGTCGATGAAGGCCCTCAACGAGCACGGCTACAAGGAACTGCCGCTGCTCGACATCGACCACGTCAATGTCGGCGCCTACATCCGCAACACGCTCTCGGCCGACAAGAACATGACGCGTGAAGACGCGCTGTTCGACATCTACCGCGTGATGCGTCCGGGCGAGCCGCCGACGCTGGATTCGGCGCAGGCGATGTTCCAGTCGCTGTTCTTCGACTCAGAGCGTTACGACCTCTCCGCGGTCGGCCGCGTCAAGATGAACATGCGCCTCGATCTCGATGCGCCCGACACCCAGCGCACGCTGCGCAAGGAAGACATCCTTTCCGTCATCAAGACTCTGGTGGATCTGCGCGACGGCAAGGGCGAGATCGACGACATTGACCATCTCGGCAACCGCCGTGTGCGTTCGGTCGGCGAGCTCATGGAGAACCAGTATCGCATCGGCCTCCTGCGCATGGAGCGCGCGATCAAGGAGCGCATGTCCTCGGTCGACATCGACACGGTCATGCCGCAGGACCTGATCAACGCGAAGCCGGCGGCTGCCGCCGTGCGCGAGTTCTTCGGCTCCTCGCAGCTCTCGCAGTTCATGGACCAGACCAACCCGCTGTCGGAGATCACCCACAAGCGCCGCCTGTCGGCACTTGGACCGGGCGGTCTGACCCGCGAGCGCGCCGGCTTCGAGGTGCGCGACGTGCATCCGACGCATTACGGCCGCATCTGCCCGATCGAGACGCCGGAAGGTCCGAACATCGGTCTGATCAACTCGCTCGCCACCTTCGCGCGCGTGAACAAGTACGGCTTCGTCGAAACGCCTTATCGCAAGGTGAAGGACGGCCGAGTCACCGACGAGGTCGTGTACCTCTCCGCGATGGAAGAGGGCCGCTACACCGTCGCGCAGGCCAACGTGCCGCTCGACCCGAAGGGCCGCTTCACCGAAGACCTCGTGGTCTGCCGTCACGCCGGCGAAGTCTTGCCGGTGACGCCGGACAAGGTCGACTACATGGACGTGTCGCCGAAGCAGCTCGTTTCGGTCGCCGCAGCCCTGATCCCGTTCCTCGAGAACGACGACGCCAACCGCGCGCTGATGGGCTCGAACATGCAGCGCCAGGCGGTGCCGCTGGTTCGCGCCGAGGCGCCGTTCGTCGGCACCGGCATGGAAGGCGTGGTTGCGCGTGACTCGGGTGCTGCGATCGCGGCGCGCCGTTCGGGCGTGATCGACCAGATCGACGCGACCCGCGTCGTTATCCGCGCCACCGAAGATCTCGATCCGACCAAGTCGGGCGTCGATATCTACCGGCTGATGAAGTACCAGCGCTCCAACCAGTCGACCTGCATCAACCAGCGTCCGCTGGTGAAGGTGGGCGACATCGTCAAGAAGGGCGACATCATCGCTGACGGTCCGTCGACCGATCTCGGCGAGCTCGCGCTCGGCCGTAACGTGCTCGTCGCGTTCATGCCGTGGAACGGCTACAACTTCGAAGACTCGATCCTGCTCTCCGAGCGGATCGTGAAGGAAGACGTGTTTACCTCAATTCATATCGAAGAATTCGAGGTGATGGCCCGTGACACCAAGCTCGGGCCTGAGGAAATCACCCGCGACATTCCGAACGTTTCGGAAGAAGCGCTGAAGAACCTCGACGAAGCCGGTATCGTCTACATCGGTGCGGAAGTGCGCGCCGGCGACATCCTGGTCGGCAAGATCACCCCGAAGGGCGAGAGCCCGATGACGCCGGAAGAAAAGCTTCTGCGCGCCATCTTCGGTGAAAAGGCCTCCGACGTTCGCGACACCTCGCTGCGCGTTCCCCCGGGCGTGCAGGGCACGATCGTGGAAGTCCGCGTGTTCAACCGTCACGGCGTCGACAAGGACGAGCGTGCGCTGGCGATCGAGCGGGAAGAGATCGAGCGTCTGGCCAAGGACCGCGACGACGAGCAGGCGATCCTGGACCGCAACGTCTACAACCGTCTTGCCGAGCTCCTCGAGGGACGGCAGGGCATTGCGGGCCCGAAGGGCTTCAAGAAGGACACCAAGATCACCCGCGCGGTGCTCGAGGAGTACCCGAAGTCGCAGTGGTGGCTGTTCGCTTCGCCGAACGACAAGCTGATGGCCGAGATCGAGGCCATGCGGAAGCAGTACGACGAGTCGAAGAAGGGGCTTGAACAGCGCTTCCTCGACAAGGTCGAGAAGCTCCAGCGCGGTGACGAATTGCCGCCCGGCGTGATGAAGATGGTCAAGGTCTTCGTCGCGGTGAAGCGCAAGATCCAGCCCGGCGACAAGATGGCCGGCCGCCACGGCAACAAGGGCGTGGTGTCGAAGATCGTGCCGATCGAGGACATGCCGTTCCTCGAGGACGGTACGCATGCCGACATCGTGCTCAATCCGCTCGGCGTGCCTTCGCGCATGAACGTCGGACAGATCCTCGAGACGCATCTCGGCTGGGCCTGCGCCGGCCTCGGCAAGCGTATCGGCCAGACGGTCGATGCCTACCTGTCGAAGCAGGACATCAAGCCGCTGAAGGATACCTTGAAGAAGGTCTACGGCGAGGACGAGACGATCAAGACGCTCAACGACAACGAGCTGCTTGAACTCGGCCATAACCTCAGCCGCGGCGTGCCGATCGCGACGCCGGTGTTCGACGGTGCCAAGGAAGCCGACATCGAGGAGATGCTGAAGCTTGCCGGTCTCGACGCTTCGGGTCAGTCGACCGTCTATGACGGCCGCACCGGCGATGCCTTCGATCGCAAGGTGACGGTGGGCTACATCTACATGCTCAAGCTGCACCATCTCGTCGACGACAAGATCCATGCGCGTTCGATCGGTCCGTACTCGCTCGTTACCCAGCAGCCGCTGGGCGGCAAGGCGCAGTTCGGTGGCCAGCGCTTCGGCGAAATGGAGGTGTGGGCGCTCGAGGCTTACGGCGCGGCCTACACGCTCCAGGAAATGCTGACCGTGAAGTCGGACGACGTCGCCGGCCGTACCAAGGTGTACGAGGCGATCGTGCGTGGCGACGACACCTTCGAGGCCGGTATTCCGGAATCGTTCAACGTGCTGGTCAAGGAAATGCGCTCGCTCGGCCTCAACGTCGACCTGCACAATTCCAAGGTGGGACCGGCGTCGACGTCGGAAGCAGCCGAGTAATACGACCTTTCATGCCCGGCCTTCGCGGCCGGGCATTGGCGCCCCTCCCGATGCCTTGAGGGCAGGGCGCCCCGCTCGAGTGATTTTCGAATTTGCGGCCGGAGGCGACCGGCACGCGAGGAGAAGACGATGAACCAAGAAATTATGAATCTCTTTAACCCGACGACGCCGGCTCAGGTCTTCGACCAGATCCGCATCTCGATCGCGTCCCCGGAGAAGATTCTGTCCTGGTCCTACGGCGAGATCAAGAAGCCGGAGACCATCAACTACCGTACCTTCAAGCCCGAGCGCGACGGCTTGTTCTGCGCGCGCATCTTCGGGCCGATCAAGGATTACGAGTGCTTGTGCGGCAAGTACAAGCGCATGAAGTACAAGGGCATCATCTGCGAGAAGTGCTCGGTCGAGGTCACGCTGTCGCGCGTCCGGCGCGAGCGCATGGGCCATATCGAGCTCGCAGCTCCCGTCGCCCACATCTGGTTCCTGAAGTCGCTGCCGTCGCGCATCGGCCTGCTGCTCGACATGACGCTGAAGGATCTCGAGCGAATCCTCTACTTCGAATATTACGTCGTGCTTGAGCCGGGCCTCACCGCGCTGAAGGACCGTCAGCTGCTGTCGGAAGACGAGTATCTGAAGGCGCAGGACGAGTACGGCCAGGATTCCTTCACCGCCATGATCGGCGCGGAAGCGATCCGCGAGCTGCTCAAGGGCATGGACCTCGAGAAGCTCGAGCTGACCCTGCGCGCGGAGATGCACGAGACCGACTCCGACATCAAGCACAAGAAGCTCGCCAAGCGCCTGAAGATCGTCGAGGCCTTCCGCCACTCCGGCAACAAGCCGGAATGGATGATCCTGACTGTCGTTCCGGTGATCCCGCCGGACCTGCGTCCGCTGGTGCCGCTGGACGGCGGCCGCTTCGCGACCTCGGACCTCAACGACCTCTACCGCCGCGTCATCAACCGCAACAACCGCTTGAAGCGGCTGATGGAGCTGCGCGCGCCCGACATCATCATCCGCAACGAGAAGCGCATGCTTCAGGAAGCGGTCGATGCGCTGTTCGACAACGGCCGCCGCGGCCGCGTCATCACGGGTGCCAACAAGCGCCCGCTGAAGTCGCTCGCCGACATGCTGAAGGGCAAGCAGGGCCGTTTCCGCCAGAACCTGCTCGGCAAGCGCGTCGACTATTCGGGCCGTTCGGTGATCGTGGTCGGTCCCGAGCTGCGCCTGCATCAGTGCGGCCTGCCGAAGAAGATGGCGCTCGAGCTGTTCAAGCCGTTCATCTATTCGCGGCTTGACGCCAAGGGCCTGTCCACCACGGTGAAGCAGGCGAAGAAGCTGGTCGAGAAGGAGCGGCCCGAGGTCTGGGACATCCTGGACGAGGTGATCCGCGAGCATCCGGTGTTGCTCAACCGCGCGCCGACGCTGCATCGCCTGGGCATCCAGGCGTTCGAGCCGGTGCTGATCGAGGGCAAGGCGATCCAGCTTCATCCGCTGGTCTGCTCCGCGTTCAACGCCGACTTCGACGGCGACCAGATGGCCGTGCACGTTCCGCTGTCGCTTGAAGCGCAGCTGGAAGCGCGCGTGCTGATGATGTCGACCAACAACATCCTGCATCCGGCGAACGGCCAGCCGATCATCGTGCCGTCGCAGGACATCGTGCTCGGTCTCTACTACGTCTCGATCATGCGCGAAGGCCTGCCCGGCGAGGGCAAGCTGTTCGGCGACATGGCCGAGCTCGAGCACGCCCTGCACGCGAAGGTCATCCACCTCCACACCAAGATCAAGTATCGGTGGGAAGGCATGGACGAGACCGGCAAGATCTCCAAGCGCTGGATCGAGACCACCGCCGGCCGCGTCATGCTGGGCAATCTGCTGCCGAGGAACCCGCGGATTTCGTACGAGATCATCAACAAGCTGATGACCAAGCGCGAGATCTCGGGCGTCATCGACCAGGTCTACCGTCACTGCGGCCAGAAGGAGACTGTGATCTTCTGCGATCGCATCATGGCGCTCGGCTTCTACAATGCGTTCAAGGCCGGCATCTCGTTCGGCAAGGACGACATGGTCGTGCCGCACTCCAAGTGGAAGATCGTCGACACCACCCGTACGCTGGCGAAGGATTTCGAGCAGCAGTACAACGACGGCCTGATCACGCACGGCGAGAAGTACAACAAGGTCGTCGACGCCTGGTCGAAGGCCACGGAAGAAATCGCCAAGGCGATGATGAAGGAGATCTCCTCCACCAAGAAGACGGCGAGCGGAGCCGATGCCGACATCAACTCGATCTACATGATGGCTCATTCCGGCGCCCGCGGCTCGCCGGCCCAGATGCGCCAGCTCGCCGGCATGCGCGGCCTGATGGCCAAGCCGTCGGGTGAGATCATCGAGACGCCGATCATCTCGAACTTCAAGGAAGGCCTCTCGGTTCTCGAGTACTTCAACTCGACCCACGGCGCCCGTAAGGGCCTCGCGGACACCGCGTTGAAGACTGCGAACTCGGGTTACCTGACCCGTCGTCTGGTCGACGTCGCGCAGGACTGCATCATCACGCAGTCCGATTGCGGCACCAAGCTCGGCATCAAGATGCGCGCCATCGTCGATGCCGGCACCGTGGTCGCTTCGCTCGGTTCGCGCATCCTCGGACGCACGGCCTGCGAAGACATCCGTGACAGCTCCGGCAAGGTGATCATCAAGCGCGATACGCTGATGGAAGAGAGCCATCTGGACGCCATCCAGCAGGGTGGCGTGCAGG
The DNA here is from genome assembly GCF_040546885.1 of Bradyrhizobium sp. S3.2.6. Taxonomy (NCBI): domain Bacteria; kingdom Pseudomonadati; phylum Pseudomonadota; class Alphaproteobacteria; order Hyphomicrobiales; family Nitrobacteraceae; genus Bradyrhizobium; species Bradyrhizobium sp. S3.2.6. The sequence continues at coordinate 84,800 of NZ_JBEPOS010000024.1, read as the reverse complement.
AGGTGAAGATCCGCTCCGCGCTGACCTGCGAACTCGTCAACGGCATCTGCGGCAAGTGCTACGGCCGCGACCTCGCCCGCGGCACGCCGGTCAACCACGGTGAAGCGGTCGGCGTCATCGCGGCGCAGTCGATCGGCGAGCCGGGCACCCAGCTCACCATGCGCACCTTCCACATCGGTGGTGCGGCGCAGCTCAACGAGCAGTCCTTCGTCGAAGCCAATTTCGACGGCAAGATCGTGATCAGGAACAAGGCCATCGCCCGCAACAGCGAAGGTCACCTGGTCGCAATGGTGCGCAACATGGTGGTGGCGATCGTCGATGCCGATGGCACCGAGCGTGCGACGCACCGTATCCAGTACGGTGCGCGCCTGCACATCGACGAGGGCGATACGGTCAAGCGTGGCCAGCGTATCGTCGAGTGGGATCCCTACACCCGTCCGCTGCTCACTGAAGTCGAAGGAACCATCGGCTTCGAGGATCTGGTCGAAGGGCAGTCGATCACGGAAACGCTGGACGAGGCCACCGGTATCGCCAAGCGCGTGGTCATCGACTGGCGCTCGACCCGCGGCGGCGCGGACCTGCGTCCGGCCATCGTGGTCAAGGGCAAGGACGGCAAGGTGCTCAAGCTCGCCCGTGGCGGCGATGCCCGCTACATGCTGTCGGTCGACGGCATTCTGTCGGTCGACGTCGGTGCCAAGGTTCAGACGGGCGACATCCTCGCCCGTGTCTCGACCGAAAGCGCCAAGACGCGTGACATCACCGGCGGTCTGCCGCGGGTGGCGGAATTGTTCGAGGCACGGCGTCCGAAGGATGCGGCGATCATCGCCGAAATCGCGGGCACCATCCGGTTCGGGCGCGACTACAAGAACAAGCGTCGCATCTCGATCGAGCCGATGGACAAGACCGACGAGGCACGCGAATACCTGATCCCGAAGGGCAAGCACATCCACCTTCAGGACGGCGACGTCGTCGAAAAGGGCGACTTCATCGTGGAAGGCAACCCGGCACCGCATGACATCCTTGCGGTCAAGGGCATCGAGGAGCTCGCGGCCTATCTGGTCAACGAGATCCAGGAGGTCTACCGGCTCCAGGGCGTGCTCATCAACGACAAGCACATCGAGGTGATTGTCCGTCAGATGCTCCAGAAGGTGGAAGTCACCGACCAGGGCGACACGGACATGATCTCCGGCGAGCAGGTCGACAAGATCGAGTTCGACGCGCTGAACGAGAAGGCCAAGGAAGAGGGCAAGAAGATCGCCACGGGGACGCCGGTTCTGCTCGGCATCACCAAGGCGAGCCTCCAGACCCGTTCGTTCTTCTCGGCGGCCTCGTTCCAGGAGACCACCCGCGTCCTCACGGAAGCGGCGGTCAACGGCAAGGTCGATCCGCTCGAAGGCCTCAAGGAGAACGTCATCGTCGGCCGGCTGATCCCGGCGGGCACCGGCGCCTCCATGGCCAAGATCCGCGAAGTCGCCGTGAAGCGCGACAAGATGATCCTGGACGAGCGCGAGAAGCAGGCGGCCGTCGTGTCGCCCGCACCGGAAGCAGAGCTTCCTGCGCTGCCGCCCGCGGAATGATGGTTCATCCGTAGGAATACCGAGGACAATGAAAGGGCCGGCGAAAGCCGGCCTTTTTGCTGCTTTGTTTGCCTGTTGCGGTGCAGGATCAACCTTTGTTCATCTTTCCTTCAGTCAGAAAAGCGCTTCTGCTAGGGGAGCTTAGACCGGTGGTCCCGTGACGGGGGCAAGGCCGGAGACCACGGAACTGACATGCTTGATCTCGCAATCGTAGGCGGCGGCCCCGGCGGGCTGATGAGCGCCTGGTACCTGAAGCGTAAGCTCGGCGACCTCTGCCGCATCACCATCTATGAAGCCTCCGACCGGCTCGGCGGCAAGATCGTCACGCGCAAATTCGATTCCGCGCCGGCGATGTACGAGGCCGGCGTCGCCGAGATCTACGATTACTCGATGACGGGTCCCGATCCGCTGCGCGAGCTTATCCAGCATTTCGGCCTGCAGACCATTCCGATGGATGCCGAGCAGGTGCAGTTCGGCGGCGAGCTGCTCAATGACGTCGCCGGCATGCGCCGCAAATACGGCGCCAAGACTGCGGCTGCGATCGAGTCGTTTCGCAAGCGCTGTGCCGACGCGATGTCGCCGATCGAATATTACGAGGGCGTCGGCGCGCACGACAACGAGAACCCCTGGGCCTACAAGACCGCCGAGCAGGTGCTCGACGAGGAGGTCGAGGACGAGATCGCAAAGCGCTTCTTCAAGGTGATGGCGCGCTCCGATCTCGCGACCGAAAGCCACAACACCAACGGCCTCAACGCACTCAAGAACTATCTGATGGATGTCGACGGCTATATCGGCCTCTATTCCATCCAGAACGGCAACGAGCAGCTGATCGAATGCCTGCAGTCGGAGGTCAACGCCGACATCCAGCTCAATCACCGCGTGCTTACCGTCGGCAAGGCGACGACCGGCCGCTATCAGCTCAAGATGATGAACGGGAAGGGACCGGAGACGCGCGACTTCGATCTTGTGGTGGTCTGCCTGCCGCATTCCTGGCTCTCCACTGTCGGCTGGGAAGGCGAGCAACTGCGCAAGTCGATGGTCAAGCACGTCTCCTATTTCGACCGTCCCGCGCATTACCTGCGCGTCTCGATCCTGTTCGATTCCCCGTTCTGGGGAGACAAGATTCCCGGCGCCTGGTTCATGTCGGAAGCCTTCGGCGGCTGCTGCGTCTACAATGAAGGCGCGCGCCACGACGTCGGCAAGCACGGCGTCCTGAACTGGCTCATTCCGGGTTCCGATGCGCTGGCGTTCGCCAATCTGTCGGATCAGGAGCTGATCGACGCCGCGCTGAAATCGCTGCCGGCTTCGCTCGGCGATGCGCGTGCTTATTTCATGGAAGGCAAGATCCACCGCTGGCTGTCGTCCGTGAACGCGATCCCGGGCGGTCTGCCCGTGCGCGACGTCATGACCAATCACCGGCCCGAGCCGAAGGATCATCCCGGCATCGTCGTGGTCGGCGATTATCTGTTCGACTCCACGCTGAACGGCCTGCTCGACTCATCGGACGCGGCGACCGACATCATCCTGACCGAGATGATGCGGCTGCGCCGCGAGCATGCCCAGGATAGCAAGCCAGTCTCGGACAAGATCGACCGCGATTATTTCGAGAACTATCGCGGCGTCGGCCCTTATAGCGAAGCGTGGCGGCAGTTCACCGATCCCGACTACCTTGCAGAGCTGATCAGCATCGTCTGGGGCACAGCGAAGGGCGCAAAACTCCTGGTCGCGGGCTCCGCCAGCGGCGAGCTGGTCGGCGCGCTGCGCGAGCGAGGCATCGACGCCTGGGGCATCGAGAACAACCGCGCCATTCATGCCAAGACGCCGAAGGCGCTGAAGAAGTACAACAAGCTGGGATCGATCCTGGACATGCCGTTCAAGGACGGCGCGTTCGACTACGTGTTCGAGACCAGTCTCTGCCACGTTGCCCCGAAGCAGGTGGTCCGCGCGATCCGCGAGTTGAACCGCGTGGTCAAGACCGGCCTCGTGTTCGGCTCGATCACCTCGGACATGGCCTCAGTCGTGATCGACCGCTACGACCTGCTGCGCGGGGTCAAGAAGCTCGGCACCTGGTGGGAATGGTCCGAACTGTTCTTCGGCAACGGCTTCGATCTGTCGATGCACCGCAAGGACTGCACCGACGCGCTCTGGTCGGCGACGCTTGCCGCCAACAAGGGGCCGGGGCAGTGGTATGCCGACGCCGACTCCTTGCGTTATTCCTTCTTCGACAAGGTCGAGGACGAAGACAACGACGACTAGCATCACAGGGCGGATGGATTCGCCAATTGTTTTGCTGAATTCATCCTGATCGCATAGAATCGGTGGCAGTAGCGGCGCTCCGCTATTTCCCTGCTTTCTCTGCGGTCATGCCGGCCGTCAGCATCGGTTGGTTTCATGGCGTCCAAGCCTCTCTCTCCCGACAAACAGAAGCTCGCCGCACAAGAGGCGGCCGAGCTCGAGGACAAGCTCGACACCGGTCACGAGCCGGAGCTGGAAGACGACAACGAAGACGAGAACGACGACGAGCTTGGGCTCGACGACGAGGATGACGAGGACCTCGTCGTCTTTACCGCCCGCGAAGCCGCCGGCGCGCTCGCGACCATCCTGGGCTTCGTCAAGCCGTTCCTGTCCAATTACAAGCGCATCCTGGGCTATGTAGCGTTCGGCGTTCTGGTCGAGACGCTGTTCAACGTCATCATGCCGCTCAGTCTGAAGTTCCTGATCGACGACGCGCTCGGCGAGGAGGATTTCCAGGCGCTGTACAAGATCCTCGGCGTGCTCGCGGTCGCCGGCATCTTCACCTCGATCGTCGCGGTCTGGTACGAGCGCTGGGACGCGCGGCTGGCCGCCTGCATCATCTCCGACGTCCGCAAGCGCCTGTTCGAGCACGTCCAGGACCTGCCGGCGGCCTATTTCGGCCGCACCAAGCGCGGCGAGATCCTGTCGCGCTTCTCCGTCGACCAGGCTGCCTTCGAGGGCTCGGTCAAGACCTTCGCCAACAGCGCGGCGCTGCCGTTCCTGGAGTTGATCGCCGGCATCATCCTGATGTTCTTCTTGAACTGGCAGCTCGCCGTGGTCGCGCTGCTGGTGTTCCCGATCACGCTGATCGGGCCGCGCATGCTCACCCCGAAAGCGGTGCAGGCCAATTACGAGCAGAAGCTCAACGAAAGCGCGCTGCTCGGAATGGTGCAGGAGAACGTGGCGGCGCAAGCGGTGATCAAGGCTTTCAGCCTGCAACGCAGGATGTTCGGCTTCTTCAGCTTCCGCAACGACGAGACCCGCAACAGGATTGCGTCCGCTGCGTTCCTGTCGACCATGGTGGAACGGACCGTCACCATCTCGGTGCTGCTGCTACACCTCGTCGTGCTCGCGATCGGCGCGTATCTGGCGACCAAGGGCCAGATCACCATCGGCACCTTCGTCACCTTCGAGAGCGCGTTCTGGGAAGTCTCCTACAACATCGCCCATGTGATGCACTTCATCCCGGTGTCGATCTCCTCGGCCGCCGCGATCCGCCACATCCAGGAGCTGCTGGACGAGCCCACACGCGGCGCCGATCGTCCCGGCGCGCCCGATCTGCCGCGCATCACCCACGACATCACCTTCGACCACGTGACGTTCCAGTACGAGGGCGGCCAGACGCCGGTGCTGGACAATCTCAGCCTGAAGCTCAACGTCGGCAAGAGCATCGCCATCGTCGGTCCTTCCGGATCCGGCAAGAGCACGCTGCTCAATCTGATCCTGCGGCTTTACGTGCCGGACGAGGGGCGGGTCACCATCGACGGTGTCGACGTGCGCAAGGTGACGCTGAATTCGCTGCGCCGGAGCATGGCCGTGGTGTTCCAGGAGAACATGCTGTTCAACATGTCGATCCGGGAGAACATCCGGCTCGGCAAGGAAGGCGCGACCGACGAGGAGGTGGAGGACGCCGCCAAGAAGGCCGAGATCCACCGCTACATCATGAGCCTGCCGCAGCGCTACGAGACCCCGGTCGGCGAGCGCGGCGACACGCTGTCGGGCGGCCAGCGCCAGCGCATCGCGATCGCGCGCGCCATCATCCGCAATCCCTCGGTGCTGCTGCTCGACGAAGCCACCTCGGCGCTCGACCAGACCACGGAGGCCGCAATCAACCGCACATTGCTGAAGGTCGCCAAGGGCCGCACCATGATCTGGTCTACTCACCGCCTCTCCTCGGTGGTCGAGATGGACGAGATCATCGTGATTTCAGGAGGCAGGGCGATCGAGCGCGGTTCCCATGCCGAGCTGCTCGCCAGGAACGGCACCTACCGCAAGCTGTGGAACGACCAGACCCATCAGCCGCATAGCGCGGCGGCTCAAGCCGACGACGACAGCGACGATGACGAGGACGACCTCGACGAGGATGATGAGGACGAGGACGACGAGGAGGAATGACCGAGGAAGTTCGGCTCCAGATGGAACGCCCCTCCCAGCCGCCGCAGTAGTCCCTGGCTCGACCACGCCATGAAGCGGGCCCAGCGCTGCGCGGTCCAGTACGGGCTCGTTGCAATCGACACCGAGCGGAAGTCGAAGGCTTTCGCCGCCGACCATTCATCACAGGCCCGCTTGACCGGGTCGGCGTAGAAGGCGGCGATCTTGTCCGCATCCATCCCGTCGGACGCCAGCCATTGCGGGATGTGGACGTTGCAGAGCCGCTCGACGTCGGTGAACACCTTGTCGCAACCGGTACCCGCGACCGGGCAGGAGGTGGCGAAGGCGTCGCCCACCAGCACCACGCCGGGCTGATGGCTGGCATCGTTCACATAGAGATCGACCGGGCGGATCTTCGGCTCGCCTTGAATGTCGAAGGCGCCGGTGATGCGCTTGAGCCGCGGCAAGGCGGCGTCCAGCGTTGCGGCCGGCGCGCGGCGCAGATCGCGCAGCCAGGGATCGTCGAAGCCACGGTACACGAACAGATTGGCGCGCATCCGCGGGCCGATCGGAAACAGCGTGATGTAGGGGATACGGTCATTCGGCCGCTCCGAGAAATAGGTCAGCGCCGGGAAGTCGAACGAATTCCGCCCGGCCGGCACCACGTCGAACCCGATCGAGATCGAATGGCAGGCGCTGATGATGTTTCGCGCGATGCCGAGCTGGTGGCGCAGGCCGACATTCAGGCCGTTGGCGAGCACGACCAGGCGGGCCGAGATCGTCTCGGCATTGGCGAGCGAGATTCTCTGCCGTTCCGGGCTGGTCTCGACCGACACCGCTTTGGTCCAGATTCGCTCGACGGTTTCGGGAATCTCGTCGCGAATCGCGTTGACCAGGGAATCGTAGAGGATGTTGAACTGCCGGCTCGGCGCCTTGTCGAGGAGATGCCCGAACCGTGCGATCCAGTTCTCGCTGGAGAAGGTTGCCTGGCGCAGCACTGAGTCGGCGATTCCCGTCCGCTGGAATCGCTCGACCTGACCGTGACCGCTGAGTTTTTCGACGCGAAAGTCGGCCGGATAGGTCTCATGCGGGTCGATCAGCACCGCCGAAATGCCGGCGCGCCCGAGCATCGCGGCGACGGTCGAGCCGGCAAGTCCCCCGCCGATGATGGTAATGTCGGTGTACCGCATGGCGTTTGTCTCTGCCGAAGAGGGCAGATTGACGCATCAAGAGGAAAAAAAGCCTTAGCGCGGGTCATAAAAGTATATTTCTCCCGGGTATAATTTGCCGTCGGGCTGGCGGAACCGGCACTTCGACCCCATATCGGGGGAGGCGTGGGGAAGAAGGCGAACAGGCTTTTTCTACAGGCGCGATAAGCGCTTTCTGACGGTCATTTCACCTTGACTTGATCGATTCTCACTTATAGAAAGCGCCTCACTTAACGACAGGCGGTGAGCATCGCCAGCGTCGGTACGGAGCACCTGCCTGATCCCGTAGGGGTCGCTTGGCAGGCACCAACCTCGACGAATGCCGCTCAAACGCTGTCGCTTATAGCTAGGCAATGCCAGGCGAATTTAGGTCTCTTGAGCACGTTCTCTTGAGATCGAACTCGGATGCATGACCTCGGTACGCGGGCTGCGGCGTTTTCGCCGATTGGCCCGAAGGCTGCGGTCCTCTGTGCGTCGGAACGCTTTCCGCTCAGTGATGGAGCGGTTGGCGCAATTTCGCTTTGTGCGGATTGTTCCGTGCGAGGCGGGCCTCGTCGGGCGGGTAGCTCGAAAGAATTTGCGGTCCCGGCAACGGGCCGCGGCAAGACAGCGGGCCCGCAAGGGGCCGCGATAACAAAGGGTAAGGCCAGGATGCCGACGATCAACCAGCTGATCGCTCAACCGCGTGAAGTGCAGAAGTCGCGCAAGAAGGTGCCGGCGCTGCAGCAGTCGCCGCAGAAGCGTGGTGTTTGCACCCGCGTCTACACCACGACCCCGAAGAAGCCGAACTCGGCGCTTCGTAAGGTCGCCAAGGTGCGCCTGACCAACGGCTTCGAGGTGATCGGCTACATCCCGGGTGAGGGCCATAACCTCCAGGAGCACTCGGTGGTCATGATCCGCGGCGGTCGCGTCAAGGATTTGCCCGGCGTGCGCTACCACATCCTCCGCGGCGTTCTGGATACCCAGGGCGTCAAGAACCGTAAGCAGCGTCGTTCGAAGTACGGCGCCAAGCGTCCGAAGTAAGCGGGAACCAGCTCAATGTCTCGTCGCCACTCAGCGGAAAAGCGCGAAGTTCTTCCCGATCCGAAGTTCGGGAACATCATCGTCACGAAGTTCATGAACTCGGTGATGTACGCCGGCAAGAAGTCGGTCGCCGAAGGCATCGTCTACGGTGCGTTCGGTCTCATCGAATCCAAGACCAAGCAGAACCCGCTCGGCGTGTTCGAGCAGGCACTCGAGAACGTCATGCCGACGATCGAAGTGCGCTCCCGCCGCGTCGGTGGTGCGACCTATCAGGTTCCGGTCGAGGTTCGCTCGGTGCGCCGTCAGGCGCTGGGCATTCGCTGGCTGATCTCGGCTGCGCGCGAGCGCAACGAGAAGACGATGACCGAGCGGCTCTCGGCGGAGCTTCTGGACGCATCGAACAACCGCGGGAACGCCGTCAAGAAGCGCGAAGACGTGCACCGGATGGCGGAAGCCAACCGCGCCTTCTCGCACTATCGCTGGTAACGGCGACACACTCGGACTCGCAAGGAACGACCCATGCCCCGCCTACATGCCATCGAGGACTACCGTAACTTCGGTATCATGGCGCATATTGACGCCGGCAAGACCACGACGACCGAGCGCATCCTCTATTACACCGGCAAGAGCCACAAGATCGGCGAAGTGCACGAAGGTGCCGCGACGATGGACTGGATGGAGCAGGAGCAGGAGCGTGGCATCACGATCACCTCGGCTGCGACCACCGCGTTCTGGGCCGGCAAGCGTCTGAACATCATCGACACCCCCGGCCACGTCGACTTCACCATTGAGGTCGAGCGTTCGCTGCGCGTGCTCGACGGCGCCGTCTGCGTGCTCGACTCGAACCAGGGCGTTGAGCCCCAGACCGAGACCGTCTGGCGCCAGGGCGACAAGTACAAGGTTCCGCGCATCGTCTTCGCCAACAAGATGGACAAGACCGGCGCCGACTTCTTCAAGTGCCTGGCCGACATCGTTGACCGCCTCGGTGCCAAGCCGATCGCGATCCAGCTTCCGATCGGCGCCGAGAACAACTTCAAGGGTCTCGTCGACCTCGTGAAGATGAAGGGCATCGTCTGGAACGACGAGTCGCTCGGCGCGAAGTTCGACTATGTCGACATTCCGGAAGATCTCGTCGACCAGGCCAAGGAATACCGCGAGAAGATGGTGGAAGCCGCCGTCGAGCTCGACGACGATGCGCTCGCCGCTTTCCTCGACGGCAACGAGCCGGACGAAGCGACGCTGAAGCGGCTGATCCGCAAGGCGGTGCTGACCGGCGCGTTCTATCCCGTGCTGTGCGGCTCGGCCTTCAAGAACAAGGGCGTGCAGCCGCTGCTCGACGCCGTCGTCGACTATCTGCCGTCGCCGATCGACGTGCCTGCGATCAAGGGCACCGACGATCGCGGCAACGAGGTCGTGCGTAAGGCGGACGACAAGGAGCCGCTCGCGCTGCTCGCGTTCAAGATCATGGACGACCCGTTCGTCGGCACCATCACCTTCTGCCGCATCTATTCCGGCGTTCTCCAGAGCGGCACCGGCGTCGTGAACTCGACCCGCGAGAAGAAGGAGCGCATCGGGCGCATGCTGCTGATGCATGCGAACAACCGCGAGGACATCAAGGAAGCCTATGCCGGCGACATCGTCGCGCTGGCCGGCCTGAAGGAAGCGCGCACCGGTGACACGCTGTGCGATCCCGACAAGCAGGTGATCCTGGAAAAGATGGAATTCCCCGAGCCGGTCATCGAGATCGCGATCGAGCCGAAGTCCAAGGCCGACCAGGAAAAGCTGGGCGTGGCGCTGGCGAAGCTCGCTGCGGAGGATCCGTCCTTCCGCGTGTCGACCGACCAGGAGTCCGGCCAGACCATCCTCAAGGGCATGGGCGAACTCCACCTCGACATCAAGGTCGACATCCTCCGCCGTACCTACAAGGTCGACGCCAACATCGGCGCGCCGCAGGTGGCGTTCCGTGAGCGCGTGACCAAGAAGGCCGAGGTCAAGTACACCCACAAGAAGCAGACCGGCGGTACCGGTCAGTTCGCGGAAGTGTCGATCGTGGTCGAGCCGAACGAGCCCGGCAAGGGCTACGAGTTCGAGTCCAAGATCGTCGGCGGCGCGGTTCCGAAGGAATACATCCCCGGCGTCGAAAAGGGCCTCAACAGCGTGATGGGCTCCGGCGTGGTCGCGGGCTTCCCCGTGGTCGACGTCAAGGTTCAGCTCGTCGACGGTAAGTATCACGACGTCGACTCGTCGGCGCTCGCCTTCGAAATCGCATCGCGCGCGGCGTTCCGCGAAGCGCTGCAGAAGGGCAAGTCCGTCCTGCTCGAGCCGATCATGAAGGTCGAGGTGGTGACCCCGGAAGACTACACCGGCTCGGTCATCGGCGATCTGAATTCCCGGCGCGGTCAGATCCAGGGGCAGGACATGCGCGGCAACGCCAACGTCATCAACGCGATGGTGCCGCTCATGAACATGTTCGGTTACGTGAATAACCTGCGCTCGATGAGCCAGGGTCGCGCGACCTTCACCATGCAGTTCGACCACTACGCAGAAGCGCCGGCCAACGTGTCGGCAGAAGTCCAGAAGAAGTTTGCCTGATTGTCGTCGGTCCAGAGCTGACGATTGAACGGAGAGTCAAATGGCCAAAGCAAAGTTTGAACGTAACAAGCCGCACTGCAACATCGGCACCATCGGTCACGTCGACCATGGCAAGACGTCGCTGACCGCGGCGATCACCAAGGTTCTCGCCGAAGCCGGCGGCGCAACGTTCACCGCGTACGACCAGATCGACAAGGCGCCGGAAGAGAAGGCGCGCGGCATCACCATCTCGACCGCGCACGTCGAGTATGAGACCAAGAACCGCCACTACGCCCACGTCGACTGCCCCGGCCACGCCGACTACGTGAAGAACATGATCACCGGCGCCGCGCAGATGGACGGCGCGATCCTGGTCGTGTCGGCTGCTGACGGCCCGATGCCGCAGACCCGCGAGCACATCCTGCTCGCCCGCCAGGTCGGCGTGCCCGCACTCGTCGTGTTCCTGAACAAGTGCGACATGGTCGACGATCCGGAACTGCTCGAGCTCGTCGAGCTCGAAGTCCGCGAGCTGCTCTCGAAGTACGACTTCCCGGGCGACAAGATCCCGATCATCAAGGGTTCGGCGCTCGCCGCTCTCGAAGACTCCGACAAGAAGCTTGGCCACGAAGCCATCCTCGAGCTGATGAAGAGCGTCGACGAGTACATCCCGCAGCCGGAGCGTCCGATCGACCAGCCGTTCCTGATGCCGGTTGAAGACGTGTTCTCGATCTCGGGCCGCGGCACCGTCGTGACCGGCCGTGTCGAGCGCGGCATCGTCAAGGTCGGCGAGGAAATCGAGATCGTCGGTCTCCGTGCGACCCAGAAGACCACCGTCACCGGCGTCGAAATGTTCCGCAAGCTGCTCGACCAGGGCCAGGCCGGCGACAACATCGGTGCGCTGCTCCGCGGCACCAAGCGCGAAGACGTCGAGCGCGGCCAGGTGCTGTGCAAGCCGGGTTCGGTCAAGCCGCACACCAAGTTCAAGGCCGAGGCTTACATCCTCACCAAGGAAGAGGGCGGTCGCCACACCCCGTTCTTCACCAACTACCGTCCGCAGTTCTACTTCCGCACCACCGACGTGACCGGTGTCGTGCATCTGCCGGAAGGTACCGAGATGGTGATGCCGGGCGACAACATCGCGATGGAAGTGCACCTGATCGTGCCGATCGCGATGGAGGAGAAGCTCCGCTTCGCGATCCGCGAAGGTGGCCGCACCGTCGGCGCCGGCGTCGTCGCTTCGATCATCGAGTAAGCAAGCGAATAGGGAATGGCGAGTAGCGAGTGGGCCAGAACCACCTGCTATTCGCTACTCGCCACTCACCCAAGAAAGACACGGCAATGAACGGCCAAAATATTCGTATCCGTCTCAAGGCGTTCGACCATCGTATCCTCGATACGTCGACCCGCGAGATCGTGAACACGGCGAAGCGCACCGGTGCGCAGGTCCGCGGACCCATTCCGCTGCCCACCCGCATCGAGAAGTTCACCGTCAACCGTTCGCCCCACGTCGACAAGAAGAGCCGTGAACAGTTCGAGATGCGCACCCACAAGCGCCTGCTCGACATCGTCGATCCGACCCCGCAGACCGTCGATGCTTTGATGAAGCTCGACCTGGCCGCCGGTGTCGACGTCGAGATCAAGCTCTAAGATTTTTGGATCACGTTCGCCACTTGCGGACAGAAAGAACAGGAAGCACGCCGATGCGCTCCGGAGTGATCGCACAAAAGGTCGGGATGACGCGGGTCTTTACAGAGACCGGCGAACATATCCCCGTGACCGTGCTGAAGCTCGGCAATTGCCAAGTCGTAGCCCACCGCACTGAAGAGAAGAACGGCTACGTCGCCCTCCAGCTCGGGTCGGGCAGCCGCAAGACCGTGTATCTGCCCAAGGCAGAGCGCGGCCAGTTCGCGGTCGCCAAGGTCGAGCCGAAGCGTCAGGTCGAGGAGTTCCGCGTCTCCGCGGATGCCATGATCCCGGTTGGAGCCGAGATCCTCGCCGACCACTTCGTCGTCGGCCAGTTCGTCGATGTTACCGGCACCTCGGTCGGTAAGGGTTTTGCCGGCGGCATGAAGCGCTGGAACTTCGGCGGTCTGCGCGCCACCCACGGCGTGTCGGTTTCGCATCGCTCGATCGGTTCGACCGGCGGTCGTCAGGACCCCGGCAAGACCTGGAAGAACAAGAAGATGCCCGGCCACATGGGTGTCGACCGCATCACTACGCTCAACCTCCGGGTCGTTCAGCTCGACGTCGAGCGTGGCTTGATCCTCGTCGAAGGCGCCGTTCCCGGCTCCAAGGGCGGCTGGATCCGCGTGCGCGACGCCGTCAAGAAGCCGTTGCCGAAGGAAGCTCCGAAGCCTGGCAAGTTCAAGGTTGCGGGCGGCGAAGCGGAAGCCTCGGCCCAGCAAGAGGGTGCGTGAGATGGAATTGAAGGTCACCACCCTCGAGGGCAAGGAAGCGGGCTCCGTCCAGCTCTCCGACGCCATTTTCGGCCTCGAGCCGCGCCAGGACATCATTGCGCGTTGCGTGCAGTGGCAGCTCAACAAGCGTCAGGCCGGTACCCACAAGGCCAAGGGCCGCGCCGAGATCTGGCGCACCGGCAAGAAGATGTACAAGCAGAAGGGCACCGGCGGTGCTCGTCACGGCTCGGCCCGCGTGCCGCAGTTCCGCGGCGGCGGTCGTGCCTTCGGTCCTGTGGTGCGTTCGCATGCCACCGACCTGCCGAAGAAGGTCCGTGCGCTCGCCCTCAAGCATGCGCTCTCGGCCAAGGCCAAGGACGGCGATCTCCTCGTGATCGACAAGGCCGCGCTGGAAGCCGCCAAGACCAAGGCGCTGCTCGGTCACTTCTCGGGTCTGGGCCTCACCAACGCGCTGATCATCGACGGCGCCGAGCTCAACAACGGCTTTGCCGCTGCGGCCCGCAACATTCCGAACATGGACGTGCTGCCGATCCAGGGCATCAACGTCTATGACATCCTGCGCCGTCAGAAGCTTGTTCTGACCAAGGCCGCCATCGATGCGCTGGAGGCGCGCTTCAAATGACGAAGAACATCGAGGCTCGCCATTACGACGTGATCGTCGCCCCGGTCGTCACCGAAAAGGCGACGCTGGCGTCCGAGCACAACAAGGTCCTGTTCAAGGTGGCCGCCAAGGCGACCAAGCCGCAGATCAAGGAAGCGATCGAGAAGCTGTTTGACGTCAAGGTCAAGAGCGTCAACACGCTGGTCCGCAAGGGCAAGACCAAGGTCTTCCGCGGCAATCTCGGCTCGCAGTCGAATACCAAGCGCGCGATCGTGACCCTCGAAGAGGGTCATCGGATCGACGTGACCACCGGTCTGTAAGGTCGCACGACGATGGCACTGAAGAAATTCAATCCCACGACACCGGGCCAGCGCCAGCTGGTCATGGTCGATCGTTCAGCCCTCTACAAGGGCAAGCCGGTCAAGGCGCTCACCGAAGGCAAGCACTCCTCGGGCGGTCGCAACAACACCGGTCGCATCACCGTGCGCTTCCGTGGCGGCGGTCACAAGCAGACGCTGCGCATCGTCGACTTCAAGCGCGACAAGGTCGATGCGCCCGCGACTGTCGAGCGGCTGGAATACGATCCGAACCGCACCGCGTTCATCGCGCTGGTCAAGTACGAAGACGGCACCCAGGCCTATATCCTGGCGCCGCAGCGCCTGGCGGTCGGCGATTCCGTGGTGGCCGGCAACTATGTCGACGTGAAGCCGGGCAACGTCATGCCGCTCGGCAACATGCCGGTCGGGACGATCATCCACAACATCGAGGTCAAGATCGGCAAGGGCGGCCAGCTCGCCCGTTCCGCCGGCACCTACGCCCAGCTCGTCGGCCGCGACCAGGATTACGTCATCATCCGCCTGAACTCGGGCGAGCAGCGTCTCGTGCACGGCCGTTGCCGCGGCACGATCGGCGCGGTGTCGAACCCGGATCACATGAACACCTCGATCGGCAAGGCCGGCCGCAACCGTTGGCTGGGCCGCAAGCCGCATAACCGAGGCGTTTCGATGAACCCGATCGACCATCCGCACGGCGGTGGTGAAGGTCGGACCTCGGGCGGCCGCCACCCGGTCACCCCGTGGGGCAAGCCGACCAAGGGCAAGAAGACCCGCAGCAACAAGTCGACCAACAAATTCATTCTCCTAAGCCGCCACAAGCGGAAGAAGTAAGGAACGCCGGACATGGTTCGTTCAGTCTGGAAAGGCCCGTTCGTCGAGGGTTCTCTGCTCAAGAAGGCAGATGCCGCGCGCGCGTCCGGCCGTCACGACGTCATCAAGATCTGGAGCCGTCGCTCGACGATCCTGCCGCAGTTCGTCGGCCTGACCTTCGGCGTCTACAACGGCCAGAAGCACGTGCCGGTGGCCGTCAACGAGGAAATGGTCGGTCACAAGTTTGGTGAGTTTTCGCCGACCCGGACCTTCCATGGCCACTCGGGCGACAAGAAAGCCAAGAAGGCTTGAGGATTAAACGATGAGCAAACCTAAGCGCGAACGGAGCCTCGCCGAGAACGAGGCCAAGGCGGTCGCCCGGATGCTGCGGGTGAGCCCGCAGAAGCTCAACCTGGTCGCCCAGCTCATTCGCGGCCGGAAGGCTTCCGCTGCGCTCGCCGACCTGCAGTTTTCGCGCAAGCGGATCGCGGTTGACGTGAAGAAGTGCCTGGAATCGGCTATCGCCAATGCCGAGAATAACCACGACCTCGACGTCGACGATCTCGTCGTGGCGCAGGCCTTCGTCGGCAACGGCCTCGTGATGAAGCGCTTTGCAGCCCGCGGCCGTGGCCGCTCGGGCCGTGTCTACAAACCATTTTCGCAGCTGACGATCATTGTTCGTCAGGTCGAAGCCGAAGCAGCAGCGGCTTAAGGGTCGCAGGAGAAAACGATGGGTCAAAAGATCAATCCGATCGGTCTGCGTCTCGGCATCAACCGGACCTGGGATTCCCGCTGGTTCGCCGGCAAGCAGGAATACGGCAAGCTGCTGCACGAGGACGTCAAGATCCGCGAGATCCTGCACAAGGAGCTCAAGCAGGCGGCCGTCGCCCGCATTGTGATCGAGCGTCCGCACAAGAAGTGCCGCGTCACCATTCACTCGGCCCGTCCGGGCGTGGTGATCGGCAAGAAGGGCGCCGACATCGACAAGCTTCGCAAGAAGGTCGCGGACATCACCTCGTCCGACGTCGTCATCAACATCGTCGAAATCCGCAAGCCGGAGCTCGATGCGACGCTGGTGGCCGAGTCGATCGCGCAGCAGCTCGAGCGCCGCGTGGCGTTCCGCCGCGCCATGAAGCGCGCCGTTCAGTCGGCGATGCGTCTCGGCGCGGAGGGCATCCGCATCAACTGCTCGGGTCGTCTGGGCGGTGCGGAAATCGCGCGCATGGAGTGGTACCGCGAAGGTCGCGTGCCGCTGCACACGCTGCGTGCCGACATCGACTACGGCGTCGCGACCGCGTTCACGACCTTCGGCACCTGCGGCGTCAAGGTCTGGATCTTCAAGGGCGAGATCCTCGAGCACGATCCGATGGCCCAGGACAAGAGAATGGCCGAAGGCGAGACGGGCGGCGGTGGTGATCGTGGCGGCCGTCAGCGCCGTGACCACGCTGCGGCCTGACGCCAGCACAGAGAATTTGAGGGCTTGAAGCCATGATGCAACCTAAGAAAACGAAGTTCCGGAAGGCGCATAAGGGCCGCATTCACGGCGTTGCGACTTCGGGCGCGACGTTGGCGTTCGGCCAGTTCGGCCTGAAGGCGACCGAGCCTGAGCGCGTCACCGCGCGTCAGATTGAAGCCGCCCGCCGCGCGCTGACCCGCCACATGAAGCGTGCCGGTCGGGTCTGGATCCGCGTGTTCCCCGACGTTCCGGTGTCGAAGAAGCCCGCCGAAGTCCGCATGGGCTCCGGCAAGGGTGCGCCGGAACTGTGGGTCGCGCGTGTCAAGCCGGGCAGGGTGCTGTTCGAGATCGACGGCGTCAACACCCAGACGGCGCGTGAGGCGCTGACGCTGGCGGCCGCCAAGCTGCCGATCAAGACGCGCTTCGTCGAGCGCATTGCGGAGTAATGGCCATGGCCCAGATGAAGATCGAAGACATCCGCGCGATGAGCCCCGACCAGCAGGACGACGCCGTCCTGAACCTGAAGAAGGAGCGCTTCAACCTGCGCTTCCAGCGTGCCACCGGGCAGCTCGAGAACACCTCGCGCCTGCGCGAGGCCCGTCGTGACATCGCCCGGATCAAGACCGTCGCTGCGCAAGCGCGCGCGAAGAAGAAGTAAGGGGCTAACGGATATGCCGAAACGTACTTTGCAAGGCGTGGTCGTCAGCGACAAGACTGCCAAGACCGTCGTGGTGCGCGTCGATCGCCGCTTCACGCACCCGATCTACAAGAAGACGATCCGCCGTTCGAAGAACTACCACGCGCACGACGAGAACAACGAGTTCAAGCCGGGCGACATGGTTTGGATCGAGGAATCGAAGCCGATCTCGAAGTTGAAGTCCTGGATCGTGATCCGGGGCGAGCACAAGAAAAGCGCCTGATCTGTTGGCCTTGGCCGACTGACTTCAGGGAAATGTTGAGCGCCGGCTAGGCTGGCGCAAAGAGAAGAGGACGAGGTGCATCAATGATTCAGATGCAGACCAACCTCGACGTGGCCGATAATTCTGGCGCACGCCGTGTCATGTGTATCAAGGTGCTCGGGGGCTCGAAGCGCCGCTACGCCACGATCGGCGACATCATTGTCGTCTCGATCAAGGAAGCGATTCCGCGTGGCAAGGTGAAGAAGGGCGACGTGATGAAGGCCGTCGTGGTGCGTGTCCGCAAGGACATCCGCCGCGCCGACGGTTCGGTCATCCGCTTCGACCGCAACGCCGCCGTCCTGATCAACAACCAGTCCGAGCCGATCGGCACCCGCATCTTCGGGCCCGTGCCGCGCGAGCTGCGTGGCAAGAACCACATGAAGATCATCTCGCTCGCGCCGGAGGTGCTGTGATGGCTGCGAAGATCCGCAAGGGCGACAAGGTCGTCATGCTGACCGGCCGCGACAAGGGTCGCACCGGCGAAGTGTTCGAGGTGCGTCCCGACGCCGGTACCGCGCTGGTGCGCGGCATCAACATGGTCAAGCGTCACCAGAAGCAGACGCAGGCCCAGGAGGGCGGCATCATCTCGAAAGAGGCGCCGGTCCAACTGTCCAACATCGCGTATGTCGGCAAGGATGGAAAGCCGACCCGCGTCGGATTCAAGATTCTGGCGGACGGCAAGAAAGTCCGCATCGCCAAGCGCTCGGGAGCTGAGATCGATGGCTGAGGCCGCTTACACGCCGCGCCTGCGCGCGGAATACGATGCGAAGATCCGCACGGAGATGACCGAGAAGTTCGGTTATGAGAACGTGATGCAGGTTCCGCGTCTGGACAAGATCGTGCTGAACATGGGCGTTGGCGATTCCGTCAACGACCGCAAGAAGGCCGAGACCGCCGCTGCCGAGCTGACCCAGATCGCCGGCCAGAAGGCGATCGTGACCTACTCGCGTATCGCGATCGCGACCTTCAAGCTGCGTGAGAACCAGCCGATCGGCTGCAAGGTCACGCTGCGCAAGGCTCGCATGTACGAGTTCATCGATCGCCTGGTGACGGTCGCGCTGCCGCGCGTCCGCGACTTCCGCGGCCTGAACCCGAAGAGCTTTGACGGTCGCGGCAACTACTCGCTCGGCATCAAGGAGCACATCATTTTCCCCGAGATCGACTTCGACAAGGTCTCGGAAGCCCGCGGTATGGACATCACCGTCTGCACCACGGCCAAGACCGACGAAGAGGCGAGGGCCTTGTTGACCGCTTTCAATTTCCCGTTCCGGCAGTGAGACGCTGACCTAAAGCCTCTCAAACGCGGATACCCAGGAGCCAAGCATGGCAAAGAAGAGTTCAGTCGAGAAGAACAACCGGCGCAAGCGGATGGTGAAGAACGCCGCCCCGAAGCGCGAGCGGTTGAAGGCGATCATCGCCGACAAGACGCTGCCGATGGAAGAGCGGTTCGCCGCGACCCTGAAGCTTGCTGAAATGCCGCGCAATTCGTCGGCCACCCGCATCCGTCTGCGTTGCGAGCTGTCGGGCCGCCCGCGCTCGAACTACCGCAAGAACAAGCTGTCCCGTATCGCGCTGCGCGACCTTGGCTCCAAGGGCATGGTCCCGGGCCTCGTGAAGTCGAGCTGGTAAGGAGGGTCGTTTAGATGTCTACGCACGATCCAATCAGCGATCTGATCACCCGCATCCGCAACGCGCAGATGCGTGCCAAGAGCAAGGTCTCCACGCCCGGCTCGAAGATGCGCGAGAACGTCCTCGAAGTGCTCAAGAGCGAGGGCTACATCCGCGGTTACGCCACGCTCGAGCACTCCTCGGGCCGCAGCGAGATCGAGATCGAGCTGAAGTATTTCGACGGCGAGCCCGTCATCCGCGAGATCGAACGTGTCTCCAAGCCCGGGCGTCGTGTTTACGCCTCGGTGAAGAACCTGCCGCGGGTCAATAACGGACTCGGTATTTCGGTGTTGTCGACGCCGAAGGGGATCATGGCCGACCACAGTGCGCGTGAAGCGAACGTGGGCGGTGAAGTCCTCTTCACGGTGTTCTGAGAAGGATTTTTGATCCATGTCACGTGTTGGCAAAAGGCCTGTTGCGGTGCCGTCCGGTGTGACCGCGACCGTGGACGGGCAGACCGTCAAGATGAAGGGGCCGAAGGGCCAGCTTCAGTTCGTCGTCCATGACGACGTCGAGGTGAAGCTCGAGAGCGGCCAGATCAAGGTGAACCCGCGGGTCGAGACCAATCGCGCGCGCGCCTTGTATGGCACCGCTCGCGCCCAGGTCGCGAATCTGGTCGAAGGCGTCACCAAGGGCTTCGAGAAGAAGCTCGAAATCACCGGCGTCGGTTATCGCGCCGCGATGCAGGGCAAGAACCTGCAGCTCGCGCTCGGTTACAGCCACGACGTGGTCTATGCGATCCCGGAAGGGATCACGATCACCGTGCCGAAGCCGACCGAGATCACGGTGACGGGCAGCGACATCCAGCGCGTCGGCCAGGTCGCCGCCGAGATCCGCTCTTATCGTCCGCCGGAGCCCTACAAGGGCAAGGGCGTGAAGTATGTTGGCGAATTCATCTTCCGCAAGGAAGGCAAGAAGAAGTAACGGAGCCGGTCATGTCCAAAGCCAAGGTTACAAATGCCCGGCGCAAGCGGAGTGTGCGGCTGAAGCTGCGCCGCTCCGGTGCTGGCCGCCCGCGTCTGTCGGTGTTCCGCTCGTCCAAGCACATCTATGCCCAGGTCATCGACGACCTGAAGGGCGAGACGCTGGCCTCTGCCTCGTCGCTCGAGAAGTCGATGCGCGACGGCGGCAAGACCGGCGCCGACATCGATGCGGCGAAGGCGGTCGGCAAGTTGCTGGCCGAGCGCGCCGCCGAGAAGGGCGTCAAGGAAGTCGTGTTCGATCGCGGCAGCTATCTCTACCACGGGCGCGTCAAGGCATTGGCCGACGCTGCGCGTGAGAGTGGGCTGAGCTTCTAACAGAATTTGAGGATTGAGGCGTAAGCTTCTGAAGGATTGGAAAAATGGCAGAACGCGAACAACGTGGTGGACGCGATCAACGCGGCGGACGTGACCGTCAGCAGCGCGAGGAGCGCGACAGCGAGTTCGTCGACAAGCTCGTCCACATCAACCGCGTGGCCAAGGTCGTCAAGGGCGGCAAGCGCTTCGGTTTCGCCGCGCTGGTCGTGATCGGCGACCAGAAGGGCCGCGCCGGCTTCGGTCACGGCAAGGCGCGCGAAGTGCCTGAAGCGATCCGCAAAGCAACGGAATCCGCCAAGCGCAACCTGACCCGCGTGTCGCTGCGCGAGGGCCGTACGCTGCATCACGACATCGCCGGCCGTCATGGCGCGGGCCGTGTCTATCTGCGTGCTGCTCCGGCCGGTACCGGCATCATCGCCGGCGGTCCGATGCGTGCCGTGTTCGAGACGCTCGGCGTCCAGGACGTGGTGGCGAAGTCGATCGGATCGTCGAACCCGTACAACATGGTTCGCGCGACCTTCGATGCGCTGAAGCACCAGGACAGCCCGCGTTCGGTCGCGGCGCGCCGCAACATCAAGGTGTCCACCCTCCAGGGTCGTCGCGTCGGCGGCGATGCCGAGGCGGCTGCGGACTAACGAACGCTTTTCGGAGTAGACCACGATGGCCAAGGCCGCAAAGACGATCAAAGTTGAGCAGACCGGCAGCGCGATCCGCCGCCATCACTCGCAGCGTTCGACGCTGATCGGGCTCAAGCTCAACAAGATCGGCCGCACCAGCGAACTGCCGGACACCCCGGCGATCCGCGGCATGATCGAAAAGGTTCACCATCTCGTTCGCATCGTCGACGAGAAGTAAAATTGCGCGCATGATCCCGAAAAGTGGATACCGGTTTTCGGGCCAGATCATGCGCAAAACACAAGGAGCAGGGCGATGAAGCTCAGCGATATCGCCGACAATGCCGGCTCGCGCAAGAAGCGTATGCGCGTCGGCCGTGGCATCGGTTCGGGCAAGGGCAAGCAGTCCGGCCGCGGCGGCAAAGGCCAGACCGCGCGTTCGGGCGTGCGCATCAAAGGTTTCGAAGGCGGCCAGATGCCGATGCATCGCCGTCTGCCCAAGCGCGGCTTCAACAACATCTTCCGCGTCGAGTACGCCGAGATCAATCTCGACCGGCTCCAGGATGCGGTCGATGCCAAGAAGCTCGACACCGGTAGCGTCGTGAACGTCGAGGCCCTGGTGAAGGCTGGCGTGCTGCGCCGCGCCAAGGGCGGCCTGCGGCTGCTCGGCCGCGGCGAGCTCAAGGCCAAGCTGAACATCGAAGTGCATGGCGCCTCGAAGACCGCGATCGAAGCGGTCGAGAAGGCCGGCGGTTCGGTGAAGATCCTGGCCCCTGCCAAGGAAGAGGGCGAGGCGGCGTAACAACTGCGTCATTGGCCCGCGCCTCGCGGGCCTTTGCGCATGCGGAACGATGGACTTATCGAAGCCGAAGCCCCAGATAATGTCCGGCGTCCGCTAAAATAGCCCGGCCGCGGGTATGACGGCGCAAAAGGCGGCGGGAGAAAGTCCAATATGGCCTCAGCAGCGGAACAACTGGCAGCCAACCTCAATTTCGGCGCGTTTGCCAAGGCCGACGAGCTGAAGAAGCGCATCTGGTTCACCCTGGGTGCGCTGCTCGTTTATCGGCTCGGGACCTACATCCCGCTGCCCGGCATCGATCCCAACATCTGGGAGCAGGTGTTCAAGTCGCAAGCCGGCGGCATCCTCGGCATGTTCAACATGTTCGCCGGCGGCGGCATCCACCGCATGGCGATCTTCGCGCTGAACATCATGCCGTACATCTCGGCCTCGATCATCATCCAGCTTCTGACCACCGTTTCGCCGCAGCTCGAAGCGCTGAAGAAGGAAGGTGAGTCCGGCCGCAAACTGCTGAACCAGTACACCCGCTATCTGACCGTGATCCTGGCCGCGTTCCAGTCCTATGGCATTGCGGTCGGCCTCGAGGGTGCCGGCAATGTCGTCAGCGATCCCGGCATGTTCTTCCGTCTGTCCACCGCGATCACGCTGACCGGTGGCACCATGTTCCTGATGTGGCTGGGGGAGCAGATCACCTCGCGCGGCATCGGTAACGGCATTTCGCTGATCATCCTCGCCGGCATCGTCGCCGAACTGCCCTCGGCGCTCGCCAACATGCTCGAGCTCGGCCGTCAGGGCGCGATGTCGACCGGCCTGATCCTGGTCGTGATCGTGATGGCGGTCGCCGTGATCGCCTTCATCGTGTTCATGGAGCGCGCCCAGCGCCGGCTTCTGATCCAGTATCCGAAGCGCCAGGTCGGCAACAAGATGTTCGAGGGTCAGTCCTCGCATCTGCCGCTCAAGCTCAATACCTCCGGCGTGATCCCGCCGATCTTCGCGTCCTCGCTGCTGTTGCTGCCGACCACGGTTGCGAACTTCAACGCGGGCAGTGGGCCGGAATGGTTCCAGTGGATCACGACCCAGCTCGGCCACGGCCGTCCGCTGTTCCTGATTCTCTATCTCGCGCTGATCGTGTTCTTCGCCTTCTTCTACACCGCTATCGTGTTCAACCCGACCGAGACCGCGGACAATCTGAAGAAGCATGGCGGCTTCATCCCGGGCATCCGTCCGGGCGAGCGCACCGCGGAATATATCGACTATGTGCTGTCGCGCGTCACGGTGCTCGGCGCGATCTATCTGGCGATCGTCTGCTTGATCCCGGAAATCCTGATCTCCTACGCCTCGGTGCCGTTCTACTTCGGCGGCACCTCGCTGCTGATCGTCGTCAGTGTCACCATGGACACGGTTGCGCAGGTGCAGGGCTATCTGTTGGCTCATCAGTATGAGGGCCTGATCCGCAAGTCGAAGCTCCGGGGTCGCCGCCGCTAAGCCGCGTCCTCTCGAGGCAGCACGCCTGTGCTGCCGATTCGCCGCGCGAGTCACGCGCGGCGCCCGCCGAGGTGATCAGCCAGTCATTCGGTCGCATCGGCAGAGCTGCTCTCACTGCAGCGCAATCACTGATTTCAAAGGCGTTCTTGGCGTCCGGGCATTTGCTCCCCTATGATATGGGTAGCGGTGCGGCGCCGATTATGGTTTGCACTGTTGTCAAACTTCAAACACAGGTGCGCGACGTATCGCTCACCAATCGGGGGGGCGTACGCCGATGAGAATTATCCTGCTGGGACCGCCGGGATCGGGCAAGGGGACCCAGGCGCAACTGCTGGTGCAGCGCTATGGCATCGTCCAGCTCTCGACCGGTGAGATGTTGCGTGCAGCCGTTGCAGCCGGAACGCCTGTCGGACTGAAGGCCAAGGAGATCATGGCCAGCGGCGGGCTCGTGCCCGACGATGTCGTGGTTGGAATCATCTCCGACCGCATCGATCAGCCGGACGCGAGGCACGGTTTCATCCTCGATGGTTTCCCGCGCACCGTGCCGCAGGCCGAGGCGCTGGACGAGCTTCTCAAGCACAAGCACATGAAGCTTGATGCGGTGATCGAGCTCCGCGTCAACGAGAGCGCGCTGCTGAGCCGCGTCGAGACCCGCGTCGCCCAGATGCGGGAGCGCGGGGAGGAGGTCCGGGTCGACGACACCCCGGAGGTGCTGACCAAACGGTTAGCGAGCTACCGCAGCCAGACGGAACCGCTGATTCACTACTATTCCGAGCGTCGGAAGCTCTCCACCATCGACGGCATGATGGCCATCGACGAGGTCACCCGCGCCATCCACCGCCAGCTCCTGGCGCTCGGCGCGGTCGAACCCAAATCCCATGGCAAGAGCTATGCGCGCAGCGCGGCCAAGGCGGCACCCGCCAAGACGGGGGCGAAGAAGGCCAAGGTAGCCAAGAAAGCAGCCCAAAAGCCGACGAAAACCGGCAAAAAGGCTGCCAAATCGGCTAAATCCGCCGAGAAGGCCGTGAAGGGCGCCAAGAAGGCGGCCAAGAAGACAGCCAAGAAGACAGCCAAGAAAACGGTCAAAAAGGCCGCCAAAAAGGCCATCAAGAAAGGTTCGAAGAAGAGTCCAAAAAAGGTCACGAAAAAGCGAGCCAAACGCTAGCGGCAGTTGACGAAAGCCCCCTGAATCCCTTAATAAGCCCCGCATCCAAGTCGGATAGTTTCAAACGATGCCGGGCCCCAGGAAGACCAGGGGTGGGCGTCGTGTTCGCGTTTGTGAACACCTGCCCGAGAAACACAAGCACTTAAAGCCCGATTCCTGACGAGGGATCGGCAACAGGAGAAGGCCGTGGCCCGTATTGCCGGCGTGAACATTCCGACCAACAAGCGCGTGCTGATCGCGCTTCAGTACATCCATGGCATCGGCGAGAAGATCGCTGGCGAGATCGTGGAGAAGGTGAAGATCCCCGCGGATCGTCGTGTCAATCAGCTCAGCGACGCTGAAGTGCTCCAGATCCGCGAAGTGATCGACCGCGACTATCTCGTCGAGGGCGATCTGCGTCGTGAGGTCGGCATCAACATCAAGCGTCTGATGGACCTCGGCTGCTATCGCGGCCTGCGTCATCGTCGCGGTCTGCCGGTGCGCGGTCAGCGGACCCACACCAATGCGCGTACACGCAAGGGTCCGGCCAAGGCCATCGCCGGCAAGAAGAAGTAAACTGGCGAATAGGGTTTGGCGAATGGCGAGTAGGGAGGGTCCCTATTCGCCATTCGCTACTCACCATTCGCCTCCACAGGTGTAGCCGCTGGCATTACGGCGGCGTTTGAGATCTCCAGGAAAGGTAGTCTATGGGCAAGGAAGCCACCCGCGTTCGTCGTCGTGAGCGCAAGAACATCGCCTCCGGCGTCGCGCACGTGAACTCGTCGTTCAACAACACGACCATCACCATCACCGACGCACAGGGTAACACGATTGCCTGGTCCTCCGCCGGCACCATGGGCTTCAAGGGCTCGCGCAAGTCGACCCCGTATGCCGCGCAGGTTGCCGCCGAAGACGTGTCGAAGAAGGCGCAGGAGCACGGCATGCGCACGCTGGAAGTCGAAGTCGCCGGTCCCGGTTCGGGCCGTGAGTCGGCGCTCCGCGCGCTGCAGGCTGCTGGCTTCACCGTCACCTCGATCCGCGACGTGACCACGATCCCGCACAACGGCTGCCGTCCGCGCAAGCGTCGGCGCGTCTGATACGAACTCGCGGGCGCATCGTCGCCCGCGATGCTTTTTTTAAGAAGCCGCGGGTTTGATCTGCGGCCTTTCTCCAACGCCAGTATTTGAATTTTCAAATCGACTGGCCTGTATGGGTGAAACAGTGACGATCCAGAAAAATTGGCAAGAACTGATTCGGCCGAACAAGCTCCAGATTCAGCCCGGCAGCGATTCCTCGCGTTTCGCGACCATCGTTGCCGAGCCGCTCGAGCGCGGTTTCGGCCAGACGCTCGGCAACGCGCTGCGCCGCATCCTGCTCTCCTCGCTCCAGGGCGCGGCGGTGCAGTCGGTGCACATCGACGGCGTGCTGCACGAGTTCTCCTCGATCGCCGGCGTCCGCGAGGACGTCACCGACATCGTGCTGAACATCAAGGATATCGCGATCAGGATGCAGGGCGAAGGCCCCAAGCGCATGGTCGTGAAGAAGCAGGGCCCGGGCGCTGTCACTGCCGGTGACATCCAGACCGTCGGCGACGTCGTCGTGCTCAATCCCGACTTGCAGATCTGCACGCTCGACGAGGGCGCCGAGATCCGCATGGAGTTCACGGTTGCCACCGGCAAGGGCTACGTGCCCGCCGAGCGCAACCGTCCCGAGGATGCGCCGATCGGCCTGATTCCGGTCGACAGCCTGTACTCGCCGGTCCGCAAGGTCTCCTACAAGGTCGAGAATACCCGTGAGGGCCAGATCCTCGACTACGACAAGCTGACCATGACGATCGAGACCAACGGCGCGCTGACGCCGGATGACTCGGTGGCTTACGCCGCCCGCATCCTGCAGGATCAGCTCAACGTGTTCGTCAATTTCGAAGAGCCGCGCAAGGAAGTCGCCCAGGAGATCATCCCGGATCTCGCCTTCAACCCGGCCTTCCTCAAGAAGGTGGACGAGCTCGAGCTGTCGGTGCGTTCGGCCAACTGCTTGAAGAACGACAACATCGTCTATATCGGCGACCTCGTGCAGAAGTCGGAAGCGGAAATGCTCCGCACCCCGAACTTCGGCCGCAAGTCGCTGAACGAGATCAAGGAAGTGCTGGCCCAGATGGGTCTGCACCTCGGCATGGAAGTGCCGGGCTGGCCGCCGGAGAACATCGACGAGCTCGCCAAGCGCTTCGAGGATCACTACTAGGCGAATAGGGAATGGCGAATTGCGAATGGAAACAATTCGCTACTCGCCATTCGCTACTCACCACCACGGGCGAACGCAGGCAGCCCACCTGAGCAACATGTCCGACGAACCGTCGCGGCAGTTCATACGTTAAGGAATAGACATATGCGTCACGGCAAGGTTCATCGGAAGCTCAACCGCACCGCCGAGCATCGCCGCGCGATGTTCGCGAACATGTGCGCCGCGCTGATCAAGCACGAGCAGATCGTCACCACGCTGCCCAAGGCCAAGGAGCTTCGTCCGATCGTCGAGAAGCTCGTCACCCTCGGCAAGAAGGGCGGGCTGTCGCTGCGCCGCCAGGCCATCTCCGAGATGCGCGACAAGGACCAGGTCAGGAAGCTGTTCGACGTGCTGGCGCCCCGCTACAAGGATCGCCAGGGCGGCTATACCCGCATCATCAAGGCGGGCTTCCGCTATGGCGACAACGCGCCGATGGCCGTGATCGAGTTCGTCGACCGCGACGTCGATGCCAAGGGCCAGGACTCCGGTCCGGTGCAGGCGAAGGAAGCCGAGGCGGCGTAAGCCGGCCGGTACTGAGTTTCGAGACAGCGGCGCCTTCGGGCGCCGCTTTTTTATGACGTGAGCGGTAGGGTGGGCAAAGGTGCGCTCTTCGCGCGCCGTGCCCACCATTCCATCCGCACGCCGTGCTGACATGGTGGGCACGCTACGCATTGCCCACCCTACAAGCGCGTCCTTGCGGCGACAGAGCCTCACGCATCGGTGATCGCTGATTGCCATGACGCTGGCAACGCCCAATATCTCCGTCAACATCAACGGAGACGACGCATGAACATCGACCTTTCCGGGAAGACCGCCCTCGTGACCGGCTCGACCGCCGGCATCGGCCATGCCATCGCCAAGGGCCTCGCCGGCTCGGGCGCGAGCGTGGTGATCAACGGGCGCGGCCAGGACAAGGTCGATGCGGCCGTGCGCAAGCTGGAAGGGACAGGTGCCAGGGTGCGCGGCATCGCCGCTGACGTCTCGACCGCATCAGGCTGCAAGGCGCTTGTGGCGGCACTGCCCGAGGTCGACATTCTCGTCAACAATGCCGGCATCTTCGAGCCAAAGGACTTTTTCGAGATTCCGGACGAGGACTGGAGCCGCTTCTTCGAGGTCAACGTCATGAGCGGCATTCGCCTGTCGCGCGCTTACCTGAAGGGAATGCTTAAGCGCAACTGGGGCCGCATCGTCTTCATCTCCTCGGAATCCGGGCTCAACATTCCCGTCGAGATGATCCACTACGGCACGACCAAGACCGCGCAGCTCTCGGTCGCGCGGGGTCTCGCGCAGCTCACCCGCGGCACCGGCGTTACCGTCAATTCCGTGCTGCCGGGTCCGACCATGTCGGAAGGCGTCGCGACCTTCGTGAAGGATCTCGCCAAGCAGAACGGTCAGTCGGTCGACGAAGCCGCGGCCAATTTCGTCAAGCAGCATCGCCCGAGCTCGCTGCTCCAGCGCTTCGCCAGCGTCGACGAGATCGCCAACATGGTGGTCTATGTCGCCTCGAAGGAGGCATCCGCAACCAATGGCGCGGCGCTGCGCGCGGAAGGCGGCATCGTCAACACCATCGCGTGAGGCCCGCCTGTGTCGGCCTATGTGATCTCCGAGGTGGAGGTACGCGATCAGGCTGCTATGGAGGCCTATCGCACGCTCGCGGCCCAAACCATCGCGCAATATGGCGGGTGCTATCTCGTCCGCGGCGGTCCGGCCGAAGTGGTGGAGGGCGGCCCGCCGGCCAAGACCATCATCATCGTGGAGTTTCCCTCGATGGCCCGCGCGCGCGAATGGTACGCCTCGCCGGAATATGCCGCGGCGCTGAAGCTGCGGCAGACGGCGCTGGAGCGGCGACTGTTGTTCGTCGAGGGCGTGATCCCGGCCTAGCTGGTCTGCCCACTTGCCGCTTCAATTCGGAGCGCGACCGGCTAAAACGGGGTTACATGCTCTGGCCCCTCTCGACCCGCCACAAACGCCTGTTCAGGCTGACATCCGCGCGATGGCAGCGGCGGGCGATCTTTCTGCTTGGCGGGATCGCCGTCGGCGCTGCGGCGGTGGCGCTGGCGCAGCTTGCCGATCTCGCCCAGCACGCCTTTGTGCTCCTTCTGGCCAAGTCGCGCTATGCCGTACTGGCGGTGACGCCGCTCGGCTTTATGCTGTCGGCCTATCTGACCATCCGTCTATTCCCGAACGCGCAGGGCAGCGGCATTCCGCAGGCGATCGCCGCGCGGCATCTGACCGATCAGGCGGCGCGCGAGAGCCTGGTCTCGATCCGGGTCGCGATCGGCAAGATGATCCTCACCCTGTTCGGGCTCCTGTGCGGCGGCTCCGTGGGGCGGGAAGGGCCGACCGTTCAGGTCGGCGCTTCCATCATGTTCGCGCTCGGCCGGGTCTCGCCACGCCGCCAGCCCGGGCTGATTCTGGCGGGTGCCGCCGCCGGCGTGGCCGCGGCCTTCAACACGCCGCTTGCGGGAATCGTCTTCGGCATCGAGGAGATGAGCCGCGCTTTTGAGACGCGTACATCCAGCCTCATCATTGCAGCCGTCATCGCGGCCGGCCTGACGTCGCTCGCGCTATCAGGTAATTACGCCTATTTCGGCAGCAGCGCGATGTCGCTGGCGCGTGGCGCCGACTGGCTGGCCGTTCCGCTTTGCGGCGTGGTCGGCGGCCTCGCGGGCGGCCTGTTCAGCCGCGTTGTCATTGCCATGGCGCGCGGTTTCAAGAACCCGCTCGGACGCGCGATCAAGGGCCACCCGCTCTGGTTTGCATTTGCTTGCGGCCTCGCTGTCGCGATTTGCGGCCTGATGTCGGGCGACACGATCTATGGCACGGGTTATGTGCAGGTGAGGGAGGCGCTGGATCACGGCACGCCGCTGCCGCGAGACTTCGGGGTTCTCAAGCTCCTGGCCACCACCTTTGCCGCGATCAGCGGTATACCGGGCGGCATCTTTTCGCCGTCGCTCGCCGTCGGCGCCGGGATCGGCAGCAATATCGCCGCGTTGTTCCACGACGCGCCGCTCGGTGCGATCATGCTGCTCGGCATGGTCTCGTATTTCGCCGGCGTCGTGCAGGCGCCGATCACCGCCTTCGTGATCGTGACCGAGATGACGGACAATCACGGCATGGTCGTGCCGTTGATGGCGGCCGCGCTGATCGCGCATTTCGTCTCGCGGATGATCTGCGAGGAGGGTATCTATCACGCGCTCGCCAAAGGCTTCGTCGAGCGGGCGACGCGTCCGCGTGAGGGGGAAGCAAGATGAGCCGTTTCTGGAGCAGCTTGACGCATGATTTGAAGCCCTACGTGCCGGGCGAACAGCCTCGCATCGCGGACCTGATCAAGCTGAACACCAATGAAAACCCGCTCGGTCCCTCTCCGCGTGCGCTGGAGGCGATCCGCGACTCGGCAGCCGATACCCTGCGTCTTTATCCGGACCCGCAGGCGACCGCGCTGCGGGCCGCCCTGGCCACCTATCATGGTGTGAGACCCGAGCAGGTGTTCGTCGGCAACGGCTCGGACGAGGTGCTGGCCCATGCCTTCGTCGCCCTGCTGAAGCATGATGCCCCGCTGCTGTTTCCCGATATCACCTACAGTTTCTACCCGGTCTACTGCCGGCTGTTCGGCATCGCCTACGAGACCGTGCCGCTCGACCAGGCCATGCAGATCCGCATCGCCGATTACCGTCGGCCGGCCGGCGCGATCATCGTCCCAAATCCGAACGCGCCGACGGGGATCGCGCTGTCTCGCGCCGAGATCGAGACACTGCTGGAGCAGCATCCGGATGTGCCTGTCGTCGTCGACGAGGCCTATGTCGATTTCGGCGCCGAGACCGCGATTCCGCTGGTTGCGTCCCATCGGAATCTCCTGGTCGTGCAGACCATGTCCAAGTCGCGCGCGCTGGCAGGGCTTCGGGTGGGATATGCGATCGGCGATGCCGATCTGATCGATGGGCTGACACGCGTGAAGGACAGCTTCAATTCCTATCCGCTCGGCCGGCCCGCTCAGGCCGGCGCCATCGCCTCGCTGGAGGACGAAGCCTATTTCCAGCAGGGCCGCGTTCGCGTGATCGAGGGCAGGGAGCGGCTGACCCGCGGACTGAAGCGAGCTGGCTTCGAGGTGCTGCCGTCCCTGGCCAACTTCGTCTTCGCGCGCCATCCCGCGCATGAGGGGGCCGCGCTTGCGGCAGCGCTGCGGGAGCGGGCGGTGATCGTTCGCCACTTTTCCGCGGCTCGCATCTCGGACTATCTGCGGATTACCGTGGGTACGGATGAGCAGATCGACCGGCTGTTGTCGGCCTTGTCGCGGATACTGAGCTGACCGTGAAAATCGCAGGGTGGGCCAAGCGACTTGTTGCCCACCCTACGCACCGACGTCGTGGTTGCTTACCACCCTTCCAGCACGATCTTGCCGCGCGACTTGCCGCTCTCGAGCAGCGCATGCGCGCGCTTGAGGTTGGCCGCGTTGATCGTGCCAAAGGTCTGGTCGAGCGTGGTGCGCAAGACGCCCTTGTCGATGAGGTCGGCGACGTCGTTGAGCAGATGATGCTGCGCGATCATGTCAGGCGTCTGGAATGAGGAGCGCGTGAACATCGATTCCCAGTGCACCGAGATCGCCTTGCCTTTGAATGCGCTCACGGTGAACTCCGCGGGATCGTCGATCAGGCCAAACTTGCCCTGCGGCGCCATGAATTCGGCGATCGATTTGTAGTGCTGCTCGGTGAAGGTGAGGCTCGCCACTAGAGCGACCGGCGGCAGCTTCAGCTTCTCGATCTGCTCCTTCATCGGCTTGCCGTGGTCGATCACCGCATGTGCGCCGAGATCGAGGCACCATTTTTGCGACTCCGGCCGTGTTGCGGTCGCAACCACGGTGAGGCCGGTGAGGCGGCGCGCGAGCTGGATAAGGATCGAGCCGACACCGCCGGCGCCGCCGGTGATCAGCAGCGTGCGCGGATCGACGCTCTTGCCGGGCACGGCGCCGAGGCGGTCGAACAGCAATTCCCAGGCGGTGATGGAGGTGAGGGGAAGGGCGGCGGCCTGCGCGAACGAGAGCGACTTCGGCTTGTTGCCGACAATGCGCTCGTCGACCAGATGGAATTCGGAGTTGGTGCCCTGGCGTTGAATCGAGCCCGCGTAAAACACCTCGTCGCCCGGCTTGAACAGCGTGACGTCGGGCCCGACCGCGTCGACCACGCCGGCCGCGTCGTAGCCCAAAATCTTGGTCTCGCCCTCGGGCGGGGCGGCGCGCTTGCGCACCTTGTAGTCGACCGGATTGGCCGAGATCGCCTTCACCGTGACGCGGATGTCGCGCCCCTTCGGTTCCGGTTTGGTGGCCTCGAAATCGATCAGCGCGTCCTGATCCTCGATCGGTAGCGATTTCTTGTAGCCGACGGCCTTCATGGCTTGTCTCCATCAGATGGCGTATTCGCCTGCCGCTCTAACTGTCGCCCTGGCTCCCATTTGGCAAGTACTGTAAATTCGGGGATATAGTCCCTGTATGGATACTATTGGGAAAGCACGCATGAAACGACGAGATTTTACCCGTCGTCCCGGCTGCTCGGTCGAGGCGACGCTGGATCTGATCGACGGCAAGTGGAAGGGCGTGATCCTCTATCACCTCCAGAACGGTACCCAGCGCTTTGGCGAACTGCGTCGCAGGATGCCCGGCATCACCCAGCGCATGCTGACAAAACAGCTTCGCGCGCTGGAGGAGGACAAGCTTGTCATCCGCAAGGTCTATGCCGAAGTGCCGCCGCGGGTGGAATACACGCTGTCTGAGCTCGGCGAAAGCTTGCGCCCAGTGATCGACACTCTGAAAGCGTGGGGTGAGGGCCATCAGGAGCGGCTGTCCTGCGCGCCGGCGGCTAAGGTCGAGCCCGTCGTCAAGAAGCCGAAGCGCGCTGCTTAACTTCCGGGAGCGGCCACGCCGCCCCCGGAATTGATCGCGTCAGAAGGCGAACTGCGTGCGCATTGCCACGGCGTCGAAGTTCGAGCCCGTATTCGCGAATGCAGTCGGCGGCAGCGTCTGTTTGGAGACGGTGCCATGCAGGTAATCGAGCATGAAGCGGATGTTACCGTTGACGTACCAGTTGAGCGCAAGCGTGTAGACGTTCTGGCGCCCACCCGCGACGCCGTTGGCGCTCGCAAGCTGATCATTGAGGTCGATCGTCGAGAAGCGTCCCGCGATTTCCCACGCGCCCCAGCCGCCGCCGTCGAGCGAGAACGGATGCGCCGGCTTGACGCCGTTATAAGCGGCGTTGGCAGCGTTGTAAGTGTGAGTCTCGCCCGTCAGCACGTAGCCGGCCTGCGCGTAACCGCCCTGGAATTTCAGGCTCGGCGCGCCGACCAGTGGCACACCGGTATTGGCGGTGCGGTCGACATTGTACCAGAAATACTCGCCCTGGAGGATCAGCGGTCCGTAGGTCGCGGCCGCCTCTACGCTGTAGACCTGAGCGCCCGAGACATTGGCAATCGCACTGGTCGACACCAGCGTCGTCGGGTCGAGACGCAATTCCGGACGGTCGCTGAGCGTGACTGTCTGCGTGTTGGCAATGAGATTGCGCGGCGGCTGGATCAGCCATTGCGCGTCGGCGCCGATATGCACCGAGTAGTCCTTGCCGCTGATCGGGTTGCCGGCAATACGCGCCACCGCGCCATATTGCTCGCTTGTTCCCGCCGGTGCCGCGCTCGAGGCGGAATGAATCGCGCCGGTCGACGGTCCCGTGACATAGCCGCCGATCCAGAGCTGGTCGTTGAACCAGCGCGCGCCCGCCGCGGAGCGGAAGTCGCCTGCAGCGATGTTGGTCGCGACCACGCCGGGCGAGGCGCGCTCCATGAACATGATGTCGTTGGAGCTTGTGGCTTCGTCCAACGTGTACGGCAGGTCCATGATGCCGGCCTCGATGGCCATCCGGCCGCCGAACGGCTTCAGGCCGGTGTAGCTGAGATAGGCATTCTCCAGGCCGGAGACGCCGCCGCCCGGCAGCGAGCCGGGCGCTGCGCCGCCAAAACCGTCGGACGAGCCGCCGAAGTCGTAGACCAGCGCGAAATTCCAGTCGTTGAAGAATTTGCCGGCGAGGCCAATGCGTGCGCGACGGACATTCTCGCCGCTGTCGAGCTTCTGCGGGACGGTTGACGCCGTGTTGGGACGATAGTCGTAGCCGCCGACATCCCAGTGGACGCGGCCGGTGATGGCAACGCAGTTCGCCCCGTCGGATGTGCAGATGGTCGGCCGGTTGTTCGGCATCGTCACGATCACGCCGGCTGTCGGCGGCGCGCCCTTGACCGGAAACGCCGCATTGGCATTGGCCACGACGGCCTTCGCCTCGGAGCGTGCTTCGGCTTTCGCTTCAGCCTTCGCCTCCGCTCTGGCTTTCGCGGCGGCCGCCGTGTTCGCGGCAGTCTGGTTCTGGAGCTTGTCGAGCTTCTGCTCCAGCATCTTCAGCTGCTGCTTCAGGAGCGCGATCTCCTGATCGCTGTTGCTTGCCGATTGGGCCTGGGCCTGCGAGCCCGCCAGCACACCGGCGAGACCAATCGCCGCGGCTGCTATTCTTGTCCTGCTCACGTCATGACTCCATCGTTTGACGATCTTCCCCAAGTCGTAACGGGAGAGCCTAAGAACGATCGATGACTGCCCCGCGACGCTACGCTCCGGTTGCGTGGTTCCCACTGGTGCAAATTCGTCGCAACCGAATCCACCGCGGCATAGAATGCTGGATGATGCGCGTCATGCCAATCTGTCGCGTCAGGCGGCTTGCAATTTTGCACGGAGGCTTGCAGGCCGGACACACCGGGACAGGGCCGAATATTGCCGCCCGGCGCCCTTCTATTGGGGGGCGAACGCGCCTATATTCCGGCGTCTTTTCCAAGAGGTAGGAATGTTTCGAGCGAACCGGACCGCCGTCGTCACGGCCTTGTGCATAGCCTTTTCGGCCCACTTCTATCCGGCTGCGGCGCAGGACCGTCGTGTCCCGTCGTCGCCGGCCGAGTTGCGGCTGTCCTATGCGCCGATCGTGCAGCGGGTGCAGCCGGCGGTCGTCAACGTCTATGCCGCCAAGGTGGTGCAGAACCGCAATCCGCTGCTGGACGACCCGATCTTCCGCCGCTTCTTCGGCGTGCCGGGCCAGCAGCAGGAGCAGGTGCAGCGGTCGCTGGGTTCGGGCGTGATCGTCGATTCCTCCGGACTCGTCGTCACCAACGTCCACGTCATCGAGGGCGCCGACCAGGTGAGGGTGTCGCTGTCGGACAAGCGCGAGTTCGAGGCGGAGATCGTGCTGAAGGACTCCCGCAGCGATCTCGCGGTGCTGCGTCTGAAGGATAGCAAGGAAAAGTTTCCAGCGCTCGAATTCACCAACTCGGATGAGCTGATGGTCGGCGACGTCGTCATGGCGATCGGCAACCCCTTCGGCGTCGGCCAGACCGTGACCCACGGCATCATCTCGGCGCTCGCGCGCACGCAGGTCGGCATCACCGACTACCAGTTCTTCATCCAGACCGATGCTGCGATCAATCCCGGCAATTCCGGCGGCGCGCTGGTCGACATGAACGGCCGGCTTGCCGGCATCAACACCGCGATCTACTCGCGCTCCGGCGGCTCGCAAGGCATCGGCTTTGCGATCCCCGCCAATATGGTGCGCGTCGTCGTCGCCTCCGCCAAGAGCGGCGGCACGGCGGTGAAGCGGCCATGGCTCGGTGCGAAGCTGCAGGCGGTGACGCCGGAGATCGCCGAGAGCCTCGGCTTGCGCTCGCCGACCGGCGCGCTGGTCGCAAGCGTCGTTCCCAACGGTCCTGCAGCCAAGGCGGGGTTGAAATCCTCCGACCTCATCACCGGGATCGACGGCCAGGCCGTGGACGATCCCAACGCGTTTGACTACCGCTTTGCCACCCGTCCGCTCGGCGGCACGGCGCAGATCGACGTGCAGCGCGGCGGCAAGCCGCTCAAGCTGGCGATCGCGCTCGAGACTGCGCCGGATATCGGCCGCAACGAACTCGTTCTCACCGCGCGCTCGCCGTTCCAGGGCGCCAAGGTCTCGACCATCACGCCGGCGCTTGCCGATGAGCTGCATCTCGACGCCGACACCGAAGGTGTCGTGATCACCGATCTCGGCGGCGACAGCGCGGCGGCGAGTGTCGGCTTCCAGAAGGGCGACATCATCCTGGCCGTCAACAACCAGAAGATCGGCAAGACCGGCGATCTCGAGAAGGCGGCGGCCGTAAGCCAGCGGCTCTGGCGCATCACGCTGGTGCGCGGCGGTCAGCAGATCAACGTCACGCTGGGCGGATGAGTCCGAAGCGACCACAGGAGACGCCAACTCTCTTTGCCGCGGCGGGGCTCGATCACGACGCCCCGCATCCGCTGCCGGACCGGCTGCGGCCGCGTGCGCTGTCGGAGGTCGTCGGCCAGGATCACATCCTCGGCCCCGACGGCGCGCTGACGCGCATGCTGGAGACGCGCACGCTCGGTTCGCTGGTGTTTTGGGGGCCGCCCGGCACCGGCAAGACCACGGTGGCGCGGCTGTTGGCGGATGCGACCGATCTGCATTTCGAGCAGATCTCGGCTGTGTTCTCCGGCGTCGCGGACTTGAAGAAAGCATTCGACGCCGCGCGTGCCCGTCGCGAGATGGGCAAGGGTACGCTCTTGTTCGTCGACGAGGTGCATCGCTTCAACCGCGCACAGCAGGATTCGTTTCTGCCGGTGATGGAGGACGGCACCGTCGTCATGGTCGGCGCCACTACTGAAAACCCGTCCTTCGAGCTCAATGCGGCGCTTCTGTCCCGCGCGCGCGTCCTGGTGTTTCGCTCGCTCGACGCTGCCGCGATCGAAAAACTGTTCGCGCATGCCGAGGAGGTCGAGGGTCGCAAGCTGCCGCTCGATGAAGAGGCGCGCGCCGTGCTGGTGCGCATGGCCGATGGTGACGGCCGCGCGGCGTTGACGCTCGCCGAAGAGGTCTGGCGCTCGGCGCGAGCGGATGAGATTTTCAACGCCGCGCAGTTGCAGGACATCCTGCAGCGCCGCGCGCCGATCTACGACAAATCGGCTGACGGCCATTACAATCTGATCTCGGCGCTGCATAAATCGGTGCGCGGCTCCGATCCCGATGCCGCGCTGTATTATCTCGCGCGCATGTTGGACGCCGGCGAGGATCCGCTGTTTCTGGCGCGTCGCGTCGTGCGCATGGCGGTGGAGGACATCGGCCTTGCCGATCCGCAGGCGCTCGTCATCGCCAATGCCGCCAAGGACGCCTTCGATTTCCTCGGCCATCCCGAGGGCGAGCTCGCGATCGCGCAGGCCGTGGTCTATCTCGCCACCGCGCCGAAATCGAACGCGGTCTATACCGCTTTCGGCACGGCGATGCAGGTCGCAAAACAGGCCGGCTCGCTGCTGCCGCCCAAGCACATCCTGAACTCGCCGACCAAGCTGATGAAGTCGGAGGGCTACGGCGCAGCTTACGAATACGACCACGACGCCCCCGACGCCTTCTCCGGCCAGGACTACTTCCCGGAAGCCTTGGGCCGCCAGATCTTCTACGACCCGCCCGAGCGCGGTTTCGAGCGGGAGATCCGCAAGCGGCTGGATTATTGGGCCAAGCTGCGCAAGGAGCGGGGCGGCTCGCGCTAGAATCGGCCATTTCGCCGTGACGGGAGCCGGCTTTTAGGGTACGCAGGCAACCATGAGCCGCCGTATCAAGAGAACCAATCAAGAGCCCCGCTCGCGCGACGAGCGCAAGGAATCGCGTCCGTTCAAGGCGCGTAGCGCGAACAAGGCTGGGCCGCGTCCAGGCAGGAAGCTTGGCGCCAAGCCGCCGCGCTTTGCGGGCGAGCGCGCCGAGCGGCGTCCGCCCAAAACGGAGCTGGAGCAGGCCGCGCCGGTAAAGCCGGTCGAGGTGCTGCTGCCGACCAAGGTTCAGACCGTCAAGGTGACGGCCGATGAGAACAACATGCGCGTCGATCGCTTTCTCGAAGCGCGCTTTCCCGGCCTGTCGTTCTCCCACATCCAGCGCGTTGTTCGCAAAGGCGAGCTGCGCGTCGACGGCAAGCGCGTCGACAGCAAGGACCGGCTTGAGGAGGGACAGAGCGTCCGCATTCCGCCGCTGAAGCTCGATACGCCGAAGGCGGTGGGCGAGCTGTCGGAGGCTGCGCAAAAGACCCTTGCCGCGCTGAAGGAGATGACGCTCTACGAGGATGACGACGTCCTCGTGCTGAACAAGCCCGCTGGCCTCGCCGTGCAGGGCGGCTCGGGCATGACGCGCCACATCGACCAGATGCTGGAGGTGTTGCGCGATTCCAAGGGGCAGAAGCCGCGGCTCGTGCACCGTATCGATAGGGAAACGTCGGGCTGTCTTTTGATCGCCAAGACGCGTTTTGCCGCCTCGCATCTGACCGGCGCGTTCCGCTCGCGCTCGGCACGGAAGACCTATTGGGCGCTGGTGCCGGGCCTGCCGAAGCCGAAGCAGGGCCGCATCTCGACTTTCCTTGCGAAGGAGGAGAGCGAGGACGACACCATCATGCGCATCGCCCAGCATGGCGATGAGGGTGCCAGCCACGCGGTGACGTACTACGCGGTGGTCGAGACCGCCGGCAACAAGCTGACCTGGGTGTCGCTGAAGCCGGTGACGGGGCGCACCCACCAGCTCCGCGCCCACATGGAGCATATCGGCCATCCCATCGTCGGCGATCCCAAATATTTCAACATCGAGAACTGGCAGCTGCCGGGCGGCCTGCAAAATCGGCTGCACCTGCTTGCGCGCCGGATCGTCATCCCGCACCCGCGCGGCGGCGTCATCGATGCCACCGCGCCGCTGCCGCCGCACATGCAGCAGTCGTGGAATCTGCTTGGGCTGGACGCGAGCCGGTTCGATCCGATCGAGAACGCGCCGGAGGAGTAGGGAGCGCTGCTAGCGACAGTCATCGCCCGCGAAGAAGGCGGGCGATCCAGTATTCCAGAGGCCGGCCTTAGCGAGCTCGCTCTCATCACATCCGCCGCGGAGTACTGGATGCCCCCCGCCTGCGCGGGGCATGACAGCGGTGATTGTGGTTGCGACCGAAAGCCATCCCCTCAATTCCGAAACTGCTCCAAAAACGTCCGCCACAATGCCCGCAAGTTCCCTCATGCCCGCTCGCTTTATCGGCCGCCGATCTTACCTTAAAAGCCGATCTTACTTCAAAAGCCTGCATTCAGCGGCGGAGACCGAAAACTCACATGCGCGAATTGTTCGAAGAAGCAGCCGGCCAACCCCCGCCGGATCCGCGGGAATCGGCGCGTGCGTCCGCGCGGACGCCGCGGCGCAAGCGCTTCTACAAGGATGTGGGCATCGCCGAGGTCGAGGGCGGGTTCGCCATCACGCTCGACGGCAAGCCGATCCGTACGCCGTCTGCCCGCCAGGTGGTGATCCCCGCGCGGGCGCTGGCCGATGCCGTGGCCGCGGAATGGGCCGCGCAGCGCGAGGCGATCGATCCCGTGACCATGCCGCTGACGCGGATCGCCAACAGCGTGGTCGAGGGCGTGGTCGACCGCGTCGAGCTTGTCATCGATGACCTCGCAAAATATTTGGAGACCGATCTGCTGTTCTATCGCGCCGGCCACCCCGAGGGGCTGGTCGCCCGCGAGGCCGCGCATTGGGACCCCGTGCTGTTCTGGGCGGCGGAGGCGCTGGGGGCGCATTTCATCCTGTCCGAGGGGATCGTGCACGTGAGGCAGCCGGACGAGGCGCTCCGGGCCGCCCGCGCCGCGCTGCCGGGGGATGCCTGGTCGGTCGCCGCCCTCCACATCGTGACGACCCTGACCGGCTCGGCTCTGCTGGCGCTGGCGCTGGCCCGTGGCGTGCGTGACGCCGGCCAGGTCTGGGCCGCCGCCCATGTCGACGAGGACTGGAACACCGACCAGTGGGGCATGGACGAGGAGGCGGCCGCCCGTCGGGCCACGCGCTTGCGGGATTTCGAGGCCGCCTTCGCGGTGCTGGCGGCCGTGAACCCACCCGGGGCCAAAGGTCCTTAACGAGAGGTTTACGAGGGGACCTTAGGGTGGGAACAGCACGCCCTGGGCCCTGAGATGCCGACGCCGATAAGCTCGATCGTTCCCGTCAGTGCCGCCAGCCCCGTGGCTGATGCGGCGACGCCCGATCTTGTGCTGCAGGCCGGCAGCGTCGTCGATGCCAGGGTCGTCAGCGTGCTCGCCGACAATCTGGTGCGGATCGCGATCGCCAATCTGTCGATGGACGTGATGTCCGAGGTGTCGCTGACCCCAGGGCAAAATCTCCAGCTCGCGGTGTCGCAGAACGACGGCACGATTCGTCTCGCTGTGGTCAACGGAGCAGGCGAGGCGAGCGCCGATCAGGTCACGCTGACGCCGACTGCCGCCACGCTGGTCGACAGCCCATCGCTTGCGCCATCCGCGACGGCGGCCCGCAATCCCCTGACGCCGACCGAGCAGGTCGCCGTCACCGCAGCATCGGCCGAGGCCGTGACCAAGCAGGGCAGCCAGGCACCGCTGTTCGCCAATCTCGCCTCCGTCGTGACCGGTAGCGATCTGCCTGATGGCCTGAAGCAGGCCATGCTGGACGTACTGGCGCAACAGACGCCGCTCAACACCGCGCTCGGTGGCGACGATATCGAATCCGCCTTCCAGAAGTCCGGCCTGTTTCTCGAGGCCTCGCTTGCCGCAGGCACGATGCCGCCGTCAGGCGCGGTGCCCGACCTGAAGGCAGCGCTGCTGGTGCTGCGCCGGACGCTGGCCGCAACATCAGGCACGCTCGAGACCAGCGCGCCACCGACACAGGCGGTTGCTGTTGCGACGAACGCCGTCACTACTCCGCAGGCCGCAAGCTCGCCGCCTCAAGCTGCAGGCGAGGCCGTGCAAGCGCCGCTGCCTGACGCAGAGATAGCCCAATCGCTGCAAATGCAGCGCAACGCCAATGTTGCGGCCGCCGTGCTTGCCGACATGATCGACACATCGCAGGCAGCGTTGCCGCGGACGATCTCCGCAGGCCTTGCCGCGAGCCTGCTGCAAGAGGTCACGCAAAACCTGCCGCGTCTGATCGGGAATGTGCCGGGCGCCATCAAGGTCGTACCTGACGGCCACGTCTTCGAAGCGGCCGCGCGTATGACCACGCCACCGCCGTTCCGCGGCGCGTTGCCGTCGCCGCAAGCGGTCGCCTCGCCATCGCTCGCGCCGAATGCGCCGCTCGCCGCGACCGTGCGTCGCCTGCTTGACGACACCGATGCCGCGATCGCGCGGCAGACGCTGCTGCAAGTCGCCTCGCTGCCCGACCGGGCCGATGCCAGCGGCCATCGCATCGATCCGAGCGTGCCGCAATGGAATTTCGAGATTCCGTTTGCGACGGCGCAGGGCACCGCGATGGCGCAGTTCGAGATCTCGCGTGATGGCGGCAACGAGCAGGCCGATTCCGCCAAGCGCGCCTGGCGCGCACGCTTCACGCTCAATGTCGAGCCGAGCGGACCCGTGCACGCGCTGATCACGCTCAACGGTGACAAGACCCTCGTGCGGATGTGGGCCGAGCGGCCGGCGACGGCGCAGCAACTCCGCGCCGGAATCGGTGAGCTCAATCAGGCGTTGACCAAGGCCGAGCTCAAGCCCGGCGATATCGTCGTGCGCGACGGCACGCCGCCGCAAGCACCGCCGGCGCGTGCCGGGCATTTCCTGGATCGCGCCACATGAGCGAGGAGTCCAAGCTTGCAATCGCGCTGCACTACGAGAAGGGCAGCGGCGCGCCTGTTGTCGTCGCTAAGGGCAAGGGTACGATCGGCGCCAAGATCGTCGAGATCGCAAAAGCCCACGACATCCCGATCGAGGAGAACGAGATCCTGGCCGGCGCGCTCTCGAAGATCGAGCTCGGCGAGGAGATTCCGCCTGATCTTTATAAGGCCGTGGCTGAGGTTCTCGTATTCGTGCTGCGGCTGTCGGGGCGGGTGCGCTAGCGCATGAAGCTGGCGCGCATCTCTCCGCGCGTCATTGCGAGCGCAGCGAAGCAATCCAGAGTCCCTCCGCGGAAAGATTCTGGATTGCTTCGCTGCGCTCGCAATGACGGAGCATGTGGCCTCTATCCCAGCTTGAACAGAAGTGGGGTGCGCAAAGGCGCGTAGCGCTGTGCCCACCATGCCGCTGACGCAAGCGTGCCTTGCCGATATCGGCGCGATCTAGCTTAGCGGCGGCAGCGCTGGGCTAACGCCGTTCCAGCGCCAACGAAACGTTCGTGACGTTGGTGCCCTGCGGACGGATCGATACGGTTTGCCGTCCGCCGCGCGTTGTCAGGGACAGATTGGCGGAGAAGTTATCGCCCCGTGCGGCCGCGTCGACATGATCGCCGCTCGCGCGGCCCGAGATCGTGCCGGATGCGTTGCGGGTGGCTTCGCGCCACGACCCGGAAACGGCGCCGCCCTGATACTCGACGTCACCGGCGAGATCGAAATTGTAGCTCTCGCTCGCGCATCTCAGATTGAGGCCAAGCTGGGCGCTGCCGTTGCCGACATTGTAGGTTGCGCGGCAGCGCAGCCGCTCCTGCCCGCCGTCCGTCGTGCTCAATACTCCACTGCCAGACCATGAGCCGGCCATGGCGGCGAAGGGGGATGCGGCGCTGGCCGTACCAAAGGGGAGGCACAACGTCACCACAACTAACCCTGCTCGTGCGATAGTTGACCCAGACATCGCAGGATCTCCTGTCTCGATTGATGATCGTTTCAACGCGCGGAACCCGAAGCGGTTTCTCGGAGTTCCACGGAAGTCCGGCTGGATGGCGAGACGATTTGACCGCGCGGTCGATGCCCGGCTTCCCCCTGCGTACGTCGGAAGACCGGCGTCCGGCTACCCCAGCTTGAACAGCGCCTGGAGGAAATCGACCACCGCCTTGCGGGCCTCGGCAGCGGTCGCGGGGTTGCCGCCGACATGCGGGTTGAGCTCGAGGCAAGTGTCCTTGTAGGTGAAGGGCGCATTCGTATCGCCGTTCATCAGCACGCCGCTGTCGCCTTCCCTGATGTGGCAGTTGCGCACGGTCTGCGCGTTGGCCGACACCGTAACCGCGTTGACGCCGAGCAGGCCGCTGTCAAAGCCGTG
Source organism: Bradyrhizobium sp. S3.2.6 (assembly GCF_040546885.1). Lineage (NCBI taxonomy): Bacteria > Pseudomonadati > Pseudomonadota > Alphaproteobacteria > Hyphomicrobiales > Nitrobacteraceae > Bradyrhizobium > Bradyrhizobium sp. S3.2.6. The sequence goes on along the minus strand of NZ_JBEPOS010000024.1, from coordinate 42,115 downwards.
CGCGCTGTCGGGGTATTCCGTGAGCACGACATCGCGCCCGGCCGCCTTGAGCCGGTCGACGAAGGCCTTGCAGCTCTTCACGGGATTATAATCGTCCGGTGTGCCGTGGAAGATGCGGATCGGGCGCGCCGCGACCTCGGTGTCGGTCTGATAGGTCGTCGAGCAATCCGGATAGAACGGAATGTAGGCCGCGAACTGCACGCCGGACTTGTTCCAGAGCTTGTTGAAGCGGTCGAGGCTCGCATACAGAGCCGCCTGTCCTCCGCGTGAAAAACCCATCAGCACGATGCGGTCAGGATCGACGCGGGGATGCTTCGCCAAAATCTCCAGCGAGTGGTAGATGTCGATGATCAGATTGAGCCGGCCGAGCAGGGCCTGGTTCGGCCCCGTCACCGTCAACCCGCGGCCGGTAAAACCATCGATCACGAAGGTCGAGATGCCCATGGCGTTGAATTCGTGCACCCAGGCTTCGGTGGTGGCGCCGACGCCGCTCGAGCCGTGCATCAGCACCACGACCGGCATCTTGCCTGACCCTTGCGCGACGCGAAATTCGCCCGCAACCGTGACCGGCTTGCCGGCCGCGGCATCGCCGCTGAGGAATTGCTGGTCGGAGAGGGTGAGGGACGGGATCGGGAAGATCTCGACTCTGGCAGCGGCTTCCTTGGGAAGCGATTGAGCGCCGGCGAGCCCGGCTGAAGCGCAGAGCGCGATGATGACCGCAGCGACGCGGAATGCCGTCGGCATCGGATCCTCCCAATGATTTCCGGGAAGTAGATCAACGGGAGTGCGCGCTGTCAATTTGCGCGCGAGCGCCTCAAGCCTTGTCGGCCGTCTTCTCTGCGGTCAGCGCCTGGTCGATGGCGAAGCCGCCGATCTCGCTCATCGCCTGTGAGATCACGTCGCCCTTCCGCGCAAAACCGCTGGAGAGATAGTCGAACTGGGTGCGCGCCAGCCGCAGCACCTCGATCGGCACGGATACGACGGTCTCGTTGAAGCTGTCGACGGAGGCGCGCAGCGTGTCGAGCTCGGTCGAGAGCTTGCCAATATGGCTTTCCGCATTTTGCATCAGGCCGATCAGCTTGCCGCGCTCGGCGTCGAACGTGGCCCGCTCGGCGGCTGCGACCGAGGTCACCTCGGCAAGCTGCGCCCGCAGTGCGGCGATCTGGCTGACCATGGCGTCGGAGGCGAGCTCGGCGGCCTCGCGCAGCTCGGCATGGCGCGTGTTCTCTTCCTGTTGCTGGTGATAGAGCCGCTCAGCCGTCATCGCCCGCTGCGCCAGCGACTCGATCAGGCTTGCCGCGCGCAGCAGCATCTCGCCGTTCCGCCCCGACACCATGCTGGCCATCCGCCGCAGGAAACCGGTGGTCTCGGACGCGCTGTTCGGAAGCAGGGGAACGACCGTGGCGGACATGAGGTGATGCTTGCAGCCGGACGTGATGACCGCCGCCGTACCGACTGAGCTCACGCAACATTCGGCGCCTGATCGAAAGGGGAGCAAGCCTGAATCGGCAGGCCCGGTCAACCGGCCAGCGGCGACAAAATGGCCGCCATCCCGCCGCTAAAGCGCGCAAGCCTCAGGCGTCTTTCTGCCGGCCGATCCGCCCGAGATGAGTGAAGCCGAAGCCGGCCGAATATTTCAGGCCATAGCCCAGCGCCCGGTCGATGCCGATATGGGCGAGCCAGATCAAGGCGATGGACAAGGTGAGGGGCGAGGCGAAGCCGAAGCCCAGCGTCATCAGCGTCACCGGCGCCATGTAGCTGTGGGCGGCGTTGTAGACCAGCGCGCCAAATCTGGCGTCGGACAGATAGGCCAGGAAGCTCAGATCTGGCACGAAAAACAGCAGGGCAAAGACCAGCCAGGAGCCGCCCCAGACCGCGTAAAGCATCACCATCCCTACGAACAGGGTCAGCCCCTCCACGCGGAGCAGGATGTTGACGCCGCCTGTCGCAGCCCCGGTCTCGGCAGCTTGCTCGTCCATGGTCGCCTCCCAGGCAAAACTTTGTAATTCCTTGCGCTTTCACGCTGCGGCAAGGCAGCCCTGCGGCGCCGAAAGCCGCTTTCCGGCTTACAAAATGCCGTGTTAGAACCCCCGGCAATCGCATTTAGGCCAAGAACTGGCGGGAGCAAATGAAGAATATCCTGGACGCCCTTGAAGACCGTCGTGCCGGCGCAAAGCTCGGCGGCGGCGAGAAGCGCATCGAGGCGCAGCACGCCCGCGGCAAGCTGACCGCGCGCGAGCGCATCGAGCTCTTGCTCGACAAGGGATCGTTCGAGGAGTTCGACATGTTCGTCGAGCACCGCTCCACCGAGTTCGGCATGGAGAAGAACAAGATCCCCGGCGACGGCGTCGTCACCGGCTGGGGCACCGTCAACGGCCGCAAGACTTTTGTGTTCGCGAAAGACTTCACCGTATTCGGGGGCTCGCTGTCCGAAACCCATGCGCTGAAGATCACGAAACTCCAGGACATGGCGATGAAGGCGCGGGCGCCCATCATCGGTCTCTATGACGCGGGTGGCGCGCGCATCCAGGAAGGCGTCGCCGCGCTTGCCGGCTATTCCTACGTGTTCCGCCGCAACGTGCTCGCCTCGGGCGTGATCCCTCAGATCTCCGTCATCATGGGCCCCTGCGCCGGCGGCGACGTCTATTCGCCGGCGATGACCGACTTCATCTTCATGGTGAAGAACACCAGTTACATGTTCGTCACCGGCCCCGACGTGGTGAAGACCGTGACCAACGAGGTCGTCACCGCCGAAGAGCTCGGCGGCGCCTCGGTGCACGCCACGCGCTCCTCGATCGCGGACGGCGCCTTCGAGAACGACGTCGAGACGCTGCTGCAGATGCGCCGGCTGATCGACTTCCTGCCGTCGAACAACACCGACGGCGTGCCGGAATGGCCGAGCTTTGACGACACCGCCCGTATCGACATGTCGCTCGATACGCTGATCCCCGACAATCCGAACAAGCCCTACGACATGAAGGAGTTGATCCTGAAGGTCGTGGACGAGGGCGACTTCTTCGAGATCGCGGACAGTTTTGCCAAGAACATCGTCACCGGCTTCGGCCGTATCGCAGGCCGCACCGTCGGCTTCGTCGCCAATCAGCCGATGGTGCTGGCCGGCGTGCTCGACAGCGATGCCTCGCGCAAGGCCGCGCGCTTCGTTCGCTTCTGCGACGCCTTCAACATCCCGATCGTCACCTTCGTCGACGTGCCGGGCTTTCTGCCGGGTACGAGCCAGGAATATGGCGGCCTGATCAAGCACGGCGCCAAGCTGCTGTTCGCCTACTCGCAGTGCACCGTGCCGCTGGTCACCATCATCACCCGCAAGGCCTATGGCGGCGCCTTCGACGTCATGGCCTCCAAAGAAATCGGCGCCGACATGAACTACGCCTGGCCGACCGCCCAGATCGCGGTGATGGGCGCCAAGGGCGCGGTCGAGATCATCTTCCGCTCAGACATCGGCGACCCCGACAAGATCGCCGCGCGCACCAAGGAATACGAAGACCGCTTCCTGTCACCCTTCATCGCCGCCGAGCGCGGCTACATCGACGACGTCATCATGCCGCACTCGACCCGGAAGCGGATCGCGCGGGCGCTGGCGATGCTCAGGGATAAGAAGGTGGAAACGCCGGCGAAGAAGCACGACAATCTGCCGTTGTGAGGGAAGCGTAGGGCGAGTTAGCGAAGTGTAACCCGCCAACTTATCTGAATGCGGCGGATTACGGCTGCGCCTAATCCGCCCTACCATCGGCATGCTCGATCCAATGACCGAAGACGATCCGACCGACGAAATCTCCGACATCGAAGCGCGGATCGAGGCACTCGCCGAGATCGCGGAACGCTGCCGGAAATACATCCTGGCGTCCAGGATCGCCATCGCCAGCGGTGCGGCTCTGCTGTTGATCACGATCCTAGGGGTGTTTGGATTTGGTCAAACCGCGGCGCTCGGCTCGATCGCCTTGATCCTCGGCGGCATCGTCTCGCTCGGCTCGAACGTCAGCACGTTGCGGCAGACGGATGACGCACTCCACGCCGCGGAAGCGCTTCGTGCGCAATTGATCGCCAGGATCGACCTTCACGTGGTCGAAGACGCGCCGCTCAAGCTGATGTGAGGCGCCGCTGCGCGCCAGCCGCGATCGTTTCACCTCGGACGGCCAATCGCCGGTTCGTGATGAAATGGGCTAACCGGGCACTATATTTCGTCTGCCGCAGCGAAATGCGCCATCTGATCCGCATGGGCCTTCGCGAAAGCGGGGCGGCCCGTTGCTCGCGCCACGTAGGCGCGGCAGGCAGGACTGTCCGACAGCCCGTCGAAGCGATCGACGAGGCGCAGCACGTCCGACATCAGGATGTCGGCGACGGAGAAGGACCCCGCCAGCCACTCGCGGCCCGCAAGCACCGGCTCGAGGTGCTTGAGCCGGTGGGCCCTCAGGAAGTCGTCGAAGAACTTCACGGCAGGCGAACCATCGTCGTTGCCGGTGAACTTGAAAAGCGACCAGGGCAGGCTTGCCATCTCCACGGAGTTGAGCGCTGCGAACAACCATTCCGTCGCCTCGTTGCGACCGCGGGGATCGGCGGGCATCAGCTTGGCGCTGCGCTCGCCGAGATGCAGCAGGATCGCGCCGCTCTCGAAGATGGAGAGGTCGCCGTCGGTCAGCCACGGCACCTGGCCGAACGGCTGGTGCGCGAAGTGCTCGGCGTCTCTGGCGCGGAACGGGACGCTCGCGACGCGATAGGGCAAGGCGGCTTCTTCCAGGGCCCAGCGCACGCGAAGGTCGCGCACGAAACCGCGCGGGGGCTCGGGAACCCAGTCGAAGGTGGTCAGGGTGAGGTCGGGCATGCCGTGTCTCCGTGGTGTCTTGGCATAGGACGGATGGAGCGGGCGCGTTCCGACAGCGTGAGACCGTTTTTCTCCGCAGGCAAAGACCGGTAGGGTGGGCAAAGGCGCAACTGCGCCGTGCCCACCATCTGTTGGCCGGTGTCAGAAGAGGTGGGCACGCTCCCGCTTTGCCCACCCTACGGGGGCACTGGGCTTTGCTTACTGCCCGAGCTTCGCCAGCTTGCCTTGCTTCGCCGCCTCCACCGCACGCTCCGCATCCTCCGGCAGCAATATCCGCTCCGCCACCTGCCTTGCCGCCTCACGCTTTACCGCCGCCACATACGCGCCGTCATCGGCATAGCGCTCCGCGATCGACAGCCTGGGATCGTGCACTTCCTTGCGCGCCGCTTCGGTCGGTGCGAACGGCACCACCGCGCCTTGCAATGGATAGAGTGCGGTTGGGCCGAATCCTGTCGCGCGCGGATTCCAGGCGGTGTAGGTCGCGCGCGGTACGGCGAGCGCGAGCTGGCGAATGCCCGCGATCGCCATGCCGTCATCGTCTGCCTTGGGCACGAACACGGGATAGCGGCCGATCTCCTTCGGCGGCAGCACGCTCTGGTCGGAGAAGGCGGCCAGCGTATGGATGCCGGCATAGGGCAGGCCGGGGATGTCCGTCGGCACCGCGCCTTGCGCGGCTACCAGCGTGCCGTGGGCGCGCATGGGGACGCGGCTTGCGGGCGGTTTTGTGCCGTCGCTGATCCATGCGTTGAGGTCGGTGAGCAGCGCGCGCATCGGCCCGCCCGCATGCATCGGATTCTGCGGCAGCGACATCGCGGGCAGGCCCTTGCGCATGACATCGCTGGGTTCGGCGAAATGCGGTGTGCCTGATATCATGTAGGCGCGGACATTGTCGGGGAGGTCGAGGTGATTGCCGGAGAGATCGGTGACCAGCAGCGAGGCGTGCGAGGCCCACCATTCGTGCTCGCTGTCGGTCTGCATCACCTTCGGGCAGGTCGCCGAGAGCGAGCAGCGGCGCAAGAGGCCGTCGGTCTTGCCGGAATAAGGATCGCTCAGTGTTGCGTAGGTGAAGGGGAAGAGGTCGGCCTGCCACGCCGGGTCTTGCATGTGGCGCGGGTTGCGGCCGGGCAGGCCGAAGCGGACATTGGTCGCCATCCGCCGCGTGCCGGCGACATGCGGCATCAGTCCATCAAACACCATGCGCCCCTGGAGATCCTCGTTGAAGCCGAGATAAACGAAGTCGCGCAGGAAGCGGCCGGATTGCGAGACGCCAAAACCGATGGCGCGGCTGACCGACGGATGCAGGCCGTCGAGCAGCGGGTTGGCCTGCGTCTCGTCGTGGCGAAGGAAGCTGACGACGTCGCGCACGGCGGCATAGCCCATGCCGAGCGGCACCGGATCGTGCGCGGTGTAGGTGATCTCGTAGAGCGCGCCGGCGTCAAAGCCGTCGGGCCGGGAGATCTCCAGCGTGGAGGGATCAATAAGCTTGGCGGAGAGGCCGGGCGGCGTCTGCCGCGGATCGGCCCAGGCGGCGCGCACAGTGACCTTGAGGTTGGCTGCATCCGCAGCGGGCCAGGTCAGCGTCGCGCGCACCGGGCTGGTCGTGTTGTCGAACACGACTTCTTCGCGCGCGGGGCCGGTGACGCCCTTGAGCACCGGTGCGGCCATCGCGAGTTGTCCCGGCTTGGAGAGGATGTCGCCCTGCCAGCCGACCCAGAGCATCGTGTAGCCTTGCCGGTGCAGGAAGCCGATGCCGGCATCCTCGGTCTTGTCCGCATTGTTGGCGCCGGGCTGGGCGGAATCGTCGAACAATTGCGGCGCGAGCTTTCTGCCACGATTGGGCACGTCCAGCAGCAGCGTGCCGTTGCCGTGGGTCGGATCGGTCGGACGCAGGATCACGACGTCGGCGGTGGCCTCGACCTTGCCGTCGGCGTTGCGCGGAGCGAGTGCGAGATCGGTGATGACGGCATTGCGGTCGTCGGCCGGGTTCAGCGCGAAGGTCGCGCGCGCGGTGATGCGCTCATAGGTGCCGACGCTGCCAAAGCTGCGCCCCGAGAAGGCGGGCACGCGTTCCGTGATGTCGAAGCGGACGATCTCGGCGCGCGCAGCGAGGGGGAAGACGCTGGCGATCGCGATGATGCCCGTGATGATCCTGCGCATGGCCGGTCCTTCCCCGATGTCGCGCGCTCTTCATGTTCCGTCGCGCGGGCTTTTTGTTGCCGGCACTATAACCAGCTATGCTCTGGCCAAACAACAGGAGGAAATCCGATGCCCGCCGCCGACTTCGTCGTCCGCGCCATTGTCGCCGATGCCAGCAAGCGCGCCGCCTTCGTCACATTGAAGCGTTCGCGCGAGACGCTGGTGCTGGCGCAGGAATTTGCGAAGTAGGACGCGCTCCCGTCGCCTTTGCAATGAACCTGAACGCGCGATTCAGCAGCAGTTCATGTCGCGAGCCCGACACTTCCTTTGCATCACTTGATCGACCAAGCGGAGGACATGTCATGGAGCGCCGGAGTTTTTTGAAGCTAGCTTTGAGTGTCGCGGCCGGTGCCGCCACGTTCACGGCCGCCGCACAGGCGGCGCCATTGGCGCCCCAAATGCTCGGTGATCCCCGCATGCCGCAAGGCAATCCGGACGCTCATCCTGCCGTCACCAGCAGCGAGGAAGCAGCCCAACTCAAGCCGGAGCAGGTGCGCTGGGGCCACGGCCACTGGCATCACCGGCACTGGGGCTGGCGCCATCGTCATTGGGGCTGGCGCCGTCGCTGGCACCGCCGCCACTGGCGTCGCTGGTAACGCCGCGCCTGGACTGAAAAAGGGGATCGCGATTGCGATCCCCTTTTTGCTATGGGCGAATTGCTATGGGCCAAGCCTCTCAACAAAAAAGGCCGCGCAGCTTTCGCCGCGCGGCCATTTCGCAAGTGCGAGAGATCAGAATGGGCGGCAGCGACCGGCGTACCAGCGGAAGCCATAGGGGCACACGCGCGGACGCACGACGACGACCGGCGGAGCGACTACGACCGGGCCCGGGGCTACGACGACCGGGCCGCGCATCGGACGGCAGCCGCCATAGGGACCGCGGTACCAGCCTGGGCCGCAACCACCGGCGGCACTGGCCGCCTCGCTGAAGCCGACGACCGCGCTGGCGAGCATCACGGCGGCAAACAGATATTTCATTTGATCTTCCTTCTCGTCCTTCGGGGCAAGTTTATGGGGGTAGATTGTAGGGTTTGCGCGCTTGTGGCGCACAATGAATCAAAAGATACGATTCGACATGTTAATTTTTGCGACATGTCGGCACGGCGCGATCCAAACCTGCCAATCATGACCTGAATGCGGCATGAATATTCGCTGCGTACGGCCTTGCGCGACATGAATGGCGCTAGCTAGCGGCCGAGAAAGCCCAGCACCAACTCCCGGTACTTCTCCGGCGCCTCCAGGAAGACGAGGTGGCCCGTGTCCGGAATGACTTCAGCCCGCGCGTTCGGCATCTTCGCCGCGAACGCTTTTGCCAGCTCGGCGTTCTGCCCCATCTTCGGCCGCAGCGCCTCCGGTGCGTTGGGCCGGCCCGGTGCGTTGTGGTCATCGGCGCCCATGATGAACAGCGTCGGCTCGGTAATCAGCGGAATCTCGTGCGCGACCGGCTCGCGATAGATCATCTGGCCCGAAGAGACGAAGGCGCGCAGCCAGCGCGGATAATCCGGGCTGCCCTTGATATTGAAGCGGGCGTCGATGAACGGCGTGATCGCATCGCCCGGCAGCTTGATCGCGTAATTGGTCTGGAGCTGTTTTCGATAGCCGTCGGCGGTAAGCTTGTCCTCGGTCTCGATCATCTTCTCGGTCGGCGTCGGCGGCACGTAGAGGCGGTAGTCTTCCAGCCCGATCGGCGCGGTCAGCACCAGATGGGCGACGCGATCAGGATAGGCGCGGGCGATGCGCACGCCCAGCATGCCGCCGAGCGAATGGGCGACGACATCTGCCTTGTTGATCTCCAAGTGATCGAGCAGCGCAATGGTGTTGCGCGCCAGCGTGTCGAAATGCAGCTCGCCCACAGGCTTGGATGATTTGCCGAAGCCGACCTGGTCCGGCACCACGACGCGATAACCGGCGTCGTTGAGCATCTTGATGACAGACGCCCAATAGCTCGACGGAAAATTGCGCCCGTGCAGCAGCACCACGGTGCGGCCGTTCGGCTGCGCCGGCGCTACGTCCATATAGGCCATGCTGAGCTGCTCGCCGTCATTGACGACCGGAAGCAGGTGCACGGGATAGGGATAGGCAAAGCCTTCGAGCGCGATGCCGTAGGGCTCGCGTTGGGGCGTGTCGGCCGCGCGGGTGGCGAGTGGGAAAGCGAGCAGGGTGGCGGCGAGGACGGCCGGGAGGATGCGGATCATGGAGGTCTCTGACGGTCACGGAATGACCATTCGCATAAGCGCGTGCATGGCCGGGTCAAGCCCGGCCATCATGAGAGTGGAAGCTCACACGCAATTGTGTGCGTGATCACTCCTTCTCGCCGCCGAACAGCGCCGCAAACTGCTTCTCGCCGGTGCGGGTAAAATTCACCACGCGGCTGCCGGGCGTGGCGTCGCGCGCGGCCCATTTCAGCTCGGCGAAACGCTGCATGATCGCGGCACCTAGTGTGCCGGCGAGATGGTGACGCCGCTCGCTCCAGTCGAGGCAGGCTTTGCACACCGGGCGGCGCGGATGGCTGAGCATATCGGTCGAGATCTGCAAATTCTTGGCGAGGAAGCGCTCGCCCTCGGCGGTCAGCTCGATCTCCTGCTTCTTCTGCTTGACCAGGTTTCGCGTGCGCAGGCTATCCAGCATCTGCACGCCGAGATCGCCGGCAAGGTGGTCGTAGCAGATCCGCGCGCGCCGCAGCGCCGGATCCTTCGGCCCGGTGCGCACCCGCATGTGCCCGGTGCGCGCCGCAAGGCCGGCAAGGCCTTCGAGCACGCCGGCGACGTCGTCGTCGGTGAGGCGGTAGTAACGGTGGCGGCCCTGCTTCTCCGGCTCGACCAGCCTGCCGGCCTCGAGCTTTGAAAGATGCGAGCTCGCGGTCTGCGGCGTGATGCCGGCCTCCTGCGCGAGCTCGCTTGCGGTGAGCGCGCGGCCGTTCATCAGCGCCGTGAGCATGTTGGCGCGGGCGGGATCGCCGACCAGCGCGGCGACCATGGCGATGTCGGGGCCTGATTTCATGCTTCGATGATAGCCGAAGCATTGCGGTCGGGCAAGGGCGTAGCTTTTCACCAACTCGTCATTGCGAGGCGCGCAGCGACGAAGCAATCCAGACTGTCCCTGCAGAGGGATTCCTGGATTGCTTCGCTGCGCTCGCAATGACGGAGGAAACATCAGGAGAGCCCCACATGTCCGTCACCGTCTTCATCCGCTACCAGCTCGATCCGTTCAAGCGCGCGCAGTTCGAGGAGTACTCGAAACGCTGGCTCACCATCATCCCGAAATGCGGCGGCGACCTGATCGGCTACTTCATGCCGCATGAGGGCACCAACAATATCGCGTTCGCGCTGATCAGCTTCGAGAGTCTCGCAGCTTATGAGGCCTATCGTGCGCGGCTGCGGCAGGATGCCGATGGCATGGCGAACTTCCATTTTGCCGAGGACAACAAATTCATCCTCGCGGAAGAGCGCACCTTCCTGCGCAAGGTGGTAGTGTAGGCCATCAACGATAAGGAGCCGCCCATGATCGCCGTGATCTTCGAAGTCTGGCCCAAGCCGGAACATCGCCAGGACTACTTCGACCTCGCGGCCGATCTGAAGCCGATCCTGCAAACCATCGACGGCTTCATCTCGGTCGAGCGCTTCGAAAGCCTGACCGAGAACGGCAAGGTCCTGTCGCTGTCATTCTGGCGGGATGAGGTCGCGGTGCAAGCCTGGCGCAACACGATGGAGCACCGCCGTACGCAGGCCAAGGGCAGGGCGCAGATTTTCGCCGACTATCATCTGCGCATTGCCAGCGTCATCCGCGACTACGGCATGAATGATCGCGCGCAGGCGCCAAAGGACAGCCGCACCGTGCACGACGCGCACTAGCGCTCGTGGGCGCGTGTGCCTATCTCTGCGCGGCCAACAAGGGAGAGAAACATGCATGTGACAACTGCTGACAAGCGCGCGAATTTCAGGAAGATGCACGAGAGCGGCTGCTTCATCCTGCCCAATCCGGTCGATGTCGGCGGCGCCAAGGCGTTGCAGCATCTCGGTTTCAAGGCAATCGCGTCGTCGAGCGCAGGCTTTGCCTGGACCATCGGCAAGGCCGACAACCGCGTCACCGTCGAGGACGTCTGTCAACATCTGGCGGCATTGAGTTCCTCCGTCGACATTCCCGTGAATGCGGATTTCGAGGGCGGTTTTGCGGTCGAGCCGGACAAGGTCGCGGACAATGTCGCGCGCGGCGTGCGCACCGGTGTCGCGGGCCTGTCGATCGAGGATTCCACCGGCGACAAGGACAAGCCGATCTATGATCGCGCACTTGCGATCGAGCGTATCAAGGCTTCGCGCAAGGCAATCGGCGACAGCGGCACGCTGCTGGTCGGCCGTTGCGAAGCGTTCTTATGGGGCGTGACCGATCTCAAGCTCGTCATCGATCGACTCACGGCCTATGCAGATGCCGGCGCCGACTGTCTTTACGCGCCGGGTCTGAAGACGCGCGAGGACATCGCAGCAGTGGTGAAGGCTGTCGCACCAAAACCTTTCAACCTGCTGATCGGCGGCTCCGGCCTGTCGTTGCAGGAAGCCGAGGATCTCGGCGTCCGGCGCATCAGCGTCGGCGGTTCGCTCGCCCGCGCCGCCTGGGGCGGGTTCATGCGCGCCGCAAAGGAGATGGCGGAGAAGGGGACGTTTGCCGAGCTCGCAACCGGTTATCCCGGCGGCGAGTTGAACAAGATGTTCAGCTAGGTAGAAACAAACAGCGGCGGGATGTTGTGTCCCGCCGCTCTCGCGTTCGCTCGACGTCATGCCCGCGAAGGCGGGGCATCCAGTAAGCCGAGGCCTATCGATCAATCGCTGCCGTCTCGGAGTACCGGATCGCCCGGTCAAGCCGGGCGATGACAGTGGTGCATTACTTGGCGCCGTCCGACGGTGCCTGAGTATCCGGGGCCGGCTTGCTTGGCGCCGCACCGGTGGTCACGCCCGGCGCGGTGTTGTTGCGCGGGGTCGCGTCACGCATGCCAGGAGGCGCAGCCGGGTTGGTCGGCGGCGCCTGCTGTGCGGTCTGGTTTGCCGGCGCGTTACTCGCCTGGTTACTGGTGCTGGTATTATTCAGCCCGTAGAACACGGCGCCCAGTATCAAGGCGACGGCCACGGCAAACAGGGCAACCTTGCCGCTGGAGGCGGGGCCCTCGCCAAGCTCGGGATCGGCCTGCAGGTCGGCGTCCCGGCGTGCCGCGCGAAGATACTCATCGTCGGCGAAGTTCGGGCGATACGGATCGTTGGGAAAACGGTCGTCAGCCATCGATTGGGTCTCCTCGATTATTGCGGCGAGACAACCCGGAGATGCGAGATTCTGTTCCGCGTCCCTTTATGCTTTCGTCGTATGTTGCCTCGCATCGGGAATCAGGAACCTGTTCATCCGGGAACCCCGACATAGGTTCCACTGCGGGACTGAGGGAACAAAGCGATGTGGAGCCTGCCGCCGAGCGATACCGTGCTGCATTTCCTCTCCTTGGTCGCGGTCGCCGCGCAGGCCATGACGGCTGCACTCTCGGCTGGCCGCCGCAGCATGGATTGGTTAGGTGTCTGCTTCCTCGGCTGCATCACCGCGCTCGGTGGCGGCACGCTGCGCGATCTCTTTCTCGGGCATTATCCGCTGGCCTGGGTGCAAAACCCGATCTATCTCGCGCTGGCCGGCAGCGCCGCCTTCGTCACCATCCTGTTCGCCCGGCTTGTGCACCGGTTCAAGCTCGCCTTCATCGTGCTCGATGCCATCGGCCTCGTCGTCTTCACCATGACCGGCTGCGACATCGCCTGGCAGATCGATGCTTCGCTGCCGATCGTCATCGTCTCCGGCATGGTGACGGGCTGCGCCGGCGGGGTGTTGCGCGACGTGCTCTGCAATGACGTGCCGCTGCTGTTCCGCTCGGAGCTCTACGCCAGCGTCTCGGTGGTGACGGGGCTGTTCTATGCCACCGCTTTCGGCCTCAATCTCAACGCCGAGCTCTGGACCATTTTGACCTTCGTGCTGGGCATCAGCTTTCGCCTGCTCGCGGTGCGCTACAAATGGGATATGCCGAAATTCGCGTTCACGGGCGATGAGGAGTGAGGCTCTATTCACCGCTCTATCCACGTCTTTGCGAGCGCAGCGAAGCAATCCAGACCGCCGCCGCGCAAAGATTCTGGATTGCTTCGCTGCGCTCGCAATGACGGAGGAGAGCTACGGCTGCTGTCCGCGTGCCTTGGCCACTTGTGCGGGCGTCACCAGCGGGCCGGCATTGCCCCAGGAATTGCGGATGTAGTTCGTCACCGCCGCGATCTCGTCGTCGGACAATTGCCTGGCGTAGCCTGGCATCTCGCCGGTGTTCGGCGCCCGCGGCGTTGTCACGGTGTGGGCGCCGTCGAGGATGATGCGCAGGGTGGAGGACGGGTTGATCGATTGCAGCAGCGCGTTGGCCGGCAGCGGCGGGTAGATCCGCGGCGCGCCGGAGCCGTCGGCTTCATGGCAGGCGATGCAGAGTTTCGCGTAGATGGCCTGGCCGGCTTTCATCTCGGCCTCATCCGGCGGCGTCACCTTCGGCTCGCGGCGTACCGGCGGCAGGTCCTTCAGATACGCTGCCATGGCGCGCACATCGGCATCGCTCATCTTCGAGGTCGAATTGACGATCACTTCCGCCATCGGCCCGTCGGCGTGGCTCCTCGCGTTGCGGCCGCTCTGCAGATATTCGGTGATGTCGTCCGCACTCCACGATTGCAGGCCGGTGCGGGCGGCGCCATCGAGGCGCGGCGCGTACCAGCCGCCGAGCTCGCTGCCCGCCAGCGCCTGCACGGTCTTGTCCGCGCCAAAATAGTTCTTCGGCGTGTGGCAGGCGCCGCAATGGCCAAGCCCGGTGACGAGATAGCCGCCCCTGTTCCACATAGCGCTCTTGCTCTGGTCGGGTTCGAACAGGCCGGGTGTGAAGAACAGCAAATTCCAGGCCCGCATCAAGCCGCGATAGCCGAACGGCCAGCGCAGCTCCGGCGGCTTGTTGCGGCTGGCGACCGGCGCGAGGGTGCCGAGATAGGCCCGGATCGCCAGCGTATCGTCCTTGGTCATCCTGGTGAAGTAGGGGTAGGGGAAGGCCGGGTAGTAAAGCGAGCCGTCCGGCGCGATGCCGTAGCGCACGGCGCGGGTGAAATCGGCATCCTGCCAGGCGCCGATCCCGGTGTCGCGGTCCGGCGTCAGGTTCGGCGCATAGATCGCGCCGAAAGGCGTGTCGATGCGCTTGCCGCCCGCAAACGGCTTGGCGGGATCGGCGGTATGACAGCCGGCGCAGTTGCCGGCCTCGACCAATGTCTTGCCGTAGGCGATCAGCTCGGGCGATGGCTCAGCGGCAACGGCTGCACCCGCAACCGCACTGCACAAGACCAGGCCAACCAGAATCCTCCGCATCGTCGACCCTTCTTGCTGCGACTCATCAGCCCATTCGCATCATACGGGCGGCACGTCGTTTCGCGACGCCGGGCTATGGTGACACAAACTGAAAATCGCCATGCCTTTCCGGCCACGAAATTGCGTTTTTTTCCCGTCGCCGCCGAAGGCCCAGATTTGTGATGCGCCGCGTCAAATATCCGACATAGAGTGGCGGCGGTGGTCGGCGCGCCCTAGCTGAAAACGACGGGCAGGCAACGGCTTAATGAGCAAGGCCTGAGCAGGGCGGCAAAGAGGACAACATGGGCATCAACCAGGGTCCGATCAGTCTCGATCAAAAATACACCCAGGACACCGGCCATATCTTCACGACGGGCATCCAGGCGCTGGTCCGCCTGCCCATGGCCCAGATCCGCCGCGACCGTGCCGCTGGCCTCAACACCGCGGGCTTCATCTCCGGCTACCGCGGCTCGCCGCTCGGCGGCTACGACCAGCAGCTCTTCGCGGCGCGAAAGCATCTCGAGCAGTACAACATCAAGTTCCAGCCCGGCGTGAACGAAGATCTGGCGGCGACCGCCGTCTGGGGCTCGCAGCAGCTCAACCTCTCGCCCGGCGCCAAATACGACGGTGTCGTCGGTATCTGGTACGGCAAGGGCCCCGGCGTCGATCGCAGCGGCGACGTGTTTCGCCACGGCAACGCGGCCGGCTCCGCCAAGAACGGCGGCGTGCTGTGCCTCGCCGGCGACGACCACGGCGCAAAATCCTCCACCGTCCCGCATCAGTCCGACCACGCCTTCATCTCGGCGCTGATGCCGTATCTCTATCCCTCGAGCATCCACGAGATGATCGAGATGGGCCTGCTTGGTATCGCGATGTCGCGCTATTCGGGGTGCTGGGTCGGCATGAAGGTGATCACCGAGACGGTGGAGACCACCGCCGAGATCGACCTCACCGACGAGATGAAGCCTTTCATCATCCCACCCGATTTCGAGCTGCCGCCCGGCGGGCTCAATCTGCGCTGGCCCGACGACCGTTTCGAGCAGGACCGGCGCCTGCAGGATTACAAGGGCTTTGCCGCGATCGCCTTTGCGCGCGCCAACAAGGTCAACCGCGTCACCATGGATTCGCCGAACGCCCGCTTCGGCATCATGGCCTCGGGCAAGAGCTACGAGGACGTCCGCCAGGCGCTGCGCGAGCTCGGGATTACCGAGCAGGTCGCCGCCAGGATCGGTCTTCGCCTCTACAAGATCGGCATGCCCTGGCCGCTGGAGCCGGAAGGCGTGCGGCAATTCGCGGTCGGGCTCGAGGAGATCTTCATCGTCGAGGAACGGCGCGAGATCGTCGAGAACCAGGTCAAGCAGGAGCTGTTCAACTGGCGCGATGACGTCCGTCCGCGCATCGTCGGCAAGATGGACGAGCACGACAAGCGCTTCCTGACCTTCTCGGCCGAGCTCAGCGTCGCCTCGCTTGCGACCTCGCTCACCGAACGTCTCCTTCGACTTAATCTCAATCCTGAAATCGCGGAGATGCTCCGCGCCAAGGCCGACTGGTTCAATGGCCGCCAGGCCACCCAGATGCAGGCGACAGCGCCTGTCTCCCGCACTCCCTACTTCTGCTCCGGCTGTCCCCACAACACATCGACGAAAGTCCCCGAAGGCAGCCGCGCGCTGGCCGGCATCGGCTGCCACTTCATGGCGCTGTGGATGGACCGCTCGACCGAGACCTTTACGCATATGGGCGGCGAGGGCGTGCCGTGGGTCGGCATCGCGCCCTTCACTAACGAGAACCACATTTTCGCCAACCTCGGCGACGGCACCTATTTCCACTCGGGCCTTCTCGCCATCCGGCAGGCGGTCGCCTCCAAGACCAACATCACCTACAAGATCCTCTATAACGACGCCGTCGCCATGACCGGCGGCCAGCGTCATGACGGCGATCTCTCGCCGCAGCAGATCACCTTCCAGCTCCATGCCGAGGGCATTCGCGAGATCTATCTGGTCTCGGAAGCGCCCGACACTTATCCGGCCGGCACCATCGCACCCGGCGTGAAGAAGTATCACCGCGACGAGCTCGACAACGTCATGAAGATGTGCCGGGACTACAAAGGCACCTCGGCCATCGTCTTCGTGCAGACCTGCGCCGCCGAGAAGCGCCGCCGCCGCAAGCGTGGCCTGATGGAGGATCCGGCGCGCCGCGTCATGATCAACCCGGCCGTGTGCGAGGGCTGCGGCGACTGCTCGGTGCAGTCGAACTGTATCTCGGTCGAGCCGCTGGAGACCGAGTTCGGCCGCAAGCGCGCCATCAACCAGTCGTCCTGCAACAAGGACTATTCATGCCTCAAGGGGTTCTGCCCGTCCTTCGTCACCATCGATGGCGGCGCGCCGCGCCACCGCGCGCCGGCCGAGCTCGCTGACATCGGCGCGCTGCCGGAGCCGGCCTCGCGCCCGACGCTCGACAAGCCCTACAACATCGCGGTCGGCGGCGTTGGCGGCACCGGCGTGCTCACCATCGGCGCACTGCTCGGCATGGCCGCGCATATCGAGGGCAAGGCCTCGATGATCCTCGACATGTCCGGCCTCGCGCAGAAGGGCGGCGCGGTGCTCAGCCACGTCCGCCTGTCGGATCATCCGGCGGAAGTGACGTGCTCGCGCATCGTCACCGGCACCGCCGATGTCGTGCTCGCCGCCGACGAGGTGGTCGCGGTCGCCAAGGATACGATCTCGCTCTGCGACACCACCCGCACCCGCGGCATCATCAACAGCCACGTCATTCCCACCGCCGATTTCGTCCTCAACCGCGACTTCAACTTCCAGACCCGCAAGCTGAACGGGCTTTTGGAAACGGCGCTACACAAGGACTCCGTCTTCTTCGACTTCACCAAGCCGGCCGAGCAGCTGCTGGGTGACAGCATCGCCACCAACATGATGATGATGGGCTTTGCCTATCAGAAGGGCCTGCTGCCGCTGTCGGCGGAGGCGATCGAGCAGGCGATCGAGGTCAACGGTGTCTCGATCAAGATGAACAAGGAAGCCTTCCGCCTCGGCCGCCTCGCGGTCGCGGACCCCGCGCGCCTCGCCGAGATGCTGAAGGGGACGGACGAGGCGGTCGCGCCCGAGACGTTGGATGCAATGACCTTGGACGAGGTCATCGCGCATCGCGCCAAGCATCTCGCCGCCTACCAGAACGGCCGCCTGGCCAAACGCTATCGCAAGTTGGTCGATCAGGTCAGCGACGCCGCCAAGCAGGGCGGCTACGACGAGGCGCTACCGCGTGCGGTCGCGATCAACTACGCAAAGCTGCTCGCCTACAAGGACGAGTACGAGGTCGCGCGGCTCTTCACCGATGGCGCCTTCGAAAAACAGCTCCGCGACCAGTTCGAGGGCGACTTCAAGTTCAGCTTCAACCTGGCCCCGCCGATCCTCAGCCGCGGCGTCGACGCGCTCGGCCGCCCGAAGAAGCGTGCCTTCGGCCCGTGGATGCTGAAGGCATTCCGCGTGCTGGCAAAATTCAAGTTCCTGCGCGGCACGGCACTCGACATCTTCGGCCGCAGCGCCGACCGCAAGCTCGAGCGCGATTTGATCACAGGCTACGAGAAGGACGTCGCCACCGTGCTCGGCCTGCTGTCGCCGCTCACGATCGACACCGCGGTCGAGCTGTTGTCACTGCCGGACCGCATCCGCGGCTACGGTCCGGTGAAGGAGAAGGCGGTGGCGGACGCCAAGGCCCGCTACGCCCAGCTCGCCGCGGACCTGGCGAGCCCGCCGCCGGCGCCGAGGCAGATCGCGGCGGAGTAGGAAAGTCCCGACGCATTTTTTGTCGGCTCCCGCGGATAAGGGCAGTTCGATCTGGCCTTGACGACCTCTTCCTGAGGGTTGATCGCGATTGGAATAAAAATTTTAGGTGGTGTGATGGTTCCGTTAGTGATATATGGGTCACTATTCTCAGCAGGGAATTTCTTACATGGCCCGGGTATTTTTTGTTTTGAGCCTTCTGCTCGCTGCATCCACGATTTCTGTAGTGACAGCACCTGCGTTTGCAGAGTGTTATAACGGCCGATGTCGTTAGTTTGGTTCGAGAGGCGCGATGACTATATTTTCGCTTCTCTGGGATTTGTTCGGTTGGCTTCAGAGCAATTTCGGCAAAGTCGTTGTTACGCTCGGTAGCTGCGCGATAGTCTACCTGCTGATGGTCGGACTTCTGCGAGACAAGCGGAAGAGCGACATACGGAGCCCTTCGAGCTTCTTTTCCTTGGACGAGGTTGTCTCGGCCCGTTGGTTTACGGCAATCAGTTTTTTCTTCGCTGGATCCTTGGCGATTCTATATGCGGCACTCGCACTTAACGCGGGTGCATTTTTGACCGACATACAGCACCTTCTGGTGGATTGGCTCAAACAGAAATTCCCGGCTGAAAGTCAGGCACAAATTAAGAAGATATTCGAAGACGACTTCCCTTCCTGGCTTGAGCCGTTGTCTGTCTTGGGATTCTTCCTCTTCTTATTCGCGGCAAAGGTAAGAAAAATCCTCGTCGTTTGTCGGGATCTAATTCTAAATGCTTCTGGGCTATACAAGATATTAGATGAGGCTGCGATTGATACAGCGCGCGAACTGCAAAAGAAGTACAGGGGGGACTTCGATCGCTTGGCCGCCGATTTGAAGAAGAAGTTTTCTGAGGCGCCTCTTCCGGAGTTGTATGCTGGAAATGAGGGGGAAATGCGTATCGCATATCAAGTTGTTTGGCTAAACCGGAAGTCGATACGAGAGAGTGGCTTAGTCGCAAGTTTAGATGAATTTCGTAAGCGGCTAGGAATTGAGGTATCTGATCACGGAAGCTTCAGGTTGGATCTGACGCATCTGGCAATTGCCTCGGTACTCTTCACCATCTTTATGGGTGTCTATGTGGTGGTGGTCCCGCTGTTCCACTCGGTCGTACCGAGCTATCTGCATTGGCCTAACCCTGTCGGTCAGGATACTTGGTTCGATGTAATACGCTACGTGCTAAAGTTCACGCTCGGGTTTGTTTTTCCTCTCATGCTTGCGCTCAATATGTATCCGGTTCGGAGGCGGGCATACAGGCGAGAGGAGAATGGTTTGACGGCATTCGCGGCTGTCGCTGCTATTCAATGCATTGCGGCATTTATTGTATTTGAGCTGTTCAATTTGGTTGATGCGTCAATCGCGGCAGCGCAAGGTCAGCAGGATTTTTCTTTAGCTTATGCGCGTATCCATATTGGAGCGTTTCTTTACTCGCTTGTGCCGATCGTCGCATTTGGCGTTTTCTTGAAGTTGCGAGACCTTGGCGCCGACATAACGCTTCTAGCTTTGATCACTAGCGTTGCAGTCGGGGTCAGCTTCGGAGCTTGCGATCTCTTGTACGAGTGCTACTTGCCGTCTTTTGATCACTTCTATTGGTATCAAGGTGTGCTGGGGTTGGCGATCTCTCTAGCTTTCTTCGTTTCTGGCTCTGTCACTGAACAGTTCGGAATACCAAATCGTAGTTAGTCGTGCGCTTGATTTCCGCTCCGCATCTGCGGCTACGGGCTAGCGAAGAGGTGATCGCGGATGCAAAGGCCTGTATGCCCAGCTCGTCGGCGACCTGGCGTACCCGCCGTCCGTACCGAGGCAGATCGCGGCCGAGTAGGGCGGTCTCGTAGGGTGGGCAAAGGCACAAAGCGCCGTGCCCACCATCTCACCTGGAACGCACCAAAAGAGATGGGCACGCTTCCGCCTTCGCTCTTCGAGTTACGCCGGACAAGTCGCTTTGCCGACCTACGATGGCTGAAATCCGTTGTGGTGAGGACAACAAGACCGCCCACATTTTCTGTTGGAAAATCAACCTCCGTTCTACTGTGCATGGGGTTGTTTTCGTGAAAGCGGACTATCTTCGATAAAAACGAAAAATCGCTTGTGCCGTCGGGCAAAACACCTTTAGGATTTTGCTCAGTCTCTTTTGCTTCGGACGCAGCGCTGCGCTTCTTAGCGGTGCGCTGCAGAGCCGGGGGCCCATCTCGCAACGAGGACGTAGCCGCATGGGTCCCGGCTCTGCGCAGCAACGCTGAAGCGTTGCAGCGCGTCCGGGACACGAGAGCATCCGCCACTTGCGCCAACCCGCTACCCTCTCGCCCGACGGAATATTTCCGCGCTTGCCAATCCGCCCAGTGCGGTTCAGAAAAACGAAGCAACAAGAAACGCGAGCGGAGACCTCTGTTTTGACCATCAAGGGCAAGGCCTACATTGCCGGGATCTACGAACACCCGACCCGGCATGCGCCGGACAAATCCACCGCCCAGCTCCACGCCGAGGTCGCGAAGGGCGCGATCGAGGATGCCGGGCTCAGCAAGGACGATGTCGACGGCTATTTCTGCGCGGGCGACGCGCCCGGCGGCGCCTGGCCGATGGTCGATTATCTCGGCCTCAACACCAAGAAGCTCCGCCACGTCGACTCGACCGAGACCGGCGGCTGTTCCTACATCATCCATCTCGGCCACGCGGCTGAGGCGATCGCGGCGGGCAAGTGCTCGATCGCGCTGATCACGCTGGCTGGCAAGCCGCGGACCGGCGTGATGCCGCCGCGCGCGGCCGGCGCGGAAGCCGATTTCGAGTCCGCTTACGGCGCGACCACGCACAATGCCTACGGCATGTGTGCCATGCGCCATATGCACGACTATGGCACCACCTCGGAGCAGCTCGCCTGGATCAAGGTCGCGGCCTCGCATCATGCGCAATACAATCCGCATGCGATGCTCAAGGACGTCGTCACCGTCGAGGACGTGCTGAACTCGCCGATGATCTCCGATCCCTTGCATCGCATGGATTGCTGCGTCGTCTCCGACGGGGGCGGCGCGCTGATCGTGACGACGCCCGAAATCGCCAGGAGCCTGAAGAAGCCGCTGGTCAAGCTGATCGGCCATGGCGAGGCGATGAAGGGTCCGCGCGGCGGCAAGGATCTCGATCTCACTTACTCCGCCGGCATCTGGTCCGGCCCGCGCGCGTTCGAGGAGGCCGGCATCACGCCGAAGGACATCAAATACGCTTCGATCTATGACAGCTTCACCATCACGGTGCTGATGCAGCTCGAGGACCTCGGCTTCTGCAAGAAGGGCGAGGGCGGCAAGTTCGTCGCCGACGGCAATCTGATCTCGGGCGTCGGCAAGCTGCCGTTCAACACCGACGGCGGCGGCCTCTGCAGCAACCATCCCGTCAACCGCGGCGGCATGACCAAGATCATCGAGGCCGTCCGGCAGTTGCGCGGCGAGGCGCATCCGAAAGTGCAGGTCAAGAATTGCGATCTCGCCATCGCCCACGGCACCGGCGGCCTTTTGGGCGTTCGCCACGCCGCCTCGACGGCCATTCTGGAGCGCGTGTGATGGTAGATGCAAAAAAATACCCGGCCCCGGTCACGAACGCCGAGACCGCGGCGTTCTGGGACGCGGCCAGCCGCGGCAAGTTCATGATCAAGCGCTGCACGGCCTGCGGCGAAGCGCATTACTTCCCGCGCTCGATCTGCCCGTTCTGCTATTCCGACAAGACGGTGTGGGAAGAGGCCTCGGGCGAAGGCACGATTTACACCTGGAGCCTGATGCGGAAGTCGCCGACCGGTCCGTATGCGATCGGTTACGTCACGCTGAAGGAGGGCCCGTCGGTGCAGACCAATTTCGTCGACTGCGATCTCGAGAAGCTCAAGATCGGCCAGAAGGTGAAGGTGGTGTTCAAGCCGACCGACGGCGCCCCGCTGCCGTTCTTCACGCCGGCCTAGCTAGCACGGTCCTCATCCTGAGGAGCTTGCGAAGCAAGCGTCTCGAAGGATGGCCACGACAAAGAAGCGTTTCGGGCATCCTCATGGTTCGAGACGGCGCAAGAGCGCCTCCTCACCATGAGGATGAGAAACCACCGGGAGGAAACCAACAAAATGTCCGCCAGATACGAAGAACTCAAAGGCCTCAAAAACATCGGCCAGAAATATGTCTACAGCGATCGCGACGTCATGCTCTACGCTTACGGCATCGGGCTCGGCGCTGATCCCATGGACGAGAACGAGCTCGCCTTCGTCAACGAAGGCACGCTCACGCCGCGGCCGTTGAAGGTGGTGCCGACCTTCGCTTCCGTCGCCGCGTGGGGCGCGGGGCCGGGCGAAATGAATCTCAACCGCGTCATGGTGGTCGACGGCGAGCGCGACATCACCTTCCACCAGCCGCTGCCGGTCGCCGCCAACATCACCGCCGATTCCTCCGTGGTCGAGGTCTACGACAAGGGCAAGGATAAGGGCGTCGTCATCAGCCACCAGACCGTGCTGAAGAACGAGAAGGGCGAGAAGCTCGCCACGCTGGTTGCCTCGCGCTTCGCGCGCGGCGATGGCGGCTTCGGCGGTCCGAACCTGACCCAGCCAGATCCGCACAGGATTCCCTCGCGCGCGCCCGACAAGACCATCGACATCGTCACGCGCCCTGACCAGGCGCTGATCTATCGCCTCTGCGGCGACCGCAATCCGCTGCATTCTGATCCGGAGTTTGCGAAGAAGGCCGGCTTCCCGCGTCCGATCCTGCACGGCATGTGCACCTACGGCATCACCTGCCGCGGCGTGCTGCAGACCTATGCCGACTACGACGCCAGCGCGTTCCGCCAGCACGTCGCGCGGTTCTCCTCGCCGGTCTATCCCGGCGAGACCGTGACCATGGAGCTCTGGAAGGACGGCAACACGATCTCGTTCGAAGCCAAGGTGAAGTCGCGTGGCGTCACCGTGATCAAGAACGGCAAGACGGTCTTAGGTTAGGGGGACTCTCATGCCCCGGACGCAGCGCAGCGCTCCTTCAGCGGTGCGCTGCTGAGCCGGGGCCCAGAGCCGCCCAAGGAAGAACTGGGTCCCGGCGCTGCGAAACAGCGTTTCACGCTGCATCGCGTCCGGGACACAAAATAACAAAAGCAGGGAGAAGCCACCATGGGACTACTCGACGGCAAGGTTGCGCTGGTCACCGGCGCGGGCGGGGGGCTCGGTGAAGCCTATGCAAAGCTGTTCGCGCGGGAAGGGGCCTCGGTCGTCGTCAACGACCTCGGCGGGCCCCGCGACGGCTCCGGCGCCGACAAGTCGATGGCGCAGCTCGTGGTGGACGCGATCAAGGCGGAGGGCGGCAAGGCGGTCGCGAATGGTGCCGACATCTCGACCATGGAAGGCGGCCAGTCGGTGTTCGACGACGCCATCAAGCACTTCGGCCGCGCCGACATCCTCGTCAACAATGCCGGCATCTTGCGCGACCAGACCTTTGCCAAGGCTAGCGAGTCCGACTGGGACAAGGTCATCAAGGTGCATCTGAAGGGCACCTTCTGTTGCACCATGCCGGTGTTTCGCTGGATGCGGGAAAATGGTGGTGGTGTCATCGTCAACACCTCCTCGACCTCGGGATTGATCGGTAATTTCGGCCAAAGCAATTACGGCGCGGCCAAGGGCGGCATCTGGGGCCTGTCCAATGTGCTGGCGATCGAGGGCCGGAAGTACAACATCCGGGTCTGGACGCTGGCCCCGGGCGCGCTGACCCGCATGACCGCAGACCTGCCCCGCTATAAGGAGAACCCCTCGGCGGCGCTGGGGCCGGACGGCATCGCGCCGGCCGTGCTATACATGGTCAGCGACTTGTCGGGCGACCAGACCGGCAAGGTGCTGGGCGTGTCCGGGCCCCGCGGCGTGCGCGAAATGCGGATGATGGAGATGGAAGGCTGGAAACCGCCGCACTCGGGCTGGAACGCCCAGGACATCGCCGATCATGCCAAGGAGATCTTCTTCTCCGAGGAGCAGATCAGGATGGGTGCGCGGCGGTTTTAGCCACACTGTCATTCCGGGCCTGTCCCTTCGGGCCATCCCGGAATGACGAATAGAGAGAGACAAGGTAAGACGATGAAACTGACCGCCGACGCCAAGGGCACCTTCGCAATCGCGCCGACGCCGTTCCACGATGACGGAAGGATCGACGAGCGCTCGATCGACCGCCTGACCGATTTCTACGAGGAGGTCGGCTGCGACGGCGTCACGGTGTTGGGCATTTTGGGTGAGGCGCCGAAGCTCGATGCTGCCGAGGCCGAGCAGGTGGCGGTGCGCTTCGTCAAGCGCGCCAAGAAGATGCAGGTGATCGTCGGCGTCTCCGCGCCGGGCTTTGCCACCATGCGCTCGCTGGCGAAGGCCTCGATGGACGCAGGCGCCGCCGGCGTCATGATCGCGCCGCCGCCCTCGCTCCGCACCGACGACCAGATCATCGGCTATTACAAGCAGGCGGCCGAGGCGATCGGTCCCGACGTGCCCTGGGTGCTCCAGGACTATCCGCTGACCTTGCAGGTGGTGTTCACGCCGGCCGTGATCCGCAAGATCGTCACCGACAATGCGAACTGTGTGATGCTCAAGCACGAGGACTGGCCGGGTCTCGAAAAGATCTCGACCCTGCGCAATTTCCAGAAGGACGGCTCGCTCCGTCCGCTCTCGATCCTCTGCGGCAATGGCGGTCTCTTTTTGGATTTCGAGATGGAGCGCGGCGCCGACGGCGCCATGACCGGCTACGCCTTTCCCGAGCTTCTGATCGACGTCGTGAACCTCTCCAAGGCCGGCAAGCGCGATGCGGCGCATGATCTGTTCGACGCGCATCTGCCGCTGATCCGCTACGAGCAGCAGCCGGGTGCCGGCCTTGCCGTGCGCAAGCACGTGCTGCAGAAGCGCGGCATCATCGCCTCCAGCGCCCAGCGCAAGCCCGGCGCGACCATCACGCCGGCGGCGAAGGCGGAGGTCGACTACCTGCTGTCGCGCGTCGCCCGCGTCGACAAGCGCGCCAATCTCGGCCCGCAATCGAGTGCCGCAGGTTAGTTGAATGCCCGAGACATCAGCATCGCGTCCCGCGTCGACGATCCTCCTGCTGCGCGACGCAGCAAAGGAAGTTGAGGTCTTCATGATGGTCCGCCATCATCAGATCGAGTTCAACTCGGGCGCGCTGGTGTTTCCCGGCGGCAGCGTCGATGCCGGCGATCAGGAGATCGTCAAGCGGTCCGACCTCTACTCGGGCGGCGAGGGCCTGAGCGAATCCGATCGCGGCTTCCGTATCGCCGCGATCCGCGAGACGTTTGAGGAAAGCGGTATCCTGCTGGCGCGGTCGAAGGGCTCGAACACGCCCGTTGATGCCAGGCGCGCCGGCGAGATCGCCGATGCGCATCGCGTCGCGCTCAACGAGCACAAGATCAGTTTCATGAGCATCCTGGCCGACAACGGCCTCCAGCTCGCGCTCGACACGCTCGTGCCCTACGCGCACTGGATCACGCCGGAAGGCATGCCGAAGCGCTTTGACACCTGGTTCTTCCTCGCGGCAGCGCCGCCCGACCAGCTCGGCGCGCATGACGGCCGCGAGTCTACCGACTCGATCTGGGTGTCGGCACGCGAGGCTGTGGAGGGCGGCGAAAGCGGCCGCTTCAAGCTGCCGTTCCCGACCACGCGCAACCTGATCCGGCTTGCCAAGCAAGGCAGCGTGAGCGCCGCGCTAGATCATGCCAAGGGTATGTCGATCGTCACGGTGATGCCGGTAATGACCAAGACCGAGAGCGGCCGCCAGCTCCGCATCCCCCGCGAGGCCGGCTATGACGGCGAAGTGTTCGAGGTCGGCGCGGTCGGCTGACACAGTTCGACGTACGACGAACTATTGCGCCTGTGGCCGCTGTATGTTCCATCCACTGAAAGCTGGACGGAGCGCGCCATGGATAACCGGCAGGACACAAATGTCGCCGTCGAGCTGGCGCTGCTGGTCGCGCTCGCAACGCTGTGGGGCGGGTCCTACACCTTCATCAAGCTTGGCGTCGCCACCATCCCGCCGGTCACGCTGGTCGCCGCGCGCACCACGATCGCAGGCCTGCTGCTGCTCGTCGTCATGTGGGCGAGGGGCATCAGGATTCCCAGGGACGTCGCGACCTGGCAGCGCTTCGCGTTCCAGGCCGTGCTCAACAGCGTCATCCCCTGGACGCTGATCGCTTGGGGCGAGCGCCATGTCGATGCTGCGCTGGCTACCATCCTCAACTCGGCCGGCCCGATCTTCACTTTCCTGCTCACCGGGGTCGTCACCCGCCATGAGGCCACGACCCCGCGGAAACTGTTCGGCGTGGTGGCCGGCATGGCCGGCATCCTGCTGATCGTCGGCGTCGATGCGCTCCACGACATCGGCAGCGGCCTCGTCGCGGAAGCCGCGATCGTTGCCGCCACCATCTGCTACGCTTGCGCTGCGATCTTCGGCCGGAGCTTCAAGGGCCTCGATCCCTTGGCGCCCGCGGCCGGCTCGCTGCTGGCGGGCGCGGCCGTGCTGATCCCGGCCTCGCTCGTGCTCGAAGCGCCCTGGGCACTATCGCCCTCGCTGAGCTCGGTCCTGGCGCTGCTCGCGCTGGCGGTGTTTTCGACCGCAGCGGCGTTCGCCATTTACTTCCGCCTGATCCAGACCCTCGGCTCGGTCGGAACCACCGCCCAGGCCTATCTCCGTGTCCCGATCGGGGTCGCCATCAGCGTCGCCTTCCTGGAGGAAACCCTGAGCCAGACCGCCTGGATTGGCTTGGCCTGCGTCGTCCTCGGCGTTGCCGCCATGACGGTCCCGGCTCGGCGCCCGGCTGTTGTTAAACCATCATGAAAAACAACTGCTTCCCAATGTCGGAGGCATGTTCCCCCGGAGCCGCGATACAGCGTATATTAGGGGTGTATGGAGTCCGGTTCCGCCCCAATGCCCGTCGAAACGCCACCGAATCTGCCGCCGAATCGATCGTTTTCGCTGTCGATCGGTCAGATGACGTTCGGCAGCTTCATTCTGGTGCTGGCGGTAATCATCGTCACCTCGACCGCCAGCGTGATCGCGATCCGGCATATCGACGCCACCTTCGCCGAGCTGCAGCGGCTGCAAAGCGTCGGCGATCTGGCGGAAGACATCGACCGCCGCATGAACGACCTGCGGCTCGCCGCGCGTGACTTCGTCACCGATCCCGGTGCCGGCATCCAGTTCAAGCAGGTGGGCGAGGCCGCCTCGACCCTGAGCGACATCCTCAAGAAGACCCGTATCGATCTTGCCCCTGAACAGCAGGACATGATCGACGGCGTCTCCGAGCGGCTAGCGACTTACCGCAGCGGGCTGGAGCGGATCTCGACCCTGATCGATCGCCGTGCGCAGTTGCTCGCCGGGCTGCCGCCGCTGCGCGATCAGTTCGATGCGGCGGTCTCCGAAAGCGGAGACCGCGATCTCGCCGCCCGCCTGTCGGAGGCGCAGAGCCGGATCGCGCTCGGGCTGCTCGCACGCAACCCGTCCGCGGCCGAACAGGCTGCGCAGGGCATGTTGGCGATGGACATCGCAGATAGCAGGCTGAAGGCGGCCGTGAACAATTACGCCGATGCCCTCGTCGCGGTCGCTGTCCGCGAACGGCAGATCGCCGATATCGACCGGGAGGTGCTGGGAACCGAGGGCCGGCTGATCGGCCGCGTCACCGAATTGCTCCGTGACGTCAGCGACCGCCGCGGCCACGTGCTGTCGCGCGATTTCGCCCGGACGCTTGCGGAGGCGCGCTGGCAGAGCATCGTGCTCGGCAGCATGGGTGTGTTGATCGGCATCCTCGCCGCGGGCTTCGTGGTGCGCCGGACGGTGCGTCCGCTGGCCCAGATCGCGCGCTCCATTCGTGCCCTTGCGGCGGGCGAGAAGAATACGTCGATCCCGTCGGCCGATCTCAACAACGAGATCGGCGACATCGCACGCGCGGCAGAGGTGTTCCGTCGCGCGTTGGAAGAAGCCGACACCGCACGAGAGGCAGCCGTGCGAGCGCTCACCGAGCAGCGGCTGGCCGAGGAAAGCTATCGCAAACTGTTTGAGGGTTCGGTCGACGGCATCTACGTGACGACGCCGTCCGGCGACCTACTCAACGCCAATCCGGCCCTGGCGCGGATGATGGGCTATGACAGCCCGCAGCACCTGATCGACAGCATCAACGACATCGCCCACACCATCTACGTCGATCCCGAGGCGCGCGTCGAGTATCAGCGGCTGATGCACCGCGACGGCATGGTGCGCGAGTTCGAATATCAGGTGCGCCAGCGCAGCGGCAATGTTCTCTGGCTTTCCGACAGCGCAACCGGGGTGCGGGACGAGCAGGGCAGGATCGTCCGCTACGAGGGCACACTGCGCGACATCACCGACCAGAAGCGGGCGGAAGACGCCATCGCCGAAGGCCGCCGCCTGCTCCAGCAGGTCATCGACACCGTGCCCGCCGTCATCAACGTCAAGGACCGCGACCTGCGTTACGTGCTGATGAACCGCTACATGGCCGGCATCTTCGGCATCGAGCCCGGTGACGCGCTCGGCCGCACCACCGCGGACCTGATGTCGCGCTATGGCGCCGCCAAGACCGACGAGAACGACAAGCGCGTGCTCAGTTTCCGCAAAGGTCTCGGCTTCTACGAGGAGGAGTACAAGGATTCCTCCGGCAACATGCGGCAATGGCTGGTCAACAAGCTACCGCTGCTTGATGCCGAGGGCGAGATCGAGCGGATCGTCACCGTGGCGCTCGACATCGGTGAGCGCAAGCGTGGCGAGCAGGAGATGCGGAAGGCGAAGGACGCCGCCGAGACCGCGCTGCGCAATCTGCGCGAGACCCAGGCCTCGCTGATCGAGGCGGAGAAGCTCGCGGCCCTCGGCCGCCTAGTCGCCGGCGTCGCGCATGAGGTCAACAATCCCGTCGGCATCAGCCTCACGGTTGCCTCTGCGCTGGAACGCAAGACCGCGATCTTCAGCGCCGAAGTCGAGCGCGGCGAGCTTCGCCGCTCGACACTGAACGACTATCTCAACACCAGCCGCGACGCGTCCTCGCAGCTCGTCTCCAATCTCAACCGCGCAGCCGAGCTGATCCAGTCGTTCAAGCAGGTCGCGGCCGACCGCAACTATTCGGACCAGCGCAGCTTCGATCTCGCCGACCTGACCGAGCAGGTGGTGATGAGCCTGCGCCCGGGCCTGCGCAAACAGAACCTGACGCTCAACGTCGAGTGCCAGCCCAACCTCACCATGAACAGCTATCCCGGCCCCTACGGCCAGGTGCTGACGAATCTGTTCCTGAATTCGGTGGCACACGCCTTTCCGGACGGACGTCCGGGGATCATCGACATCCGGGTGCGCGAGTCCGGCAAGGACAATGTCGAGATCATCGTCGCTGACAATGGCTGCGGCATGTCGCTCGACGTGCGTCGCCGCGCCTTCGATCCGTTCTTCACGACGCGGCGCGACCAGGGTGGCACCGGTCTCGGATTGCACATCGTCTACAGCATCGTGACGAACCGACTCGGCGGGCGGCTCGACCTCGATTCCGAGACGGGCGAGGGGACGCGCATCCAGATAATCCTGCCGCGCACAGCACCGCTCGAGCAGGCTGCGGAATAGTCGGCCGGCTAATCGATATCGGCGAGCTTGTGCAGGGTGGCGCCAAAGATCTGGCTGGCCTTTCCGACGAGAGCGGTGCCCGTCATATCACCCCGCGTATCGGTGAAGGTGCCGCTGACGCCGATGCCGACTGCCGTTGGGCCGCCGAACAGAGGATTGTCGTCGCCACGCGGGGAGGTGTGCCGTTGCACCAGTACCTCGCCCTTGAAGGTGTTGTCCTTCACCTTGTAGCTGCCGGTGTAATAGAGATAGGCATCGCCGCCAAGAATCTGGCCGTCGCGGAAAAGAATCACGCCGCTGCCCTTGCCGACTCGACCGTCGAGCAGGGTCACGTGAATCGAATAGAGGCCGTTCTTCATAACGTCCCGTTGGCCGGCCGCCATCGCCCAATGGCGTAACCAGTGAAGCTTTTATGCCAAAGCGCAACCCCTCGCGCAACGCGGCAGTTTTGCCGGCGGTGGTGTCCCGTGCCGGCACGCGAACCGTAATTGTCCCAGCTTGTGTGTGACGCGGTTATGACGGTCTCATCCTACAGCGAGGCCAGTCGTTGCGAATCAGAGTTGGCCCGCGAAATGCATAACCATCGTTGCACTGGCCGCGGGGTGCTGGAGCAAGACGAACGTGAGCAACTGGATCGATTCCGGCGGCGATGAGCCGCATCTGTACAGTGCGCGTCCCACGAATTGCGAAACACAACGACGGCGGATCGGCCGTCCCACACGGTGGCGAAGCGCGGCAAGTCTTGCTTGCGCGCTGGCGCTGATCGCGCTGGTTGCCCCGATTGGGCACGCACGCGATCGCGGCCAGTTTGTCAACACCAGTACAGAGCTGAAAGCCTGGTTCGACGGCTTGCGCAGCGGCAAGGGGCCATGCTGCTCCGATGCCGACGGCTCCGCGATCTCGGATTCCGATTGGGAGAGCAAGGACGGGCACTACCGTGTCCGCATCCCGCGCCTTGGTTACGTGATCGAGGGCCGGGAGCAAGAGCTCGTCTGGGTCGACGTGCCCGAGGAGGCCGTGATCTCTGAGCCCAATCGGGTCGGACGCACCATGGTCTGGCCGATCTACGGCTACATGGGCGTCACGATCCGCTGCTTTATGCCAGGTAGCATGACTTAGCCGGGCGATAGCGCACCCGGCTTATCCTCGATCTCAGATGCGGCGCTGCGTCAGGTATACTTCTTGTCGCGCTCGAGCAGCTCGATGGAGATGCCTTCGGGGCCGCGGATGAAGCAGATGCGGACGCCGGGCCGGATCGTGGTCGGCTCGCGGGTGAACGCCACGCCCTTGGCCTTGATCTCGGCGGCGACGGCGTCGATGTCCTTCACCGTGAGGCCGAAATGGTCGAGGCCCTGATGGGGGTGCGGGGGCGGCGGGTTGACGGCGCTCTCGCCCTCCAGCGGCGCGATGAAGATCCTTGCGCCGCCCAGGTTCACGTCGATGCGTCCCGGCGCGCGCACGATTTCGCCGCCGAGGATATCGCGCAGCCAGGCCGCGGTCGTTTCCGGATCGGGGCTGCGCAGATGGATGTGATCCCAGGTGACGACGACTGGCATTTCAATTCCTCCCGATAGGGCCTTCGCGGTGTTGCAGCGCATGTTAGCGATCCCGATCGATGATCGCTACCGCGGTCCTATCCGAGATTCGCGCGGTTGCGGGAACCTTAGTTCGTCTCACGGATTGAGGAAGGAGGCGAGTGACGCACCCATGAACGCAGGGTTTGGCCGGATCGGACGGGGAAGCTTCGCTGGCAATGGCGAAGACCCGCCGCGGCGCCAGCCCCCAACTAGTGTCTGGCTCAAGCGAGGCCTGTTGTGGCTGCTGGCTATGCTCGTGGTTGGCGGTGCCGTCTGGCTGCTGATGCCGCCCTCCGAAGGCGAGCCTACGAAATTGGCGCTGGCAAGCATCGATCCAGCTCCCCCGACAACCGCCTCAGATACCTCCACTGCGGAGGCGGCCGGGCTCGACCGGATGACGATCTCATCGCAGACCTGGCGGCGCGGCGGACTCGGCTCGAAGGCACTTGTTACGTTTACCGTGCGAAATGACAATGAGTATGCCGTAAGAGATGTCGAGATCGTCTGCGCCTTCATGCGGCGCGACGGCAGCCATCTGACCGACCGCAGCCGTGTGCTGGCCGATATTGTCGGCATGAAGAGTCGCAAGACCTTTGCGCGCGTCCCCGTCGGATTCGTCAACGTGAACGCCGATCAGGCGAAGTGCTCGCTGGTGACGGCGCGGCGCGCCTAAAGGGCCCCCACATTCCGCTAGCGGAAAAGTTACCGTCCTTGCCCCTTGGTGGAAAAACTTGGCGTTGCCATTTGAACCGAACGGCTGGGCCTAGGAACCAATTAAAGGATCGCCTGTTAAGGCGGTTAGTCCACGCGGGGATGCGGGGGGCGGAGCGCGGCCAATGCCCATCTTTCGCTATTTCATGTTCGTCGGTGGAGCTCTGCTCGCCCTGTTGTTCGTGGCTGATTTCGTTTGGCCGACGTCGCCGGTTGCGCAGGTCGTTGCGGGTGTAAGCTACGATCAGCCGCTGATCCGGATCCGGTCCGATCGCCATCCGCCCGAACGCGTCGTGCTCGACACCAGCCAGCCGACCGTTGCCGCGCCGGTGACGAAGACGGCTGCCGTCGCGGCACCTCAGCCGACCGCGCAGGCGGACGTATTGGCTGACATGTCGGCAAAGACGCGGGTGCGCGAGACCTTTGCTCAGTTTACGCCGAAGGGCGACGTGGCGGCGGCCAGGAAGGTCGACGCCAAGCCGCAGGGTCAGGTGGCTCAGACGACCCAGGCTCAGCAAGTTCAGGTCCCAGCCCAGCGCAAGCGCAAGGTGGCCCGGGCGCGTCCGGCGCCTCAGCGTGGTCAGCCGATGATGCTGGTCGCACAGCAGCCGCATTTCGGTCTTTTCAACACGACCTGGTAACAGCGCGCCTCTGTCCTGCCTCGATAAAGGCGGGGAGGGCTTTTTATTGTTCGACCTCTCTGCTAATTCGTACCGATCCGAGCGTCGCAGATCAGCTGGCCTCCCAGCCTATGTCCGCGACGCTTCGGTTTGTGGCCCAATACGCGGGGTCATCAGGGCGCTCGTAGCTCAGCTGGATAGAGCATCGGATTTCGATTCCGAGGGCCGGAGGTTCGAATCCTTCCGAGCGCGCCATTCAAGCGGTGTCCAGACCGTGCCAGAGCCTTCAGGTCTGACCGATTCTGCAAGTCCTCGCCCTGGGGTTGGCGGCGCATTGCTCGGACCGGCCAACGCGGCTCGAAGGAACAGGTTCCGAAGCGGCCTCACGGGCGAGCCAAGGCAGGCACCGCGCCGTGTGGTTGTGATCAGTTGGCCGGAAGACCGGTTTGCCGGGCCCGCGCGAGAGTGTCCGAGGGCGCTTCGTGGAAGGTCGTCCGGTACGCTGCGGCAAACTCGCCGAGGTGATGAAAGCCCTGGGCGCGCGCGCACGAGGCGACCGACGCACCACCGCTCCTGAGAAGCTGCGTGCGGGTAGCCCACAGCCGCTTCAGGCGGATGTATTGATGCAGGCTCATGCCGCGCACTTTGGCCACAGCACCGCCGAGGGTCCGGATCGAGACGCCGAACTCACCAGCAAGCTCGGCGGTATAGATCGGGGAGGTCGGATAGGCAGCGACGTAATCGTCGATCCGCTGGACGAGCCTGGCAGATCGCGCGCCCGCATTCGGGGCGCTACGCTCCGACAGCGGATTCGTTCGAAACAGGTCATCGAAGGCGAGCAGCAGCCCCTCCTGGAGATGGGCGGCGGCTTCCGTGGTCTCGAACATCTGCGGCGCGACCGATGCGGTCCTGAGGATGTCTTGCACAAGCTGCCGCGCGTAGAGATGAGCGGCGGGGTCTGCGATGCGAACCCGCAATGCGTCGGCTCGATCGAACCATCCGCGATCCCTGAGCGTGGGCGAGAACATGATCAGCGCATGATGATTGATCTGGGGCTCGACGAAGTGGCAGTCATGGTAGCCACGCAGGGCAATGAAGAAGCGCGAGTCGATGTCCATTCCGCTCGAGCTGGCGCGCAGATCATCGCTCATCGGCAGGATCACCATGCCGCCTGGCGCGCGGTAGGCGGTGTCAAGGATACGCGCAAACGATCTCGCGACGATAATCCTGCATGCCGGCAAGTTCACGATTGCCCGCGCGGCTGCGAAATTGGCGACGTCGAGCGGAATGCTGCGGGCGTCTTCCAGCGACTCAGCCGGTCGAAACGCGTCGACGTCGGTAAACCGGGTCAGTTGGAGCGCGGAGGAGGGGGCGAGAGCGTCGAAGAACATGCGTCTGGCCGGATGCTGCAATGTGACAATAAAATGAACGTTGGTACATGGCCATCAATGGCGAAACACGACGATTCAGTAAACAGGATTCAGTGCCGTAATATTGCGGACATCATGCCACGAGGAGCTCTCAGACCGATGTCACCGTCAACGGTCTCGGCTCATCGGCTGACCGGTGGTGAGGTCTTTTCGCAAAAGCGAAGGGGCCCGAAGGCCCCTTCAATCTTACCAGCGGCGATAGCGGGGGCCATAATAACGCGGTCCGTAATAGCGGGGACCGTAATAGCGCGGCGGCCCATAATATCCGGGGCCGTAGCCGTAGACGTTCGGCTGCCACCAGCAGCGTCCCCAGGCGTTGCAGACCATGCGGACCTGCTCGACGTCGGAGACCTGCGGCGTCGCAGGTGCAGGCGCAACGGGCATGGCCGATGCCGTCGGCGATGCCGCGATGGCACCGAACAGGGACGCGGCGACGAGGCCGATCTTCAGCTTCATGATGTCTTTCTCCACTTACGCAATACAGAATATCGAAGTTGTTCTGATCAAATTGTGGCAGAACCGAAATGTAATACTGATGAAAGGCGAGCGGCGCGCTCCGGACGATCGATGCCACGCGCTCCGGGAGCGAGGTCGGCAAGGACCCGTCAAGCTGCTGGTCTATGAAATCGAGAAGCAGGTGCTGCTGTCGAGGGGCCCTCGGTTAGACAGCCCGCCGCAAGACGCCGCCGCGGCTCCCCTCAGTAGCAGGGGTGCCGCCGGCCATCCTGGCCGACATAGGCGGCCGCGCTCTGATAGCAGTGGTTGGTCGACGGGCCATCGTAAAAGGCGAAGGTGCCGGGGGTGATACCCGGGCCGTAATTGTGCAGATAGCTGATCTGGTAGGGCAGTGGGTTGGCGTAATAGCGATGGTACCGGTGGTGTCCTCGTGCCTCCGCAAGACCAGGGGCTAGGATTGCGGCCGACAGGGCAGCAACCGCGGCTAGAAGCTTCAACTTGCTCATCTCGATTCTCCGGAACCCGCGCGACTAAGTCTGCCATCTATAGCCATTTCGGGCCGCCGGGGCACCCGTCCCAGGCCCGGAAATCGGGGCAAATCCAGCAGATTCCCCGGTGGGTGTGACAGAATTGCCGGAACTGGGCTCGAAGCCTGCCCATTTTTGGCCTTTTGGGGATGCTTAACGAATTCCCCACACAAGTATGGCCAAAGAGAATTCGGTTTAAGATTCCTTCCGCCGGCGTCCTGGGGTTTTCCTTGGGGGCTCTTCGAGGCCGGTTCATTCCTGCAAGGTTTCGTCGTCACGCCGCCATGCGCATCACGCTCCTCAGCCTGCTGTTGCTCTTCGTCGCTGCTGCCACGCCAGCGCGCGCCGAGCTGCATATCACGCGTGACCATGGCGGTTACGTCGAGGAGTACAAGGTCAGGTACAAGCGCGTTCGCGACAAGGGCGAGCGGGTCATCATCGACGGCATCTGCAACTCGGCCTGCACGCTGGTGCTCGGCATCGTGCCGATGAACAAGATCTGCGTGACGCCGCGCGCAAGCCTCGGCTTCCACCAGGCGTATTACGACAAGGCCTTCACCTTCGGCATGAAGATCACCAGTGCGGAAGGGACGTCCGACCTGATGTCGTACTATCCTGATACGGTGAAGGACTGGATCCGCCGCAACGGCGGACTCACCACCGACATGAAGAAAATCAAGAACGGGGTCGAGCTCTGGAAGATCATCGATCCCTGTCCGGAAGAATGGTGATCGGCTGATCTGAGCCGTCGTCTTCCTCGCAGCGCAGCATCCGAAATTCGCATTGCCGCACCGCCCCCGCTCGGGCAATGAGGACGGCAATGAATCATAATCAAGATCATTTGGCCGCAAGGGCGGCACCGGTGCTGTTCGTGCTGCTCTGGAGCACCGGTTTCATCGGCACCAAATACGTCATCAACAACGCCGATCCATTGACCTACCTCGCCATCCGCATGGCGGTGGTGGTCGGCTTGATGACGATCATTGCAGGCGTTGCCCGTCCGAAATGGCCCGATCGCATCGGCATCGCGCACAGCGCGGTCGCCGGCATTCTCGTCCACGGCTTCTATCTCGGCGGCACCGCGATTGCGATCGCCCATTCGATTCCGGCGGGACTCTCAGCGCTCATTCCGGGCCTGCAGCCGATCCTGACCTCGACCATCGCCAACCGCTGGCTCGGCGAGAAGGTGACGCCGGTGCAATGGGGCGGACTGCTGCTCGGTCTTGGCGGCGTGGCGCTGATCCTGCACAACCGCCCCATGACCGGCGAGGCCGGGCTCGGCTGGCTCGCATCGGTGGTCTCGCTGATCAGCATCACCCTCGGCACGCTCTATCAGCGCCGCTACTGCAACCACATCGACTGGCGCGCCGGCAATCTCGTCCAGTATGTGGCCGTCACGATCTTCTTCACGGTCGGCGCCTTCCTGTTCGAGGATCGTGTCGTGCACTGGACGCAGGAGTTCGTGCTCGCGCTCGGCTGGCTTGCGGTTGCCCTCTCGATCGGATCGATAGGCCTTTTATACTGGCTGATCCGCCACGCCGCTGCGACGTCGGTTGCGAGCCTGTTCTACCTCGTGCCGGCCGTCACAGCGCTGATGGCCTATCTGCTGTTCGGCGAGAAGCTCGATGCGCTGGCGATCGCCGGCATGGCGATGTGCGCGGCCGCGGTATTCGTGGTCAACCGGCGCTTCGGCTCGTAGGCGCCGCTGCCGGAATACATCCCTGACGTGCAGGCCGCGTTCGTGCTAGGCTTGCCGCATTTCAGTTTCCCTTTCACGCGGTGATTTCCATGAAGAAGGCGAAGCGCGCACTGCTCGGCAGATCCCTGAAGCCGGTTCGGATTGCCTGCATCAACTACGCCAGGGAGTCGATCAACGACCGTGAGATGAGCCAGCTCACCGCGGCGCTCCAGAAGTGTTACGACAAGCATTTCCTGCCGGTGTGGGGCTATCCGGTCGACCTCTATGTCACGCGCAAGCCGAAGGCCACCGACTGGCAACTGGTCTATTTCGACAATGCCTTGCACAAGAACATGCTCGGGCGCCATGAGCTGACCCATCGCGGCCAGCCGATCTCGAAGATCTTCGTCAAGGCACTGGGCGAGGAGCCGATCAGCGTGGCGGCGTCGCACGAGCTGTTCGAGATGGTGCTCGACCCCATGGCCAATCTCTGGGCTGACAAGAATCCGAATACCCAATACGCCTATGAGGTCTGCGACGCCGTTGAGGAGGATTCCTTCGACGTCGACGGCTTGCCGATGTCGAACTTCGTCTATCCGTCCTGGTTCGAGCCATTCAAGCATCCCCGCGGCACCAAGTTCGACCACAAGGGAACGCTGAAGGCGCCGTTCTCGATGACCGAGGGTGGCTATGTCATCAAGAAGGTCAACGGGAGGAAGGTGATCAAGGCGTTCGGCTCACCCGCAAAGCGGCGGCGCTTCAACGCCGAAGACC
This sequence comes from Bradyrhizobium sp. S3.2.6, assembly GCF_040546885.1. Lineage (NCBI taxonomy): Bacteria > Pseudomonadati > Pseudomonadota > Alphaproteobacteria > Hyphomicrobiales > Nitrobacteraceae > Bradyrhizobium > Bradyrhizobium sp. S3.2.6. The sequence continues at coordinate 4,523 of NZ_JBEPOS010000024.1, read as the reverse complement.
GGCGCGGCCATCGCAGCGAATTTCGCGATCCGAAGGGAAAGCACCACCCGGGCCGGCGCGCGTCGAAGCGGAGAGGGTAGGGCCGGGCCGGTAGAGGAGACGTCTCCGGGCGCGCCCACACCCGGAGACGCGCTGCGATCAGCGCTTGGCCTTCTTTTTCTTCTTCGCGGCTTTCTTCGCCGTTTTCTTGGCTGCTTTCTTGGCCGTCTTCTTCACGGACTTCTTGGCTGCCTTTTTCGACGACTTCTTGGCGGCCTTTTTGGCCTTCTTCTTGGAAGCCTTCTTCGGCGCGACTTTCTTCGCAACCTTCTTGGCGGCCTTCTTCACCTTCTTCGCGGCGGTGACTGCGGCGTCCTTGGTCACGTCCACGGCGCTGGTGATCGTCTGCATCGCCTGCTCGGTGATTGGCTTATCGTCGTCCATATCGTGTCCCCCACGGTTTGCATGGAGCGATGACGATAGCGGGTTTCATAATAGTGTCAAAGCAACGCTCAACCTTTGCGGAAGCGGCGAGCGCGCGCTCGCGTCCCTTGGCATGATCGAGGATCGGTTGCTGGGGCGCGGTGGTGACCGCGGTCTCGTCGACCGCGGGTCCGTTGGTGGCGGATCGTGTGACCGGATAACGGTCCTTATTTCGGCTGCGGCACGATCCGGATGTAGGGCTTCGGTTCCTTCCAGCCCTGCGGGTAGATGGTCTTGGCCTCGTCGTTCGAGACCGAGCCCGCAATGATGACGTCCTCGCCCTGCGACCAGTCGGCCGGCGTCGCGACGCGATGCTTCGCTGTGAGCTGGAGCGAGTCGATCACGCGCAGGATTTCCTGAAAATTCCGGCCCGTGGTCATCGGATAGACCAGCACCAGCTTGATCTTCTTGTCCGGCCCGATGATGAAGACGTTGCGAACGGTCTGGTTGTCGGCCGGCGTGCGGGTGAGGGGATCGCCCGAGGTCGAGGCCGGCAGCATCTCGTAGAGCTTCGAGACATTGAAATCGGTGTCGCCGATCATCGGGTAGTTCGGGGCGGCGCCTTGCGTCTCCTTGATGTCCTCCGACCACTTCGAATGGCGATCGACCGGATCGACCGAGAGGCCCATCAACTTGACGCCACGCTTGTCGAACTCCGGCTTCAACTTGGCGAGAGCGCCGAGCTCCGTCGTACAAACCGGCGTGAAGTCCTTCGGGTGCGAGAACAGCAGGGCCCAGCTGTTGCCGATCCAGTCGTGGAACTTGATCTTCCCTTCGGTGGTCTCGGCTTCGAAGTCGGGTGCGGTGGTGCCGATCGGAAGTGTCATGGTTCTACCTCATCGCATTGAATTTGCTTGGGAATTACTGTCTGGCCGTCAGCATCATTATAGGGCCTCGGCGAGGCCAAGTGAACGCCAAGTGAACCGCTTCAAGTAAAATGTGAATTCCTTCTCTGAAGAGCCGATCTCCTAGCATCTTTCTGTTACAGGGGCACCTGCGGCGAAGCATCTCCACCCGGGATGACGGGGCTGGATTGCCCCGATAAAGCCTTTTATGACCCGCATCACGCTCGCCCGACGCTCTCCGGAACCGAAACGGTCCTCATAGCGACTAATCGGCAACCATTGAGAAAAGTCGCGATCCCCATATCGAATCGTTAACCACCCCTTTACGCCCGCATGAAAATGCTGGTCGATCAGAAGAAATCTGGAAGTGAACTATGTCCGCCGCACTGCCCAAGTCCGTTGAGAAGTCCGTTGAGTCGCCGTCCCTCGAACCGTCCTGCCGCGATACCGCGGCCCATGCGCTCTCCATCGTGCGCGACGGCGTGATCACGGGCGAAGGCCCAACCACGAAGGGCCGGGTGCACTTTTCCCGCTCGCTCGATGCCGATGACACCGCCTGGTGCGTCCGTATCCTGACCGCAACCGCCGTCAACGACCAGCCGGTCAGCCGCGCCGAAGCCGAGGCACTGTTTGAGATCAACGAAGCCGCGACCGAGCGCACCGATGGTGGCCGGTTCGACGATCTGCTTGCCAAGGCCGTGGCCCATTACGCCGCGAGCGCCTCCGGCCTGAAGGTGCCGCCGCGCAATGTCGCGCTGGCGCAGGACATCGAGAGCTGGGCGCCGTCTTATGCGTCCAAGGTCAACAGCGAGATGCTGGAGTGGATCGCCGGCCAGATGCGCGGCAAGCGCCACAACAACCGTCGCCTGATGGCGATGGTGGCGACCTTTCTGGGCGCCACCGCACTGCCTCTGGCGGGCCAATTGCCGAACGTGTTCGACATTGGAATGTAAGAACTAAGGACCAAGACATTCCCGCGCCCCTTGCGAGGCGCGAAAAAGAGCGGCGGGGTTATTTCCCCGCCGTTTTTTGCTTGCCGGCGTCCGGCTCGAGGCCGAGCGTGCGGCCGGGGAAGCCGGCGGCGTCGAAATAGCGCTGGCTGCCGACGCGCTGGACGTTAAGCACGGTCTCGAGACCGTTCTCGGACTTCTTCTTCGACTTCTCCACCGCCTTGAACGCTTTCGGCACGATGCCGTTGGGAAGCGCCTCCGACATGACGCGGCCGACCAAGCCGCCATTCTCCGAGCCGCGCAGGCCGAGGAGCTGAGCCGCAGTCATGCCGACGTCGGCATTGCTGACCGGCAGCTCGTCGACGAAGCCGGCTTTGAAGTCCGGACCGATCGCAGCCATGAAGTTGTAGGTGTCGCCACGGCTGAAGCTGCCGTGCATGCCCTGGCCCTGGCGCAGCACGGTGTCGGCTACCTGCACCGAGCAGTTGGTCGGCGCCTCGCCGCACTCGCTGGCATAGGAGCGGAAGTTGACCACGATCGCCGGCGTCGGCGTTGCCGCCTTGCCGCGCAGATTGATGCTCGACAGCGGCAGGGTGCCGGGGAAGCGGCCGAGCTGGTCGTCGACGAACAGGCCGGAGACGTAGTCCTGCTCCATCAGCGCCTTGATGGTCTTCGCTGCCAGCTTCTTGTCCTTATTCGGCAGGTAGATCAGGTCCGAACCGCCATTGGTGGCGATGACGAGGTCGGGCTTGGTCGGATCCTTGCCGAGCACGCCGTTGCCGGCCTTCGGATGGGCGTTGCCGGTGACGGCGGCGTTCTTGTCGTTGGGGTCGAACAGCGGCAGGTCCAGCGCTTTCGCAAGGTCGATCGCCAGGAATCCCATCGGCAAAAAGTCCTTCGGCGTGTCGTCGTAGTTGAGCTTGGCCGATGGGCTGGTCTTGCTCTCCTTGGAGATGGTCGAGAAGCCGTGGTCGGCCTGGATCATGATGTTGGTGTTGGCGGAAAGGCCAAGCTCGTCGAGTGCCTTGCGGATCTGGGCGAGGTTGTTGTCGGCGTTCTTGATACCAGCCATCGAGGTCGGCCCGTTGATGCCTGGCAGGATCTGGTTCAGGCTGTCGCCGGTGTTGTGCTGGCTGCCATCGGGATCGCGCGACCAGAAAACGAGGACGAACGGCTTGTTGCGTGCCTTGAACATCGGCAGCAGCACCTTGGTGGCGACATCGGCGAAATAAGCCTGCTGTGCGACGTTGGCGACGGTGGTGCCGGGCGTCTTGGCATCGCCCGCCTTGGCATTGTCGCCGCGCGACGGCGCGGCGAGGGCAAGGCCGGCCTTGGTCAACGCCGCCTTCACCTCGTCCGACAGCGGTACGCCAATCTTGGTGCCGGTGGCGTCGTCGAACACGACCGAATGCAGGCCGGGCTTGTCGGGATGATCGGTGTGGTCCCACTGGTAGGTCGGACCGTGCTTGCCCAGCGCGGCAGTGCTGAAGCCCTTGTCGCGGGCCATCTTCAACACAGTTTCTTCGTTGAGATAGTCGCCCTTGAAATGCTCGTCGATGTCGCCGAGCACGGCGTCGTTCTCGATGAAGGGGACCACGGTGTCGCCGGCGGGCACCGAGGTGTAGTTGGTCCAGATCGTGTTGGAGAACACGCCGGTGTCGCCGAGATAATGGCCGGTCGACATCGCTGAGCCGTTGGCCATGGTGAAAGTCGGGAACAGCGAATGCGAGTTCTTGAAATTGACGCCCTTGTCGCGGACCTCGGCCATGGCCGGCGCGGTCTCGGGGGTGATCTTCAGTGCGCGCAGCCCGTCGGGAATGAACAGGATCAGGTTGCGGGGCGTGTTGTTCTGGGCGGAGGCAAATCCGGTGGAAAGCACTGTCAGTCCGGCTGACAGCAACACCAGTGAACGGCGCATCTAAATCTCCTAGCGGTGAGGCGGCTTGGCCGCCGAACCGCGGCCCCCGGCAATCGTTTAGTTTTGCTGCGTGACGGTTTTGTTACAAGAGCGAAAGTACATGCAGAAGTGACGGGACGGTGGCCACGCGTCCACGGATTTATCGTTGCTGGGTACGGACGCCCTCGTGTCCCGGACGCGCTGCAACGCGTCGCATTGCTGCGTAGAGCCGGGACCCAGAAAGCGACACAGTGCGCTGCTGCATGGGCCCCGGCTCTGCCGCGCACCGCTGAAGGAGCGCTGCGCTGCGTCCGGGGCACGAGACCTCTGTTTAACGATACACATAGCTGTTTGTCCTCGCGGCTTGTT
>NZ_JBEPOS010000023.1:0-126814 GCF_040546885.1 Bradyrhizobium sp. S3.2.6 | reverse complement strand
GGGCTGACCCGCTTCCTCGAAGACGGGCGCCTCGAGCTCGACACGAACCCGGTCGAGAACGCCATCCGGCCAGTCTGCCTGACTAGAAAAAATGCGCTCTTCGCCGGTCATGAGGTCGGAGCCGAAAACTGGGCCTTGCTCGCCTCCATCGTGGCGACCTGTAAGCTCAACGACGTCAACCCGGCCGCCTACATCGCCGAAACACTCGAGACGATCATCGACGGCCATCCCCATAGCCGTATCGAAGACCTCATGCCGTGGCGATTCCGCAAAACGTCAAGCCAGCCTCAATAGGGTTGCGGCTAAGCGCTTACCACTGGGCTCCACGTTGTGAACATTGAAAAAATATCGCTTCATGCCTTGAAAAGACTAGGGACCCGCCTCCCGTTCCAATAACTTTCGTTACCCAATGGGTGGTCGCGCTCCGGACAACTTCGCCCAATCATAGGAACGATACTTCCCTTAGAAGATTGGGGTAGCGGTCTGTGGCGTGATACTAGCAGCGCCATCCACCCGGAACGGCTCGTTGTCGAACGCGCGTTCGGCGCTGGGCCGATTTTCGTTTTGGCTCGCCTATTCGATATGAGCAATATTGGTCATACGTTCAGCTGTTTTCAGCCTTGTGGCCTGAATTGAATCTGGGAATGGCCTAGTTTGTCAGACGACGGCGCTCCACATTGTAAAGATCACCGCCCGCCTTTGGTCTCTATCGGTGACTGAGAGTTCGGTAGTGCTCCCGCCAAATACGGTGAGCTATATGTCCGATCAGCAACCGCTATCCCGCTTTGAACGTCCCCGTTGCGCCCGATGTCAAACCAAGATGTTGCTGGAGCGTGTTTCGACAGGACCCATTGGCTTCGAACACCGATTATTCGAATGCCCCAAATGCAACAATGTCGAAACGAGGATCGTCGCTTCCGACACAAATAACTCGGAGTCGCGGGGTTGGACTTCTGACGATCTAAGCCGGGGTGGTATTTCGCGCGAAGCCAAGGACGGCAAGCCCATTCAGAAGACCGAGAGGTAGTATCGTCGAATACCTCGCTATTTTACAGGGCGTGCCAATGGCGCCCCTGGCGTTGGCCAAGCACTCGAAGCCGTGGCTCGCAGGCAGCATCGAGGTCCTCAGAACTCTGGGTCGATAGCTGGCGACATTGACGATCGATGGCAATTTGTGCACGGCGCCCGGCTCAAGCTTGAGTTCTTCAAATGCTTTCCGGGCATCTTCATTCAGCGGATCTATCGTTGCCAGGAGCCGTGCACCCCAGCCCTCTGGCACAGCTGCGCGAACGAGTGCAACTGCCTGACTGGGTTTAGCTAATGCGATCCAAAGCTGCTGCGTTGGTTCTCCCGCAAACGAAATGTCTGCGGTCACCTCAACCAGGGTAAAAGCGTCACCGAATGACTCTGCCATGCTTGGCTAACGTTCGCATGAGTGGGATGGCCTCTAATTCCTTGGATCTTATCCTGGGATTGCAGCCCGCCGATTGGCCACCCGCGCCGCCTCTGCAACCAAAATCAGGCCGCTCCGAAAGGCACCCTAGGTTGCCCGCCCGGCAATCACCGTCTGAATTTCCTGCGCCATGGCGCGGATATGACGGCCAACTGAGGCGGCCTTACAGCTTGAACAACAAGATTGCGACCACGAGGACGGGTATCGACCCGGCCACGCAAACGAAAATCCGGAAGCCCCATTCTTCACGCATCGCCTAGCGTAGCTGGGACTTTTTTCCTTGGCATGTGCAGTTTGTGCCAAGGTCTATTGGGAGTTTTACGGGTGGCTACTCGGGCGGCTTTAGCCCGGGGGATCTCAGCCACTCGCTCATGTGCGAGCCGGTCTCAGCCTGGCGAGCCCTACGGATGGCGGCCTCGCGTACAGGCCCATGAGGAAGCAGTTCGGCTTCCTCGCGCAGCCGTCTGGCTTGTTCTGCAAGGCGTTCTTCAAGGGAGGTGGTTTGTGCGAAACGGCGTCGCATGGGGCGCTGCTCCTTTCCAGAGGAAGGAGGCGGGAGCGCAAGGAGGCGTTCTCATCACCGATAAAAGCCAAGGACCGCGCGGTGATGATGGAAGTCTGCCATGTCCGGTTCCGAACATATGGTCAATTTTGCTCAGCCCGAAAACGTTACTGGATCGGAACAGCGTGGGCTTGCAGTGGCTTTCATGGTTGAGGGGGCGAAGTCTGGCTCTTGGCTTTTGACGCCTGACGGTCGCGCGCGGCGATCAGTTCATTCCGAAGCGTCAGCCGTTCGTCGGCTGTCATGCTAGGCGTCTCGCGCTGGGGCGGTACTTCTCCTATTGCGGAATGACCGGTTGTTTTCACCGGTGCTTCAGCATGAGCGTCCATAGCTGCCGACCCGACAGTCGAAGTCGCACAACCGCCAATCGAGCAGCAAGACAACAGCAGCGCTGTCCCAACTGATGCGGCGAATTTTCCATCTTTCGGCATCAACGCTCACCATGCACTCGAGGGGACTTTCCGCTGCACGTGCTGGGCGCCAAATATGTCCCTAGAGAGCCAGCCGGCGCGGAGACGAGAGACCCCTCGCCTCATTCCCGTCACGTTCGCAACCGCCGGGCGCGAACCGTCGGGTCCCACGGTCGCTATGGCCGAATGAGTGCTTACCGCGAGGCCGCTAACTGAAGCGGCCCTACCAACCTAACGCACGTTGTGCATGTCATAATACGGCGGCTGTGCTGTCGGTGTAGCGACTATCATTCCAGCGCCGGTCTGCCGCGTAGGCGGCGATAGCCGCAATTATGATGATCAGCCCGATCTTGCCCATCACACAGCAACAAATAGAGCGGCGCCAGCGTCACGGCATCAGACTGAGCGGGCGCGGCGATCCAGGCGTTAACGGGAAAAGCCGCAGCGCGGTTCCAGCCCCACTGCGGCCATCCCGGGCAACTAGAAATTTATCAGTACTCAAATCTCGCCGGTGTTCTCACAGTAGAACACCCCGTTCCGAAAATGGACTCCGGACAACTACCGGAGTCCGCTGTTCCACCCATTGTCATTAACGGCGGAACATGGCACGGCTCGCCTTCCAGCCCCAATGCTTTCGGCCGCCGATCCAATTTCGGATCAGAGCGCCGGGAGTGCTAGGCCCGCCACTGAACCGGCGGGCCTTTTGCTGTCACCGCCTCAACCGGCTCACGTAGTCGCGGCGGGTCAAAGGCCACGCGGGAGTTGGGCCAACGAATTTCAACCTGGGGAAAACGTTCCTTAGGTCAGCGCGCCTGCATTTTCCGAATCGCCTTGCTATGCGCGGCTGTCGCGCCGCGATCCTATCGGGGGTGCGCGTGAGCCAGTTCTTATCCGTACTGCTGTTGGCGACGGCTTTGACGTTGACCGTATGTCTCGGGGTCGCAGCGTGGCGCCAGTCTGCCGACAAAGACGTCGATATCACCGCAACGATTCCGCATCAGGAATATGGTTGGAGAACGAGGCCGAGCAACTGAACGCGTTTGCGCGCGCGCTGCCGTTGTTGGAGCCTCTGCCTGGTGGAAAACCGGCGAGGAGAAATGACATGGTGCTGCTCCGAACGCTGATTGCCGTCTCACTGGTTCTCGGCAGCTCAACTGCTCATGCGCAAAATTGCAAGCAATATCCCCCCGGTCCGCAGCGCCGTCAGTGCGCGGCCGCGAACAATCCAGCGTTCGAAGCAAAATTGGAAAGGTGCAAAGACGAGGCCCGCGCGATGGGTCTTACTAGGAGCAACATTGATCCCGCCATCAGAGAGTATGTGCAGGCGTGCATGCACCGTCGATAATTGTCGGAGGCAACCTTTGTCCAAAATTGACTTCGACTATGACCTAGAAGAGATCGTCCAGATGTCTGGTCGCGGCCCACTCACTCTCGCTGGAGCGCTCCGGCGGATGCCGGATACTTCCAAGGCCTCGCGCTCGTCAATGAGGCCTTACCTCGTCGGGGATTTCGGCCTCATATTGTCTGGCTTTTTCGATGAGTGCATCGCGAACCCTACCCGGAGCCAATAACGCAGCCTGTTTACGAGCCTCTCTTGCGCATTCAGCGGCTTTATCTTGGGTTTCGGTAGTCATAGCGTCCTCCACCGGAGAAACGCTCCTATCGACCGCCGGTTCCCTTCGAGAGCCCCTTGAAGGAGCTGCCTCGTAGCAGCCCCTCGGACGTTATGTCGCGATATTCAACCTCAGCAGAGAACTTGGGCTCAACCCATGTAGCCATGGGCTTCTTAATCGATTTGGTGAGCTTCTGCTTTGGGCTGACGACCGTATCCAGTGCCTTGCGGATTTGGGCCGACGTGGTTCGGCTCCAGCCGGTCCCGACCTTGCCAATGTAGCGCAGCTCTTTGCCTTCCTTTTTGCCGAGGTAGAGGGTGGCGACTCCGGTCGGATCTTTGACGAAGCCAACCACGGGGAATTTCTCGCGCCGGACGGTCTTCACCTTCCACCAAGCTTCAGTCCGCTCCGATCGGTACGGAGCGTCAACACGCTTGGAGATGATGCCTTCAAAATTCAATCGTGCTGCGGCCTCGAACAGTTCGTGCCCGTCGCCTTCGGCGTGCTCGCTGTAGAGAGCCAGTGGTTCGACGCCGTGGGTCCCGAATAGATCTTTCAGCAGCTCTTTCCGCGCAAGCTGGGAGGTCTTCCGAAGGTCCTGACCATCCAGCCACAGGAGATCGAAGGCGTAATACTGCAAACGATCCTGACGGCCTCCTGCGAGTTCGGCCTGGAGTTCGGAGAAGTTAGTTCGCCCCTCATGGACCACGACCACCTCTCCGTCGATGATGGCCTGGCATGGAAGGTCGAAGGCGCCGGCGATGACGGAGAAACCGCTTTATCCAATCGTGCCCGTTGCGGGTGAAGGCCTTGTGGGTGTCGCCGTCGAGGTGAAGCTGGATACGGTAGCCGTCGTATTTGATTTCGTGAATCCAGTCCCCGCCCGACGGGGCTTTCATCTTGAGGGTGGCGAGCTGAGGCTTAATGAAGCCCGGCATCGCCGGTCGGGTACGCCGCATACGCAACTCACAAAAATAACCCGCCGTCAGGGGGCCAACGACGGGCAGTCTACCTTCCTTCTTCAACGAGTCTCCAACTGCGGAAGCCTGAGATGTGTTCCATCCGCGAATATACCCCGGCGTCTCCTACAACCTCAGCGCCTTTGGAGGTTGTATTTTAGAGAACGGCCGGCGCGGATTCTTCGCGCCTTATTCCTGTCACGTTCGCAGCCGCCGGCGATGCGTCATCAGCCGCTGCCGGTCGCGCTACCTGCTCGACAACAGGAAGTACTCAGCCTCTTGCAAATTGCGAAACTGCGCGTCATCGAGGCCGGCTAGGCCGCACAGCATGGAGCACACCTTGCGCCACCGTGCGTTCCGTTCTTTTAAGTCGCGACCGTCGCGCGCACCTCGCCTAATGGTCCGCTTCAGTCCGATGACTGCTGTTTTTCGATCGCTCATTTTGTCTCAGTTCAGCAACACTCGCCGTGTTCCTCGTCTCGGAACAGATTTTTGACTCCACACGCATCGCAACTACGATCACTGTTCAAGGACCGGGGCTGCGGCGGCAGTTTCAGAACCTAGCGATTTTGAGCCCGGTGCCGCAGAGCGACAATGCCTGCGGCTTTCTGTTGTCCGCGCTTCACTCACAACTAGGTCCACGATCCTGTGAGGTCGTGAAGCGTCTGCCGCGGTCCATCAAGACTATTCGCAGTTGGCCGGGCGATGACGTCGCGGCAGCGTCAACGTCGGCGAATGATGCCACAACATCGGCCGCAGGCGCCGCTCGCTTGTGACGGCTCCTGCGGCCGGGCGCCGCGACGTTCCGCACGATCAGCGCGGCACGCTATAGCTAGCACGCCGCTTGTTCATTTTTCCCGGCTTATTTTGACCGTGCAAGGGCCTCAACGAGCGCAATCGCTGCGGCCCTCGTCTTAAGGCCCCAACGCGCAGGCACACATGGAACCCCCCTGCACCGCCCGCTGATTGACAACACGCCTTGCATCGCCGCCGATGCTGGCGGAGCGGCCCCGGTCTATCTGCCCCAGCCCCCAGCCAACCTCGAGACCGTGATCCGTCTCATCCTCTCCGGCGGTAACACCCTATCCCGTTCGAATCGTCGCCTTCTACGCGATCGAGGGTTGGTCCAGAGACGCCACCTCAGACGTCGCCGATGCCGTTGCTCAACGCGCTGTTGATGCGGACGTCGATATCTCCGCTCGATTGGTACCAATTTTGACCATCTCTGCCGAATGCTTCCGGAACATTGCGATCCGCATGCTAGTGAACTCTGCAACCAGGCCGGGAAGTTCAAAGGGCGACCTAATCGTTGCCAGCCTTTGGGCATACTCGATCGCAAGCTGCATGTTGGCTTGTGCCATTTCCAGTAGCATCGCTTGATAAGCCCGCATGTTCGCGCTGGCCGACGACAGAAAATCGATCTCTCTCTTTGAACTGTTCTCCGTCACCTGGAAGGCTGTCTCCGGGTGCCCAACAAAAGGCGGCGCATGCTCAACGAGGGCATCTTCTTGGGAAACCTGAGGACGCTTGGCGGGCGGTTCGTTCGAGTCTGCGGCAATGGAAGGCGAAGAATTCGCTTTCGGGCTTCTGACAACAGCTTGAGCAGCCAGTTGGGCCTTCGCGGCTGATTTCGGGCCGCGGATATGCTTTGACGTCGCTGGTTTACGCTTGCTCATCTGGCACTCCAAGGATGGTTGGTCGCCCCTCGGCGAGACGTCAACATGTTGTGCCGTGCTTCGTTCCGAAGGCCACCTCAGTCGCACGCTCTTCTCGGTGCTTGGCTGCTTTGGGGGCCGCTGAGCCTACTGGTGGTCGCAGCGACGCGCCCTTCGCTTTCCGGTCGGCGTCGATCGATTAAGGCTTCGAGGAGACGGAAAGTAACGAGTACTGGCTCGCTTCTCTGGAACGATCGACAGTGCCGGCGCTTGGCAAACCGTGACCAGCTCCATTGTTATCATTCCCAGCATGCTCAAGCCGCTAAGGCAGGCGCGCGTCTACGGCTTTTTGATCGAGCGCGGCGACGCGGTCTATCACCTCGGCGGCAGCCGGCCGGCATGCTCGACGGCATTGGCGATGAAGATGGTTGAAGGTGGCTGGCTGGTGAAGCTCGGGTTTCGCTACGAGCCCACAGAACAGGGTCTGCGAGCGGCAGAATGACCGCTCTGCCGATCGCCTGACTGCGCCCACATGCAAGGGAACGACGAATGCCGGCGGTGTACCCAACGCGGGAGTTTGCCGAGGTCGCCGGTCTGATCTGCTACGGGCCGAGCCTTTCCGACCTTTACCGACGCGCCGCAGGCCACGTTGACAGGATATTGAAAGGCGCCAAACCCGCCGAACTGCCGGTCGAACATAGGAGCGGATGGAAAACCTGCTCGAACGCAACATCGGGATCGAAAAGTACTTCAGTTATATCGTGCTGAAATCTCCGATCGTGAAGCACGCTCTGCCTTTGAAAGCTCTGCTGGATTTCCCGCAACATGCCAGAGCCAATTGTACCCATCTCGACGACTAGTGAGATTGCAACAAGCGCTTAGCCGCAAGAGCGGTCGTTCCATAACCGCTCATTCGGCGAATCTCTACAGAAGCGCCCAACACTCGATGCTGGCTATTATGGCCAGGGGTCTTGTTCGACGTTGTCTTTGCCGGCTACCAGCTCTCGCCAAAAGGCCGCAGTTCGACATTGAACGACCACGCGCTGCGATGCTGGTGTGCGACATGCCAGATCTCATCGGCGATCGCCGCGGGCTTGATGAAGAAGTCGTCTAGCCGGTCGGGCCAGCGCTTCCTCGTCCACTCCAGGTCGATCACAGCGTCGACGACGACGTAGGCGACGTGCACGCCCTTCGGACCCAGATCGCGCGCGATCGACTCGGCGAGAATCCGCTGTGCCGCCTTGGTCGGCGCGAAACCGGCAAAACCTGGTTTGCCCCGCAATGCCGAGGTATTGCCGGTGGCAACGATCGCGCCCTTGCCGGAGTCGACCATCGCCGGAGCAAACCGCCTCGCGAGGTACAACAACCCCATTGCGTTGACCTGGAAGTTACGGTTAAGAACTTGCGGATCGATCTCGCGGAAGGTGCCGAACGCCCCGCCGACGGCGTTGTGGACGACGACGCCGGGATGGCCGAGCTCGCGCTCCACGGTGGACGCCACCGCTTCGATCTGCGCGGGATCCGACACATCGCAGCGATATGCCCTCGCGCCCGACAGTTCCGTCTCGAGTGCGGCTAGACGCGCCTCGCTCCTGGCGAGCAGGGCGACGCGATAGCCGCCCTCAGTAAATCTCCTGGCGAGTGCCGACCCCGTGCCGGGTCCGACGCCGGAAATAAGGCAGACAGGTGCGGTCATGCGATTAATCCTCCTCGCTCGAGCTGGCAGCCTCAGTCGGCCGCTTTTGACAGCAACTTTTCAACGTACGGTTTGAGGTCCGGCCTGAAATTCGTGTGGTCGACCAGCCGATCAAAGTGGGCGAACACGCGCGAGTACTCGCCCCGGATTCCGGCGTGCAGAACCCTCTCCAGCCCGCGCGCGCTCAACTGCTCGGTCCGTGCGTGCTCGTTCATGAACAGCGCAAGCTCGGCTGCAAAGCAGATGTCGGCCAGCGTGATGCCGTCTCCCACCAGCGTATCGCGCCGTGGCGACAGCGCCTGCTCGAGCCCCGAAGCATAAATCGCGAATGCCTCCTTCGCGCGCGCGTGAATGGTCGCATCGATGGTGCCAGCCGACAGCGCAAGGAGATAGATCTGCGAATCCCGCGCGAAGACCAGGCTGACATCCAGAAAGCTGTCGATCCTGGATGCTTCATAGGCGTCACGCCCGTAAAGCGGAAACCTCGTCTCGCCCAGCCGCGCTACCGCGCGCATGATGCTGTTCGACTCGAATATTCCGGTCCTTCCGTCAAGCCCGAACGCGGCGGGCACGTTGCCGAACGGCTGTGCTTCCAGAAAAGCGTCCGTCTTGAAGAGTTGCGCGCCGGTCAACCCGACCCGCCCGGTTCGTGCAAAGAACGAAAGGGATTCCCGTTCGCCCTGCGCGAGGGGGCGCGCGTCATAATCCCACAGCCAGTCCCGCAACTCCTTGCCGGACGCGCCCCTGACCTCGACGTCCACGCTGCAGAACCGGGCGGCGATGGTCGCCTTCCAGACGCGCGGGTTGGGCAGGTACGAGAATATGCGCAAGTCAGCCATCATGGCTTGCTCCCGGTGAATCTTTGTACCCACAGGACAACGCTGAGACTGCGAGCATCAGAGCCGGATGCCCTACTCCGAGCTTGCGTCGAGAATTTCACCGAACTGCTCCCAGCGTGTGCCGGTCCATCGTTGGAGCTGCAACTGCGTCCATATCATGTTATTGCTTTCGCTGGTGTTGATGCGGATGCCGGGCAGCGCGGTCGGCAGCGCAATGTCCTTCAGCGATTTCGCCTGCTTGATAACGTTGTCGCGCGAAAGATCGTCGCCGCATTGCTTGAGGATCTGCTCCAGTACCAAGCCCTGCTGGTACCCGGTCAGATAGCTGGTGTTGGTGATATCGGAGCCGGCCAGGTATCGATCGAAGAAGGTGCGATAGGCTTTGATCGCCTCGTCGTCGGTCCATTTCTGGTCATTCGGATCCTTGTTCGGGGTCCCGACGATGACACCGATGGAGTTTTCCAGGCCAGCCGGTCTCAGCGTGCCAGCTACCGAGGACGAAGGGAAGTTGATTAGGATCGTCGCCTTCCATCCAGTCTCCGCCGCACGACGGATCGCCTGCGCCGCAAACTTCGGCGTGCCGGCGACAAGCAGCGCTTGCGCGCCCGAGCTCTTCAGCGAGACCACTTGCGAGTCCACGGTCGGTTCCGTCACCTCGTAACTGGCGGTGACCACGCGCTTGTCGAAATCGACGCCCAGGACGGCCTTGAAAGCGTTGACGTAGTCGCGGCCGAGATCATCATTCTGGTAGAGGATTGCGTATTTCGCCGCGGGCAGCGCACGCATCAGATATTTTGCGTAGATCTTGCCTTCGGTGTCATAGCTGACGAGGCCGGTGGTCGTCAGCGGATAGTCCTTGACGCTGGTGAACTTGCTCGCTCCCGTGACGATCGCGATCGTCGGCACATGTTTTGCGGCAAGATATTTCGCCACGGCGGAGTTACCCGCCGTGCCGAGCTGGCTGAACATGAAGGCGATCTCGTCGCTCTCCACCAGCTTTCGCACATGCTCGAACGCCTTGGGCGGGCTGTACGCATCGTCCATCATGACATAGTCGACCTTGCGCCCGTGGATGCCGCCGCGATCGTTGATCGATTGCACATAGGCCTGCACGCCCTGCCCGACCTGGCCGATCGAAGAAGCTGGTCCGCTCAGCGGGAAAATACCACCGATCTTGATCTTCGTCGGCGTGACGCCCGGCGCGTCACCCGCCCAGCAAGGTGTGTACATCGCAATCACGAGTGCGCAGGCCAGTCGTGTGCCCCAGGACATCGCGCGTTCCTCCATTGTTGTTTTGCGCGCGCCCTGCATGCAGCAGGGCGCGACGGAGATTGAGTGGCCGCTTCAGGCGGCCAGTTTGAGTATCTTGACGATGTCGCCGGGCTCACGGATCGGCTGGGGGTTCGCCCGCGTGAAGATCGACAGCATTGCGTTCCTGCCGATCAGCTCAAAACGGTCCTCGGCCACACCGACGTCTGCAAGCCTGCGCGGCAGGCCGAGCTCCGCGATGAACGCTGCAAAAGCCTCGCCGGCATCGCGCCCCGGCGCACCGAGTGCGGCTGCGACCGATTTTTGAGCGACCTCCCTGGCCGGCAGGTTGTATCGCAGCACGCTCGGCATCATCACGGCCGTGCAGAAATAATGCGGCACGTCACAGGTCCCGCCGAGGACATGGCCGATGGCATGGCTCGCGCCCATCGGCACCCGCGCCTGCAACCCGAAGGCCGACATCCACGACCCCAATTGGCAGCTCAGCCGTGCCGCTTCGTCGTTTGGGTTGTCCTTGGTGCGCAGGAGCCCATCGTGCAGATAACGCAGCCCCTGTTGGCACACGGCATCGGTGAGCACATTAGGACGGCTCGAGCAGATCGCCTCGATGCCGTGATCCATTGCCCGCGTGCCGGAGCCCAGCCACAGTTTTTCGGGCGTGTACTTCGTGATCGCGGGATCGAGGACGATGCTGCGCGGCATCATCATCGGATGATTGAAGATCTGCTTCAGCTTGCGGCTGGTATCGGTGACCAGCGCGCCCGAATTGTACTCACCGCCCGAGAGCGTACTGGGGATCGCGATCATCCGCACCTTCGGCGCGCGAAATGCCCCGAAGCGGCGGTCCGGCGTGGTCTCGAATCCGTCGAACCCCATCGGTTCGAAGATCTCGTGCTCCATGCACATCAGCACGATCTTGGCCGCATCGACCACCGAACCGCCGCCGATCGCGACGACCAGATCGGCTTGAGCATCCTTGGCCTGTCGCGCAATCTGTGTCACCACGTCCCGGGTGGTGTGCTGCGGCACGCCATCGAAGGTCGCGGCATGGCGGTCACCGAGCGCCGCCCTGATCTTCTCGATCTCGTCGGTGGTGGTGTTGAGCGTGCGGCTTGCGATCAGATAGACGCGCTTGGCGCCCAGCCGTTCGGCCTCCTCCCGCAGCGCCTCCGCCGACGGCTTGCCGTAAATCACGGATTCCATGGTGGGATATTGATGGCTACCGGCGACTGGCATGCTCTTCCTCCCTGGTGTTCTTTTTTTCTCAGGGTGCTGCGGCGTCAGCCTCGTGAC
Source organism: Bradyrhizobium sp. S3.2.6 (assembly GCF_040546885.1). NCBI lineage: Bacteria > Pseudomonadati > Pseudomonadota > Alphaproteobacteria > Hyphomicrobiales > Nitrobacteraceae > Bradyrhizobium > Bradyrhizobium sp. S3.2.6. The sequence continues at coordinate 115,065 of NZ_JBEPOS010000023.1, read as the reverse complement.
GCCGTCAGCTATCCCGGTCTTGACGTGCTCGTATGCCGCGCCTCGTCAGGCGACCGCGCGGGTCCGTGCAGGCTCGATCGTCCCGTCAAGGAATCCAGTCAGCCGCTGGCGGATGATCGCCTCGGCCTCGGCCATGATGCGGTCGATCAGCTCCTTCACCGTCGGAATGTCGTTGATCAAGCCGACCACCATGCCGCAGCTCCAGGCTCCGGCATCCATCTCGCCGTCGATCATCACCTTCGGATAGACGCCCGCAACCTGCTCATGGATGTCGTCGATCTTCAACGTGGCGCCCTTGTCGCGCTCGATCTCGAGCAGTTCGTCGACGCCCTTGTTCTTCAGCACCCGCTCGGTGTTGCGCAACGCGCGCATCACGAGGCGCGTATCGAGCTCGGTGGCGTCAAGCAGCGCCTGCTTCACATTGGGATGGACCGGCGCCTCCTTGGTGGCGATGAAGCGCGTACCCATGTTCATGCCGGCAGCGCCCATCGACAGCGCCGCGACCAGGCTGCGCGCATCGGCCATGCCGCCGGAGGCCACGAACGGAATCTTGAGCTCGTCGGCCGCGCGCGGCAGCAGGATCATGTTAGGGATGTCGTCCTCGCCGGGATGGCCGCCGCACTCGAAGCCGTCCACGCTGACCGCGTCGCAGCCGATCTTCTCGGCCTTTAGCGAATGCCGCACCGAGGTGCATTTGTGGATCACCTTGATGCCGGCGGCCTTCAGCGCCGGCATGTACTGCTCCGGGCTGCGGCCGGCGGTCTCCACCGCCTTGACGCCGCCCTCGCGGATCGCCGCGATATATTCCGGATAGGGCGGCGCGGTGAAGCTCGGCAGGAAGGTGAGATTGACGCCGATCGGCTTGTCGGTCATGTCGCGGCAGCGCGCGATTTCCTTTGCCAAGAGCTCAGGCGTCCGCTGTGTCAGGCCGGTGATGATGCCGAGGCCTCCGGCGTTGGACACCGCGGCCGCCATCTCGGCAAAGCCGACATAGTGCATGCCGCCCTGGATGATCGGGTGCTGGATGCCGAACAGTTCAGTGATCGCTGTCTTCACGATGATCTCCCGCTTTTCCCGATCAGTGGATGATTTCGAACAGGCCGGCTGCGCCCATGCCGCCGCCGATACACATGGTCACGACGCCGTACTTCGCCTTGCGCCGCCGCCCCTCGATCAGGAGGTGGCCGGTCAGTCGCGATCCGGTCATGCCATAGGGATGGCCGATCGCGATCGAGCCGCCGTTGACATTGAGCCTGTCCGGATTGATGCCGAGCTTATCGCGGCAATAGATCACCTGCACCGCATAGGCTTCGTTGAGCTCCCAGAGATCGATGTCGGCGACCTTCAGATTGTGACGCTTGAGAAGCCGCGGAATCGCGGCGACCGGGCCGACGCCCATCTCGTCCGGCTCGACGCCGGCGGCGACGAAGCCGCGGAAGATACCGAGCGGCTTCAGGCCCTTCTTGGCGGCGATCTTGTCGCTCATGATCACGCAGGCCGATGCGCCGTCGGAGAGCTGGCTGGCATTGCCCGCTGTAATGGTCTTGCCCTCGAACACCGGCTTGATCTTCGCGAGCGCTTCCGCCGTGGTCTCGGGGCGCGGGCCCTCATCCTTTGACAGCGTCACCTGCTGGTAGGTGACCTCCTTGGTGTCCTTGTTGACGACGGCCATCCTGGTCGTGATCGGGACGATCTCATCATTGAAACGTCCGGCCTGCACCGCGGCACCAATGCGGCGCTGACATTCGAGGCTGTATTCGTCCTGGCGGTCGCGGCCGATCTTGTAACGCTCGGCGACGACCTCGGCGGTGTCGAGCATCGACATGTACATGTCCGGCTTCATCGCCATCAGCTCGTCGTCGACTGCATGGAATCTGTTCATGTGATCGTTCTGCACCAGGCTGATCGACTCGATGCCGCCACCGATCGCGATCTCGACGCCGTCGAGCATCACCGAGCGCGCGGCCACCGCGATCGCCTGCAGGCCGGAGGCGCATTGGCGGTCGATCGTCGTGCCGGCAACGGTCACCGGAAGCCCGGCGCGGATCGCGCCCTTGCGCGCAACGTTCATCACCATGGTCCCCTGCTGCATCGCGCAGCCCATGACCACATCTTCGACCTCACCGGGCGCGATGCCGGCGCGCTTCACCGCCTCGGCCATGACATGGCCGGCAAGCGTCGGTCCGTCGGTGTTGTTGAGCGCGCCGCGATAGGCCTTGCCGACGCCGGTGCGTGCGGTGGAGACGATGACTGCTTCGGGTGACGACATGCTTGCCTCTCTGTCTCAGGCGGCCGCGTCGAGCTGCGAGTAACGCAACACGTGGTAGGCGGGATCGCCGAACTGGATATTGATGGAAGAGATCCGCTTGAAGTAATGACCGACATTGAGCTCGTCGGTCATACCCATGCCGCCGTGCAACTGCACGGCCTGATCGGCCACGAATTTTGCGGCATAGCCGATCTTGGACTTTGCGCCCGAGGCGAGCCGCGAGACGCCGGCCTCATCCCTGCCAAGACTGAGGCTGAGGTGCTGCATCAGGGACAGCGCCTCCTGATGCGCGATGAACATGTCGACCATCCGGTGTTGCAGGACCTGGAAGCTGCCGATCGTGACGCTGAACTGCTTTCGCGTCTTGGAATAGTCCAGCGTCGCCGCGTTCAGCTCACCGATCGCACCGACAGCCTCGGCACAGAGCGCGCCGATCGCGCGGTCGCGGCAGGCCTCCAGCGCGGCAACGCCCTCGCCCTCCTTGCCCAGCAACTCCCCGCGCACGCTCCGAAGGCTAACCTCGGCTGCCTTGCGGCCATCGATGGTCTTAAAACTCTGCAGATCGAGGTTGGCGACACGGCGATCGACCACGAACAGGCTGACGCCGCCGCGATCATGATGATGGCCCGAGGTACGGGCGGAGACGATGAGATAATCCGCCCAGGGTGCGGCCAGCACCGCGGTCTTCTTGCCGGTGAGAACATACTCGTTGCCGTCCCGGCGCGCCGTCGTGGTCACGGTGGCGAGATCGAAGCGCGAGCCCTTCTCGGTCCAAGCCAGCGCCCAGAGCTTCGCTCCCGCAATAATGTCGGCGATGTAGGCTTGCTTCTGCGTGTCGGAACCTGCCTGCTCGATCAAGCTGCCGGCCACCACGACCGTCTCGACAAAGGGCTCGACGACGAGATGGCGGCCGAACTCCTGCATGATCATCATGGTCGACAGCGGCCCGCCCCCGAGCCCGCCGACATCTTCCGAGAACGGCGCAGCGAGCAAGCCGAGTTCGGCGAATTCGGCCCATTGCTTTCGGCTGAACCCTTCCTCGCTCGCGACGATCTTGCGGCGCGCATCGAAATCATACTTGTCGCGCAACAGGCGCTGGACGCTGGACCGCAACAATTCCTGCTCTTCCGTGAACTGGATATCCATCCGATCCTCTTGTGGCGCTATTGCTAGAGACCGAGCACTGCTTTGGCGATGATGTTGCGCTGGATCTCGTTCGATCCGCCGTAGATGGAGAGCTTGCGCGCGTTGAGATATTTCTCCGCCGCGGTGTGGCCGTAGTCCGGACCCGGCATGAAATGGTTGGCGCTGACCGGATGCTCGCGGATCGCCAGGCCGTAGTTGCCGATCGCGCGATGAGTCAATTCGGTGATGTTCTGGAAGATCTCAGTGCCGCGGATCTTGAACAGCGAGGCTGCGGGCCCCGGATCTATGCCGCGGGCCATTTGGGCAACGACGCGCAGCTCGGTTGCCTCCAGCGCCAGCACGTCGAGCTCGACGCGGGCGATGTCTCTGATGAACTCGAGATGCGCCGGATCGTCTGCGGGAATCTCCGCTTTCACGATCTTCTTCAGCTTCTCGATATAACGCGTCGAGCGGCCGATGCCGGCCATGCTGGTGCGCTCGTTGCCGAGCAGGAACTTGGCGTAGGTCCAGCCCTTGTTCTCCTCGCCGATCAGGTTTTCGACGGGAACGCGGACGTTTTCAAGGAAGACGTCATTGACCTCATGGGAGCCGTCGATGGTGATGATCGGGCGCACGATGACGCCCGGCGACTTCATGTCGATCAGGAGGAACGAAATGCCGGATTGCGGCTTGGCCGTCGGATCGGTGCGGACCAGGCAGAAGATCCAGTCGGCATGCTGGGCCAGCGTGGTCCAGGTCTTGTGGCCGTGCACGATGTAGTGGTCGCCGTCGCGCACCGCCTTGGTGCGGACGGTGGCGAGATCCGAGCCCGAGCCCGGCTCGGAATAGCCTTGGCACCACCAGTCCTCGCCCGACAAGATGCGCGGCAGGAACTTCTTTTTCTGCCCCTCATTGCCGAAGGTGTAGATCACCGGGCCGACCATGGTGACGCTGAACGCCAGAGGCGGCAGCGTGCCGGCACGGCTGGTCTCCTGCTCGAACAGGAAACGGCGGGTGATCGACCAGCCGGGCCCGCCATGTTCCTTGGGCCAGAGCGGCGCGATCCAGCCCTTCTTGTGCAGGATGCGATGCCACAGCAGCATCTGCTCCTTGGAGAGATCAGTCTCCGGATTGGGGACGCGCATCTCCGCCGGATAACTATCCTTGATGAAGGCTCGAACCTCGTCGCGAAACGCCGCATCTTCAGGAGAGAGCGCGAGCTCCATGAGACTTGCTCCCTACCACTTCTCGCCGAAGGGCCGGATTTCCAGCTCGAACGTCCAGGCGCTCTTGGGCTGCTGGTAGAGCTGCCAATAGGACGCGGCCACCGACGCGGGCGGCATCAACAGGTCCGGATTGTCGAGCGCATCGGGGCCGAGCGCTTCGAGCCGGCGCTGCCTCACCCATTCGGTATCGACGCCGGAGTCGATGATGAGGTGCGCGACATGGATGTTCTTCGGTCCGAGTTCGCGCGCCATCGCCTGCGCGACGGCCCGCAGGCCGAACTTGGCGCTGGCGAAGGCGGCATAGCCGGAACCGCCGCGCAAGGATGCGGTGGCGCCGGTGAAGAAGATGTTGCCGCCTCCGCGCGGCAGCATCAGCCGCGCTGCCTCGCGCCCGGCAAGAAATCCGGAGTAGCAGGCCATCTCCCAGACCTTGCGGAACACGCGCTCGGTGGTTTCCAGGATCGGGAAGTTGACGTTGGCGCCGATGTTAAAGATGCAGACCTCAAGCGGCGCGTGCTTGTCGGCGTCATTGAGGAAGGAGATGATCTCCTCCTCCTTGCGCGCATCGAGCGAGCGGGCGTGGATCTCGCCGCCGGCGGCCTCGATGTCCGCAACCAGGGGCGCGAGCTTGTCGCCGTTGCGCCGACCAGCGAAGACCGTGAAGCCTTCCGAGGCGAACTTCTTCGCAATCTCGCCGCCGATGAAGTCGCCGGCGCCGATCACCGCAACCGTCCTGTTTCTCTTCTGCATGGTCGTCTCCGGCCTTGTGAGTTATTGAGGCGATCTCGCGCGCTTCAGGTGCGCAGCGATTCCGCCAGCTTGTGCTTCAGGAGCTTGCCAGTCGAAGTGGCCGGCAGCGCGTCCATAAGGATGATCTCTGACGGCCGCTTGTAGGAGGTGAGCTCCGGCGCGACATGCGCCATCACGTCCTGCGCGGTGGCCGACGAGCCTTTGAGAAGCTGGACGAAGGCCACGATCTCTTCGTTGCCCACGACCGGCCGCCCGACCACGGCGCATTGCACCACGTCGGGATGGGTGCTGAGCACCGCCTCGATCTCGGCGGGATAGACGTTGAAGCCAGAACGGATGATCATCTCCTTGGTGCGGCCAACGATGAACATCGCATCGCCCTCGAAGCGCGCGAGGTCGCCCGTGTTGAACCACCCGTCCGGGTCGATCGCTTTCACCGTGAGGTCGGGCGCGCGGTAATAGCCGCGCATCACGTTCGGTCCGCGGACATGCAGCTCGCCGATGTCTCCGTTCGTCACGATAGCGCCGTCCCGTGCCACGATCCTGGCCTCGATGCCCGGCACGAGGGTGCCGACAGAATTGTCGCTGCGCGGCGCCTCCGGCCGCACACCGGAAATGCCTGGCGAGCATTCGGTGATGCCAAAGGCGTTGCCGAGCGGAAGACCGAGCTCCTTCTCGACCCTCGCCTTGAGTTCGAGGTCGAGCGGGGCGCCGGCGACGCTCATCAGCCGCAGCGCACCGCGCTCCAGCCTCTGTAAGCCCGCCATCTGCTTGTATTCCAGCAGCCGCTGGTAGGTGGCGGGCACGCCGTTCAGGAGCGTGATGCCTTCCTCGGCCAGCGCCTTGGCCAGTGCAGCGGGATTATATTTGGTAACCAGCCGGGTGACGCCACCGACCATCAGCGTCATGGTCAGCAGCGAGATGCCGACAATATGTGAGATCGGCAATACGCAATATTGCACGTCGTCCGCCGTCATGCTGCGCAAGGTCGCCGTGGTCCTGGCCGAAAACAGCAGGTTCCGGTGCGTGAGCATGACGCCCTTCGGCGTTCCGGTGGTGCCGGACGTGTAGATGAGGACCGCCACTTGCCGCGCGCCGTCGGCCTCGACCGGCTCGGCCTGCGTCTCCTGGTTCAGGGCAGAAACGCCGATGTCGCGGAGCGGCCCGACGTCCTGCACCCGAGCGTCGTAACGCATCGCGTGCGCGGCCGCTTCTTCGGAAACCTTGGCCGTGAATAACATGCGCCGGGCGCCGCTATGATCCCTAATCTGATCCAGCTCACGCGGCGACAGCCGCGGATTGGCCACGATCGTCCAAGCATCGAGACGGCTTGCAGCGAAAAGGAGGCAGGCGAGCGCGATCGAGTTCTCGCTGACGATCATCATGCGATCGCCAGCGCGGATACCGAGCGCGCGGAGCGCGTCCGCCGTGGCACCAACCGCCCGGTCGAGTTCGCGATAGGTCAGAGTGGCATTGTCTTCGATCAGCGCCGTTCGGTCAGGTGTGGCGTCAACATAGTGGTCCACCACCTCATGGATGCGATGCGGCAACGCGTTCGTGATTTCGGCCGCAGCCTGCTGCCAGTTCGACAATGACACCTCCCGTTGAAAGGCCCTTGGCGGGCTCGGTTCGTTCCGGATGCCTCCGCGCGGTCAGGCGCTCTTGCGCTGCGCCGAGCTCAATTGCGCAAGGATTTCATCCTCGACATCGCGCAGGCTGTCCTTGCCAAAGTAGATCTCGTTGCCGACGAAGAACGTTGGAGAGCCGAACGTGCCGCGCGCCACCGCGCTGCCTGTGTTCTCGATCAGCTTCTTCTTGACGTCGTCCTCCTGGGCGCGAGCGATGATGCGATCGATGTCCAGCCCGGATGACAGGAACGCCTCGCGGAACACCTGCGGATCGTCCATCTTCTTGGGCTCGACCCACATGTGGTGATAAGCGGCACGGAAGTAGGGCTCGAACATCTCTTCGAACTCGGCCGCGACAACGCCGCGCATCAGCATCAGCGTATTCACCGGGAAGAACGGATTCGTCTTCAATTTGGTGATGCTATGACGGCGCAGGAAACGCTCGGTCTCGAGCGCATTGTATTCCGGCTTGTTCTTGATCCCGCGCAGCGACTCCGCGGGCGACATGTTGCCGGTCGCCTTGTAGACGCCGCCGAGCAGCACCGGCACGTAGTCGAACTTGACTCCCGTTCGCTGCTCGATGGCGGGCAGCGCAAGCTCGGCGAGGTAGGCGTTGGGACTGCCGAAATCGAAGTGAAATTCGACCTTGAGCGGAGCTGCCATGGAACGCCCTTCCCTTCGATGGCGGCAATCGTTCGCCACCCGATTGATCATTGCCCGAGCTTTAAAGTTCTATTTTAGAACTGTCAATATGATCATCATCATTCAATGCCGCCGTTTCTGCGTAGAATGAGGCATCCTATTGAAATTTAGTGAGTTCTGATTTAGAATTTATTTTCTTAGATGCCGCAGGTCGACTGGAGACGTTGATGAAATGGGATGCTCTCGAGGAGGAGCCGTGCTCGCTGGCCCGCACCGTGGCGGTCATCGGCGACCGCTGGAGCCTGCTCATCCTGCGTGAATGTTTTCTTCGGATCCGCAGATTCGACGAGTTCCAGTCGTCGCTTGGCGTGACCCGGCACCTCTTGGCCGACCGGCTGAAGAAGCTCGTCCGCTTTGGCGTCCTTCGCAAAATTCCCTATCAGGACGCGCCCAAGCGCTACGAGTATATCCTGACGCAGAAGGGTCTCGACCTCTATCCGATCATCATGTCGATTGTGCACTGGGGCAATACCCACATGGTAGATTCGCGCGGCCGGCCGTTGCTGCACGAACACAAGAACTGCCACAAGATGTTCGACCCCGTCATGGTCTGCTCGGAATGCGGTGAGCCGCTGAGCGCAAAAGCCGTCCACGTGCATCCGGGCCCCGGCGCGCGGAAATCCTCACCTGCGCGTGCGAAGGCCGTCGAGAACGAGACGAAACGATAGCCGACCGAACAAATGCATCAGCGGCCTGATAGATTTCGATGTAGCGACTGCTCTTCACCTGAAGCAGGGCAGTGCCACTATTTTCCGTCAAGAGCGCAGTCCTAGACTGCCATCCGAGATCGCGTCCCCCACCACTGCACCATTCTCGCCAAATATTTTTAAACAACCTTTTAGTGCAGTGAGCCTGCGATAGGACGTCAACGATCCCGGAATGCTTCACGCGAGTGAGTAAGCGGAATCCGAAGAATAATCCTCACGGAATGCGGATAGCGTCATCCTCGCCAACAGCACCCCTGCGGTCGTCCACGGCCAGTTTTTGAACATCAGGCTACCGAAGGATCAGATTGCCGCGGACATCGTGCGCATCGCCAACCGTGTCCGCTATCCACCAGAACTGCCGACTCGAATTGAGACCTGCGACACGGCGGCGAACGTCAACTTGGAGGCTTCAATGGGGTAAAGGTCAAGTTAATCGGCTGCACGACGACGCGCGTCGCCATGTCGGAGGTGGTTACGGGCGGCAGTGCTCTGACTGATCGTAAGATTCCGCTTGGTCATCTGAAGCTGACGTCCGCGACCCCGCCTCGGCGACACTGCGCGTCGCGGTCGCAGCCTGCGGCGTGACGGATTGCGCCATGAGCTCGCCCTACAGGCGGAAGCGAGCGCCGGCGTTCGCCTGCCCGACGGACCGCCACCTCTACGCGCTAGCACAGCAGATCAGCGTGATCTGCTCAGGGGTCAATTGGAGGCAACGGTCTCCGTGAACAGTTCAACCTTGCCGCACGTGTTGTCTGTCACCGCAAAGACCTCGCAAAAATCGATCTGCGGCGTCATGCCGTAGCGTTTGATGATGCCCTCGAGCCACGGCCCGGTGTAGAACGCCTTGGCGTCCTCGATGCGCTCCCATTGGTACACGCCGCCGGCCCAGCCGCTTTCAGACCAGATGAAGTGCTTGCTGATCAGCCCCGTCACCTCGCGGAAGTTGGGTGCGATCTTGTGAAAGTGCTCACGACACGCGGCGCAGTCGATCTGCGGCGGCAGCTTGTATCGTACAACGGCGGTAATCATGCCACCTCCTTGTAAGTATGTCCCCGGCGCAACGTTGATGGCATTCCCGGGATCAAGCAAGCGAAGCGGGAAGCCGATGGGGCAAATGCGCAAAGCCTAGCCAGTAGCTTCGGTTCTGCTGCGACCGGCCAACTATTCCATAGCATGCTGGACTTCGCGCTAGCAGGTTCAGCCTTATCCTGCATGATCTTGATGTAGGCGTCGTTCAATTCGCGCAACGCAAGCTCCACGCTGGAGCGTGCGCTCGACCCGAAATATTGATCATCTACTCGCGCAGCGCGACCAAATCGCGAGTGAGTAGGTCAACACGATTGACAAGAGCCTTAATCGCCGCGCCGCTATCTCCGCGCAATGTTTTGGGTTAATGTGAACGCCTTCACACCTGTGTAGCAGACGGGCTCGGATGATGCCCACGGAGAGGTGAGCTAGGGTCCCGCGAAGTGCACCCGTTCCAATGGATTTGTTCCACTCACACGCGAGTTTGGGAGCGACATCATGGAAAAGCGCGAAATTGGCAACAACTCAACGAAAGGTCTACCCGAGGCGAAGCGAAGCGCCTTCTCCCGCCGCACGGTGCTCACCTTAATGGGCACTCTCGGCGCCGCGGCGCCAGGGATGTTCGGAGCGGCTCGTGCGCTGACGGCATCCGGGACTGGATCGCTGTCTTATATTCCCGGCGAGCCTTTTATTTGCCGCACCGCTGCGAATGGTGAAGAGCTGCAGGGCCCACCCCGCCAACTTAAACTCGCTTGGAACGCGAACGCGGCGTGCACGGTCGCTGCGGCAGTCGCAAAGGAGCGGGGTATCTTCGCCAAGCACAACCTCGATGTCGAATTCGTCAATTTCGGCGGTTCCACCGACCAGTTGTTGGAGGCGATTGCAACTGGCAAGGCGGATGCCGGTTTGGGATTGGCCCTGCGCTGGCTCAAACCTCTGGAGCAAGGTTTCGACGTTCGGATCACTGCGGGTGTGCACGGCGGCTGCATCCGGCTCCTTGGCTCCAAGGCAGCGAATATTGACAGCCTGGAGTCCCTGCGCGGCAAGGCTATCGGGATTAGCGATCAGGCGAGCCCAGCGAAGAACTTCTTTTCGATCTACCTGGCCAAAAAGGGTATCGACCCGGCCCAAGAGGTTGAGTGGCGCCAGTACCCGGCCAATCTGCTCGCTCTTGCCGTCGACAAGGGCGAAGTACAGGCGCTGGCCGAGATAGATCCGCTGCCCTACCTCTGGCTCAAGGAAGGCAAACTCAACGAGATCGCGACGAACTTGACGGGTGAATTCGCCGACCGCACCTGCTGCGTTCTCGCGATACGTGGCAGCCTCACTCGAAGCGAAATGCCGGTGGCGGCCGCTCTGACCCGATCGATACTGGAGGGGGCAGACCTGGTTGCCAGCGATCCCTCCGATGCCGCGGCAATCTATTCGGGCTACGGCGGGAGAGGATCCGTAGAGGATCTCGCCACCATGTATCGCAGCCATACTCACCACAATCATCCGGTCGGGGCGACGCTCAAGAAGCAACTTCTGCTCTACACCGATGAACTCAAGGCAGTGAACGTCATGAAGCGAAGCACTGACCCAGCCAAGTTCGCCGAGCGGATTTATCTTGACGTTCTTAGCTGAGCCAATTGGGAAGATCCGCAGTGAGCTCGGTCATCAATGAAGTGCCGAGGCCATCAGAGAAATCGGGGTTCGGCTCTTTTGAGAGTTCAACCCCGCGGTCTTTGATCGGCGGACTGTCTGTGGCCGCCGCATGGTCGATGGTCGCCGCGCTCACAGCATTCTGGCCGGATAAGCTCGAAAGTGATTGGGCCTACACGGGCAGCTTCGCCATTGCCTGCGGCGTATTGGCCGTTGCCCTTGCCTTAACGGCCTTTGTCGGCGTTCGATTTGTTGCTTTTCAGCGTCTCCAGCGGCTTTCTCCGTGGCTGTTTGCGCTGGCGCTTTTTTTTGCCGCCTGGGAGGCCGTCACAGCAAAGCTCGGATTGCTGCCGTTACCTTTCTTTCCGCCACCGCAGGCCATCCTCGAAGTCGCAATCGACGATTGGGGGCGCCTGGCTGAAGGTATCTTCGCCTCAGCTCGTCTGCTCGCGACCGGTTATTTTCTCGGTGCGGCGGTGGGATTCGTGACCGGCGTCGCGATCGGCTGGTCGCCGCTCGCCGGGTATTGGATTCACCCAGTTTTGCGGTTCATCGGGCCACTGCCCGCGACAGCCTGGCTGCCACTCGCATTTTTCGTTTTCCCGTCGAGCTTCAGCGCCAGCATTTTCCTGATTGCGCTCGCCACTGGGTTTCCGGTCACCGTTCTCACCTGGTCGGGTGTCGCCTGCGTGAAGAGCGCCTATTACGATATTGCGCGGACCTTGGGCGCAACCCAGCGCTTCCTCGTGTTCAAGGTTGCCATTCCGGCGGCAATGCCGCATGTCTTTGTTGGCCTGTTCATGGGACTCGGCAACTCGTTTGCGGTTCTTGTCGTGGCCGAAATGCTGGGCGTGAAGGCGGGCCTCGGCTGGTATCTGCAATGGGCGCAGGGTTGGGCGGCCTATGCCAATATGTACGCGGCGCTTCTGCTCATGGCGCTCTTGTGCTCTGGGCTTATCACGCTGCTGTTCCGCTTGCGTGACCGCCTTCTGTCCTGGCAGAAAGGTCTGGTGCGATGGTAGCGGCGATCGCAAGCGATCACGCGGTCCGTGGATCGACGCTAACGCTCCGCGAAGTGAGCCATCGCTTCAATTTCGAAGGGCAGCCCCTGCCGGTATTGGACCGCATCAGCCTGCAGGTCGGCCGTGGCGACTTCGTCGCTCTCCTGGGGCCAAGTGGGTGCGGAAAATCGACCTTGCTGCGGCTGGTTGCGGGACTCGACACTCCGACAGCTGGCTCCCTGCTAACGGAGGGAAGGGAGATCGAAGCACCCGACCCATCGCGCGTCGTCGTTTTTCAAGACCCCACGCTTTATCCATGGCGCACGGTGTGGAGCAACGTTGCGCTTGGTCTGGAAGCACGCGGCATGCTGCGCACCCATCGCGGACGTATTGAAGACGCGTTGCGCCTGGTGGGGCTCACGGGCTTCGCCAATGCCTACCCGCACCAGCTTTCCGGCGGCATGGCGCAACGCGCAGCTCTGGCGCGTGCGCTTGTCAACGACCCGAAGCTGCTCATTCTCGATGAACCTTTGGGCCAGCTCGACTCGCTGACTCGCATCACGATGCAGGCGGAACTTGTATCACTTTGGCAGCGCTCGAGCTTCACGGCGCTGCTGGTCACGCACGATGTCGAAGAGGCGCTCCTGCTCGCCGGCCGCGTCATCGTGCTGAGCGACCGACCTGCACGGATCAAGGCCGAGGTCGTTAACAGCCAGCCCTACCCCCGCCACCGGGGCGACCCGCACTTCGTTGAGCTTCGTCGCGAGGTGTTCGAGCATCTCGGCCTCGATGAGGCATGGTAGCCATCAAAAGGAGCTCGCGTGACAGATCTTCTCATACGCATCATGGAGCAGCCGCACGACGCGCTCGCCGCGATTGCTTTAGCGGCTTGGTAGCCACCCCGTCGAGGCCTTAGGAATTTGGCCAGCGCACGGAGGCTTCGATGACCTCGGAATTCAACGTTCACAACGCTGCCGGCTATGAGCAGCTTATGGGCCGCTGGAGCCAACGACTCGCGCGGCTATTCATCGACTTCACAGGGGTTGCCGACGGCGAAAGGATTCTCGACGTCGGCTGCGGCACTGGGAGCTTGACCTTCGCGCTCGCCAAAGCCGCGGACCTCGCCGAGATTGCCGCGGTCGACTATTCACCAGTCTTTGTCGAGGAGGTGATCCGGCGCAACACAAACCCACGAATTAAAATCCAACAGGCGGATGCCTGCGCCCTGCCCTTCCAGGACAGCACGTTCGACCGAGCTTTGGCGCTTCTCGTGCTCCACTTCGTTCCCGAAGCCGGCAAGGCAGTAGCCGAGATGCGCCGCACCGTTCGGTCGGGCGGCGTGGTCGCGGCAGCGGTGTGGGACCATCTCGGCGGCATGCCCGGAATGCGCATGATGGTCGACACGGTGGCGGCACTCGGTGAAAGCGGACGCCAGCTTCGCAGTCGCTATTGCTTTCAACCGATGATGCAGCCGGGCGAACTGAGACGGACTTTTGCCGAACAGGGTCTCGTGGAAATTGCGGAAATGGAGCTGATGATCCGCATGGACTACCAAAGCTTTGCCGACTATTGGGGTCCGATTGCCGCTGGCGAAGGGCCGCTCGGCAAGTATGTGGCAGCGCTCGACGCTGCGGAGCGAGCGCGCACCGATGCCGCCGTGCGCGATGCCTACGAGGCCGGCCGGCCCGATGGCCCGCGATCCTTTGCAAACATCGCATGGGCCTGCCGTGGCAACGTTCCCTGACTCGATCTCTTCCGAGGTCCTGAACCCGAAATCGTCCCCTCAACAGCGCAGCGGCCCTCGGAATTGTCACCGATGAGCGAGGTCAGCTCAGGGGCAATAAGTGCCTATTGGTATTCTCGTCCTTCGTCTGCTTCCCTCCCAGAAGCCGACATCGGAAACGACAACCCTCAAAAGGAAATAGCGCACGAACTCAGACGACCCACCTCCCTCCGGAGGCCAAACGAGCCTCGGCCATGAGAAAGCGGAGTGGCGACTGCATATCGTGCCTTACTGGCAAGCTTTTCGTCAGACTGATAAGGTTTTGTTAGAAACCTTATCAGTTTGCGAACTGACTCCGTTCTCCACCAGCTTTAGCCAATCTCCCTTTCCTTGGGACGACTGGCTTGGCTGACAGCACGGAGAAATGCAAAGGCTCATCTACTACCCAGCTATTGCCCGTGGCGGCTATCGTACCTGCGAGCCGCGCTGGTGCAGCCGATCGGCCACATCCATATCGGAGACAGGCTTGCCGTCCTTAAGGGCTTGACAGAAATCGGGGTGGTCAACCTTCCAGCGGTTTATGGTCCGCTCGACCTTTCCGAAGAAGTCGGCGATCTCTGCATCGGTGGCACCGAGACGGCAAAGCTTCTCAGCCTAGTCTGCAAACTCAGTCTAGTGGTCGGACGGGCGTCCACGCCTGGCCACACCACTATGATGCACACGGGATTGATGCTATTGGCAAGCATTGCAACTGAGGCTACCGGATTATGGACAGACCATATCCACAACCACTCTTTTCAGGCTTCTCTCTCCGACAAGAGGTCAACCAAATAACGCATAAGGTGACCAACTCGCTTGGCGACGCCACTCTCGCATCGCTGAGCAGCAAGCCGCTCGGCGACATCGTGCAGGCGCTCTACAGCGAGAACGAACCTCAGTTGCCATACTTACTGAATGATCAGGCAACTCATGAGCAATTCGAGTGGTTCTATGAGCCTTTCCTCAAAGGGTTCGATCCACGGACTAAGCTTCAGGATTTGCGGCGCGGCGTCGTTTTTTCGGTCGAGATGCCCTTCAAGGGAGACGGAAAATACTTTCGCACCAAGCCCCACCCTTCGATCCCTGTCCCCCTCGCTGCCATCACTGAAAACAACACGCTGGCGATCTATGTACCGCCGGAGAATTATACGTTGTCTGACGTGCAGGCCAGGTTCGACGCCATTATCGAAAGCATTGAGGCGAACCTTCAGGCGCAACGCGAAAACTTGCGCGACTGGCCCTATGGAGTTTAGAGAGGCCGTCATCCGCGCGGCCAACATCCGTTTGAGCCGCCTAAGGCAAGCCGAGTCCATTTCAGCCGGACTGACCTTCAAGCCGAAGCGGCGCGAGAATGCGCCTGATCTGCCCGCTCTACCGGTTCGCAAGCAAATCCGACCTGCGCCGTTTGATTTCCGTCTCCCTCTCGAACAGCAGTATGTCCTGGCGGAGGAGACCTATCAGCACATCCTTTCAGTGATGCAGAATATGGCACTGGTGATGGAATACAGTCCAAAGGCATTCGCTGACCTCGGCCAGGAAGCACTCCGCTTCCATTTC
Organism: Bradyrhizobium sp. S3.2.6; assembly: GCF_040546885.1. Taxonomy (NCBI): domain Bacteria; kingdom Pseudomonadati; phylum Pseudomonadota; class Alphaproteobacteria; order Hyphomicrobiales; family Nitrobacteraceae; genus Bradyrhizobium; species Bradyrhizobium sp. S3.2.6. Next base: position 99,668 of record NZ_JBEPOS010000023.1, on the reverse strand, counting down.
CTTGTGCAGCTCAATGGGCAATACGACGAAACGGCGACCGGCGAAACATTCAATGGCGAGGGCAAGTCGGCGCATCGTGAAATGCAGCTCGGCAGCTGGCCGCTCGACCGACCGCGGCCGGGCGATACGATGATCGCAGAGGCGGCAAGGCTCATCGACGGCGCCCGTTTTCCTGTCGTCATCGCCGGCGGCGGGGTGCTCAACTCCGGCGCAGGCAACGCGCTGCTCCGCTTTGCGGAGAAAGCCGCTACACCCGTTGCCACGACGAATATGGGAAAGGGAGCGATACCCGAAACCCATCCGCTCGCGATGGGCGTGATCGGCAATCTCACCGGTCCGGGCGGGCTCGGGAGGTATACCAAACCGCTTGTGCAGCCGGCCGACGTCGTGCTTCTGATCGGCAATCGCACCAACGAGGACGGCACCGACCATTGGTCGCTGATTCCGGACGACGCGCGGGTGCTTCACATCGATATCGATCCGCAAGAGATTGGCCGCAATTACGAAGCGATGCGGCTCGTCGGCGACGCGCGGGCCACACTCGAAGCGCTCACCGACGCGCTCGGCGGCCATTCCCGCGACCGGGATGCGATTGAGCGCTGCGTCGCCGACGCCTGGGCTACGTTCGAGCGCGAACGTGCGCCTTTCTTGGCGGATGCCGAACCGATCCGTGCCGAACGCGTCCTTGCCGCGATCCAGAAGCGCCTCGGCGCCCAAACCATCGTCGTATCGGATGCCAGCTACGCGTCGAGCTGGGTCGCCGGCCAGCTTCGCATCACCCATTCGACCACGCGCGTGATCTCGCCACGCGGACTAGCGGGTCTCGGCTGGGGCTTGCCGCTCGCGCTCGGCGCGAAGCTGGCGCGTCCCGCGGGAGAGGTCATCGTCGTGGTTGGCGACGGCGGCTTTGCGCATGCTTGGGCGGAGCTGGAGACCGCTGTGCGAAGCGGCATCAGGGTGACGGTGGTGGTGCTCAACAATGGCGTGCTCGGCTACCAGAAGGACGCCGAGAAGGCCAAGTTCGGCCGCTACACGGCGGCGGCCCATCTCGGTCACGTCGACCATGCGGCCATCGCGCGTGCCTGTGGTGGGCATGGTGAAACGGTCGAGCGTGCAAGCCATCTCGATGCCGCGTTCGATCGGGCGGCCAGGTCCGATGTCATTGCGCTTCTCGACGTGCTGACCGACGCGGGCGGTCATCCGCCGATCTCGCTTTACGACGGGACGCTCGATCGGCTGGAGCACGGACGCGTCGTCCAGGATCCCGTTCCATAGACGCGTCGGCGGTACGGCGATAACTTGGAGCCCGCAGATCGCCATGCAACGGCTGGACAACAAGGCTTGTATCGTCACGGGCGCCGCGCGAGGCATTGGCCGCGCTATCGCTGAGGCATTCCGTGCGGAAGGTGCAACCGTCGTTGCGACCGATAAGGATGCGGCCGGGGGTGCGTCCATGGCTGCAAGCACGGGCTGCCGCTTCATCGGCCTCGACGTTCGACGCGAAGCTGATTGGGAGGCACTCGCGCGTGAGATTCCAGAGGCCGATGTGGTGGTCAACAATGCCGGTGTCGCGGGGTTCGAAGCCGGCACAATTGCGCACGATCCGGAGCACGCGACCCTGGACGCCTGGCGCGAGGTTCATCAGGTCAATCTTGACGGGACATTTCTGGGTTGCCACTATGCCCATCCGCGCGATGAAAGCACGCGGAACGGGGTCTATTATCAACATTTCCTCGCGTTCCGGTCTGGTGGGCATTCCGCTGGCGGCCGCGTACGCCTCGTCCAAAGCTGCGGTGCGCAACCACACGAAGACAGTGGCGCTCTATTTTGCGCAACAGGGTTGGAAAATCCGTTGCAACTCGATCCACCCCGCCGCGATCCTCACGACAATGTGGAAGACAACGCCGGGAATCGGCCCGGACCGCGAGGCGCGCATGACCGCCCTGGTCGCTGACACGCCCTTGAAACGTTTCGGCCGGCTAGACGAGGTCGCCGCACTCGCCGTGATGCTCGCGTCCGATGAAGCGCCCTACATGACCGGCGGCGAGTTGACCATCGATGGTGGACTGCTCGCAGGGTCGGCGTCACCGCGGGGCCAGCCCAGAACATGAATCTATTCGCTCTATGTTGCCGCCTTCGTACGTCGGCGGCGCAGTTCCCGGCCGGCGCCGAAAGTCAGGATAACGGCCATCTGGAGCAGCATAAGCGCATTTTTGCTCTCCGATCTGATCGTCCCACACTGCTAGCAGGCGGAGGCGTCCTCAGTTGCGCCCCCTTCTCCTACCAGCAGATCGCGGTGCTCGAGACCGGTGCGCTTCAGTGCGTTTTGTTTCTCCTTCGGGTGCGGCGGTCGAGCGGTGTGCCGCTTCGATGCAAAGCTCTACCGCCTTGCGGAGGGACTTCGCATAGAAATCCGCGCCGATCGGTTCGTGATCCAGGCTCTCTTCATTCTCCGAATCTTTGGTCGACCCCCATAGGCCGACAAGCAGCGTGGCGTGTGGCATTTTGCGACGCAGACGCCGAAGAAGGAAGCGGAGATGCACCGGACTTCCGCTTCCAAGGCAAGATACGCACACCATCCCGATGTTGGCTGTATCAAGCCCAAAGATGTTGGAAGCCGAGGCAGCCGTCGAAGGCTCGACGCGGGCGCCGATGCCATGTTTTGCGAGAAGCTGCGCGATGATGTTCGCCGTCGCTTCATCAAGAGGATCTTGCGCGCCGATGCACAATACAGGCTTTCCGTTTCGCCAATCGGGTCTTGACGTTCCAGTCGGTACAACGGGCGGCGATAGATCGGGAGTTTCGATCACCTCGATTTCAAGTGTGTTGGAATCATGGAGGCCCTCGTGGCTCATGACAGGTGGTGCGCAGTCATCGTGATCGGAAAGATCGTCGATAACGCCCTCGACAGTTTCCTTAATCCGTTGCAGGCGCTCCAGGTCCAGAGCGCCGCGTCGCGCGTCAGACCGCGCCAGCAGTAACCCAGGGATCGCAATCTCATCGTAAAAGGCGCAGAGGGATTTTTCCTTCATAAACTTCTCGGCTTGGTCCGCGGCCTCGTCGGGATCACCGGCCAGCATACGTTGAAAGAAATTCTGTTCTGGCGTGAGCGCCGGCTGGTCACCTAGGATCACATCCAAGAACTCCAATCGCTCGACGTGACGCCCCAATACGACCAGGCACACCGTCAGGGGTGTCGAAAGCAGAAGTCCAATTGGTCCCCATAACCAGGTCCAGAAGGCTGCAGCCACCACCACAGCTACCGGCGAGAGCCCTGTGTTGTGGCCATACAGCATGGGTTCCACAATTTGGCTCAGGATTGGTTCTACGATCACGAACAATGCCAACGTCCATAAGAACATGGACCAACCCGGATCAACCGCGATGGCAAGCGCCGCAGGGACTGCGGCAGCGATGAATGCGCCGATATAAGGAATGAAGCGCATTAGAGCCGCGAAGATGCCCCACAACACTGGGTTGGGAATGCCGATCACCGCAAGACTGATCCCGATGACAATCCCGAACGTTGCGTTGATGCAGGTTTGCGTCAGGAAATACCGGCTCAGCCGTCGACCGGCATCGTCGATTGCTTCAGACGTGCGCCCCAAATCCTCTGCGCCTGCGAGCCGGACAAAACGGCCCCGCAGATCTTCGCGAAAAAGCAGCATAAAAATCACGAAAACGATAACAATGCCCGTCGTCGCCAGAGGCGCCAACAGCGGCCCGACGATTGTTTGCACGACATCGAACGGTTTAGGCGGCGGCTGTTGGATTTCCACCGGCAGTGGCTTAGCCTCGGGTTCTCCTGCAGAAGTCTGGGCGGGTCCAGGAGCATTCTTTCGTCCTTGCTCCTGCGGCTTGGACATTTCCTGCCGCAGATCTCCGAGCATATCCTTTAGCCGATTGAAGATTCCCGGACTGAGCGCGACGTCTTGGACCGAATGAATCTTATCGCTGATCGTCAGCTGATAGCGGGGCAGGTTCTCGGCGAGTTGTGCGACCTGCTGGGTCATAATGGCGCTGAGCCCGAAAATCAGCAGAAATGCAAGCGCCACTGCGGCAAGAACTGAGCCCACACGGCCGGCATAAAAGCGACGAAAAAGCCGAACGACCGGAGCGAGCACGAAGCTCAACAGCAACGCAACGACAACCGGCACGAAGAGCTCACGCCCGAAATAGAGCAATGCCACAAGGGCCAGACCGATGAAGAGATTGCTCGCGACCACCGCAGGCAAGAGAGAGCTCGCGATGTGGCTTCCAGGCAAAGTCCACAGGCGGGATGTACCCGGCATATCTCAAAGGCTCGGTTTCGGTTCTACTCAGCTCACCCCCTAATTACGGTCGGATGTTCCCTTTTGTTCCTCGGCTGCGATCGGCGTATCTGCCTTACGTGCCAGAAGAATTTGTTGCAACACGGCAGGAACATGGCTCAAACATTGATTTTCTCACATGGCCTTTTGCGAGCCGCGGGAATGCGCGGTTTGTCACATGATCTGCCGGTCGCGCCCAAGCAAACGTCTACGGGTCGTTTCCGATTGGATGAATCAATCGTACTCGTCAAGGATCGTGACGGGCGGGCCGTCGAACTGACGGCATGTTCTCACGTGAGGAAGAGCATGCAGGATGACGCCTCGGACGCATGAGTTGCTAGGGGTTCTGGGATCTACAAATCGGCCCCATGGCAAGCAGATTGGAACGGCCGACGGATCCTTTTGGTGGACGCTCTAGCCACCCATCGCAATTGATAGCCGCCTGATGGCCTTGATGGCGGCTCCAGGGCCGCGCCACCCTAGGAATTTAAGCTCCTTGTCTTCGAGCGCGTTCGTCGCGCGGAAGAACTGTTCGAGCTCCTCGACGGCCCGAGACGGCAGATCCCTGATGTCTTCAAGATTGCTCTCTAACGGCGAGCGCTCTGGCGCAGCGAAGATGCGATCGTTGCGCTCCTCCTTGCCTTTCCGCTTCTGGAGGATTTCGAGGATTCCGATCGGCCGGCATCGGAGCACAACGCCCGGATACGTCTGGGATGCGTGGATGATGAGGACGTCCAACGGGTCGCCGTCTTCGGCTTGTGTCGAGGGAATGAAGCCCCAATCATACGGATAGGTGAGCCCCACCATTAGGGGCTTCGCAAGCGTGAACACCTTCAGCTCCGGATCGAACTCCAATTTGCAGGTGCTTCCACGGGGCGTTTCGATCACGGCGTAGATGTTGTTCTCGTCGGCCCACGTCGGGAGCTTGCTCAGGTTCGTCATGGGCTGCAGTCGCTGCGTTGTCTGGCCTTTGAAACGGCAACGTGAATCGTTTGTTCCTCCCTCCACGCCGCGCCGGCGTTACCCACGCCGACGCGCAATAGCCCCATGAGGCTCGACCGTGGTTTTTGTCGATCCGTCCGGCGCCGGCTGCATCCGTGGCGGGCTTTGCCCTTGGGGACTTTCCGGAGGCGCACCACCTGAACCGGTGTTGGTAGGCCCGGTCCAGCCCTGCGGCTGCAATTGACCCTTGTCTTCGGGTGCCGAACGCCCGCTCGGCGCGCCAAGGTCGTCCGCCGGCCTGACAGGCTGTGCTATCGCCAAGCCACCGGACAGCACAAGACATATCGATGCTAGTCGGACGCGCACTGACACCTCCGTTGACACTGATCAACGAAGAACTTGCCGCCGATCTTGCCGTTCCTGTTCATCGGAACCGAATTGCTGATTCCTTCGTTCAAGAATGACCTACAGGAGGACTTTAATGGCAAGAGCATCATGGAAGCGACCCGGCTCGCCGATCGGCAAGAAGGGCCCGCGCAAGGCAAATCCCTCATAATACAAGCGTCGTACGCGTGAACCGTGGTCGACCGCGGATGTAAAAATGCTCAAGCAGCTCGCGAAGGGCAACACGCCGACCGGAGTCATGAGTGTCAAACTTCAACGTCCCGTCGCGGCTATCCGCAGCAAGGCGCAGCGCGAAGGGATTTCCGTGAAGCCCGTCAACCGTTCACCCTACAATCGGCGCGGTTCGCGTCGCTAAGCCTCATTGGGCTCAGCCCTTACATCGTGAGCCTCCTCCTGCCGACAACTATGGCATCCCGCGCCGTACTGACGCCCATTGGGTCCTGGGTCCAAGCTAGCTGCGGATCGTTTTCACGAACCCAGCAAATGCGCAGATTGGGCTATTCTTGCTCCTAGAGGCTATCGGGGGTGCGCATCCGAGAAGATTTGTTCTGATTTCGCTACTCTTGTCGGGCCAATTCCCAAAATTCCTTGTCGCAGCCTTCAGGCCGCCCGGCCTTTTCCCAGAGCTGATGGGCGTAGGTTCGTATCTCGTCCTCATTCGCTTGAGCCATATGCTCTTGGGTTCTAGCCTCCCCGTTTGTGCAGGCCAAATGCCGGATGCACTTCATTGGCTCCAGTGGCTTCGGTCGCCCCCAGATGCGCGATGGCTGGTACTACGTACGGGAAATAGGACGGAAAGAATCCGAGATACATCGGTTGGGCGGTAGGAGGATTTCGCCGACACCAAACCGCCGCTCCCATCCCAAGGCGGAACTCACGATACGGACACGTTATCAACAGTGCACGGAGCTCTGCACCAAACCTCGGCCATTTAGGACCCGTCATGTCACAGGTCGGGCCGCTTCCTTGACAGCCTGGGCCGTGGTCGCCATTCCGGCGGCGTAGGCCGCTCCCGCGCCAAGAAGAAGGGCGCAGAAGCTTGCAAACATTGCATATGCGAAGTGCGTCCGGGCTGCATCAATTTGAGCGGGCGTTGCAGCTCTCGTTGTCGCGCCGACGGTTTCCCGTCCCGTATTGTTCGACCAGTACGCGATGCGCGTGCTGGCGGAATATGACGGGCCGACGAGGTTGCTGGCGATGCTGGTCGCCGAAGCCGGCAACATCGCCGCCGCACCGACCACCACGACGGTTGCGACCGCCCAGGCGGCCATCGCATGCCCGACTCGACCGAGGGCGGTCTGATCCGGCGAATTGGCTGCCGCAACGGCGCCACCCAGAAATGCGGCGATGATCCCTGAGACCGCCCACCACACGAATGCGGCCCAGCCTACGCCAGCAGGCGCCGATGCAGCAGTGGGAATGTCGATCGCGAGCAGACCGATGCCAAACCCCAGCATGGTCAGCAGGATCTGGACAACCAACGAAGTGAACTCGCCGGCCAGTACGGCTGACCATGTCCAACCAAAAAACACATTGGGAACGGTGCGTGTAGCCATGGCGAACTCCTCCAGTAGCTTATGCTCTGGTTCCAACGCGCGGTTGAATCGTCCGTTCCTGTTGCAGGAACTTCGGGCGGCTTCTGGACTTGGTTTTCCGGGAAACAACAGGAGGATAGCGCCATGACACTTGGCAGAGGCGCTTTATTGTGGCTGCTGGGCATTCCGCTTCCGGTGATCCTGCTGCTTGCATTGTTCTGGCGTTAGCCAGCAATCGATCGGAGATGAAGCCCAAAGCTCGGCGCTCAAAAACTGCCGGGCAGGATTTCGTGGTGAGCAGCTACCAGTCCGTGAAGGTTGCGGGTTTCAATGCCGGGGTTCGCTATCCGCGACCGACAAACCTAAGAAGAACAAACAAGCAGGACGAGATCCGCGACCACTAGCAGTGGTGTGCGCGCTGGGCGCTGTGCCACACCAAGCTTCCGTCTCGTCGCTCTCGCGATCAGATGAAAGGTTTCCCGCCTGTTACAGCGAGCGTCGCACCGGACGTATAGCTCGAGAGCGGATCGGCCAGCATGACATAGGCGGTTGCGAGCTCAGCCGGCTGCCCGGCGCGTTTCATCGGCACCTGCTTGCCGAAGTTCTTTACTGTGTCCGACGGCATGGTTGACGGGACCAGCGGCGTCCAGATCGGGCCCGGCGCGACGGCGTTAACGCGTATGTCCTTTTCGGCAAGCATCTGGGCAAGTCCGCCCGTGAAGTTCTGGATCGCACCCTTTGTGGTCGCATAGGCCAGCAGGATGGGATTTGGCATGTCGGCATTCACGGAGGCGGTGTTGATGATGGCGGACCCCGATTTCATATGCGCAACAGCAGCCTTGGAGAGATAGAACATCGCATGGATGTTGACCTCGAACGTGCTCTGCCATTCGTCATCGCTGATATCAGCGATATCCTTGAACGTGGCCTGATGGGCCGCATTGTTGACGAGGATATCGATCCCGCCGAGCTCATCGACGGCACGCTTGATGACGGCGCGGCAGTAATCTGGCTTTCGCAGGTCTCCGGGAAACAAGACAGCCTTGCGGCCTGCCTTCTCGATGAGAGCCTTCACCTCCTCGGCATCTTGATGCTCATCGAGATAAGAAATGAGCACGTCGGCTCCCTCGCGGGCATATGCAATTGCCACCGCTCGCCCGATCCCGCTATCTCCTCCCGTAATGACGGCCTTCTTGCCTGCAAGACGGCCCGATCCCTTGTAGCTGTCCTCGCCATGGTCCGGACGTGGCTTCATCGCCGAGGTCGAACCGGGCATCGGTTGCTGTTGGCTGGGATAAGGCGGGCGCGGATAATCGAGCATGGCATTCTCCCTGCGGTTATCGGTTAAACGCCATCCGCGGCGGAAACTCGTTCGCCACCGAGAGCGCGGCATTCTCATTGGTTTCTAGAGCGATCTTCTGCGCGAGCATCACGTCGCCGGGCACAAGGCGTGCTGAAGGCGCGAAGCACCAACGTACCCTCGGCGTTCCCGCCCCGTCGAGCTCGTGGATATTCGCAGCCGTCCCATAGTTGATGTGGTAGCGCTTAGCCGTATCGCAGCCGACCACATCGAAGTACCGGTGTTCATCGAACTGGGCGAGTTGTACCGGTGACAGCCACTCGCGCAGCAGATGGCGGCCGCGGGCCTCTGGCGAGTTTTCTCCGATGAAGCTGGCATAGAGTTCGCGGAGCGTCTGCAGCCGCGAACCCGCCCGGCGTTGAGCTCCGAACAGAAGCATGGCACAGCGCTCACCTAGCCGACGAGGCGCGGGTAAAATAACGTCTCCTGGGCCGTCGGATCGAACGCCCGCACTACGGCGACTTCGCCGGGCCTCGTCCGCGTTGCTGCCGTGAATCCCTTGCCGGTCAATTTCTTAAAGCGCTGCTCCGCCTCGGCCAATGCTTCCAGGTCTGCCGCGTCAAATTCCTGCCGCGTGTCCCCGCTATGGTTCAAAACAATCTGCGTAGGCATGGATGCTCCTCCTATGCTCCGCGATGATTGAGCAAACAGTTGGCGGGGCGCGACGTTCCTCCCTTCCGGATATTCTTGCTGTGCCGGCCTGCCTCGAAAGAAGGTTAGGCTCAGCGTTCGCTCTTGCCGTTCTTGCCGTTGCGGTTCGTGAAGCGGGCGCTACCGAGGCCGGTGCCGATCGTCAGCACGCCCCAGCGTTTCACGTCCTTCATGAACGGAACCTCGGACAGGCCCTGCACCACGCCGTCGTTATGCATGACGATCGTCGTGTCGTGTTCTCCGATCTGAGGGATGGCTTCGACCAGAGCTGCCGGCAGATTAAATTTAGTGCTCTCCCAGTTGCCGGGCAGGTTCTGCGCGCCCTTTGCGATCGAGCCGTCGCTCTCGATGACGCCAGGACACGCGATGCCGATGAACGGCGCGAGCTTGAAGCCTTCGTTCTCCGCCTTCGTGGTCAGGTCCTTGAGCATTTTGACGAGACGCTTAACCGCTTCCTCTCGGCTCGGTTCGCCGTCGGCATGACGCCACAGCTCGGATTTCCACACGCACGCCTTGGAGAGATCCGGCGCCTTCTTGCGACGCGTTTCGACGACGCCACAGCGGATATTCGTGCCGCCGACGTCGACGGCAAGGATGGAATCATGAGCTTCGAAGATCCAGGAAGGAGCGAGATGCAGCGCGCCAATCAGGCCTGCATCGTCCGGGTGCTGATGGATCGGCAGCATCTCGATTTTGAAGTTCTCGGCCTTCAGGATGATTTCGGCGCGCGCGATGGCGAGTTCGCCGAGCCGGCTATTGCTAAAGCCGCCGCCCACCACGATGCGCTCAGTCTTCTCCCAGGCCTTGGTCTTGAGGAAGCGGCGCGTCACGTGGGCGAGCTCCTGTGCGAAGTCCTCGATCGCGCTCTGCACGACCGCCCAAGCGTCGGTATCGTCGCCGACCAGGATGGCGTCGAGTTCCTTCTTACTGATGTTTTCGGAAAGCTCCTTGCCGAGCGGGTCTTCGCCGGTGTTACGCAGCGGCTTCCGCCACTTTTCGAGAGCATCCCGGAAAGCGCCCTTGCTGGCACGATCCCCAAGAAAACCCTCCTCATCCTTCAGCTCAATGTTGAAGCTGTCGACCTCCACTGACGGGAGGCGGGAGGCGCCGTGAGCGGCGATGCCGGTGGTCTTGATCGTTTCGTCAGCCATCTTGAGCCCTAGACAAGCCGCAAGTAAACGTGCGGTTTGTATCAACGACGCTTAGGGTTATCCCGTTCCTCGCCTGGCTAGACCGGTCTCACCGGTGCACGCTTGGGAGACAGAGAAGCAGGCGCGCAAACCTCCTGACGCTCCCTGCCCTGCCCCCTTCATCGCGGTCTCGAACAACGCCTCCTGGATGCCCGCGGCATATCGCCCGTCCACCGCGCCCATACCAGCAGGCTGACGAAATGTTCTTCCCGTTCATTTCGATCCTCCGAATGCGCTGCAGGGACAGGAACGGCAGCCGGTCAGCCGCGTTCCATTGCCATCGTTGGGAGAGGAGATTCAAATATGGGAATGTTCACGAAGGACATAAAATCGATGGAAGACCTGCTGATGCACGGTCTGCAGGACATGTACTACGCCGAGCAGCAGATCATCAAATCACTACCCAAGATGATCGAAAAGGCGACCAACCGAGACCTCGTCGCGGGGCTGAAAGGCCATCTCGAAGAGACCAACAAGCAGGTCGAGCGGCTTCAGAACGTGTTCGAGAAGCTCGGCAAGGAGTCTGGCGGCACGCACTGTCCAGCGATCGACGGAATCATCAAGGAGGCCGACGAGATTGCCGGCGAGATCGAGGACAAAGCCGTACTCGATGCCGCCCTCGTCGCGGCCGCACAGGCCGTCGAGCACTATGAAATCTGCCGCTATGGCACGCTCATAGCCTGGGCCGAGGAGCTCGGGCACGACGACATCGTGCGCTTTCTCACCACGAACCTCAACGAGGAGAAGGCGGCGAATACCAAACTCAATACGGTTGCGCTACGCAAGGGCGTGAACAGGAAGGCGTCGAGCGCGGCTTGATGGCAGCGTGGATCGACCTCAGCGGCTTCGCACAATCGCGGAGCCGCTGCCTTTTTGTTCCATCCGCCCTCTCCGCACTGATCGCGTCTTGCGCCGCACGTACCAGGCCATCATCGAGATGACCCGCCAAGCAAGCGATGCACCTATGAAGGCGGCTGCGATGCTGGTTTCCGCCGTTAACGAAAAGACCATCGCAAAGGCCAGCATGCCGAGCGCGCCGAGCGCGGCGCCGGCGGAATCGACCGCGGCCGCCATTTGCCCGCGACGCTCGCCGGCGAGGCCCGCCTCACGCTTGCGGCGAATTTCATGCTTCTCGATCAGCGTCGCGCTGGCGCAGAAGATCGCCGGAAGGGCGAGGAAAAGCCCGCCGATAGAGGCTCCATAGCGGCTGCTGACGAGGCCAGCGAAGATGGTCGCGGCGCCGCCGAGCGCGAAGCGGATCAGGTATTCGTACCAGCGGCCTTCCTTGAGAGATGACGGCGAAAAATGGATCGGCGTCATGTCTGCCCTCCGGCAAACATCAGTACGCCGAAGGCGACGATCAGCCAGACGACGAGGGATAGCACAGTGGCAAGCAATGCTCGCAGCCGCGCGCGAGCGAGGATTTGACAAACGACGACGCTGTAGATGGCGAGCGCAATCGCTCCCGCAATCATCGCCTGCGTTTGCAAGGCTGCGTAAGCGGCCCCATGCTGGTACACCGCGATTCCGAGTGTGGCGAGCGCGACCGAGGGTGCTGCTCCGAACAGACCGACGAAGCTTTTGGGACGTAGAAGATCTCCCAGCATCGCGAAGGCCGACACAATGGCGCCTCCGGCGAGGAAGCGGATGACGTACTCGGTCATTTCACTTTCCTCCAGATTTTCGCGAGCGGCCCGCCAGTCCCGTAGACCGGATCCTTGCGCGGCGGCGGCACCTTCGGAATGGTCTTGAGGGCGCGCGGACGGTCCTCGACCGAGGTGCACTCGTCGTACGTCCCCGTCGGCGGGTAGGCTCCGATGACGAGGAAGTCATCGTCTGCTGATAGGCATTCGTGACCCGTGCCGGCCGGCAGAATGACGATGTCGCCGGCCTTCAACGTGAATATTCTACCCTTCTTACCGCCGAAACGGACGCGCCCCTTGCCGCGCAACGCCGAGCACCTCGTGGATCCGGGAGTGGTAATGCTCGTAGTCGTAGATGCTGTTGCGCCAGGTATCGCCCCATCCGTTCGCTTCGAACAGATCTTCGAGAACGGCGGCAGGGTCGTGGCGCTCATCGAGATCGACGGCGCCGCGGTAGATGACCAGTGGCCATCGCGGATGATTGGGAACAAGACCGTCGTCCTTGAAGCAAATAGTGTGAGGCTTTCGCGCTTGCGCAAGGTCCATAGCTTTCCGCTTGCCGGGGCGCCGCAAACCTGTGGCGCGTTCCGCATACCCCTTTAGATCCTCAAGGGTCGGCATGATCGTTCTCCGTTGAAGCGTCGAGCGGGTAGCCGGTGCACAGCCGCAGGAACCGTTCAAGAGCCGCTCCCAGCGCGAAACCTGCGACGACATCGCTCGCCCAGTGCGCCAGGACGACTAAGCGCGTCGGCGAGATGCCGACCGCAACGGTGCGGATCGCCCGACGGGGGCCGGCTGGCATCGCGCCGGCCGCCGATGCCAAGGCTCCCATGTGCAGCGCGTGGCCGGAGGGAAAGGCGTCCTCACTTTTCCCGGAAAATGGGACGCCGTGGAGGTGCCCGATCACTGTCCTGCGGTCCGGTCGGGTCTGGTCGAACAGAAGCTTCAAACCATGAGGCAGCAGCGACGCCGAGACCGTGACCAGGAGAGCATGGTTGCCGGCGCGCCGCAGCGGCTCGCCTCGCCCGCGCGACGCAAGCCAACCAGCCGCCGCCAGGACCAGAAGGACCTTCTCGTCGGCGCCCCAAGTCAGGGCGCGGGCTACCATCTCCGGAGCCGGCGCAGTGTTGCGGGCGATGAAGCGCGCGGCCACGACATCAGCTCTGGTCGGCCGGACAGTGACCGGAAAGCTTGGCCCTCTAAGGCGACTTGGTGAAACTCTAGCAATTTTGAACATGGCTCAAGCGATCAACTTCGCTCCATAAAGACCTCTGATCGCAGCTCCGCTGCTTTTCATCGACAACCAGCCTTCCGCCGCATGATCTCGCCCAATGCAAACGAATGCTCGGAACGAACCTTGCTACCCATTGCGGTGGCAGGCCTCTTCCTCCGCGGCTGTCACCTGTCGCTATTCCGCGGCCTGGACACTTGGCGAAATTTCCACCGGCGCGAGCGGAGATACGGCGGGCCCATTGAGCGCGGTGCCGTCCGGCGCGAATTGAGACCCGTGGCAGGGGCAATCCCAGCACTGCTCCAGCGAGTTCCAATGCACAACGCAACCAAGATGAGTGCAGCTTGCCGACAGCAGGTGCAATTCGCCCTGGCGGTCGCGGCAGGCGGCAATCTTCTTCAATCCGCTGCGAACCAGCCGGCCCTCGCCCAAGCGAAGCCGCTCTACCGAGGCAAGTGCATCGGCGCCGAGATACTCCGCAAAGTTCTTCAGCGGCGTGATGTTCTCGCTGACGAAGGTGGTGATGTTCTTGAAGACCTTGCGCTCCGGCAAATAGACGGCCTCCCAGCCATTGCCGCCGACCGTGATCAGATCCGCAATCAGCAGGCCCGCCACCATGCCGTTGGTCATGCCTTGCCCGGAATCGCCGCTGACGAGGAAGACATGCTCTTCGTCCGGGCTGCGTCCGACGAAGCCGGTGAAGTCCATGGGTTCGAGCACTTGCCCCGACCAGCGATGGGTGATCTCGCCGATGTTCGGCAACCGCGCGCGCGTCCACTGCTCAAGTGCGGAAAAGCGCGCCTGACCGTCGTCGGCCTCGCCGGACTTATGGTCTTCACCGCCGACGATCACGATGTCCTCGTCTGCCGAACTCGGCTGCAGGCGGACATAATGATAGGGGTCGAGCGTATCCCAATACAGCGCATCCGGCAGCGAACCGGCCGGGACCTTGACCGCAATCACATAGGTGCGATAGGGCGCCTGTTTGGTATGGATCGCGACGCGCAGATTGACCGGCGAGTTCGTCGCCACGACGACGTCCGTGACCCGCACCTCGCCGCCTGACGTCTTGAGAACGATTTCTCCGCGGCCGTGCTCGATCGTCTCGACGCAGGTGTCACCGTAAAGCCTGGCGCCGCGCCGATGCAGCGCTTTGGCCAATCCGGCAAGATATTTGGTCGGATGAAAGCGGGCCTGCCGGGGGAACCGAAGCGAGCGCGCAAGACCGCCGTGATGGATGGGTGTCGGATCGCTGCAGAGCTCGACGGGGATTCCCAGCTTCCTGCAGCTTTCGAATTCCTCATCCAGATGCGATGGCAGCGTCTCCGGCGCCAACACCCAGTAGCCATCGACGCGGCGGAAATCGCAGTCAATTCCCTCGGCGGACTGGATCGCCTGCGCGCGGTCGATCGCGGCGGCGACGCTCTCGTAGTACAGCCGGGCGCAATCTTCACCGCGGACCCTGATCAACTCCTTGTAGTCGTCGTCCAGGGCTGTCGCCAAATGCGCGGTGGTGCGCGCCGTCATTCCGCTGCCGATTCTGCCGCGGTCGAGCACGATGACCGAGCGCCCGCGCGCCGCCAGTTCATAGGCCACCGACAGACCGGCGATGCCGGCGCCGACCACGCCGACATCGGCACGTTCCTGACCCGAAAAGCGCGAAGCCGCCGGGATGAACGTCTCCATCCAAAGCGATTTGGTATCCTCATCCAGCACGTTCATGGCATTTGTCCTCCGGCGTACAAACGAAGGGCAAAGCGCAACCGTTCCTTTGAATAGAGGCCTTCGCGTTCGAGCCCATGTGTGCCGACGACGCCCGAATGGAATGCCGTGGTGCAGCTTTAGCATTTGAAAAAGGAGAGGCGTTTGCTTGCTCCCAAGGCCGGCTCGGTAGAGGATGCGCACATAGGAGGGGGGCACGCCCGGTTCCGGTTCTGCTGAATCGACCAGAGATTGGCGCCGATCGACGTCGCCGTGGGCCGAATGAGCTTGCCGATTTTACCATCCGCCAGAGAAGTCGTGGCGGTCGAACGCGAGCCGTCGCTCGGACGGCCTTCTCGCCGCCTTCGCGGACAGCTACGGCCGCGGTGGATCGTACGGACGCGATTGACCGGCCTGGATTTGCAACGCTCCGCGGCACCGCGGCGCAAAAGAGCCCCGCCGAAGCGGGGCTCAGCATGATGTGCTCAATACTTCTTGCCCTGATTGTCGGCGGGCTGGCTCGATGCCGGAGGATTGTTCTGGTTGGGCTGCCCGGACGGCATGTTCTGGTTGGCGGCCGGCGGATTGTTGCCTTGATTGTTACCTTGGGCCGGAGGCGCCGCTTGTCCGGTCGTCTGACCGGAAGGCTGTTGCGTCCCGCCCTGTCCGGTCGTTGTCGGCTGGTTCTGCTGGGCCTGCCCGGTCGTTGCCGGTTGGTTCTGCTGAGCCTGCCCGGTTGTCGCGGGCTGGTTCTGCTGCGCTTGGCCAGTTGTCGGCTGGTTCTGCTGGGCCGGAGCATTGGCCTGACCGGTGTTCTGTCCGGTCGTGCCCTGCTGCGCCGGCTGCTGCTGGCTCGCCTGTCCCTGACCAGTCGTGGTTTGGCTCTGGGTGGCACTGATCTTGTTGGATACGCCGAGCGCCGAGACCGTGCTGGTATCGATCGAACCGCTGGCCTGGATGCCTTGCTGCCGCTGGAAGGTCATCAACGCCTCGCGCGTCCGCGAGCCGAGCACGCCATCCGCTTCACCGGTCAGCAATCCGCGCTCGATCAGCACCTGCTGCACGACACGGATTTCTTCGGGGCTCAGATTGAGCGCAGCGACGCTGCCACCGCTGACACCGCCACCGCCCACGCTGCCGGCGCGGCTGAACCGCGTCCGCGGCCCTGCCGGAACAACATCCACAATCCGGCGACTGCGATCGAGGACCACGATCTCGTCGTCGACCACGAAGAAGCTGTCGTCGCGGAAGTCCGGGAACACGTCGATCAGCGCCGGGAAGGCCGAGACGGACACCACATTGATATTGCTCGGCACCAACACACCCGTATTGATCTGGAAGTTGATCGAGCTGGCGTTAATCCGCGCCACATTGCGGGAGTTGAGTACCGACTGCTGTAGCGTTGTCTGCTGCTGCGCATTTACCGATACGCGGCCCGACATGCTCTGGGTAGTCGTCGTCTGGTTTTGCGCTGGCGCAGTGGCCTGGGTGCCGGTCGTTGCGCCCTGGTTCTGCTGCGTGGTCTGACCCTGCGTCATCTGACCCTGCGCGGCCTGACCCTGGGTAGGGGCATTGCTCGGCCTGGTGTTGGCGCCGGCTGTCGTGCTCTGGTCCTTCTGGCCTTGGTCCTTCTGGCCCTGCGACGCCTTTTGCTCGGACTGTCGCGTCTGCTCGCGCTCGCCGCGCTGTCCGACGGCCTGACTGTTTTGCTTGCCCGAGGACTGATCCTTGTCTTGCGCCTTTTGCTCGGATTGACGAGGTTGGTCGCGATCGCCACGACGCTGGCCGATGGTTTGGTCCTTTTGACCCTGCTGATCCTTACCGATCTGGCCTTTCTCCGCAGCGCGGCCACCCTCCCTCGTACCTTCGCTACGCTCGGTGCGTGACGGACCAGTCGCTTGACCGTGCTGATCCTTGCCGATCTGGTCTCTCTCAGCAGCGCGCCCGCCCTCTCTCATACCTTCGTCACGCTCGGTGCGTGACTGACCGGCCGCAGGGCTTTCCGCTCGGCCTCCGCGCGGCTCTGCGGCCCGGCCCTGCGTCATGCCTTCACCGCGCGATGCACCGCCCGGACCTTGCGACGTTCCGCCTCCGGACTTGTCGTGCTCCGCGGCGCCGCCGGCACTCATTCCGCCGCCGCCACCTTCACGCATGTCTTGCGCTGCCGCCAGGCTGACGCCGGCGAGCAGTACTGCTGTGGACAGCAGGAACCTACTCTTTCTCATGCTCATCTGCATCTCCTCCGATATTCATTGCTCGCAGTGTCTTCGATCGGCACTTTCGGATTAACAAAACTTGAAATCCATCGCGCGCTACGACGCGGCGCGAAGCGCAATCCGACTTTGCGGTCTGTTTGGAAACGAGACGATACTGGGAATGTTCCTGACCGCAGCCCCAGACGGAACCGTCAGGCTAAGGAAGCTTCATGTTCCCTACGGTAAGTCCAATATTCCCTACGGTAAGTCCAATAGTGCAGTCAGGATAGTTTTCTCGGGCGAGTCACCCGGACGAGGCAAGAAGCCGTTCAATAAAAACCTTGCTTTGATGAGGTACTTCCGCTGACACGGCTTCAGGCCAAGTGCTGACCGCAGCAGAAGGCGGCAGATTGACGCGACTGGACGGCGACCTCCAGCCGCCATGTGTGTCCAGTCGCCAGCAGGTGCGCGATTTCACGCGAACCTCTCAACCACCGTCGATACCCATTGAATCGGCGGGAACTTAGATGAATTCCGCCGCGTTGGCCGGAGAAAAGAAGAAGCGCACGAAGTTCGCTTCGAAGCGGTGAAGACCGGCCAATGAAAGCAGCCGGTCAAAGAAGGTCGGGAGCAACCGTAAGAAGGTCGAACGCCGGTTCAGACGCTGGGGGCAGGACAGCGCTAAGGGAGGCCTTGACCAACCTTAGCGGCCGCCGCGGGACGCTCATCGCTCCAGTGATGCTTACGGCCAGTCGTTCCAGATATAGGAGGACTGAATGCAGCAGCGCCATCAGGAAAGCGAGCGACCACGTCGACTTTTCGCGTCGATTGCGAACAGGGCATCGCAAGCGGCCGGCCGTGCATCGGCCTTTATTCTGGCCTGCACGGTGATTGTCATCTGGGCTGTTACAGGGCCTCTGTTTCGATTCTCCGACACTTGGCAGCTGGTCATCAATACCGGAACGACCATCGTGACGTTTCTGATGGTCTTCCTGATCCAGAACTCACAGAACCGGGACAGCGCAGCCATCCAGGTGAAGCTAGATGAACTTATCCGAACAGGCGCCGTCCAGAATTCATTCGTCGGAATCGAGCATTTAACCGCGGACGAACTCGAGGATCTGCGCAAGCGTTGCGAGGAACGCGCGAAGGCTGTCGCCACGAACAGACAGGTCGAGCGGAGAACCGAGAGAGTACGTAAGGCGCACCGTGGCGCGACGGGTTAGTGTACGGTTCGCCTCGTCGTCGGTTTGTGGAGCGGGTATTCCTTGGACTTCGCGCGCCACTTGCTCGGCGTGTTTTTAGCCTTGTTCGGGCGTAGGAGGACAAGGTTATGCGACGGCGCAAGCCGAGAACACCGTTAAGCAAGCGGCCGCCCGAATTCACGCTGCTTTCACGCGGAAAGACGCGTGCGGTCAAGAAGCAGAGAGCTCTCATCGTCGGGATTAAGACCGCCGATCCAGACTTGGTAGATTAGCCGCGGGACCTCGCCATTCATCCGCGTCTCTCGTGTCCGGCCCTCGAAACGATGAGCTGGGCAGTTACAAGCAGCAATCACTCTTCTGGCTTGTATGTCGCGATTCTTGCGCGCGCCGTCCCAAAGCTCGACTTCATGGAATACCGGGTCAACCGGGAAACAAAAGTGGTCCTGCCGTCAAATCAGGAGAAACGGTTGGTTCTAGCTCGACAACGAACCAGAAGAACCCGCCGGTTCAGATGCAGGACTCTTCAAACGTCAAGGGCCTGCCGGGCAATATGAGAAGAACGAGGCCGCCTGGCGACGGTAAGCTTCTTGCTTCCCCGGCATTCAGGAACAACGCGAAACCGTTCCGGTTCTCCCACATCAAAGCAGTCCAACTGGGAATCAGATCGCGATGTCCCCGACCGTATCCGACTTCATCATCCAGCGCCTGACGCAATGGGGTGTGCGCCACGTCTTCGGCTATCCGGGGGACGGCATCAACGGCGTGTTCGGTGCGCTCAACCGTGCCAATGGCAAAATCAATTTCGTCCAGGCGCGGCACGAGGAGATGGCCGCGTTCATGGCAACCGCTTACGCGAAATTCTCCGGCAAGCTCGGCGTTTGCATTGCGACCTCGGGCCCCGGCGCTTCGCATCTGATCACCGGCCTCTACGACGCACTGCTGGATCATCAGCCGGTGCTGGCAATCGTGGGACAGGCCCGCGACCCGCTCGGCGGCCACTACCAGCGGGAGCTCGATCTCGTCTCCATGTTCAAGGACGTTGCCGGCGCCTATGTCGCGCAGCCTCCTCGCCGGCCCAGGTTCGGCATTTGGTCGATCGCGCCGCGCGTATCGCGCTTGCGCGCAAGACGGTGACAGCGCTTGTCCTGCCGAACGACCTTTAGGAAGAAACCTATGCCGATCCTCCCCGCACTCACGGCACGCTGCGATCGAGCACAGGGTACTTGCCTCCCAGGATCATGCCGCATGACGAGGATCTCGATCGCGCCGCTGAAATTCTCAACTCTGGCACCAAGGTCGCGATGCTCATCGGCGCCGGCGCGCTGGCCGCAACCGACGATGTGATCGCCGTTGCCGACCGGCTGGGCGCCGGCTGCGCCAACGCGCTGCTGGCAAGGCAGCCCTGCCCGACGACCTGCCATGGGTGACCGGGTCGATCGGCCTGTTGGGTACCGAACCCAGCTACAAGATGATGATGGATTGCGACACGCTCCTGATGGTCGGCTCAGGCTTCCCTTACGCGGAATTCCTGCCGAAGGAAGGCAGTGCCCACGGCGTTCAGATCGATGTCGACGCCAGCATGCTCTCGATCCGTTTTCCCATGGAAGTCGGCCTCGTCGGAGACGCGGTAGAGACGCTGCGCGCCCTGCTGCCCCGGCTCCGTCAGAAGACCGACGATACTTGGCGCAAGGCCATCGAGGCGAACGTCCGGACCTGGTGGGAGATGCTGGAAGAGCGCGCCAAGCAGCCTGCCGCCCCCGTCAATCCGCAACGCGTGACCTGGGAGTTGTCGCCGCGACTTCCGGACCTCGCCGTTGTCACCAGCGATTCCGGCTCATGTGCCAACTGGTTTGCCCGCGATCTCAAGATGCGCCCCGGCATGAAGGCATCGCTGTCGGGCGGGCTGGCGTCGATGGGGGCAGCCGTTCCCTACGCGATAGCAGCAAAATATGCCCATCCGGACCGTCCGGTGATAGCCCTGGTCGGCGACGGCGCCATGCAGATGAATAACATGGCCGAGCTGATCACGGTCGCCAAATACTGGCGCGACTGGCAGGACCACCGCTGGATCGTCTGCATCTTCAACAATGAGGACCTCAACCAGGTGACCTGGGAGCAGCGGATCATCAACGGCGACCCAAAATTCGAGGCATCGCGGCGCATTCCCAACGTGTCCTATTCGCGCTTCGCCGAGCTGATCGGGCTGCGCGGCATCTATGTCGATCAACCCGAGCTTTTGGCCTCGGCCTGGGAGCAAGCGCTTGCGAGCGAGACGCCAGTGGTGCTGGAAGTGAAGACTGATCCGGAGGTCCCCCCTCTACCGCCGCATATTACGCTCCAGCAGGCGAAGAATTTTTCGATGGCCTTGATCAAGGGCGACCCGAACGAGGAAGGCGTAATTAAGGGCGCTGCCCGCCAGATGCTCGAGTCCATCCTGCCCGACAAGACGTAGGCAGACGACGCACCCTTGGCCGGGTGCCCACCCATTTGGAACAAACGCCTCCAGCTACGGTTGGTCGGCACAATCCAACGCGCCGCGCGCACGCGCGGCATGGCTTAAGAGGATGTGACGCATGAAACGCACCATGATCGTCCTGGGCTGCATTCTGCTGGCAGGCCCGGCGCTCGCTCAGTCGGTCGGCGAAAAGACCGGCGTGAACTCCATGCTCGGGGTCGCACCGACAACGGCCGATTTCGTCAAGGAGGTCGCGATCAGCGACGTGTTCGAGATCGAGTCCAACAAGCTCGCCGAGCAGAAGGGCAATGCGCAGGAGAAAACATTCGCGCAGCAGATGGTGACCGATCACACCAAGACCAGCAACGATCTGAAGGGACTCGTGACGAGCGGCAAGGTCAAGGCCGAGCTGCCGACGACGATCGACAGCTCCCACCAGAGCAAGCTTGACAAGCTCAGGGGTGCTTCGGGCAAGGATTTCAGCTCCGACTTCGACTCCTATCAGGTCAGCGCCCACAAGGACGCGGTATCGTTGTTTGAACGCTATGCCAAGGGGGGCGATAATGCCGATCTCAAGGACTGGGCCGGCAAGACGCTTCCCGCCCTCAGGCACCATCTCGAGATGGCCCAGGAGCTCGGCAAAGCCCCGAGCGTCGGCCAGTCCAGCAAGTAATAGTCTATCGAGACGACAACTTGGTGCCGGCGATCTGCCGGCATCTTTCTGCCGGTAGCACCCGCGCAAATTCCGCCCACGTTGACGGCGTGACACGTACAGAGATCCCTCATGAAGACCAGGCAACCATTCTCGCGGCGGACATGATCGGCGCAACCGGGGCCACTCTCACGCAGCCGTCGGACAGCATTGACGCGATGACATGTCTCGCCGAGATTGCCGTTGCGCACGGGGCCAGCATCAGCCAGGTCGCACTGAACTGGCTGTTGGCGCGCGATAGTCACACGATTCCCATCCCCGGCGCGACCAATCGCGCCGGGGCCAATCTCGATGCACTCGGTTGGCGCTGATGCGCGCCGCGCACGGACGGGCAGCCTGTCACCACCATTCGCAACACTCATCGCCGCACTGGCGCGGCTGGTTCAAGCCTGAGAACCGGCTGTCCAACCAGGTGGTCTTGCAAACCAATAAGGTCGCGCCGACAGAAACAAGCGCGACCTTTCTCGAATTTGCCAAATTCGATTAGGAATGAGCCGTCGATTACTTCTCTTTGATAACGGTCGTGCTGCTGCTACCAACCGTGCCTTCCTCGCAGACTTTGGTCTGCTTGATGCGGTCTTCAGCTTCCACGCGGCTCTTGAAGGCCATTGGACCGATCTGCGTCACGACTTCCTTGTCCGCCGGCCGTGTGGTGGTAATCGTGCATTGATGGCTCGGACCTTGTACGACGTAGTATTCATCGGCTAGTGCTGGGGCGGCGCATCCGATGATTAATGCGCCAGCGAGCAGAAGTGGTGCTTTCATTGTCGCCTCTCTATTCAAGTACCGCCGAACAAAGGACGAGCGCGATCACGAGAGATGCCGCGTGCCACTGCGCTACACGACCGCTCATCCTTCAATCCTTTCGGCGGTTCTGTAACGCGTCCGAGAGTTCAGAGTTCCCCGATTTCCGGAGCATGCAGGCCAGCACCAAATCTGCTGAGAGGTTGGTGCGACGATCTAAAATGGACTGCCTTCGTGTCCAAGCGCTGCGAGGCGGCGTGGGGACAAGAGCGCGATTGGGCGGGGCGGAGGTCGCCTTGCCGGACAGACGTAGAGATCGCGTTCCTGATTGTAGGCGAAGTCTTCGCGGGACAACGTCCCATCCTCGCGGGCCGATTTATCGAACACTAGAATATGCGGCTTGATCGCATGCTCGTTAATGAGCCGCCCCAGCATCTCGGCCAAACCATAAGCACTGTCGGCGCCCAGGCGCTCGGGAGAGAGCCGAGGCGCTTGTCGGTGCGTTCAATCATTGGGCGCGCCGCACCGACCGCGGCCTGTTGATAGTTCGCGTCGCCTCAACATCGAT
This sequence comes from Bradyrhizobium sp. S3.2.6, assembly GCF_040546885.1. Taxonomy (NCBI): domain Bacteria; kingdom Pseudomonadati; phylum Pseudomonadota; class Alphaproteobacteria; order Hyphomicrobiales; family Nitrobacteraceae; genus Bradyrhizobium; species Bradyrhizobium sp. S3.2.6. Next base: position 76,821 of record NZ_JBEPOS010000023.1, on the reverse strand, counting down.
GATGATCGCGGCCTTCGGGTCGATCAGGTAATTGTCGGCGTAGGCAAATTAAGGCATGCCCTTTGTAACCGCCGGTCCATTGTGAGGCTGGATCCGACTTGGAGATAAACTTCGCCTCGCTCGCCGCGCCCCACGCAGCCTCATCTGGGATGTCGAGACAGGACGGATCGGCGCGTCCTGGCGATTGCCTCCCAGTCGACGTCGTCTGACCCAGCAGCAAAACTGTTTATTGGGATCGGCGGCAATCAAGCTGGCGTCGACCGCAAAAGCGGCCCCCTCGACCCACCCCTTCTGCCATGCAGCGCCGGGACCACGGTCGCGAACACCTTTCGTAGCAGATCGCAATCGCGGAAGCGGCCATTTACCCTCGGTCGCGGATAATTGGGGGCTTAGGCCGGTAGGTCAGATTCCCGCTCAATCGCTTAGAGGCTTGTTCACGCACGACTAGCTACGCAGCATGACCGATTTCGCCCGCGGCATCTGCATCGATATCGCTCCGCTTGAGCAGGTAGTCGAGGCCGCCGACGCGATACCAGCGATAACCATAAGCTTCGAGCAGCAGCGTATGCCGGCCGTGTTCAGTGGCGCGACTGTGATCTTCCGTCAATAAATTGACCAAAAGATTACCAGCCTTGCCGGGAAGACCGACCGCGAAGGAGACCTCGCGCGGCGCCTCGTCGAGATTGTGCACGAATAGTACCGAGTTGTTGCGCCAGTCGTAGCGGATCGCCAGCACGGCCGGGTCACGCGTCGCGATTATCTTGAAGTTGCCCCAGCCAACTTCCGGGACCTCCTTGCGCATCCGGATGATGCGCTCGGTCCAATTTAGCATCGAGTTGGGATCGCGCCGTTGCTTGGCCGCATTGACGTGTTCGTATCCGTAGGGCCCATTGTCGATCACGGGCGTGCATGGATGGTCACTTTCGGTGAAGCCGGCCTGCAGTTCGGTCGACCATTGCATAGGCGTGCGCGCGCAAGCTCGCTCGGGCAGATCGAGACTGTCGCCCATCGCGATTTCGTCGCCATAGCGAATGACCGGCGTTCCCGGCAGCGTGCACATCAGGCTGTAGGCGAGCTCGAGCCGCCGCCGGTCGCCCCCGAGCATCGGCGCAAGCCGCCGCCGGATACCGCGGTCGTAAAGCTGCATTGCTCGTCTCGGGAGCGAACGCCTTGAATACGGCCTCGCGTTGCGCCTGGGTCAGGCGACCGAGATCGAGTTCGTCATGGTTGCGCAGGAACAGGCCCCATTGGGCGGTCGCAGGCCGCGGCTTGGTCGCCGTCAGCGATTTCGCAAGCGGCCGGGAGTCCGCGGAGGCGAGCGCATAGAAGAGATGCTGGTTGACGTGAAAATTGAACATCATGTGCATCCGATCGCCGTCACGGCCGAAATATTCCATGTCAGTTTCCGGCAATACGTTGGCCTCGGCGAGGATGATGGCATTGCCCTGCCGCCATTGTAGGAATTCTCGAAAGGCGCGCAGCATGTCGTATTGCTCAATGGGCTTGCGCACCTTGGCGCCCTTGGTGGCGATCACGAACGGGACGGCGTCCATGCGAAAGCCGGAGACACCGAGCTGGATCCAGAAACCCATGATCTTGAGGATCTCGGCCTGCACATACGGGTTCGAGGTGTTAAGGTCGGGCTGGAAGTCGTAGAAGCGATGAAAATACCAGGCGCGGGCTTCGTTGTCGTGCGTCCACGTCGATTTCTGGACGCCGGGAAACACCATGCCCTTGTCGGCATTCGCGGGTTTTCTGTCGGACCATACGTACCAGTCGCGATAGGGCGAATCCTTGTGACGCCGCGCCTGACGAAACCATGAGTGCTGGTCGGACGTGTGATTGACGACGAGATCGATGATGACGCGAATGCCGCGCTGCCGGCAGCCGTGGGTAAATTCGACGAAGTCACCGAGCGTGCCGTAGCGCGGATCGACGCCGTAATAATCCGAGATATCGTAGCCGTCGTCCCGGCCGGGCGAGGGCTGGAACGGCATCAGCCAGATCGCTGTGATACCGAGCCCATGCAGATAATCCAGCCGCCGCAACAGCCCCTTGAAATCGCCGATGCCGTCGCCATTGGCATCCATATAGGTGCCGACGGAAAGGCAATAGAAAACGCCATTCTTGTACCAGAGGTCGTCGATCAAGTGCTGCCTCGTTGGTCCAGCCGGATGTCTTGGCGGCCACGTGACAATCAGTGGGCAGTCAATGGGTTCCGCGCGAACCAGTCCCGCTCCCGCGCAAGCTTTGAGGTCCAACAACCATCTTCGGGCGACGCATTATTTTCGAAGCGGGCTTCGTCACTGATGCACCTCACGGTTAGCAAAAACGGCCGCCGCGGGAAAACCAATGGCGGTGATGCCTTCGACGAGTTATGCGCAGATCTGGACAACGTGCAGCTGGAGAGGGGACCCAGGTGATCCGTACAAGGATAGCAGCGTCGCGAGATGTTCCGGATAGGACAGGAACTGGGGCGGCAATTTCGGCATTTTATCATCTTATAATAGGAGGAAATCACATGGACTGGAACCAAGTGGAAGGAAACTGGAAAGAGGTCAAAGGTAAGGTCAAGGAGAAATGGGCCAAGCTGACGGACGATGATCTGACCGAGATCAACGGCAAGCGCGATCAACTCGAAGGCAGCCTACAGAAGCGATACGGCTATGCAAAGGATCAAGCCCGCAAGGATGTTGATACTTGGATTTCGACATTGCCGTAAGGATGGTCTGAAATGTCCGCTCTGCGAGCCGCGCCGGGTTCGGTGTAGCGTCGCTTGAGCTATCGTGTGAGATGTCTGCCGCCGCGCTCTGCGCTCCAATTTTCAAAGCGAAGTCATGTCCGCTTAGTCGGCTGGACTTGGCGAAGCCCATTGACGAGGTTTGCCGCCGGAACATGGCACCCCATCGCGGAGGCCGAGGGTGGACAATCTTAACTTAACAAGAAAGGACCGTCCGACCCCAGCAAGATCAACATGAGTGAAGATTACGGGGCCAAGCACTGGACGACGACGCAACTGCAAAAGGCGATCGATAAGCTTGGAAACTCCGCCGTATCCGTCCGCAAGGAGCTTCTCCACGAAAAGAAAGAGGAGGAGCAACATGGCTGAGTCGCTCTACGGCGCACTGGCGAACTGCGAATGTGGCTGCGATCGAACTCCGGCCGCAGCCGACGGGTTGCGGCTATGCGGGATCGAAAGCTTGCGTGAGGCCAACCGGGTTGCTCGACCGGTTCATCGGCAGGTCTACCTCACGCCCAAACAGATTTGCATTTCCATCGAGACCCTGGCTGCGCTGCAACTCCTCAATCACAAGACATACGCCACCCACGCCGCCGGATTTTTCCAGCCCGACAGGAGAGACATGATCGTGCGCGAGGACGTCGGCCGCCACAACGCGCTCGACAAGCTTGCCGGTGCCCTCGCGGTGGAGGGAGTGTCGGGACGCGCTGGCGCCGTCACCCTCACGAGCCGGATATCGATGGAGATGGTGCAAAGGACCGCCGCGATCGGTGCCGGCGTCGCAATTTCGGCGCCTACCGGCTCGCAATACGGGCGGCTGCAACGGCATCACGCTGGTCCGCATCGCAAGCGGACGCGAATTCGAGATCTTCAGCCATTTCGCCGGAATTCTCTGATGATGTGCCGCACGAATATCTGGCCCGAAAGGGCGCAATCGCTGCCCTGGCGTCCGGCGGCGCCGCCACGATCGAATGGGCTGGCACGCCGGTCTGCCCACGGACTGAGCCTATGGCGCGGCCGTTCTCTTTGGCTCTAATCTGTCGGCAAAGGCCATCCACTCCGGGAGCGGCGCGCCGTCGCGGTGCCGACCGCCGGCAACTGCCGCGGCCCAAGCGCTCACAGCCCCGAGCAGTGTGGCCGCGGCCAAGGAGAACGCGAGAACGATCGTGCTGCGACGAGCATGAGCGATCGCCGTTTTCGAGCTCGCGAGCGCCTGATCGACCCGTCGCTCGGAGTCCCCGGCCGAAAGGCTCGTGAGCGCCTGGATCTGCTGGATCAGATAGGTCCGGTCATCACCATTCACACCGTTGTGGCTCGACGAGGTCATGAGAATCCGGCCTGCCTCGGCGCGTTCGGCACTGATATCGGCATTCGCAGATCGACGCGACGAGCGCAAGAGCCGATCGAGTTCGTAGCTCAGAAGCGGCTCGGCAACCGTATTGTTGGCCAATGTCGTTGGTGAAGATGCGCGATTGACCGGGGCTGCGCTAACAATGCCTGCCAGAACAGCGCCAAGCAGAACCGCGAGCGCCCATGCCGCCAGCCCATGAAGTCCGTCACGCATCTCGCCTTCCGCACTACTGGTCGCATCGATGTCGCCGCGAACTCGCCCCGCAATGTAGCCGCCCAGACCAAAACTGACGAGCGCCTGCAAGATCAAATAGAGGCCGGAGAGCAGCGACAGTGCAATAGACGCGTCTCGCCATGTTGGCGAGGTTGAGCTGACACCGAGACCGATGGCGACGCCAAAGGTCACAAGAGTAGAGTTGAATGCCGTCGCGACGAACGCGCCTAAGACGATGGGCGTCCATCGCAAATATTGCCCTTGATCGGGAATTGTCAGCGCTTCGTCTTCGATGAGCGTGGGAGCTTCGATGGTCATGATCGAAGTCCTCAGCGCAGACCGAAGAACGAAAGGATGGCCATTATCACGACGATCAGGCCGATCAGATAGATCACCTGGTTCATTTCAGTCCTCCAGTTCCGCTCCGGCCTGATAATTGCATTTGGTTCGGAAGGTTCCTGTCGGATGCTAATGATGCCACGCAACACGCCAGCGCTATCCGCTGCGATTGCCGTGCGTCATTGCTCCGACATTCGCCGAATAGGCTCTCGGCAGCTTATCGATTGGCTCGCCGACGCTCAAACGCGCCCGTTCGCCCATTCGTATGCTCAATGGCCGCTTAGCGCCAAGGGACTAAACCGCTCGCGCGGTAGGCCACTGCGGCGGGCGGTGGCGCACAAATCCCCATAGCCCACGCCGCGCCACCTACGTGCCAACTCCTGCGGTTTCCTCCCTTGGAGATTTGCGGACGCCGGCCCGGTGTGCGCAGCGCAACCTTCATGGAGCCGGAACTGTGTCGGTACCCGGGATGATAGGTCTTTCGCGGTTCAATGGCTGGCCTGTACAATCCTGCCGACGCTTCGCCGTCGCCCTTGCGGACGTCTGCGCACGGCTCAGGGCCGATGTGGGTCGCTACTCCTTCACCGTAAGGGACTTGCACCGTCTACTTCCCAGCGCCCTCCGAAAACCTGCACAGAAGCGGAAAAGGCGTTCGGCCGCCCTCGATTTGCCCCCATGAAACCATTGTCGCCGCGCTCAGTCGCAGTCCTGCTCGGCCGCCGTCATCTTTTGCTCGGACGGTGCGGGCTCGGCCGCACCAGCCGTCGCCTTCTTTGATTGTTCAGTGGGCGCGGGGCGGGTCTGCTCGACTGTGCCTGCCGTCCGATCCGGCGACTGTGCGGAGGGTGCAGGCTTGGTCGCCGTTGATTGCTCGGCAGCAGTGGGCTGGCCCTGCATCTGACGCTGCGCGTCTTCCGACGACGTTGCGGTATGCTCCGAGGCTTTGCCCATCGAAGATGTCGGCGGATGCTGCCTGGAATCAGTTGCTGTGGAACCAGTGGTTTGTCCGGTATAGCCAGGGACATTCCCTGATCCTGCATCGCGGCTCACCGTGTTGCAGGGACCGGCATAAGCGGAGTTGGCACCGAAGGCGAGCACCGCGCCCAAGATCATAAGTCTATTAGCGATCATAGCTCTTCTCCTTTGAGCTCTCTGGACGATTGAACAAAAATACAGGCCTTCCGTTCCGAGCGCGCGAGAGAGCAGCGCCAACATTGAAGAGTGGCGGAGTTGGCGAGCCTCAAGGGCAACTTCCGTCAGCGAGGCTGAATGGACACCGCGATCTCGATGCAGGTCTCTCGCCATGGGGTCATTGGAGCTGAGGTTGTCAGAGTCGATGTCAGCGACGATAGATTGGCGATCGGCGCTGCGACATGTTCTCCGAAGCTGGAACGCCCCGATAGCAGCCGAGTTAAGCCGACAAAACCCGCCAGAAAGGGAGACGAAGCCATGGCTCGCCGCGCTACCGGCCGGCGGCATCCCCAATCGTGATCAGGATCGACACGTCATGATCGCGGCGGTGCGCCAACATCACAAATCTGCGCACCAATTTCGCCGGCCCTCGACCGGCAACCAAATTGCTTGCCGTCACGGCAACTTCGGCTACAGGCCTATCAACAAATCGACGCTCAACGCCGGCTCTGCCTATGCCCATCGCGGTCGTCCGATCAAACGGCCAAGCTGCTCAATCGCGTCCGCAAAACGCGCGCAACGAAACCTTGCACGCACATCGTCAGCGACGAAATCCCCATAGCGTCTGACGCCCCACCTCGCCATAACTCCCGCGGTTTCCTCCCTTGGAGGTTTGCGTACGCCGGCCCCGGTGTGCGCCGAGCCACCGTCATGGGGCCGGCATCCGAAAACCTTCACAATTGCGACCAACGCCGGGAAGGATACGCGGTTCTGGAACGATTCCGCCTATGCCACTTTGAATCACGTGTTGCGTGGAGATCGTTCGTGGCGCTTCTCGGCTATCTCCGCGATGTGGTGAAGGAGATCACCCGCTCCGCCGGTCTTCGTGAAGGGTGTCGTTCACCTCTTTCCGCCACGGCAGGCTCACTGAGGAGCCGACAGCGATCTCACGGATGCTGAATTGCGAGCGGCCGGACGGCACCGGTCGTCGAGACAGCTCCCGACATACGCGAAGCGCACGCGCAAGCAGCATATTTCGAGCACGAAGAAGCGTCGCGAGGAGCGAACAAAGACAGCCGGTTTGTCGGAGCCGCTGACCGCGTGTCGGAATGGCATCTGGGGATCGTCCGACCGGAGCCGGGCGTTCGTCGCAAGACCATTGTGCTTCGTTCATTAGCCAACAGATGCGCTGCATTTGACGAACCTTGGCTCTGCGACACAAGGAACCACTGCCTCGGAAGCGTGTTCGGGGGGTGATGAACGCGCAGATCAACATTTTTGAAAAGCCAATCGAACGGATCAAGAAGACCTGCGATCTGATGGGTCGTGGTTCCGACTTCGAGCAAAGACTGCCGGAACTGGAGACTTACCTGGAAGGCCTCGTCGCGGACGGCGAGACCAGCGAGAACCGGCTAACCGTCGACGGCCTGACTTTTCTCAAGAGCAACATAAGATAGCCCGTCAGGAAATCTCGTCCGAAAGCTTCCATTCGGGCCTTGGCTTGCATCTTCCGACCTTGAGCTGAGCTCTGTATCGTCTTGCCGCGTCCAGGAGATCCTTCCTGACGTCGTCATCGGCGGCCTCGGCAGCGAGGGCTTCGGCTCGATCGGCTTGGTGCTCCAGAGCTTCCCGATTCACGGCTCGACCCGTTTAACGTGGTAGCCGTCTGGCAGGATTTGGCCACCTTCCTCGTCAGCCACCGGAACGTCGGTGACGAGCCCTTCTATCAGCGCCGCCTCCCACACTTCCTTTTCGGTCGGAAATGCAGCGCCGATTTGTCTGTCGCGTTCGAACAACGCGTACATCGGACCTCCTGGCTTGGCGGCGCAACTAGGCCGTCTCAGATTCGGGCGATATCAGCGCGCGGGTAGAGAACGGACCTTCAACCGATCTCGCGGCATCAGTTTTCAAGGGGTCCTGATTTTCGCACGAGAGGCGCGAGAGTTCTGTCCGGCAGCCTTTGGACAGAGCTGGAATCAGGCCGTGCCCACGGTGCCCGGCATCGTGTGATGTCCATGCAGCATTCCTTTCGTCGTTTCGCCATCCAGACCGAGCGACCATTCGTTCTGGGGTTTTCCCTGGGTTTCCAGTCTTCGACTAACCCGGTGCCATAAACTGACGTTCCAAAGAGGATACCAAGCGTCGCGCTCGGTCCCGGCCCGTCTTTCGGAACGAGGGGTAACGGACACCGTTGATCGTCCAGTCATGGCGAGAGGAACGGTTCAGAGATGACCAGGATACGGAAGATCAGGTTTCACCGTTTCGGTGACAACGAGGTACTCCAACTCGACGAAGTCGAGCAGTCGGGGCCGGACGCTCGCCAAATTCTGGTGGCTGTCCGCGCGGCAAGCGTGAACCCGGTCGACTTCAAGATCCGCTCCGGCAAATATCCCTCGGTGAAAGATGACCGGCTGCCTTATACCCCCGGCCGTGACGTCTCCGGCATCGTTCTGCAATGCGGGGCCCAGGTCGATCGCGTGCGCGTCGGCGATGAGGTGATCGGGATGGTCCCGGTCTGGGGCGGAGGCTATGCCGAGCAGGTCGTCCTCGAGGAGCGCGCCATCGCCATCAAACCCGCTGGTATTGACCATATCCACGCGGCTGCAATACCGCTGGCCGGACAGACGGCGCATCAGGGCCTGTTTAGACACGGCCAATTGCGGGCCGGAGAATCCGTCCTGATTCACGGCGGGTCCGGCGGCGTCGGCCATTTTGCCGTTCAGTTTGCCAAGGCAAGCGGGGCGCGTGTCCTGACCACGGTATCGACAGAACACGTCACGTTTGCCCGCTCCCTCGGGGCAGATGTCGTGATCGACTACAAGAACCAACGCTTTGAAGACGCCGCTTCTGACGTCGACCTGGTGTTCGACTTGATCGATGGCGAGACGCGCGAGCGATCCTGGGCCGTGCTGAAGCAAGGCGGACGGCTGATCTCCACCCTGACGGCACCGTCGCAGGATAGGGCTCGCGCCGCGGGCGTGAAGGCGATGCGATATACCGTCGAGCCCGACGGAGACGAACTGTCCGGGATTGGCGCGCTGATCGCGACTGGAAACGTCCGACCGCACGTCGAGAAAAGCTTTCCACTCGAGCAAGCGATGGTGGCACTTGCGTCGGTCGAGCGCGGGCATTCGGCGGGAAAGGTCGTGCTTGCGGTGTCCTGAGTTGAGTTGAAATTCCACATGCCACGCGTTCATATCGGCACGTCAGGTTGGCACTACGCATCTTGGCGGGGGCCTTTCTTTCCCAAGGAGCTGCCGATCAAGCAGCAGCTTTGCCACTACGCCAGCCAGTTTGATACGACCGAGCTCAATGGGGTGTTTTATCGGACGCCGACGCCGGAGGCCGTAAAAGGCTGGCGCGAGCAGACCGGCAAGGATTTTGTCTTCGCGTGGAAGGCTTCAAAGTTCATTACGCATTGGAAGCGATTGTCGGATCGGTCGGTGAACAGTCTTGAGCTACTTGAAGAGCGCCGTTCGCTGTTGGGGCAGAAAGCCGGCCCCATCCTCTTCCAGCTTCCACCGCAATTCGAGGCCGATGCAGATCGGCTCGCCTCCTTTCTTGAACTTCTGTCTCGCAAACGACGTTACAGCTTCGAGTTTCGGCATCCCAGCTGGTATCATCCGGGCATTCTGAAAATACTGAGGAAGGCAAACATCTCGCTTTGTCTTTCCGATCATCACGATGCACCAGCGCCTTGGAAGCGAACCGCGAATTTCGTCTACATTCGAGGCCACGGACCGAGCGGCCGCTATCACGGTCGTTACCCGCCGGCCATTCTGGAAGAATGGGCCAGACGCATCAGGTCCTGGAAGCGGCAGGGCTGCGACGTCTATGTCTATTTCGACAACGACCAGAAAAGCGCGGCGCCGGCCGATGCCAAACGGCTGAAGGAACTAGTCTAGGCATTTTCGGCTGACATTCGACGCATCACGGACCGCCAGACACAGACCCTGCGATGACCATGACGAGCTCCGACAGGTCGATCTTGCCGTTGACGACCAACTCGTCCGAGCCTTCCACTCTGAGAATCTGAGGGCTGTTTGCGGCCTGACGCTTCAGTTCACCGATGATTGCTTCCTTGAGCTTCTCTTCAAGCATCGTTTCCTCCTTCAACCGCCATGGCTGTCAGACCGCAGCGGCTTCGGCTTTCACCCGGACCGGGATCGATTTCGCGGCCGGCGTCTTGGCCTTTTCCTCATGGTGCCACAGCGGCAATAGCGGGTTGCATTCCGGAAAGTAGCTGGCGATGCAGCCTTCCGGGATATCGTAGGCAACGACGCGCAGGCCGCTCACCTGACGATCTACGCCGTCGTCAACCGCAGTCGCCAGCGTCACCGTCACTCCTTCTTTCAATCCCCATCTCTCGATGTCATTGCGATGCATAAGCACCACAAGCCGCGAGCCGTAGATGCCGCGGAAGCGGTCGTCATAATTATAAATCGTGGTGTTGAATTGGCCGTTGCTCCGCAGTGTGATCAGCTGCACCACGTCGCGTGCCTCCGGGGGCGTGTCGATGTCGGTCACGAGCGACGATGGGACGATGAAGTTGGCTTTCCCCGTTTTGGTTCTCCATGATCGTTGCCGGGCAGCGATCGGACGGTGAAAGCCGCCGGGCTTCCACATTCGCTCATTGAAGTCGTGGAAAATGTCCGGATACGTGGACGCGATGGCGTCGCGGATCCGGGCGTAGTCCGCAACCCAGGCGTCCCAGGAAATGGTCGTTCGGCCAGACACCGTGGCCTTGGCGAGCTCGGCAACGATCCTTGGCTCGGACAGAAGGTCAGGACTTGCGGGCCGGGCCTGTCCCCGTGAGCCATGCATGCAACCGGTGGAATCCTCGACGGCGACAGCTTGCTGGCCGGTTTCCTGCAGATCGATCTCGGTCCGCCCGAGACACGGCAAAATATAGGATACTTCGCCATGGGCGAGCGCCGACCGGTTCAGCTTGGTCAGGATCTGCACTGTGAGCCGAAGCTTGCGCCACGCTGGAACCACCAGGCGATGCTCCGGTACGGAGCGTACCAAATTGCCGCCGAGCTGGATCACGGCCCGAACCGATCCGTCGATGATACCCTTGCAGGCCTCCACCGTGGTGAGACCCTTCTTCTGCGGCACGTCGATGCCGAACAGCGCCTTGATCTTGTCAGCTGGCACCATCCCAGGCTTCTCGGTAATGCCCACCGTACGCTGGCCCTGGACGTTGGAATGGCCACGCACCGGGCAGATGCCGGCACCCGGGCGGCCGACATTGCCGCGCATCAGCGCGAGATTGACCATGGTTTGCACGGTCTCCACGCCCTTGCGATGTTGCGTCAGCCCCATTCCATAGATGAACATCACCGAATTTTTCTGCGCGTAGACGTGAGCAGCTGCCTCGAGCGCGCCCCGCGTCAAGCCGGATCTGTCCTCGATACCGGACCAACTGCACGCCTTGACGGCGGTCGACCAGTCGTCCCAGCCATGACTATGCTCTTTGATGAAGTCCCAATCGATGACTGAGCCACCCACAGGGCTGGCCTCCTCCAGCTGCAGCAACGCCTTGGCGATGCCCATCATCGCGGCGGTGTCGCCACCGGTCCTGACCTGATGATATTGCGAGCTGATCGGCGTCGCTGCGCCGCTGAGCATTTCGCCCGGCGCTTGCGGATTGGTGAACTCAACCAGCCCCCGCTCTCGCAAGGGATTGAAGGTGATGATCGGGACGTCCCGCTTCACCGCCTCTTGAAGCTGATGCAGCATCCGCGGGCTCGACGTACCGACATTCTGACCAAAGAAAAAGATGCAATCGGTCTTGGCGAAGTCATCCAGCGTGCAGGTTCCCACGGGAACGCCAATGCTCTCGGGAAGCGCCACCGATGAGGTCTCATGACACATGTTGGAGCTGTCAGGCAGGTTGTTGGTGCCATAGGCTCTGGCCAAAAGCCCATACATGAAGGACGTCTCGAGCGAGGCCCGTCCGGAGGTGTAGAATACGGCACTGTCGGGCGTGAGCTCGCGCAACTCCCGGCCGATCTCCGCAAAAGCCTCATTCCAGCTCACAGGCAAATACCTATCGCTTGCAGCGTCGAAGCGCATCGGGTGCGTCAATCGCCCGGCCGCCTCAAGCTGATGATCGTCCCACGAGTCCAGCTCGCTCACGGGATGATGATCGAAAAACCCGGGCGTCACCCGCTTCTGGGTGATCTCCCACGTCGTTGCTTTCGCACCGTTCTCGCAGAACTCGAAGACGCGCGGATCGGCGGGCTTCGCCCAGGCGCAACTCACGCAGGCAAAGCCATCGGGTTTGTTCTGCTTCAGAAGAACGCGCGAACCACTGAAAGGAACGTGAGAGCGTGCGAGGCTTCTGGCCAGCGACCTGACCGATCCCCATCCGCCCGCAGGCGCATCGTATCGCTCGACTTTCAGATTGGGGCTGAGTCTGCGTGACTTTGCCATTGACCGATTCCCAAAAAGCCCCTGCCCCTAAAGGGAGAAAACCGGGCGGCATCTTTCGTTCCAACGCATCGACCAGGGACCATCCAGCCAATCCCACCGACGCTCGTCGTCAAGGAACCATTCGGATAGCTCGGGCGTCACCACTTCACAGGAGGCTCATTTGCATCCCACGTCACTCGATCAGGACCGTGCCGCCCTCCCGCCTGCCATGGTGAATGCAGGCCGTCTCAATCATCGCCATGAGGCGTCCTCACGCCTCCTTGCGGAAGAGGCGCCGGTCGCCCTGATCTACAACGGAATATCACTGGCGGTCCTGATGGCGACGCCGGCGGACCTCACCGACCTGGCGGTCGGCTTCAGCCTGACCGAAGGCATCATCAGCGATCCTGCGGAAATTCGCGATACGGAGATCATCTGCCATCCCGAAGGCACCGAGTTACGGGCGTGGCTGACGACCGGGCGCGGGCGCGAACTTATGGAGCGGCGGCGACAACTCGTCGGGCCGACGGGGTGCGGCCTTTGCGGCATTGAAAGCCTGCAGTCCGCGACAAGAGTGCTGCCGTCCGTGCCGCGCGGCATATCGCTTCGCCCGCCCCAGATCGCAGCCGCGGTGCAAGCGATGGTCGACGCGCAGGAGCTCAATCGCAGGACACGAGCCACCCACGCAGCCGGCCTCTATCTGCCGCAAGAACGAACGATTTTGGTGAGAGAGGACGTCGGTCGCCATAATGCGCTCGACAAGTTGGCTGGCGCACTGGCCGTGCGCGGCATATCCGGGTGCGACGGCGCCCTCGTTCTGACCAGCCGCCTCTCGGTCGAGCTCGTTCAGAAGGCTGCCATGATGGGTGCGGGACTTCTGATCGCGGTCTCCGCGCCAACGGCTCTCGCCGTCCGAACGGCCGAGGCCTGCGGCATAACGGTTATCGGAATCGCGCGAGGCCATGAATACGACGTCTTCAGTCATTCCGGTCGCATCCTGCCGGCCTAGAAAATGCTACTGGCTCGCCCTGGTCATGAATGACCCCAATCGGATTTTCCGCCGGTCACCGACCATCCCAGCAGTATTTCGTGATTGGAACCCGGCGTTCTGCAGATGGTTTTAGCCGCATCGCAACGAGGACATTCAACATGGCAAGTTCCGCAGACCGCGATCCTCGTCATCATACGCAGAAGATGCAGAAGGCGCTCGAGGAAATTCGAACCCATCTCCGCAAGGACATCCAGAAGGTCGACGAGCCTTAGCTAAAGGCGATGTTCGAGACCGCGGCCGAAGTTCTGGGTGGCCTCGAAAAGCCGTTCAAAGACTATGAAAACAAAAACGAAAGCGCTTGGCAGTGATCAGTGTTCGTTCGGGCCGGTCGGTCTGCGCCAGCCATGTTGGGAGAGCCGCGTAACGATCATCGTCTGAGTCAAGTGACCTGCGCGTGAAGGAATTTCTCCTGATGTCTTACGGACGTTTCGCCGCCATGATCGTGACTTCCACACTGATCATGTTCGGGCTCATGTACCTCAATACGTTCGCGATGGATCACATATGGTTCAGTCAAACGCGTGCCTGGATGGCGCTTCTAATGGGAGCCGTGATGGCCGCCGTGATGCTCAGCTTCATGTGGAGTATGTACAAGAACCGCACCGCAAACATCTCCATTTTGATTGGATGCATTGCTGTGTTTGCCGTCTCGCTATGGCTGGTCCGCAGTCAAGAGACGGTGACCGATGTTTTCTACATGAAGGCCATGATCCCGCATCATTCAATTGCCGTGCTCACGAGCGAACGGGCTCACATCAGAGACCCTCGTGTCCGCAAGCTGGCGGATGGCATTATTGAAGCGCAGGTTAGGGAGATCGGGGAAATGGAGAACCTGATCGCCGATCTTGAAGCCAGGCCGACGCCAGCCGACGCCAAAGACTTGGCGCCGAGGCCGCCAAAGTAAATTTGCTCCAATCCCCATCACATCGCCGTCCGCCACCGCTCGAGAACGCACTCGGTCGTCGTGACCTCAATCTGCAAGCTAAAGCGCTGGCTGTAGACACCGAGCAACGCATCGTGACTTTGGTTCGAGGAGCTGCAGAGCGCATCCGTGACGAGTATGACGCGGTAGCCATAGTCCACGGCAGCCAGGACGGTCGCCAGAACGCACACGTCCGTTTCGCCGCCGGAAACAATCAGCGCATCGACGTTGTGCTCAACGAGATAGGCCCGCAGACTCCCATTTCCGAAGGCATTGTAACCGTGACGATCGACGACGACGGCAGGCGGCACAAATTTTACCAATGGCGGCACGAGGTCGAGCAGAGCGGGCGCGAGCTTCTCACGGGTGACGCTTTCCCATTTCTCATAATAAGCTCGCCAAACGCCGCACGCCTCCTCCTTGGTACGCGGCGGAATGAAGCGGGTGAAGACGGTGCGCGGTGAATCGTGCTCGACAAGACGTACGACCTGGGGCAACGCGCGCTCGAGCCAAGGCGTGGCCCAGGGAGCGCCCGGTTCAAACAATCGTTGCATGTCGATGCAAAGATGCACGACGTTTGCACCGGGAGAGGCAAGCAACTCACCCACGACTACCTGATGATCTTGTCGAGCGTGATGGGAAAATCCCGTACGCGCTTCCCCGTCGCGCTGAAGATCGCATTTGCAACAGCGGCTGCGGTTCCGACGATACCGATCTCGCCAAGTCCCTTCACGCCCAACGGACTGACCTTCTCATCCTGCTCGTCCACAAAGATGACCTCGATGTCGGCGATGTCGGCATGTGCCGGAACATGATATTCCGCCAAACTATGGTTCATGATTTTGCCCAGGCGGTGGTCGGTCATGGCCTCCTCGTGAAGCGCCATACCGATGCCCATCACCACGCCACCCAGGATCTGGCTGCGGGCCGTCTTAGGGTTGATGATCTTGCCCGCGGCCACGGCACAGACGATTTTGGGAATTCGAACGATACCGATGTCTCTATCCACCCTCACTTCGGCAAACACTGCGGAGTGGGTGTAGCTGACGTACTTGCGCATCTGCAACAGCTTCGGAGCGGCCTTCCCGCTCCCCCTGATCTCGTCGAGATCCGAAGCATGCATCACCTCAGGAAGAGACAATCCGCGATCCGGATCGGTCCGAAGGGCGATACGACCGCTAAGAAACACCACTTCATCGAACGAGGCTGCTGTCAACGGAGAGTTGGCCATCTTCCTGGCATGCTTGAAAAGTGTCTGCTTTATCGCCTCGCATGCGGCAAGGACCGCCGACCCGTTCGATGCGGCGGTCCATGACCCTCCTTCCACGGGAGAGGCTGGCAGCGAGGAATCCCCGATCATGGGCGTGACATCCTCGACCGGCAGGCCGAGTGCGTCGGCACCGATCTGAGCGAGGATCGTCCAGGTGCCGGTCCCGATGTCGGAGGCGGCGGTCGATACCTGAAGGCGTCCATCCGGCGTCAACTTCGCCTCGGCTGATGCCTTCATGAGAAAGGCCTCCCACATGCCGGTCGCCATCCCGAGCCCGACCAACTCATGGCCGTCCCGCACCGCGCCCGGCTCGGTGGAACGCCGTTCCCATCCAATTCTTGCCGCTCCTTGGTGATAGCAGGCGCTGAGTGCCTTTGACGTGAATTGCTTGCCCGTGTTCTCGTCGAGCGTCGCGAAATTGCGCTTGCGAAACTCCAGCGGATCGATGCCCGCCTCATGAGCGAGCTCGTCGACGGCACATTCAAAAGCAGTCACACCGACAGCCGCTCCCGGTGCCCGCATGTCGCACGGCGTCGCAGTATTCAGCTTGGCGAGGCCGTAGCTCAGCTTGACGTTGTCGCAATGGTACATCATGCCCGACCAGTTCACGATGCTTTCCTGGTAGTCCTCGTAATGCGAGGTGGCGGCAACGGCGCCGTGAATGATCGAGGTCAGGCGCCCTTCGTTGTCTGCCGCCAGGGAGATGGCGTGGCGGGTCTCGGGCCTGTAGCCGATGTAGAACATCTGCGAGCGGGTGAGAACCACCCTCACGGACCGCTTGAGCTCGAGGCTCGCCATGACGGCAAAGAACAGCTGTTGCTGCGGCCGCAGCGCAGATCCGAAGGCGCCGCCGACATAGTGATTGATGACCCGCACATTCTTGGTTTTCAAGCCGAAAACGGATGCGACATAGCCCTGACTGTTCTGAGAACCCTGCGTTTTCTCGTAGATCGTGAGCTTGTCCTTGCCTTCGTAGACGCAAGTCGTCGCAAACAACTCCATCGAATTGTGGTGCTCTGCGCGAATCCTGTAGTCTGCGGCAATGCGATGGCGGGCGCGCTCGAAAGCATCTTCCGGCTTGCCACGGGGCTCTGGCGATGGCGGGATGCCTGATCTCTTTTCCGGGGGCTCGTAAGCCTCGGATCGCTTGATCTCCAGCTCGGTGCAATGCTGCTCGACCTCGTAGGCGGCCGTCACCAGCGAGGCGGCATCCCGGGCTGCCTCCAAAGTCTCCGCCACGACGAGAGCAATAGGCTGGCCAGCGAACAGGATGCGGTCGGAATGCAGGGGCCGAAATGGATGGCCAGGCGGCGCGACTTCATCCTTCCAATTGCGGTCGAGCCACGCACCGCTTCCACGATTCTCGTGCGTGAAGATTTCGACGACGCCCGGCACAGACAAGGCGCGCTCGGTCTCAAGGCTCACGACGCGGCCGGCAGCGACAGTCGCCGAAACGATGACGCCATGAAGAAGACCAGACGCCTCATATTCGGCGGCATAGCGAGCCGCGCCGGTGACCTTGAGCCGCCCGTCGACCCGGTTGGTCGGGTTGCCGATGTGGTGAATGTTTGCCGTTTCCACGATGCGCCCTCAGCGAATGACTTTGTCTGACTGGTTCTGAGGCGTGCCTGCGGCAGCCTGCATCAGCGCACGAAGGATCATGCGCCGCGCCAGCTCGATCTTGAAGTCGTTGTGGCCCTGCCCCTTCGCATCGCGCATGAGGCGCTCGGCAAAAGCACGAAACGTGGTCTCGTCCGGCCTCTCGCCCTTGAGCAGGTCTTCAGCCTCATTGTCGCGCCAGGGCTTATGCGCCACACCGCCGAGCGCGACACGTGCATCCCTCACGATTCCATCGCGCATCTCGAGGGCTGCGGCCACAGAGACCAGCGCGAACGCGTAGGACAGACGATCGCGGACCTTTAGATAGGTGTGGTTGCGGCCGAAATTAGCAGGCGACAGGATCACCGCAGTAATCAGTTCATCGGCCTGCATCGTATTGTCCTGCTTTGGATCGTCCGCAGGCAGCCGATGGAATTCCGGGAACGGGATCGTGCGAATGCCTTGCGGGCCCTCGACCTCGACCTCTGCGTCCAGTGCGGCCAAGGCGACGCACATGTCGGAGGGATGGACCGCGATGCAGCTATTGCTGGCGCCCAATATCGCATGGATGCGATTGAGGCCGCCGATGGCCGAGCAGCCGGACCCTGGTTCTCGCTTATTGCAGGGCGTCGACGTATCGTAGAAGTAATAGCATCGCGTCCTTTGCAGGAGATTTCCGCCGGTCGTTGCGGCGTTTCTCAGCTGTGGCGACGCCCCGGCGAGAATGGCGCTGGCAAGCAAGGGATATCGTTTCGCAATCCGTGCGTCCCAGGCGAGAGCGGTATTAGTGACCAAGGCACCGATTCTCAGACCGCCGCTCTCTCTTTCCGAGATGTCCTTGAGCGGAAGCCGATTGATGTCGACCACCCGGCGAGGCTTCATGACATCGTATTTCATGAGATCGACGAGGTTGGTACCGCCGGCGAGGGCCCGGGTGCCGGGCGACGAAAGCGCCGTTACGGCCTCGGCGACCGAGTTTGCCCTGATATAGTCGAACCGGATCATTCAGCAGCCTCCCGGCCAGCATTTTGCCGATCCAGAACCGTCTCGATCGCATCGGCGATGTTGGTATAGGCCCCGCAACGGCAGAGGTTGCCGCTCATCAGCTCTCGGATGTCTTCGCGCGTATGGACACGTCCCTCATGCAACAATGCAACACCCGAGCAGAGCTGGCCGGGCGTGCAGTAACCGCACTGAAACGCGTCGTGCTCGATGAACGCAGCTTGCAAGGGATGAAGCTCTCCTCCCTCGGCCAAGCCCTCCACGGTGGTAATCGCGGCCCCATCGCGGGAGACGACCAACGCCAGGCAGGAGTTGATCCGCTCGCCGTCCACCAGCACCGTACACGCGCCACACTGCCCTTGATCGCAGCCCTTCTTCGACCCAGTGAGGTGCAGGCGTTCGCGAAGAACATCCAGCAAAGTCTCCCACGGTGCCACCGCGATGTCGTGGCGGACGCCGTTAACGGTCAAGGCGATCTCAATTTTCGGAGTGTCCATCTTGGTCACAAGCGCTCTCGCTTCGGTCTCAGCTCTTAAACCACGATCCGGAGAACAGTTCCTGTTTGACGGCAAAGGCCGCTTCCATGGAACCTGGCATTGCTCGCCGCAAACTTTGCTGCGGCGCGAGGCAAGTCCGCTGGAGCAAGACTACTTGGGATAAGGCTGCTTGAGATCCTTGCCAGGATTCTCCAGACGCCCTGTCCGTGCGAGATCTACCGCCGCTCCAAGGGCACGAGCCACGTTCAAGACCTCTTCCTGAAAATTCCGGTCCTCGTCGAATTCCTCGTGCGATGTGGCATAAGGCTTCATGTACCCGACATAGCCGTCGCTCTCGGCCAGCCCGCCTGCAGAAATCAGCTCCATGTCCGTCAGCCAGTCTACGAGCGAACGGCGCACTGTCTCGGCGCCGATGCTGTCGCCATGTGCCACGATACCGAAATGGCGTCCCTTCAGATGGCGGGGATAGGGCCAACCCTTCAATTCCAGTTCCTTGGCTTCAACCGCGGACTTGCCGTGGGTTGACGTCGGATCCGGATTGCCGCCATCAGCGCAGACGAGACGGTCGATCATCGCCTTGAGGACGGTCGGCGCGTGGTACCAATTGACCGGCGCGATGATCATGATGCCATGCGCCGCGACCCACAGCGGATAGATTTCATTCATCCAGTCGTCCGTCTGCCCGAGAGAGTAGTTGGGGTAACAGCTGCAGGGCCAATGACAGAGCGCCATGGAAGTCGAGACGCATGATTTGCAGGGATGGATTTGCCTGCCGTATTCCGAAGTCAGGCGTGACAGGTCGAGGATATCGACATCGAACCCCATTTCGTAAAAACAAGGCTCGGCGAGCTTCACCATGCGCCAGCTCTTCGACATTTCGCCCGGGCAGGTATGTTCACTGCGAGACGAGCCGTTGACGATGAGAATTCGAGCTCTTTGAGCCGGATCATCATGACGGCGACGTGCGTCATCGATTGCTTCTTTGGCTCTGATCCAGTCAGTAGCCAGATCATAGTCCGGATCTGCGTAACCCGGACCGGCCTTGCGCGTATGCGGTGATTTGCGCGAATTTGAATAACTGTCCCACGCTGCGTCGAGAAGTGCAGCAATTTCGGCCTGAAGGTGATCGAAGGCGGGATCGGCGAGACGGGAGCGGAATCGCTTCTCGAATGTCTGCCGGTCGAGTTTGGTGGGCGGCATTCCCTTGCGGACGTCGATCGCCAAGACAATCTCCTCTTCGATTTAGGCGGCGCCGCCGGGACCGCTTCAACCCGGCAGGATGGTCCGGTTGGGCTGGTCAGTGGTACCGGCAGCCTCGTCTTCGGCTCCGAGTTCGGCCTTCGCGGCCCGCCAGAACTCTTCATCTCGCCCCTCGGGCTTTCCCGCCTTTTCCCAAAGCTGATAGGCATAATTTCGGATCTGCTCTTCCAGTGCCATCATCATCTCGATTGACCGCTGAAACAACACTCGGACCGTTGGCGGGCTTCGCCACGCTGGAACGGATCAGGGCGCCATTCATTGCATGCATCGGAAGCACGGAGCGTCGTCTTGGGAAAACTGTTTCTCGCCGTCATGCCAGTCGGCCTCGCCATTCTAATCGGCGCCGCCGCGTACATCATCACGCTGCAGATTGTTTCTGCGGCGCCTGACCGGTCGCGGTTGCCGCAGAAAACGGATACCCTCTACGGCAAGCTGACGCTCGGTACCTTCGCAGGCGGCGAGATGACGCTCAAGCCTGCTCCGCGCTGCCCGCGCCTCCTCATCAGTCAAGTTGGCCATCATGGCGAAGGTCCGCATGACATGATCGATAACATTCACTCTCGCTCTCCCGTTTTCGGCAAAACGCAGGAACAAATCGGCCGTTCCTAAATTGAAACCCGAGACGAGAGCACTTCATGGGCCAGTGGCCCATTCGGGGAGCGCCACTCCGTGATACGACTGCTCGCGATCGTGCTGGCTGTCATCCTCGTCGGCGGCACCGCCACAGCTCCGGCACGCGCTGTGACGCCGCTTCAGCTAGGCAATGTTGACGTCGCCCCTCCTTCAGAGGCCGGTCTGCCTGTCTCCCTCGTTCTGTACGGTGAAAACGGCGCGCCAAGACCGCTACGGTTCTGGCTCGACGACAAACCGACCGTCTGGCTGCTCGCGGATTACACGTGCGCGACGCTCTGCGGCCCGATGATCTCGATCGTTTCAGATGCGCTTGCTCGCAGCGGCCTGCATCCAAGCGTCGATTTTCGCCTGGTCGTGGTCGGGCTGGACCCCAAGGATACGGCTGCTGACGCCGCTGCCATGAAACGGGCACGGATCGGCTCGGACGCAGTTCTTTCAGCGACGGACTTTGTGAGGGGCGACGCCGCTACAATCGGAACTTTGGCACGGGCGCTGGGATTTCGCTCCATCTACGATACCGAGCATGACCAGTACGCACATCCGGCAGCGGCGTTCGTCATCACGCCATCCGGCGATCTTGCCAGCGCGCTATCCGGCTTGGCGGTCGATCCGACGACCATTCGTCTCGCACTCATTGCCGCTGGCGAAGGCAAGACCGGCGGCTGGACCGACCATCTCCGGCTGCTCTGCTACGGTTATGATCCGGCCAGCGGGACCTATACGCTCGCGATCGGCCGCCTGCTGGCAGCCGCCGCGGCGGTGACGGTTGCCGTCCTTGTGCTGCTCATCGGGATCCTGTTTCGGCATGAGCGTCTGGCGCGAGGCATGCGCGCACCGAATTCCTTTGCTCCGCCATCTCGAACGTCCACCACAAACTGATCCCGATGAAAGCAACGGCGGGGATCAACAGAAGCCCCACGGTCAAAGGTTCAATGTGCGGTATCGCTGGCAGAATGAGAATAGCGGCTTCCAGCCACCGCATGACCAGCGTCAATCCGCACAGACCCAGCAGCCAGGTTCGATCGCCTCTCACTCGCGCGCTGAGCAAGGCAAGGAACGGAAAGACGAATTGACCGAGTGCAAGGATTCCGAGGGCGACCTGCCAGCCACTGGACGATCGCTTCAGATACCACGTTACCTCGTCAGGAAGATTTGCCGCCCAGATGACGATGTACTGCATGGCATGCAGATAGGCCCATACTAGGATCGTCGACAGCAACAATGCACCATAGCCCCGGGTGGCTCCGATACGGCGTGCCGACAACAGTGCGGCGCCGATGGCGAAGCTAATTCCAGTCAATAGGGTGAAGCACAGAAAGAGGAGCCCATAGATCGACGAGTGAAACTCCGGTTCGAGCGACTCTATCCAGTCGACGCCGGCCAATGAGACCAGCAAGGCATAGACGATCAGCCCTACGGATGCAGAACGGATCATGCGCTGACGTTCGCCCCACGTGCTCCGCTGCCAGAGCGCGAGGAGTGCGAAGATGACGAAGTAGGCCATGGACCGCAACGCAAAGAACCAGGGTGCGAGATAGACAGCCTTGAATGCCGGCAATGAGCTCGCGTCCGAGGCGGCGGGATAGAGCTCCTTCATTCCGATCAGGACCGGTGCGAACAGCAACGCCGCCACGGGTAGCACTGCCGTTCCCGCAGCAAGGATCGTATGCAGGGCGCGCGTCCAGGCCCGTTGCACCAGATAGGTCGTCATCAGCACGCCCAGGGCGCCGATCGGGACCGCGCCGAGGCCGATCCAGGCCACGAGATAGGTCGCAAGCGTCGCGCGGCGGTCGATCACCGCTCCTGCAAGAAGAACGAGCGCGGAGATGGCAAGCACAATGATCTTAGCCGGGCGCCTCATCGAGCTTCCGACAGTTTCGCGCGCTGCTCTGGAGGCACGTCATCGATCGAAGCGTGCCGGCTCAACTGGAGCGCGCGGATATAGGCCACGATGGCCCAGCGATCGCGCGGAGGTACCCGCGCGGCGTGGGAATACATCGCACCGTAGCCATTGCTGATGACGTCGAAGAAATGCTGGTCGTCCGCCGTTCGCAGACGCTCGTCATGATAACTGGTCGGCCGCGGCATGCCGCGCTGGACGATGATGCCGTTGCCGTCGCCGCCGGCGCCATGACAGGGCGAACAGAAAATGCCGAACCGGTCCCGCCCGCGATCGAGCAGCGCCGTCGTCACCGGCTTGTTCACGGCAGCTAGATCCTGTGCAGGATCGTCTCTCGCAACGGCTCCCGGCGGCGGCTCGCGCAATGCCCCGCCTCGAAAGGCCGGTGCATAAGTGTATGCGCTGTATTTCGGCTGCGCGTCCATGTTCTGCTCACAGCCAGCAAGTACGATCGCGGAGACTGCAAGGATGACAGCCACCTGCCTCATAGCGCCGTGAACTCCACCGATTTGGCTCCGATCTGCCTAAGGAAGCTACCGATTTCCGTCTCGTCAAACCTTCCGTCGTCATCAGCGATGCAGAGAAAAAAGCGGTCCTTGCTGGCAAGATGAAACCGCTTGGCATCAAACAGCGGATGATTCAGCCGCGGCAGCCCGTTCTGCCACAGCATCGCCGCGATCATCGACAACGCTGAGAACAGGATCGTCAATTCGAACATCACGACGGCAAACGCCGACAAGGCGTACAGCGGCCGCCCACCGACGTTGATCGGGAAGTCGTAGTTGACATAGCACTGCATGAGCAGCGCGACGCTGGCACCGGTGACACCGCCGGCCAAGCCGACCCAGGAGATGTTGGGCTTCGGCAGCCTCAGGATCTGGGCCAGCCCCTCGACCGGAAAAGGCGTGAAAGCGTCGAGCCGTCGATACCCTGCCGCACGTGCTTGCTTTGCGGCCGCCTTGAGCGCCTCGGGGCTGTCGAACTCCGCCAGCAGGCCGCAGCTCTTCTCAGCCATGCTTCGTCTCCTGCTCCTCGTGCAGAAGTTCCTTGGTCTCGAAAATCGAGATAAGTGGAATAACGCGAATGGCAATGAGAAACGGGACGAGGAATAGGCCGATGGTCCCGAAATAGGTCGACCAGTCCCAGAATGTTGGCGTGAAGCTGCTCCATGACGACACCAGGAAGTCGCGATAGAGGCTCGTGACCAGGATCATATAGCGCTCCAGCCACATACCTAGCGCAACAAAGATCGAGATCAGCATCAGCGACCAACCGGTTCGCCGCGCGCTACGCCACCACAAGGCTTGCAGCGGAATGAAGTTGAAAAAGATTGCGCCCCAATAAGTCCAGGCATAGGCGCCGGTCAGCCGATCGGACAGGGTCTGCAGCTCGTGGGGCTCGCTGGAATACAAAGTATCGAAAATTTCGAAGACGTAGCCGTACGCGGTCATCAGGCCGGTCGCGAGCAGCACTACGCCCAGGAGGTCGAGATGCTCGTCGGTGACGAGATTGTTCAGTCCGAACCAGGAGCGCAGCGAGATCGCGATGATCGAGACCACCGCGAAGCCGGAGAACGCGGCGCCCAACACGAAATAAGGCGGGAAGATCGTGGAATGCCAGCCGGGAATCTGTCCAGCCGCGAACAGCAATGAAACCTCGCTGTGCACGGAGACGACGAGCGGAACGGCCAGTCCCGCCGTCAGCCGATAGACCTGCGACCAGCGCAGCCAGTGCGCCGCCGAGCCGCGCCAGCCGAGCGAGGTAATCCCGAAGAAGATCTGCCAGCTGCGTGTCGTTGCGCGGTCGCGCGCGGCGGCGAGATCAGGAATGAGGCCGGTGTACCAGAAGGCTAAGGAAACCGTGAGATAAGTGAGGACCGCCCAGATGTCCCATTCCAGCGGACTGCGAAACTGCGGCCAAACGCCCATCGTGGCGGGATACGGAAACATCCAGTACAGATACCAGGGCCGTCCGAGATGCAGCACGGGATAGATCCCCGCGCACACCACCGCCAACAGTGTCATGGTTTCGGCGAACCGGTTGAGCGAATTGCGCCATTCGCTTTGGGTCAGGAGCAGCAGCGCCGATATCAGCGTGCCGGCATGCCCAATGCCGAGCCACCAGACGTAATTGTGGATCGCAAAGGCCCAATTGACGGGGATGTTGATGCCCCAAATGCCGACCCCCCGCGTAAATAGTGCGATCACCGAGATCACAAACATCAGCAGCAGAAGCGAAGCGAACAGCATGGCAATCAGCCAGCGCCGCTCGGCCGGAAAATGCAGGGGAATGCCGGTGAGCTGGTCGGAAACACCGCCAATGCTCTGATCGGCAGGAAGGACATCGCCCGAGCGGTCGGTCATCCCTGCCCTCCGCCATTGTCGCGCCAGCGGGCGAGATAGGTCGTGCGCGGCCGCGTTCCGAGATCCTCCAGCAGCGCATAATGGCGGCCATCGCGCCGCAGACGCGACACTTCGGAATCGGGATCATTGATGTCGCCGAAGACGATGGCCTTGGTTGGGCAGGCGGCCTGGCATGCGGTGACCACCTCGCCGTCGCGCAGTGCGCGGTTTTCCTTGTCGGCGGCGGCGTGCGCGGCCTCGATCCGGTGTGTGCAATAGGTGCACTTCTCCATCACACCGCGCGAGCGGACGGTGACATCCGGATTCTGCGCAGCCTGCTCAGGCGCTTCCGGCGCGGCGCGATAGTCGTAGAAATTGAAACGGCGCACCTTGTAAGGGCAATAGCTGGAGCAGGTCCGCGTGCCGATGCAGCGGTTATAGACCATCTGATTGACGCCCTCGGGACTGTGCGTCGTTGCATGGACGGGACAACCCATCTCGCAAGGTGCCTGCTCGCAATGCATGCAGGGGACGGGTTGGAAGAAACTGCGCGGCGTCTCCGCCTCGCCGGAATAATAGCGCGCGACGCGGAGCCAGTGCATCTCGCGGCCGACCGTCACCTGGTCCTTGCCGACGACTGGAACGTTGTTCTCCGCCGTGCACGCAGCGACGCAGGCATTACAACCAATGCAGGAATCGAGGTCAATCACCATGCCCCACGCGTTTTTCGAGGACGGCCAGGACGGATAGAAGCTCTCTTGCGGTTTCGGCTGCGGCAGTGCCGGCTGGTCCGCGCTGACCTCGCGCACGAGATCGAATCCTTCCATGCGGTGGTGCAACTGGGTCACCGCCAGAGTTTCGTTGCCACCTACCTTGCGGAGACGCCCTTTTGCGATCCAGGGGTGATCGGCGGGTTGAACGCTGTAGGCGTTGTAGCCAAGGCCGTCACCGACGCGCCCTACCCGCCTGCGGCCGTATCCGAGATACAGTGCGATCGTGTTGTCGGCCTGGCCAGGCATGATCCAGGCAGGTCCCACGACTTTGCGCTCGTCGATCTCGACCTCGACGTGATCGCCGTTTGAGATTCCCATGCGCTTCGCAAAAGCGGGGCTGACGCTTACCACATTGCCCCAGGTCAAGGTCGTCAGTGGCTTTGGCAATTCCTGCAACCAGCCGATATTGGCGAAGCGGCCGTCCCAGACGGTTGGATCCAGCCGAAATACGACATCAAGACCTTCGCTTGTGTTGCTGGCTGGCATATTGGTGGTCGTCGAGGGCGTCGCGTCGACGAAGGGCGCGGCACCTTCGATGAAACCGTCATGAAGCGCCGCCCGCCAACGCGAGCCGAAATCGTTCCCGAACGCCGACTGCCATGTCGCGCGAACCGCCGCATCAGGTGCCGGATCGATCTCCCCGAGCAGCATCGCCATGACTTGATGCACGTTGCGGACGTCATAGAACGGCGTAATCGTCGGTTGCAGGATTGACGCGGTACTGTCGACCGCCCGGGCATCGCTCCAGCTCTCCAGGGAATGCGCCAGCGCAAGTTGCCATTCACAGAGCTCGCCGGTTTCGTCACGTTGCAAGCCGATATGCAGCCTCGAGGAGACCTGCTTGAGCGCGTCCGCGAATCCGAGCACACCAGGCGCCGCATAGGCCGGATTGCAATCGAGAATGATCAGCGAGCGAACCTTGCCAGCGCGCATGTCGTGCGCGAGCTCAGCAAGCGTCCCTGCGTCGGCCGGACCCATGACCGGTCGTGTGGCCTTGAGCGTGTGACCGGCGCCTTTCAGGGCATCGTTGATGCGCGCAACCCAAACCGCTGTCGCCGGGTCCCCGCACGCGCTCGACGTCACAAGGGTCCGTTCCAGAGCGGCACGGCAAGCCTTGGCGGCGCTCTCGATCCAGCCTTGCTCGGTCGACGTGAGGTCCCAGGCTTCCGCACCGGCGATGTCCAATGCACTGGCAAACGCTTCGGCAAGCCGCGCCATACGCGAGGCGTCTGCGATCAGGCGTTCGCCAGCAACCGCTCCCGTCGCCGACGGCACGCTTTCGACGGCATACAGAGCGATGCCGGGCCGATCCGCAGTCCTCCGTCGCGACGCCGCCCAGCCCCGCGCGTTGCGCACCTGATCCGGTCCCGGCCCCAACACATCATCATCGAAGCTGACGACAACGTCGCAGGCGTCCAGCACATAGTGCAGATCGAGCGCCTGACCATAAGCAGCGGTCGTGAGGGCTGCACGCGCAGTCGTGCCCGCGGGCGCGTCAAGATGGATCCTCATCTTGGGAAATTGGCTACGGAGCGCATCAAGCTGCCGCAACAGGGTCGGTGAACTGGTCGGACCAAGCAGCATCCGCAGCCCGTCGCCTTGGTCGCTTCCCCATGTCGTACGAAGGAGGGAAATAGCTGCGCCCACGTCTTTCCAGGTGACCGGCTCGCCATGCCGGGCCGGTCCCTGCGCACGATCGGGATCATAGAGGCCAAGCACGGCAGCCTGCATGAACGCATCGCTGCGCCCCCTCGTAACAGGATGCTCCGGATTGCCGTCGAGTTTTGTCGGACGGCCGGAATATGTGGTGGCAATGACCGGCTGCGCGTAGCCGTCCAAAAGCACCGCAGTCGCATAAGAACGCGGCTCGCCGATCGCGTCCCGTTCGGGCTGGTTTACATAGGGCAGCGCCGCAACGAACGGGCTCTTTTCGCATCCGGTCAGTCCCGCGAGCGCGAACGAGGCGCCCATGAGCTTGAGAAACTGACGCCGCGCGGTCGGCGCGAATTCGGCAGCGGCCGGATACTCGGCATCGATCCACGCCTGGAAAGCCGGATCATCGAAGAGCTCTTCCACGCTGGACCACTGCCGCGGCGCGGGCGGGTTCATGCGTTGCGACGAGCGGCTGGTCATCGGTGACACACATAGCAATGGGTGAGTTCGCCAAAGCGGATGCCTTCATGCGCCGCCGCCGCCTCGCCTTCGGACCGGGCGTCTGCCGCCGGTTTCCAGGCCATGTCAGTGATGTGATCCTGCGGACGCAGATTGGGCGTGGGATCGCGGTGACATTCGAGACAGAACTCCATGGTGAACGCCTCGGCGCGATAGGTCAGCGCCATCTGGTCGATGCGTCCGTGGCAGCTTTCGCAGCCGACGCCCTTGGCGATATGGACGTCGTGACGAAAGAATACGTAATCGGGAAGCTTGGCGACCCGCGTCCATGGGATCGGCTGATGGTCGGCGAGGCTTTGTCGCACCGGCTCCAGCATCGACGCGTTAGTCCAGATCTGGGAATGGCAGGTCATGCAGGTTTCCGTCGGGGGCAATCCGGCGCGCCGCGATGTCTCGACGCCGCTATGGCAATAGCGGCAGTCGATCCCGAGTTCGCCGGCATGATGCCGGTGGCTGAAGGGAACCGGCTGCGGCGGCCGAAACTCGGTCGAAGTCATGTAGCTCGATCGCGCAAAGCCGACGATTCCAACCGTTCCGCCCGCCAGGATGGAAAGCGCCGCAAGCAAGGACATTCGCAGCCAGGTGTCGGCGGCAGGAGAGAATATCTGTGCCATCCCGGCTGACCGCTCGTGAGTGCTTTGCGACGAACAATCCAGCCGATTGGGATTCGTTCCTGTTTTGGAACCCCCTTGCAGCTCTGGAATTGTCCGGAGGCGCTTGGAGGTCCGCGCCATGAAAGACACGACAGGGTTCGACTATGAGCGAACTGATATCAACGCGACCGGCATCGGCCGGATTGCGTTGGGGCTTGGATTATTCGTGATCGCCACGCCGCTGTTGATGCCGCTCGTCTTTCCGCAAGCCATGAGCCACCGCACGCCGTCCGCCCCGCCTGCGCTGAGTGCCGATGCCCCGCAGCTGGAAATAACGCCACGAAGGGATCTGCAACACCTGCGCCGAGGCGATGATGAACTGGCGCAAAGCTACGGCTGGACCGACCGCGGCCGCGGCGTCGTTCGCATTCCGGTCGCGCGAGCGATGGAGCTGCTGGCAAGGAAGGGTCTACCGGCATGGCCATCGCCCTGATGCCAACGTTCGTCATCTAGCCGGACAGTTCAATGTGGCGTCAATGGATTCCCTTTTGGCATCCCGGCATATCGCCCCATGGCGGCGACGTTGACCTTCTCTTCAGCGGTCTTCTGGTCGTCAGTTCGCTCGTGCTTGGCCTGTTGTTTTTCCTGCTGGCTCTGTTCTGCGTCCGTTACCGCGCGTCCAACCCGATCGACCGCGGCCATCAGACCAGCAAGAGCTGGCACTGGGAGGTGAGCTGGACGGCGGCTTCGCTGATCTGCTTCCTCGCCTTGTTCGTCTGGGGCGCGAGCATCTACTTCCAGATCTTCCGAACCCCGCCGGAGGAACTGTCGGTATTCGTCGTCGCCAAGCAGTGGATGTGGAAGGTTCAGCACACCGGCGGCCAATCCGAGATCAATGCGTTGCATATTCCCGTCAACCGGCCGATCCGCTTGGTGATGGCCTCGCAGGATGTCATTCACAGCTTCTTCATTCCGGCGCTGCGCGTGAAGCACGACGTGGTGCCGGGTCGCTACCAGGATCTGGAAATCATGGCGCAAGTGCCCGGGCATTATCACCTGTTCTGCGCTGAATACTGCGGCACCGAGCACTCCGGCATGAGCGGCGAGATCGTGGCGATGGAGGCTGCTGACTATGCCGCCTGGCTGGCGAGCCAGACACCATCGAGCCCTCTCGCACAAGAGGGCGGCATCCTGTTTCGCGAACTTGGCTGCAGCGGCTGTCACGGCATCGGCAGCAAGGTCCGGGCCCCACTACTCGAGGGGGTCTACGGAAAGCCGGTGCCGCTTGCCGACGGCAGCGTCGTCACCGCGGATGACAAATATATCCGCGACTCCATCCTGCTGCCCCGCAGCCAGATCGCCGCAGGCTACGAACCGTTGATGCCATCGTTCCAAGGCAAGATCGATGAGGAGCAGTTGCTGAGACTGATCGCCTACATCAAGTCGTTGGGGGGACACGGATCATGACCGACGCCAACTATCTGAACGCGGAATACAGCCTGCGATCGTGGTTTTTCACCACCGACCACAAGCGCATCGCGATCCTGTATTTCGCAAGCCTGATCCTGTTCTTCTTCATCGGCGGCGCGGCGGCAACCGCGATCCGGATCGAGCTGGCGACGCCGCAAGCCGATCTCGTCAGCTCAGACATGTACAACCGCCTGTTCACCATGCACGGCATCATCATGGTGTGGTTCTTCCTGATCCCTTCGATCCCCAACACACTCGGCAACTTCATCGTGCCCTTGATGATCGGCGCGCGCGACCTGGCCTTTCCGCGGCTCAATCTGCTGAGCTGGTATCTGTTCATGCTGGGAGGTACCGTGACGCTGTTCGCGGTTCTAGCAGGCGGGATCGATACTGGCTGGACGTTCTACACGCCCTTCTCGACGCTCTATTCGAACAGCTATGTCGCTGTTGCGGTCACCGGTGTCTTCATCTCCGGCTTCTCTTCGATCCTGACCGGACTGAACTTCATCGTGACCATCCATCGCCTGCGCGCTCCCGGCCTCACCTGGTATCGGCTGCCACTCTTCATCTGGTCGCTTTACGCCACGTCGATCATTCTCGTCCTTGCCACACCCGTTCTGGCGATGACGCTGGTCTTGATCGCCGTCGAGCGACTGCTCGGCGTCGGCATCTTTGACCCCGCCATTGGTGGCGATCCACTGCTGTTCCAACATCTGTTCTGGTTCTACTCCCATCCTGCCGTCTACATCATGATCTTGCCTGGCATGGGTGTGATCAACGAATTGATCTCCTGCTTCTCACGCAAGGCGGTGTTCGGCTACAAATTCGTGGCTTGGGCGAGCCTCGCCATCGCCGCGGTCGGCTTTCTGGTCTGGGGTCACCACATGTTTGTCAGCGGGCAATCATTGCTGGCAAGCCTTGTTTTCTCGTTCATGAGCTTCGTCGTCGCCGTGCCGTCCGCGATCAAGGTGTTCAATTGGACCGCGACGCTGCACAAGGGTTCGATCCATTTCGACGCGCCGATGCTGTATGCGCTGGCCTTCATCGGGCTATTCACGATCGGCGGCCTCACCGGCCTGTTTCTGGCCTGCCTCGCCTACGACGTGCACGCCACCGACACCTATTTTGTCGTCGCCCATTTTCACTACATCATGGTCGGCGGCATGGTGACTGCTTATTTCGGCGGACTGCATTACTGGTGGCCGAAGATCACGGGCAGGCTCTATTCCGAATACTGGGCACGCACCGCGGCCGTTCTGATCTTCTTCGGCTTCAACCTGACGTTCTTTCCGCAGTTCGTGCTCGGAGCCGAGGGCATGCCGCGCCGCTATCACGTCTATCCGCCCGAATTCCAGGTCTGGAATGTGCTCTCGTCCGGCGGGGCCACCATTCTTGCGGTCGCCTACCTGTTGCCGCTGTTCTATCTCGGCTATTCGCTGTTTTTCGGCGCCCGCGCGCCGGCCAATCCGTGGAACGCGCCCGGCTTGGAATGGCAAACGCCGTCGCCGCCGCCGGAGCATAATTTCGACCAGCAGCCGATCGTCACGCGGCCGCCCTATCAATACTCGCCCGATTTCAAAGCCGAGCCGCAAAATGCCTGAGACCAGGGCCTTCGCGCCGCAATTCGTCTCCGGTCGGCATCGCGACGAAGCGGCCGCACTCGGCATGTGGGTGTTCATCGCCACCGAGGTGCTGCTGTTCGGCGCGCTGATCTTGGGTTATTTCGTCTATCGCCATCTCCACCCCGCTGGCTTCGCCGCCGCGAGCAGCCGGACCGATCTCGTCATCGGGACCACGAATACCGCAATCCTGCTTACGTCCAGCTTTGCCGTCGCCTGGGCCGTCGAAGGCTTCTCGGCAGAGACGCGAAAATTCTGCGCGACATTGCTCACCTGCGCCATCGGGCTCGGAATTGCGTTTCTCGTCCTCAAGAGCTTCGAGTACAGGAGCGAGTATAGCGAGCATCTCGTTCCAGGCATCGACTTCAAGTTTGATCCTGTCCATGTCGACGGCGCTCAGTTGTTCTTCCTGTTCTATTTTGTCGCGACCGGACTCCATGCGCTTCACATGATGATTGGCATCGCCGTGCTCGGCGTCATGGCGCTACTCATCAATCGAACGCCGTCGGCCCGACACCGGACCGCGTTGCACAGCGCCGCACTCTACTGGCACTTCGTCGATGTCGTCTGGATCTTCCTGTTTGCCTTGGTTTACTTGCCAGGGCGAGCAGCATGACGAACTGGCCCCCTCCTCGTCATCTCGTCGGAGCATGGCTCGCCCTCCTTGCGTTGCTTGTACTGACCGTGAGCCTGGCCCATCTGCCGCTCGGCGCTTTCAACGCCGCAATTGCCATGTCGATCGGTGCTGTCAAGGCTGCGATTGTCGCAGCGATCTTCATGGAGCTTCGTCACCGCGACGCCACAACCCTCATCTTTGCCGGCGCCGGCTTGTTTTGGCTTGGTATCCTGCTCTGGCTGGGGATGATGGATTTCCTGACGCGCACCTAAAGGTCAATTGGTTCGCGCCGTCTGGGCCACGCGTTCGTTTTTAACCTGAGCTTCGCTGACGGCCGGCGCCTTGCCGAAATGATCGCGAACATAGGTCGCGACCGCGGCGATCTGGGCATCGTTTAGCTGCCACCCAAAGGCTGGCATTGCCGGCGCCGTGGGTTCGCGATCTGTCGCGGCCGTCTGCGCGCCCTGGAGGAGGACTCGAACGACACTTGTCGGATCGGCCGTTTTGACGGTAGCGGCCTCCGCAAGATTCGGGAACATATTGGGGACACCATGACCATCCCGCCGATGGCAGGCCGCGCAGAGATCCTGATAAATGGCACCGCCGGCAGCGAGCACGTCTTGATCGGCGGCGGGTGAGCCTTCTGCTGGCGCTCCCGAGACGTCCTTGAGGTACGCCGCCATTGCCTTGATATCGCTGTCGGTCAATTTTGAAGTCGAGAGCTCGATCACCTCGCCCATCAGTCCGGCAGCCGCGGCGTAAGTGTTGTGGCCGGATTCGAGGTAGGTCGCAATTTCATCTGCCGACCAGTCTCGTAGGGCACCCTGTCCGCTCGTAATATCGGGTGCGGTCCAGCCTTGCAGCGTGTAGCCCCGAAGAAATTCAGACGTTTTGTCGCCACCAAGAAAGGTCTTCGGCGTGTGGCACGCACCACAATGTGCTGGTCCCTGCACGAGATAGGCTCCGCGATTCCATTCTGCCAGCTTGGACGCATCGGGGCGGAATTCGCCGGGCGTAAAATAGAGCGCATCCCAAACGATCATCGCTGATCGCAGATTGAGCGGGAACGGCAGGCGGTTCACCACGACTGCATTATTCGCTGGCTCGATTGTGTTGAGATAGGCACGAATGTCGCTGACGTCTTGGCGTGACATCCGGCTGTAATAAGGAAACGGCATCGCCGGATAAAGCCGTGCACCATTGCGGCTGCGGCCCTGTCGTACCGCCGCATCGAACTGCTCATCGGTCCAGCTGCCGATTCCAGTTTGTTGATCCGGTGTGATGTTGGGCGCGGCAAGATATCCGAACGGCGTTTCGATGGCCCGGCCGCCGGCGAACGAATGGTCGCTGCCAGGCAAGGTGTGGCAACTGCCGCAATCGGCGGCGACGACGAGGTAGCGGCCCCGCTCGACGGCCGCAAAATCCTGCGGGCCTGCGGCACAACAGACGTTCATTCCGACGCCGAGGACGCCAAGCACCACCGCGATGGTCTGTATCCTAGCCATCGATCAACTGGCCCGGATTCTTGAGGTATCTTTTTCGGATAGCAGCAGCGGCCCAGTAGGCCAACGCCGCGACCGTGCCAGTCGGATTGTAGCCGGGGTTTTGCGGAAAAGCACTGGCGCCGGTCACGAACAGGTTCGGGACATCCCAATTCTGGAGATAGCGATTGAGCGCACTGGTCGACGGATCGGTGCCCATGATGGCGCCGCCACACAGGTGAGTGGTCTGATATTTGGTAATGTCATAGGGGCCCTTGCGGTATTCCTTGACGACCTGTCTCGCGCCCATGGCTTGGAAGATTTCGGCGAACCTGTCGGTCAGGAATTTGTTCTGCTTGATCTCGTTGTCGTGGAAATCCATCGTGATGCGCACGAGGGGGCGACCGAAGCGGTCCTTGTAGGACGTATCGAGATCCAGGTAGACGTCGCGATAGCTGTACATGCTGCCGTGGACGCCGGTGCCGGGCTTCAACGCACTCTGGTAGTTGTCCTTGACCGCCTTTTTCCATTGCGCGCCCCAGCGCGGAGTTCCGGGCGGAACGGGGGCGGTCTCGATCGGCCGGCCGTTGGTCTGCACCTGTCCGATGTAACCGCCACCGACAAATCCATGTGGACCATGATCGAAATTGTCGCCGTTGAACTCGTCGATGCACGTTCCGATCGCGCCGGACGCGATGAACGGATTGAAAACGAATTTGGCGGGGTCGAAAAAGCTCACGACATCGGAGGTCGTCTGGTGCGTGAAATTGCGACCGACGACGCCGGAATTGGCATTGGGATCATAGGGCTTGCCGATCCCCGACAACAGGAGAAGTTGAACATTGAAGATCGTATAGGCCGACAGGATGACGAGTTCGGCAGGTTGCTCCCACTCATTGCCGTCCGTATCGACGAAGGTGACGCCAGTCGCACGCTTGCCTGATGCGTCGAGATTGATGCGCGTCACCTCGCTGTTGTCGCGGGCCGAGAAGTTCGGCTTGCGCAGCAGCGCAGGCAGGATCGTGGTTTGCGGCGTCGCCTTGGAGTAGTTGCCGCACCCAAACCATTCGCAGAAGCCACAATAGGTGCAGGGTCCCAGGCGAATGCCAAGCGGATTCTGGTAGGCACGCGACATGTTTCCGGATGGTTGGGGAAACGGCTTGTACCCGAGGCCGCGCGCGGCTTTTGCAAACAGGGTGGCCCCGAACGGCTGCTCCTGCGGGGGATTTGGATAGGCGCGAGAACGCGGTCCCTCGAACGGATTGCCGCCGTCAAGAATCTGCCCCTTGATGTTGCCTGCTTGTCCCGACGTACCGCAGAGATATTCGAACCGATCGTAATGCGGCTCGAGATCGTCGTAGGTGACACCCCAATCCTGGATCGTCATATCGCCCGGGAGGAAGCCGGCGCCGTAGCGCTCAGTCAGGTGCGTGCGCGCGACGAAATCCGAGGGGAGGAAGCGCCAGGTCTCGGCATTCCAGTGCACCCCACCGCCCCCTACGCCATTTGGAGGCATGAATGCGCCCCAGGAGCGGATCGGCAGCGCCGTCTGGTTCATCTTGTTGCGAAACGTAAATGTCGTCTGCTCCGGGCGGAGGAACAGCTCGTGGCGAATCCGATACCGTAACTCGTCAGCTGCATAGCCCGGTGGATGATCCGTTGCCGTGTTGCGCCAAGGCCCGCGCTCGATCGCCGACACAGCGAGACCAGCCTCGGCGAGTTCGTACGCCATGATGGATCCGGTCCATCCCAGCCCGATTATCACGACGTCCGTGGCCGGCAGTTTTCGCGGCATGGCGACACTCAGGATTTGTGCGGCGTCCAGTCTGCACGCCCGGCTATGCTGACTGGAGGATGAGGATAGCGTTCGTTGTGACGGCCAACCCAATCGCGGTAGTCATAGCGGATGCCGGGAAACCCGATCATCCTCCAACCGACCATGTCGCGATTGCCGCCGTGAATGGGATCGGAGAAGAACCCCTCGGGTACATCCTTCAACACGGCATCGAAGAAGCCTTGCGCGTCGACGCCGTCGAACTTGATCTCTCCTGCTTCGAGTTTCTTCAGCGTGTTGTCCTGCTGGTCAGCCGAGAGCTGGTCGAAGGCTTGCCCCAAAGACACCTTGCAGTACCGGTCGAGTGCAGCAAGGCCCTTCCGATAGAGCTCTGCCGGCGTGAGTTCCGATTGCGGTCCCTGCTCCTTCGTACCCTTGAGGTACGGTCCAAACTGATACAGTCCCGCGGCCGAGCCGTAGGGTCCCTTCAATTGCCGATCGATGAAGACAGCACAGCCGGCGTCTTTGCCGCCTGGCGTATCGGAATCCGGCGGAATAATGCGATCGGCCAAGGCTTCGACGACCCGCGCCTCGTTTGCCGTGAAGAACTGCCAAGGGCCCGGCCGCGCGTCGTTCGGGGCAGAGGAGGGAAAAGGCGACCACGGCATATGATCACGAACGACCGAAGCACGAGTCAGCGACGTCGAGCCCGCAAACCAGAAAGCGGCCGAGATCAGAAATGAACGACGATTGACCATGACAGCGCCCGATGACGCCTGTGAACGCAAACGGAAGCGGGTTAGTTCCTGGAAATGGACCAATCGTGCCACGGTCGCTCGGCCGCCGGGCATCCTGCGACGAGACGCCTGACACCCGGATTAGGCTTTCAGCTGCTCCGGTTTTGTCGGCTTTTCCTCGGCATCCACGACCGCTTCGACCAAGGCGGGTTTGCTCGAGTCCAGCGCGGCTCGAATAGCCGGCTTGATCTCGTCTGGCGTCACGCAGCGGAACGCATCGGCGCCACAGGCTTTCGCAAAGCTCACGAAATCAATCGGCGCCAGCCCGCAGCCGAACTCCGGATTACCGATCTCGCGCTGCTCGAACATGACCTCCGCGAGACTGTTATTCTTGAGCAGGATGAACTTGACCGGGAGACCTTGCGCGACTGCGGTTGAAAGTTCGGCCATCAGCATGGCAAAGCCGCCATCGCCGACGACGGCCACCGACTGCCGCTTCGGCCATGCCAGTTGTGCCGCGATTGCGAATGGCAGGCCTGGCGCCATGCTGGCCAGCATGCCGGTGCCCGTCAGGCGCTGGTTTTCACGAAGGCGAAGACAACGCGCCGCAAAATGGGTGTTGGCGCCGCAGTCGAGTGAGATGATGGCGTCGTCCGCCAAGAGGTCACTCAACGCGCGCACCACCATCTGCGGACGCAGAGGCGCGCGCCGGTCCATCTCAATCTTCTCGAGCATGCCGTTCCAGTCGGACATGCGCTGCTGCGCCTCGATCAGGAACGACCGGTCGCTGTTGCGGCGCAGCGACGGCAACATTGCTCCGAGGGTGGCCTTGACGTCCGCCACGAGCCCGACCTCGACCGGATAGCGCAGGCCGACGCGGTCGGCCTTGAGATCGATCTGGATCCCGCGCGCCTGTCCCGGACGCGGGTAGTATTCCTCCCACGGCATGGTCGACCCAAGGATCAGCACGGTCTCGCAATTCTTCATTGCCCAGGATGATGGTGCTGTGCCGAGGTCACCGATGCCGCCGGTCGTCAGCGGTGAATCGTCGGCGAGCACGGCCTTGCCAAGCAGCGACTTGGCGACGGGAGCGCCCAGGACATCGGCGAGCTGCGTGACTTCCTCACGCGCATGCAGCGCGCCCTGCCCCGCCAGAATGGCAATGCGACGCCCGGAATTCAGGACTTCCGCCGCCGCGCGGATTTGATCTTCCGGGGCCGGCGCGAGCGGAACCGTCCAGGATGACGAGGTGCGGGCGCCTGGATTTCGCATTGATCTCCGGTCCGCGGAGCGTTTCACCATCTGCACGTCCTTCGAGACGGCCAGATGCGCGACGCCGCGATCGCCGAACGCCGCCCGGCAGGCCCGGTTGCCGACGATGACCGCATGCTCCGGCCCGCTGACCGCCTCATTGTACAGCGCCACGCCCTGCATCAGCCTGACGGTATCCACGCTCTGCTGATAACGGACACCCGTGAGATCGTGGAAAGTCAGGCCGGTGAACGCCACGACTGGTGCGCCATCGAAGGCGGCGTCGTAGAGACCATTGAGCAAATGGATCGCACCGGGTCCGGTCGTGCCGACACAGACGCCAAGCCGGCCGGTGTGCTTGGCAAAGCCCGACGCCATGAAGGCCGCAGCTTCTTCATGCCGCACGCCGACATAGCGAATGCGGTCGGAGCGCTTGCGCAACGCCTCGACGATGGAGTTGATGCCGTCTCCAACAATGCCGAAGGCGTGCGTTGCGCCCCAGGCGATCAGGGTCTCGACCAGAATGTCGGCTGTCGTCTCCTCGTCACCAAATTCCGGCGCGGGCTGCGACGATACCGAAGGCTTCGTGTCTGTTGGGGGAGCGTCCATGGCAGGACTCGCCGCAGTGCCTGCGAGCGCGAGCCCCGTCGCGGCGCCGGAAATGAAGTCTCGTCGATCCAGATCGAAAATGCCCGGCATGCCGTCACTCCTGGAGTTGAAATGGAAGCTTCGCTGGCCCAGCAAACCGCCTTGAAAGCTTCGGGTTGCAATTTCGCAGCAGGGCCGATGCCACGCCTTCGTGAGTTTGGAACTGCGGACGGTTGCGGGCGTTCGCCCGAGAGGAGCAGGCTATGAACCCTCCAGGTAACTCTCCGACC
The DNA here is from genome assembly GCF_040546885.1 of Bradyrhizobium sp. S3.2.6. Taxonomy (NCBI): domain Bacteria; kingdom Pseudomonadati; phylum Pseudomonadota; class Alphaproteobacteria; order Hyphomicrobiales; family Nitrobacteraceae; genus Bradyrhizobium; species Bradyrhizobium sp. S3.2.6. Next base: position 38,790 of record NZ_JBEPOS010000023.1, on the reverse strand, counting down.
CGGCGAACTCTCCTGGCGTCTGTGGCCGCTCTGGGCCTTACCGCAGCCAGCGCTCAGGAAAGGAGCGAGCCCGTGATGAACAGCAACGGGGCCCCGATTGCAGGCCCGCGCAACCCGGAGCGAGAGCAGGAAAATCCTGACATCCTGCGTCCGCCCTCGACAGATCACGGCTCAATGCCCAATCTGCGGTTCTCGTTTGCGGACGCTCATATGAAGATGCGCGAAGGTGGCTGGTCCCGCGAGGTCACACAGCGCGAACTGCCGATTTCGACCACGATGGCGGGCGTCAACATGCGCTTGACGTCGGGTGGCGTCCGAGAGCTTCATTGGCACAAACAAGCCGAATGGTCGTTCATGCTGGCCGGAAGGGCGCGTATTACGGCGGTCGACAATGACGGCCACAACTTCGTTGCCGATGTCGGCCCTGGTGACCTCTGGTATTTTCCGGCTGGCATCCCGCATTCGATTCAAGGGCTGCCGGACGACGGTTGCGAATTCCTGCTGGCGTTTCCTGACGGCGAGTTCTCGGAGGACAGTACGTTTGCGATCACGGACCTGTTCACCCACAACGACCGCAGCACGCTGGCGAAAAATCTCGGCATTGGCATCAATGCGCTCGATCGTATCCCGAAGGAGGAGCTGTTCATCTTTCAAGCCGAGCCACCACCGCAAAACCTGTCGGCCGACGCGGTTCGCAATCGCCTGCGCGAGGTGCCGTCAGACATGGTCTTCAGGCTCATGCAACAGCCTGCAACGCAATCCCCGGGCGGTAACGTTAGAATAGCCGACACCCGCAATTTCCCTATTTCCACCGACGTCGCCGCGGCCCTAGTCGAGGTCAATCCGGGTCACATGCGGGAGCTGCATTGGCACCCGAATGCCGACGAGTGGCAATATTACATATCAGGCAAGGCGAGAATGACTGTGTTTGCTGCCGAGGCTCGCGCTCGCACGTTCGACTACCGGGCAGGCGACGTCGGATACGTGCCGATGTCGATGAGCCATTTCGTCGAGAATGCCGGCAGCGAGCCGCTACGCTTTCTCGAATTGTTCAAGGCGCCACGTTTCATGGACGTGTCGCTGGCACAATGGATGGCGCTCACGCCGCCGGAGCTGGTTCATGCACATCTGAAGATCGACCGCGCCGTTTTGGACCAGTTACGTAAGGACAAGCAGCCCGTCGTGTAGGGCTACGCTTGGAAGCTCCTTCTGTTTTCTCACCACCTAACCAGGGACAAGCCCGCGAACGGCCGGCCAAGTACCTAGGCCTTACGCGATGGCGCCTGCCACGCATTCCACCAGTTCGCCGCAGCCAAGGCGACTTCGTCCCAGAGTGCCGTTGGCAGATCTGGCACCGCAAGCCTCACGACGTGGCGTTCGCGTCTCCCATCGTAGCTCCATTCGGCGGCGCCGAAGTCGAAGCCAAAACTCCCTGCGTGTCGCAGCGGCAGACCGGCCTTGGCCAAGTCCTGGCTTAACTCCGCAGCTACCTCCTTTGCGTGCCGTTCATCCAGCGCTCTCAAGGGAGCAAGCGTGACATATAATCCGTGAGCGAAATGAAGTTCTGCAGCGGCGCAAGCAAGCTCCGAGGCAAAGCAACGCACTGTACGCCTGCTGTTGCGCAAGATAGCCGCAATACGCTTATTAGTCAGACGTCGATAAGCCCGACTGCCCGCATAAGGCGGAAAGTGTGCAGGCAGCGCCGCGCCTCCGAATAGTCTAACGGCAATGCGCGTCTCCCCAATCAGGCTCCGCAGCGAGAAGTGCCGCGCGACGCCCGCCGGACCGCCGCCAAGAAACGCGACAGATCCAAGCCGGCCATATTCCAGTCCGAGAGAGTCCAGCTTGGTGTGACTGCGAACAAGGACGACAGGAATCTGATGACGTCGCGTCCAGTCAATCACCCGACGGATGCGCCCCGAACCGCTCGAGAAGCAGGTCGTGTCAAAGATCACCAAATCCAGATCGGGCTTCGCGCACCGTAGCGTCGCTGCAAAGTCGTCGGCCGCCGCGCAGGAATCGAGGAGCAGCATTTGGGGTCGCCGAGCCCGCAACACCGTTGCACCGAGCGGCTTATCCAATACCCGGGGCGTCAAGTGCCGGACATGAAGGTCAATGAGCTCGACCGTTTCGCTATAAGATCCGGGCAAGAGCAGCAATTCAGCTTCACCCACGACGCGGGCGGAGGCCAGCAGCAGGGCCGATATCGCCGCCATGCCGGATGAGGTATAAATGCACGCGTCAACTTCGAAATCTTCGAGTTGGTAGAACGACGGACCAGTGACCTCGAGATCAGCACGCTGATAGTCGTAGCTGAATTCAAACGGTCCGGACCGCCGCCGGGCTGGCTGGGCCCAGGCCGTTTCAGTCAGCGCCCAATCGTGAAGGTCGTGCTCTGCCTTTAGCGCCGCAGCGAGGTGGAATTTGCGTTCAATCACTTCGGCGACGGATTCAGGCCGACGAATGGTCATTGGGTTTTTAAGGGAGCCGTTCAACAGCTCGAATTCTTCGCGCTTCCTGTCGAGATATCGCTCAAGCGTTTCCATCATCGATTCCCAACCGTCCACGAAGATAACGCGGACAGTCGGATTCGGCTCCTACACCGGAAAGGCGGGGTTCGACGCCGCAAATCAGCGTCCGCCGTCGGTCGTGAGTTCGAATGCCTTGAGCTCGAATTTGTTTTCGACGATTCGCAACAGATCCAGTGGCACTTCCTCCTGTTCGGGCTGCTTCCACGCGACGCCGCCCTTCAGGATCGTGCCGCCCCCCGATAAAGCCTACGCCGGTCAAAATTCCTAGCGGCAGCCGCATGAGATCCATGACGGAAGACGGCTCGGAAGTCTTACCGGCCAACGGCAGCAGGATATTGGCCTGGATCATGGCAACGGACGCAGCGAGACACACCAGGATGGGTCGTCCTGAACCCCGCCGCATGCCCGCGCGCCTCGGTTGAGGCCTATGATGCCACCGGCGAACATGGTCAACGCTAGCCGTATGGCAATGTCCGCCGGCGTTCGATACATCGGCATGTCCATCGCACGTCCCCAATCCAGTCCATCTCAGAACCAGTCAGAAATGCCGCTTTCTCATGTTCGCAACCGTCCGCGCGTCTTCCTCTAGATGCTGATGAGCGCGATACCGAGATCGCTGCGTTTCTTGCGACGAAGGTGCAGCGCAGTCTCGATGATCGTCACCTCCAGCGTCGGCTGTACTGCTCCCGACAGGAAATGACCGCCACGGAGCGTACCATCCTTCAGGCCGAGGACTGCGTGCAGATGCAAACTGGCCTTGCCGTCATCACCTTGCGCCACATCACCGAGCAGGCTCAGAACCTCGCATTGCTCTTTCACTTCGATCGGCTTGTATGCTTTTGCAGCGAAATCAAACCAGCCGACCTTGGCTCCCGAGAAGGCACCAATTGCTGATACGGAAGCGCCCGCGATCCGCTCGCGATCTGCGAATTCCGTGATGGATTCAAAAGCCTCTTCGCCTTGATCGAGAATCAGGACGAAAGTCCGCTCTGCGCCGTCATTGATCGACTTCGATTTCATCGGACAATCCCGCGCCTTGGTTTGGTCGCCGGGTTATCACGAGTCTCGCCTTCTGTCCGGTCGCCAACGTCAGCGGCCTCACATCCTTCGGCCCGCCGATGCTCCTCCTTGCCCTCTTCCACCAGCTCGTTGTCGCCGACCATTTGCCCGATGATCCGCTTGGTCCGCGCCTTGGCCTTCTCTTGCAATCGCGTCATAGGGTCCTCCATGATCCGCGAAACCAACGAACCGGACCGTGGAAGTTTCCATCGTCAGTTTTCCGGGACCGTCGGTCCTTGAGCGCGGTGGATTGCCGCCCTGCGCTGGTGCGGCAACGATAGGAACCTCCTGCGGCACGCCGTATTGAGGACAAAAGCCCGCTGGGGCGAACCATGACGAGCGAAACGCGAGAGAGAGGCAACTTGATCGGGAGTGACAAGGCGAAGGTACGACCGTTTTATGGCTCAGATAGACAGAGGATCCGCACGATCGGGCGCATCATGATCGACAAGATCAGCAGCAAGGTATCGTACGCTGCGCTCGGCTTCCGCACCGCGAAGCGTCAGCGACCATTACGGCGTCCTGTTCACCTGACGGGCTTCGACCGCGTTTTTTCAGAAGCCCAGAACTGATGGGTCGGGAATGTTGGATCAGACGCGCAGGAAATCGGCGGCTCTCTATCGAATGGTGACGCCCGAGCACATCTGCCCTTTCGGCCTCAAATCGCTGGACCTCTTGCAGCGCCAGGGGTTTGATGTCGAAGACCATCAGCTCAAGAGCCGGGCCGAGACGAACGCCTTCATGGCAAACCATCGCGTCGAAACGACGCCGCAAACGTTCATCACCGGGACTCGCAGTGGAGACTACGACGACCTTCGGCGGTATTTCCACAAACCGATCGCCCCTCCAAACGCGGCCAGCTATCAACCCGTCATAGCGGTCTTCGCAACGGCGCTGGCCATGGCGCTGGCGGCAACGTGGGCAGCCAGTGGAACGTTGATGACGCTACGCGCCCCGGAATGGTTCGTGGCATTCAGCATGTGCATCCTGGCGATCCTGAAGCTTCGGGATCTGGAAACCTTTTCGAACATGTTCCTTGGCTACGATCTTCTGGCCCAAAGAAACGTGCGTTATGCTTATGTCTATCCATTCGGCGAAGCCATTGCCGGCGTACTCATGATTGCCGGCGGCCCGTTGAGGTGGGTCGCTATACCGATCGCGATCGTCATCGGCGGAATAGGAGCCACCTCCGTCTTCAAGGCCGTTTATCTCGATCACCGCGAGCTCAAATGCGCATGCGTCGGAGGCGACAGCAAGGTTCCACTCGGATTCATTTCGCTGACGGAAAATTTGATGATGGTCGTCATGGGCATGTGGATGGCGATCCGCTAGGGCTGAGCTGCCGCGTAAGGATCAGGATCATCAGCGCGAGAACGGCCGCGCCTGCCAATCCAGCCACGAAGATCGCTTTCCTTGCCAGTGTCTTGAGGATGGTCTCTCCACCCCTCGCCCTTTCCGCGGGGGCGAAGGTGTCTGAGCGGAACCTTCACGAACCATATAACTCGCCAGACCACCTTCGTTCCTCCGCGCCCAATCTCGTTGTCGCTTGCTGTTCGCTCGGGGTGGAAATCACACGACGGTGCATTGATGGCCATCCGGCGATGTTCGCATCCGCCGAAGCCAACACGAACGGCGTAAAAACGGGCCGGCCAGATGCACTCAGACTGCTCGGCAATCGAGGCCGGCCTTGGCCGCTATCTTTGCGGTTCTCACCGCCATCAAGCCGCGCTGCGCTGCGTGTGCCGGCCTTCCTTGACCTCCTCGACTATCTTGACGCAAAACGCCTCGAGATCACCGGGATTGCGAGAGGTGATGACGCCTTGGTCGACGACTACCTCGGCATCCTCCCACTTCGCGCCGGCATTCGCGACGTCGGTCTTGATCGATTTGAACGAGGTCATCTTGCGGCCCTTCGCGATTCCTGTCTCGATCAGAAGCCAAGGGGCGTGGCAGACCGCCGCGACGACTTTCTTGGCATCGAAGATGTCCTTGATGAACTTCAGCGCCTTCGGTTCGACCCGCAGGAGATCCGGATTGATCTGGCCGCCGGGCAACACGATCGCGTCGTAATCGTTGGCCGAAGCCTCGTCGAGCGTCTTGTCGACCTTCACCGGTTGGCCCCAATCCTTCTTGTCCCAGCCCTTGATCTCGCCAGCGGTGATCGAGACGACATGGACCGTCGCACCGGCCTTCTTCAGCCGTTCCTGAGGCACCTCAAGCTCGGCCTGTTCGAAGCCGTTCGTTGCGAGAATGGCGATCTTTTTTCCAGTCAGATCCATCGGTCCACTCCTTCGTTTGAGCTTCGTCCAACAATCGATCGCCTCGGACTTCGTTCCTGAGAAGCCTCGCCCTGACGAGTTAGGACCCAATGGACGCGAAGAGGGTTGTCCGACGGGCAGATGCAGGAGCGTCTCAGATGTCCGAAAGAGTGTCTCAGATGTCCGAAAGGTTCCATGGCAAGGTCATCATCGTCACAGGGGCGGCTTCCGGCATCGGAGAAGCCACGGCACGTCGCTTCGTGGCTGAGGGCGCCAAAGTGGCCATGGTTGACCGCAACAAAGATCTCCTTGAGAAAGTCGCCAAGAGCCTGCCCGTCGACCAGACCATGGCTCATGGCGCCGACGTATCGAATTCGAAGGCGGTTGACCGTATGGTCGCCGCAGTCCTCGAGCGCTTCGGACGTTTGGACGTTATCGTGAACAACGCCGGCGTCCATGAAGGCGGCGATGTGGCGGCGATCACCGACGACAAGTGGCGAAACGTCATGGCGATCGACGTCGATGGCGTATTTTACGGCTGCCGCGCAGCGCTACCCCATCTTGAGAAGACAAATGGCTCTCGGTTTCAGGGACCGGCGGCGACTGGGGCATGAGCCCCTACAACGCGGCCAAGGGGGCGGTCGTGAATCTTACGCGAGCTCTTGCGCTCGACTTCGGCAAGAACGGCGTCCGCGTGAACGCGGTTTGTCCGAGCCTCACGCGCACTGGAATGACCGAAGACATGATGGATGACAAAGAACTACTCGCGAAGTTCGCCGAGCGGATCCCGTTGGGGCGCGTCTGCGAGCCGAAGGAAGTCGCCGCAGTCATCGCCTTCCTCGCCAGTGAAGACGCGAGCTTCATGACCGGGGCCAATGCGGCGGTTGATGGTGGCGTGTCCGCCTCCAACGGGCAGCCGCCGCAGGAATAGCGCCTCGACGGACCGCTGTAGAGCGAGCATGGAACAAACCTGCTGATTCGTGCCTTAGTTTTTTTTGGAGGACCGAAATGGCACGTGCAGCATGGAAACGACCCGCCTCGCCCATCGGCAAGAAGGGGCCGCGCAAGGCAAGCCCCTCATATAAGCGGCGCTCGCGTCAGCCGTGGTCGACGGCTGATGTCAGAATGTTGAGACAGCTCGCGAAGGGCAATACGCCCACGGGAGTGATGAGCATCAAGCTTCAACGCCCGATCACGGCGATTCGCAGCAAGGCTCAGCGCGAAGGTATTTCGTTGAAGCCGATCAATCGCTCTCCTTATAACCGGCGCGCGACGAAGACAGGCGCAAGGAAACGCCGCTGACGGTTTGAGCCCGGTCTCTCAGCGAGGCCGGGCTCGTCGATGTCTCGTTCGTCCTCTTTGCGCATCGGGTCGTAGCGCGCACTCTTCAGGAAGCTGGGATGATGCCCACCGGGTTTGAGTGCCGCTTTTCGAGCGCATTGCAATTACCCACGGAAGCGCTTCGCCGGCTCGGCACAATCCGGCTTTGTTACGGATTCCAGCCGCCGCTCCCATAGGGACGCGTGATAATTTCGAGCAGGTGCCCGTTCAGCTCCTCGAAATAGAGACCGCGCCCGCCGTCGTGATTGTTGATTTTGCCTGCTGTTTGCCGACCGGGATCGGCCCAATAGGCCAGGTTCCGCTGGCAAATTCGCTCGAGTATCGCGTCGAACTCGGCGTCGCCAACCAGAAATGCGTAGTGCTGATGCGCAATCTCGCCTTTCGAGTCCATGTAATCGAGATTGGCGCCGTTGTCGGTCGTCACCATGTAGAACGGCCCCCAACGCCGCGGCGCCGGCAATCCCAGCATCTCGGCGAGGTAGTCAGCCGAGGCCTTGCTGTCGCGAGCCGCCAGAATCGTGTGATTGAAATCGATTGTCATGATGGCATCTCCCACAACAGAGAACACGACCTGCCGAGTTCGCACCTCGATGCGACCGGATCAGATCCTCACAGCCCGATCGGGCATTTTCCCTCTCGTCAAATGAGAGCGATCGACACCCGTTCCAATGCCTGCGGCATTTGAGCGGCGCCAGGATTCCGCTGGCGTCACCTGGCCCGCCGGAACAACAGGAACTTGCTTCGGCCTCCGTCGTTGGGCGGCGACTTGCCCCACCTCGCCCAGCAACGGAAGTTCTCCCATGCGTTGGTTTTCAAAGGCACAAGCCACGTTGTCACTCCGGACAATCGCATTTGCCGTAACGTTCAGCATGACTATGGCGGCGTGCGAAGCGGCGTACGCCGAGGGACCGGAGCCGATCTCCGGCGACGAACCATCATCTCTCGCCTTGCGCAGCGGCCTGCCCGCCGATTTCGATCGGCAATTCACGCATGCTTATATCGAGGCCAATGGCGTGCGCTTGCACTATGTCGTCGGCGGTCCCGCCAGCGGCGAAATGATCGTCCTCCTGCATGGCTGGCCGCAAACCTGGTATACTTGGCGGCATGTCATGCCGGCGTTGGCGGCGGCCGGATTTCGCGTGGTCGCGGTGGACTATCGCGGCGCGGGCGATTCGGACAAGCCGCAAGGTGGTTATGACAAGGCGACCATGGCCGCCGATATCCGCAGCATGGTTCATCAATTCGGCCGCGATCGGATTGATCTGGTTGGCCGCGACATCGGCGCGATGGTCGCCTACGCCTATGCGGCTCAATGGCCCGTCGAGATCAGCAAGCTCGCGCTGCTCGACGTGCCCTTGCCCGGCACCCATGTTTGGGACGAGGCGCTCGCCAAGCAGGACCCGCAGATCTGGCATTTCGGTCTGAATCAGCAGCGCGACGTCGCGGAGATGCTCGTTGTCGGTCGCGAGCACGCCTATGTTTCAGACTTCTACAAGAAGCGGCTCGCAGCGCCGGTCGCCGATGAAGATGTTGCCGTATACGCGCGCGCCTACACTGCTCCCGGCGGTCTCAGGGCCGGGTTCGAACTCTACCGTGCCTTTCCTGAGGACGAGCAGCGCTTCAAGACATTCATGAGCAGAAAGCTGTCGATGCCGGTTCTGGCGCTGGCGGGCGAGAAGAGCAATTGTTGGACGGAAACCGCGATGGCGAAGGAGGTCGCGCAGGACGTGCATGGCGGTGTTGCGCCGAAGACAGGACACTGGTTGCCCGATGAAAATCCCGACTATCTTTCACGGCAACTTCTCGCCTTTTTGCGCGATCAGGGCAGCGGCGAGCGCCTGGGAGCACAGACGGACCAGCATGATTGATCTCGAACCGTCATATTGAAATAGGGAGGAGCGCGCGATGACCAGGGTCGTTGAGACCACGCGGATTACCGAAAGGCCGGATGCGCTTTGGACGGATATCGGCAGGTTCGGCGCCGTCGGGCAATGGCACCCATTATTGTCCAAGGTCGAGAGTGAGGGCGAACGTGCAGGTGCTCTCCGCACGGCCGAAGGCACGGACGGAGGTCGACAGATCGAGCGTTTGCTCGAGGCTGCGCCGGCACGGCATTCTTACCGCTACCGAATGGAAAAGACGGCCATGCCGGTTCGCGACTACACCGCCGAATTGCGGGTGAACGATAACCACGACGGCTCCAGCACCGTCGTATGGTCGGCGGAATTCGAGCCAACGTCGGACGAGGCAAGGACGGTCGAGAATGTCAGAAATTTTTTGAAGGCGGGTCTCGACAACATTGCGAAGCTGCACGGCCGGCGACAGCCTGGTCCTCCCACATCCGGGCGCGTGCCGGAGCCCGAGCAGCTCGTTTGCCGAACCAACGAGCTGGACATTGCCTATGAGAGGGCGGGGCCGGTCGACGGCCGACCGCTGGTTCTTGTGCATGGCTGGCCGGACGACGTTCGATGCTGGGACAAGACGATCGCGAGGCTCGGCGGGCACAAGTTCTGTATCTACGCACCCTACCTTCGTGGATCGGGGCCGACCCGATTCCTGCACGACTCCATCATGCGCAGCGGCGCAATTGCGGCCCTCACGCTCGACCTGTCGCAATTCCTGGACGCGTTGAATCTGAACGACGTCGTGCTCGCCGGCTATGACTGGGGAGCACGTGCCGCATACGGAGTGGCCGCGCTGTTTCCGCAAAGACTGGCCGCTCTTGTGACCGCGGCGGCAGGTTACGCAACCGCCATTCCGCCGCGCGACATGCCGTACGAGCTTGCGAAGTCTTATTGGTACGAATGGTATGTTGCGACGTCGCAAGGCGAGAAGGCCTACCACGACGACCGCAGAAGGCTTTGCCGCTATCTTTGGGAAACCTGGTCACCCGGGTGGCCAGGCCGAGACTCCGAGTTTGAAGCCATGGCAGGCTCGCTCGACAATCCCGACTGGGCTGCGATCAGCATCCATGCCTATCGCCAACGCTGGCACGACGCGCCGGGCGCAGGCGCGCACGAAGACGTCGAGCGCCGTCTGGCCGAGCCGCCCGCAATAGGTGTGCCGACCATCATGCTTCAGGGCGCCGATGACCGCGATAATCTGCCAGTCACCTCCGATTACAAGGAGCGATATTTCAAGAACCGCTACGAGCGTCGCGTGCTCACGGGCGTCGGCCACTTCGTACCGCGTGAAGCACCAGATGCTTTCGCAGCCGCGATCCTGAGCATGTGCGGCTTTGCAGCGTGAACGGGACTCGTGCGTCTCGTGCCAAAGAGGAAAACCTGGTCGGCGGACCTTGGGCGAGGCATCCGGAATTGCCGGCTGTGAAGCGCCTCACCTCACCCGATCGAGATCACGGAGAAGGTCCTGCAGGATCTCTTGTGCGATCTGCTCCGGCGTCGGCTGAGGGCGAAAAATGCTGAGGATGCGTTTGATCATGACACCGAAACGCCGAAGCAGCCTGCCGGTTCCTGGATGCAGGATTGCGTTATCCTGTGTGGCCAGGGTCAACGTTCTTCGGCATTTTCTTCTCTCGTTGCGGCGTCATTTTGGTCGGACTTTCCCTGCCCGGCACGCCGCGGGGTCCGAGTTGCTCGCGCTGGATGTCCTCTTCGGAGAGTTCTGGCTCGCGGCCATTGATTGGATCTTTAGCCACGCACCCACTCCTCAAGTTCGACCATGTTCGTATCGGCCGCGAACGATCTGGTCAGCCGCCATCTTTTGGGCCTCACTGCCGACTGAAGGTTGTTGTCGATCCGCCCGGAGAGCCGCAGATAATTCCACGCTATCTCCCAGGCATTGGGCTGTGTTCTCATCAAGCCAGATAAATATCGGCGCGGGCTGCATGTTCCTAGAGATCAAATCCTCTCTCGGCAAACACCGGGCGTATCGCAGGAGGGGCAATTCATTTTTTGGGAACGCTGGGGCGCCATGATCGTTCCTCGTAACTCATGAGAGGTACGCCATGACAAAAAAATAGCGAAGGCCAAGGAGTTGTTCTGGACGAGAAGGGCCAGGAACAGCCCAAGGAGAAAAACCGCGCTCAAACCTCTCCGAAGACCGAGCCGGGTCATATGCCGCCGCACGAGATACGAAAACCTCGACGCGAATAAGGGGAGAGACGAATGAAGTCGATTATTGCTTGCGCCGCCTTTGTCTTGGTCTTGGGCGGGGTCGCCTGCGCCCAAGATACCGGTCCCGCTCCTCAAACCGGCATGGAAAAGCCAGCCATGACCAACGGCGCAAAGGAAGATGGCAAGATGGACACGACGGGCATGAGCGCCGCCAAGGGGAATGTGAAGCGAGAGCGCGACGGCGCACCAGCCAAGCCCGACGTGAAGAAGTGAGATCGGGAAAAAGCCACGCCCGATGTGACCGCCCGGGGCGTCGCTCCCCGTTCACCATTATCGCCTTCCGCCACACGGTTTTCCCGGAACGAACGAAGGCCCCATTGTTGCGTTAGGTCGTGGGGCGTCCGTACGGCGTGGCGATTCTTTCTTCCGGCCAAACAAGGTTGGCTGCTCTATGCGTGCTCGCGGTGAGCGCCACAGGTTTCGTCGCGTACGCCTGGCATTCCCCGATAAATCCCATCCAACCGCCGACGGCGCAGGCGTTCGATCGACGGCAGATCAAGCGAGGAGCTGACCTCGCCGCAATCGGTAACTGCAATGTGTGCCACACCGCGCCGGAAGGCCGGACCTTTGCGGGCGGACAGCCCGTCCCTACGCCCTTCGGCACGATCTATTCGACGAACATAACGCCAGATCGCGATACCGGTATCGGTCGCTGGTCAGAGCGAGCCTTCATTCGCGTTATGCGAGAGGGGATCGATCGTGGAGGGCGTCGCCTCTACCCCGCCTTCCCCTATGATCATTTTACGCTCGTGAGCGACGACGACCGGGCGCTTTACGCCTTCCTCATGACGCGGGAGCCGATCAGCGCAGCAACCTCACCGCCGGGGCTGGCGTTTCCCCTGAATATCCGGCTGATGGTCGCCGGCTGGAAGCTCCCTGTTCTTCCGCCCCCGGCCCTATAGGCCCGATCCCAACCAAAGCGCTGCATGGAACCGCGGCGTTTATCTCGCAGAGGGGTTGGCGCGTTGCGGCGCCTGCCACACGCCGCGTAACTGGCTTGGCACCGAGACCCCGGCCCTACCAGATGCACGGCTCAATTGGACCGTCCTGCGCCGTCGCGCATTTCGATGCGGGCACGATGCGGGTCTGGTCCTACACGCAGGGCGTCTATCCCGACCGGAAAGCATTGAGCGAATTGCTTGGCCTCCCGCCGGAGCAGGTCCACCTCGTACATCCGCAGGGATCAGGTTGCTATAGCCACAATGGTGCGGACGTTGCCGCGGCCGATGCCGCTCTGCTGGCGCGTGCTGTCCCTGGTCAGCCGGTTCGCCTGCAATGGACGCGCGAGCAGGAGCATATGTTCGAGCCTTATGGCCCGGCGATGATCGGAAAGGTGCAAGCAGGATTGGATGCCGATGGACGCGTGACGGGTTGGCACTACGAGGTCTGGAGTAACACGCACTCGACCAGGCCAGGCCCGGCTTCAAGGGGCTTTTGGGGTAGGCCGGGGCCGCTCCGCCAGCTTGAGCGAGCTGGCAAATATCAAGCAGCGCCCTGTGCGCGAGGTCCTAAGGCGCGCGGATTGCAACCATAGATTCCTAGTCGCCATCGTCCAAACATGAGAACCTTACCCATATTTGCGTTTCGGAGGGAATCCCGATGCGCCTTGCATTGCCTTATCTTGGAATTTGTCTCTGCGCATCCGTCGCGGCGTGGTTATCCTTCACGCTGATCTATTGACGGAGCAGATCCTCGCCGAGCGTGAGTAGCCGCACGTAGGTGCCGCTCTCATGCAGTTCGAGCCAGCCTTGATCGACCGCATGCTTGATGCCTGCGCCGAACTCCGATCCGCTGGCCGTTGATGCCGCGCTCAATATCGAACAGTGCATCGATGCGCTTGACCGCCTCCAGGGCGATCGGCGAGATCGCCGCAGCGTTCTTGTCTCGTCTCGCATTGGCGGCGATGTCCGCCAGCTCAAAAAACTGCCGCCTGACGTGAGCCCAACAGAGTGCGGGCGTGACCGGTCCCTGCGCGCGCGAGGCGTCATACAGTTCGTTGTAGCCGCTATAGGCGTCGGCCTGCAGGATGCCGGAGAAACTTTGGAGATGCTGAGTGGGATGCTCCCGCCGTCGGTCGCGCGAGGCGTAATAGAGCGCACCCGGCGGCGCCCGGCCGCCGAATGGTCGGTCGTCACGGACATAGGTCCAGATGTGTCCTTTGACCGTCTGGCCCTTGGCCAGGATCGGCACCGTGGTGTCATCGCCGTGCAGCCGCTGGGCGCAGAGGACGTGACGCTCGATCAGCCGATAAAGCGGCTGCAGGGCCGCCGCACAGGCACCGACCTGGTCGGCCAGTGTCGACAGGCTCAGATCGATGCCTTCCCGCGCATAGCGCTCGCTCTGCCGGTTCAAGGGTTGATGTTAGCCGAACTTCTCGAACAGGATCATGGCCAAGAGGTTGGGGCCGGCAAGGCCGCGCGGCGTCACATGGAAGGGCGCCGGCGGCTGGGTGATCGTCTCACAGTTCCGGCAGGAGAACCTCTCACGCACGGTCTGGATCACCTTCCACTGCCGCGGAATGACCTCCAGCGTCTCGGTAATATCTTCGCCCAGCTTCGAGAGCTTCGATGACCCGCAGCAGGGACAGCTCTCCGGCGCCAGGATCACTAGACGACCGATTCCATGAAACCTGCGCGGTGGAGCGGGTTGAATTGGTGGAACGGACGGGTTGTTGGCGGATTCCTCGTTTGCGGTCGGCGAAACGAGGAGCTGTATCATGGCAGGATGGCGGCGAGCGGTCGAATTGGCAATGAGTGATGAAGAGCTGTCGACCTTGGCGGCTCTTTCGCGGTCGAGAACTTGGCGAGCCGGGTATCGCGGGCCCAGATGCTGCTGGCGTATCGGGAAAATCCTTCGTTCTGCGCGGTGGGCCAAAGACTTGGGGTCCATCATCAGACGGTGCAGCGCTGTGTCGAGCGAGCACTGGCCGATGGCCCGCTGGTGGCCCTCGATGATCGTCCGCGACCAGGCAAGGAGCCAACGATCACGCCTGAGGCCAAAGCCTGGCTGGTGTCGCTGGCGTGTGACAAGGCCAAAGATCATGGCTATCCGCATGAGTTGTGGACGACGCGGCTCTTGGCGCGCCATGCGCGCGAACAGGGGCCGGCGGCAGGGCATGTGTGTTTGGCTAATTTGGTCCAGGAAACGGTGTGCAAGATCCTCGCCCAAGAGGAAGAAAGCCTCTGCCAAGGGAAAGCGACGGGCAAAGCCGGTGACTATCGTCTCCTGCGACGAGAAGCCGGGAATCCAGGCCATCGCAACGACAGCGCCGGATTTGCCGCCAAGCCTGGCGTCCACGCCACCTTTGCGCGCGATCATGAGTACAAACGTCACGGCACGCTCAGCCTGTTGGCGGGGATTGACCTGCTCACCGGGAAGGTCCACGCGGTCGTCAAAGACCGCCACCGCAGCCGAGAGTTCATAGAATTCCTCAAACTCCTCGATGCCGCCTATCCGGCGAGGACCGCGATCAAGTTGATTCTCGACAATCATTCCGCGCACATATCGAGAGAAACCAGAACCTGGCTCGCCACTCGACCGATTGGACGCTTCGAACTCACCTTCACCCCCAAGCACGGCTCGTGGCTCAATCTCATCGAGGGATTCTTCTCCAAGTTCGCCCGTTCAGTCCTGCGCCCTATCCGGGTGGCTTCAAAACACGAACTCAAGGAGCGCATCATGGCTGGCATCGACGACGTCAATCGCCATCCTGTCATCCACACCTGGTCCTACAAACTCGCCGACGCCGTCTGATATGATTCGAACCAAGAAAACGCTGAACTACGCGTTCGCGCGGCAGATGCTCGGGGAACGGTTTGCGCGACGGCCGCTTGCGCTGGAAGGACCTGACGGTCTGTGTCTGAGCCGCCGCCCTCTCAGCCGCCAGTTCGTCTTCGGTTGCGGTTGCTTCCAACTCTTCGAGCTGAAGCTCCATCTGCTCCAGGAGCCGCGCCTTGCGCTCCGAGCGGCTGCCGTAAATCTGGCGACGCAGCTTCTCAATCTCGAGCTTGAGATAACTGATCAGTGCCTCAGCCGCCTTGGCATTGGCGGCCTCCGCTTTGGCGCTCGCCGCGACTGCCTCCGCTTCCAGGCGCGCGGCGCGCTCTGCGAGGATCATCGCATGCGCGGCGGCCAGGTCATTGGGAAGCGATTCAGATGTGGTCACGACGATGATGGAATCACATCCATCACGATCTGCAAGCTCAAAGCCTCATCCGACCGAGGTCGGCCGCCACGTCTCTTGTGGGTGCCGCCAGTCGATCCCGGACAAGAGATAACCGAGTTGCGCCGACGAGATCGTCGCCACACCCTCGGCCGGGCTCGGCCAGATGAAGCGACCCCGCTCCAGGCGTTTTGTGAATAGGCACGCGCCCTGGCCGTCATGCCAGATCACCTTCAGCAGGTTGCCGCAACGACCGCGGAAGCAAAACAGATGGCCGCACAGCGGGTCGCGGTGCAAGATCTCCTGGACTTGCAGGGCCAGCGACGGAAAGCCCTTCCGCATGTCGGTATAGCCGGTCGCCAGCCATACCCGCACGCCGGTCGGCAACGGGATCATCGTGGCCGTCCATCGGTCAGCGCCGCCACGACTGCGGTCAGCGTCGCCGCGTCAACCGCGCCCGTGATTCGCATCCGGGCCCCGGCCGCAAACTCAATCTCGATCGAACCGCAGCTTCCGGAGGGCGCCGTCAACGATTGCCGGTCGGGCGCGATGGAGACTGCTGCAAAACGAACCGCGTCATCCTGCCGCTGCATCGGATCAGACCCGTAGGCGAGGACACCTGTGCGCGCCTGCCGCCGCCAAAGTGTAACCAGGTTGCGGTGAACGTCATGTCGTCGAGCAACCTCGACAACACTGGCCCCAGGCGCCAGACTCTCCTCCACGATCCGAAGCTTCTCGGCAGCGCTCCAACGCCGTCGCCGCTCTGGACCAGACAGCATCGTAACCGTTGTCACGTTTGCTCATTTGCTTGCAAATTAGTGAGCAAATCATCTCATGCTCAAGCACAATCCGGGAAGGCGGCCTCCACCGATCCTCACCGGACGGTTACGATGTACGGCGGCGGAAAACTCGATCTGTTTCAGTTGACCAATCGGCGCAGAATAATTGGAACTGCACCATAACTGCACCATAACTGCGTTGGGTCAGCTAGCATGCCGAGTGACATCTATCGTGCACCGCCATCTCCAATAATGGAATACGGTGCCCAGAACAAAGGATGAGCATAGGCAAATTCCGTCCTGCCATCGCCGCCAACATAGCCGGGCCCATCCGCCAAGGCCATCATAGCCTGTCGTAGCGACTCGGCGCGTGTCAGCCCAGGATCTTCGGCCTGACGCCTAAATAGATCGGTGATTAGCTCCTTCGCAGATTGCGAATGCACAGACCAGTTGGTGATGAGCAGGGCTCGGGTACCGGCGTAGAAGAAAGCGCGGCCCAGACCAGATGCCGCCTCCGCGCCAGCGGCAACTCCGGCGCCAGTATTGCATGCCGACAGAACGACCCAGTCGGCGTCGAGCTTCAATGCAAGGATCTCTTCCATAGTCAAAAGGCCGTCACCGTCGCTGTCGGCTACAGCGGGAGCCGTCAGGGCCAGGGCCGGTTGTGAGAGGCCATCAAGTTCGCCGGGCACCAGCCCATGGGTCGCAAAGGCGATGATCTTGAACTTGGACAGATCGATCGACTTGACGTTCTTCTCGTTGGCATCCTTGCCGAGATTGAGCACTTTGGCCGGATCGGCCTGTAGGGTCAGCGCGATCGCCTTCAGCTCGTCTGCGGTATCCGGAAGCCGGGGCAATTGCGACAGCTGAAGTGAATCGACACCGTCGATCTTTGGCCCGTTGCGCCGTTTCAGGGGCCCACCGCGGGTGACGTTGGATGCGTCTGCCACCTTGATTTGCGCGTCCTCCTTAGCCGCTTCAACAGCCTGTTCCTTGCTGAACAGCGGATCGCCAAAACCGATCAACTGCTGGCGCGAGGCGGCCGCGACTGGCAGTTTCCGCAACGTAAGCAGCGCGGACAGCGACGGAACCACCGTCACCGAATGACTACGCGCGAGCCAGGGGACCTTCCGATAGCTTGAAAACAGCGGATCGTCGTCGGAATCGATCCGCGCGGGTTCCGTCGGCAACAACGACAACGGTAACAGGCCAAGTGCACCGTTAGTCACCACGATCAGGTTCTTTGCAGACTTCCAATGCGCCTCGGACTGCTTCAACAATAGCGCATACAGATCGTAAGCCAGGTTCAAATCGAAAGGGGGAATATCAGAAATCATCGCAGCGTTCGGCTCGAGGGCCTCGCGAAGCTTGTTCACTTTGGCGTTGGTGTCGCCAAGCCTGGTATTGAGACGGATGAGTTGGACCGGCCCATTCTTCTTCAGCACCCATAAGAAGCTGTCGAACCGACCGAAATAGAACGACAGCATGACCTCGTCGGGAGATAGTTGCGCCTGCAGATCCGCCGGGGCAGGCAGCGCAGGATGAACCAGGCTTCCGTAGTCGGGAAACTTCTTGGCGATGTCTTTAAGGGTTTGCGAGCGTGTCGCCTGCAGGCGGGCGATCTCGGCCTCGGTGCTCTTGACCGCCTTGTCGTCTCGCTCAGAAGCCGGCGCAGCCAAGAGATTATTCAGCGTGCCGAAGGCAGCGCCGACCTGCTTTTCAAGATCCTGCGAGGTGCGCACAAGCTGGGCAAGCATCGAGTCCTTCGCGGCGTAGCGCGCCGATGAAGCCTGCAACGCCCGTTGCACGGATTGCCCACGCAGCACATCGGCATAGCCGAATGTCTCGTCGAGAGCGCTCGCCGAAGCCAGTTCCGGGTAGCGGGTGAGCAACCGCAGATAGCCTTCGATCACGAAGCGTACTCTCCCCTCGCGGGCGGCGGCAGTGGCACCCCCGTCATCGTCACTACCGCCAGAGACCGACACCAGCACAGGCAAGCATTCCTTGAAGGCTTGCAGCGCTTCTTGCGTCTTGTTCTTGCGCGCCAACGCGATCGCGTAAAAGCCGCGCGTCAGCGATGTGTTGAAGCTTTTATCTCCTGAGCGCTGGCGTTCGCGCTCCAATTCGCGTTGAACAATTTCGAGTGCGTTGTCGTTGCTGCCCTCAGAAAGCATGACGGCGACGCGGGCCAACCCGCCGCTGACGCCCTGGCGTCGCGACGGTTCCCAATTCGCGGTCCAAACATCGACCTGATCGTAAAGCTTGGACGCAGCGTCGTAGCGACCTTCGAGATTGATGATTTGGGCGAGAAACAGATGCGCGCTTACCATCGGCGCAGATTCGACGCTGTGACCAAGCCCCTGATAAATGGCGATGACCTGGCGCTGCAGTTGTTCGGCCTCCGCGTACCGTCCCTGCTCCTGCACCACATAAACAAGGACCCCAAGAATGCCGGCAGTGTCCGCGTGGTACTTGCCCGACTTGCTCAAGCGGCTCAGCAGTGCGCGCCTCACATCAGCTTCGCCCTCACCGACACGACCCTGCTTGACCTTGACCCGCCCTTCCAGTGCGAGCGCCCAGTCCGCAGACGTTTCCGCCGAACCCGCCGGTGGCTTGCTTTCCCATTGTGCGTAGGTCTTCACCGAGTTCGCATGGAGGATGGAAGCCTTGTGGTAGCCGGCCTCGGCTTCGGCAAATCGTCCCCGCGCCTCCTCTACCCGCGCGCCGCTGTCTTCAACCAGGGCCTGCCAGGCCATTCCGTAGATCTGGAACACCGGCCAGCGCTGCGCTTCCGCTAGCAACGCCCGATTGCGTGCAACGTAGGATTCGGCTGTGTTGATGTCGCCGTTGCGGACATAGCTGTTTGCGAGCGCAAAATACGCGCCGAACAGCTTGCCCTTGCTCACCTTGGAAAACGTTGTGACTTGCTTGGTCAGCAGCGCGTTGGCTCGCTTGCTTTCACCAGCCGCCCACAGCAGGCGCATGAAGAGCTGCTCGTAGCGGCTACCGCGGTTGTTGTAATCTTCGGTGGACGCATTGTTGACGGCAAGTTCAGCATCGTTGAGCGCGTCTCGTCGGCCGAGGAATGCTCTTGCCTGCGCCCGCTTGTAGTAGAAATCGGCCAGATCAGCGCCTTTCAGTCCGGGCGGCATGGCGGCATCGGCGGCGGCTGACTGTCTGGCGATCTCGTCCGGGTCGGGCCTCTGCTGATCTAGAATGGCGCTGATGTCGGAAACCGTTCGCGGGGGCGCCACGAGAGGGGCCGCCCCGTCTTTCGCGACGTCCGCGGCACTCGGTTTCGGCTGTGCAGACAGTTTGTCTGCCGAGAACAAGGCGGCCTTCGGCCGGGCCGCGTCCATGGCGCTTTTCACGCAGGTATGCACGATCGATTTAGATTTCGCAAAGCAGGTTTCCTGAGTCCCTCCCCCTTGCTTGCAAGCCATGAAGGCGGGCCTGCCGCTCGAATTTCGGCAGTTCTCGACCACCTGCTCCAGCTCAAGCGCTGACAGCGGACACATTGTGAGAAGGAGAGCGGCGGCGACGATGTTAGCGAAACTCGCAATGCGTCTCATGACCATTACCCCGCAATATTAACACGACAACCAGCTGAAGTTGCCGGGTCGCATTCGAGCCCGACCGAACCTGAGGTCATGGCCGCGCAAAAAAACAAGGGCCAGAGTTGCCAACGCCATGCACGCGGTCCGGACACACTGTCATCGCGCACTTGCGCCGGCTTCGTGCGGAAACGGTTGCCGCTGGCGGAAGCGTGACCCGGCCAACGTTCATTCTGCAACGACCAACCAAAGTATCGCGGCAGCATTCGGCACCGGCGCTCACGCCACGGTCCCGACCTAGCAGATCAACGGTTCGGCGAGGACCCTGCCCGGCGAGCAAAATAGCTCCCGACGTTCGCAGTTTATACGCAAATGGGGCGCGTTATCCAGAACTATGATACGAAATTATACGAGCGACCTGTTCAACCGACAGGCGAAGATCCAAGCACGCGGCGAGACATTTCGGCAGGCGACGTTGGCGTCGATGGATGGATCAGGCTACTTTAGCGCCGACGGCAAGACCATGCTTGTCTACGCGGATTCTTGGCGCCGTCCAGTATCATGGGCGACGGTGAGCTGCGTCTATAGGGCGCCGGATTAACGGAGGAACAAGGATGAGGTTGTGCGAATTTGCTATCGTCGGCCTGGTCTTGGTTCTCACGCACTCAAGTGTGGTCTGGGCGGGAACGAAGCTGATTACCGAAGAAGAGGCCAGTCGGCCGCTGCCGAAAGGCGCCATCGTTGCGGACCGGCGCGGCGTCTTGCGCGGTCCGAAACTGGATTTGATTTTGCCAGACTCAGCAATGCATTCGCCAATTCATCTTCAGATCAAGTTCGTTCCCTTTGGCGGCACGAAGATCGACCCAGATTCGATCACGGCCACATATTTGCGGACGCCGAATGTAGATCTAACTGACCGCATCAAACGATTTGCCACGGCCGAAGGTATAGACATGCCGGATGCCGAGGTCCCACCTGGCGAGCATATGGTTCGCGTGGATATCAAGGATACAGCCGGGCACCCCGGCAGCGCCAGCTACCTGCTGAAGATCCTACCCTAACCGGATCGATGATTCGCTTCTGTGAGACTGCATCGGGCTTTTGCTCTGTTCACATGATATCGACGCGCAGTAGCTTGCGAGCATCTCGACCCTGCTAGGAATCGACAATTTGACTCTCGCCTGCGCTGCGTTTGAATGGCGGCTGTCCTGCGCAAAACGCCTACGCACGCCGCCGGCCGACCGCTCAGATCACGTTCGACGAGATGCGCGAGATGGGCTCGCGCGGCGTCTGGTCTATTGCCATTGCGGCCATCACGTTGCGCTCGATGCCGGTCATTGGCGCGACGATATGCGGCTGTCAGATATCGCGTTGCGCTTCGTCTCCTCTGCATGCGGCCAGCGCAGGCTCTTAGTTCTTGAGCGCCTTTCCGAAGCTATGGCCGCCATCGTTGCAGGATATTTGTCGGTAGGGATACGATCCTGATCTTGTACAAGCGACGGTCACGTTGCCGGATGAGAAAGTGAACGTGGGAGCGTGCTGCTTTGCATGGCTGGTCTTAAAACATTGAATCTGGCTATCGTTGAACGGTCCTAGCTGCGAGTTGGCCTTCACGTAGTTTAAAAATCCTGGGCAATCGTTGGCGAAAGCGCTGGCTGGAAGGATCATGCAGATTGAAAGAATGAGCTTCATTGCAATCTCCTCTTTTTGTCGATGGAGATCTCGGCCACACTGGCCGAGATGATAGCCCGCCCGACACTCGCACGTTTGTTGAAATCGAGCGATGTCCCGATAGGATTACTTCGCCGGGGCTGGCTGCATATTTCACTCAGATTGTTTTCACCCGGTTCGTTTTGACCTCAAGCGCGGGCCGCAATGGAATCCACTGCGGCCTTTTTGCGTGGTCTACCGCCTCAGCCGCCGGCGGTGCGTCATCAGCCGCTTCGGTTATCCTTGCCCGTATAGCCGCCCACCCAGCTCATCGACTCGACGAGCTTCTGCCTTGGAATTGGACGCCGGTATCAGCGATCTCCGCTCGAGCGGCATGACCACCCCACGTCAACAAGGTCCATCACGTCACCACCAAGGTCGCGAGGAACCGCGGCGAAGACGAAGATTGGCTGCGAGACGTTGTCTGTCAGCTATCGATCCGCTCTGTATTCTGGCGCGGACGACTGAGTTGTGATGCCTCTCTAATGTTGAGAGCTGTCTTCCCTTTATCAGATATAAGATAGACGACATGTGGAGGCATAGCCGAAATTCCGGCTTCGTGGAGATAGCCTAACTCACACAGACGTCTGGCGCGACCATAGACGCCTTTCCATGGGCGCCACGCGCTATGTCCTTCCCTCATCGCTTCTCGTAAGCATTCGAAATCGAGTTTTTCTAGATCCATAATCTATTCCGGCCTTGGCGCGATATCCGGTAGTTTATCAGACACTCTTCGCAATCGCACTGACAACCACTAACCGTCGGGCAGCCATGTGCCGCCGCGGCGGCTAATAAGCCTTGCGGTCTCCTCGCTTCATCCGTGATCCGTCACGCCGAAAGTAACTGATCCCAGAGCTTTTGTCGCACCCTCTGACGCGCGTTTGGCAGACTTCGATGGGGATCTTGGTGGGATCTCGTCACTAATCTGCACTGCGCTCTCCGTTCGAAGGAGCGTTCTCAGTACCGCGCTTTGCTCGGCAAGGCGGCCTTCAGCGGACGGATACGCCACAGTGGCTTAAGCATTTGGATGGCGGAGAGAGTGGAGTCAAACCCACGATTCACGGTATGGTGCTGAATTCCAACCAGGCTCGGAGCGCGCTGCGCCGCTATAAGAGACCGGCCCAAGCTCCGGTCATCCGACTACTCACAGCGACCTGCTTGCAGGTTCGAACCCTGGCGGGCCCACCAACCCACCCAATAAGTGGCGATCCTGCCCTGCTCCGCCGCTTCACTCTCAGGACCGTTCGCGCTTCTCGGACATCAACCAATGACGACCGCCGACGCTAGCCTTCAATAGATTTTTTCTTGATCTCCCGGTGCACACGTCGTGCACACGCAGCCTTCTAAGCGATTGAAAAACTTGAACTCTCGCTCCAATCCATCATGGGGGCAACGGAAAATACGTGAGCTAACATGTTGTTTTCATTAAGTTTTACGACCTCTGTCGGTCCAATCGACTTTGGTCCGACGGACAATCTGAAGCGTTAGAGCTAAAGCATTCTCCTTTCTTTTCAACGGTTTACTCTGATCGCTCGATTATTTCCGCTTATTTCGACCATGCCCGGTACTGCACGGCAGTACAAAAATGCCCGTGCAGTACCGCTCCTCGACAAAGTGTTTTGGCTACGCCAGCTCGTCGAATTTGAAATGGGAATGGCACTGCCGTGACTTAGACGCCTGACCGGTCAGCGGTGCGCGCGAGACCTATGTGGGTTCGTTCGGCGTAACCGCCCGATCAGAAAACAGATCACGCGTACCCAACACCTTGTAACCTATCGCCTGATAGCCAACACGGCGTTTCGCAGCCATGCGGGCCAGGACCGGCACTCTCATGTCGGCATAATCATAAATGATCACCTCGCGCTTGACGTCGTTGAGACGATGCAACCGTCCGGCGTACTGAGCGAGGGTACCTTTCCAAGCAATTGGCATGGTAAGAAAGAGGGTGTCGAGGCGGGAATCATCGAAACCTTCGCCGAGATAACGTCCGGTCGCGACAATGACACGTTCCTCGGCTTGGGGAATTGCAGCGAGCCGCGCGGCTATGTCGCGGCGCTGCTTTTCGCTTTGCCCACCGCGCAATACGACGACATGTTTTGCGAAACGCTCAAGACGCTTTGCGATGATCTCCAAATGGGCGGTACGCTCGGTTATCACGACGGGTGAACGGCCCGCTTCCAGCGCAGTCAAGACGTCATCAAATATGAGATCATTGCGTGCTTCATCGGCAATCATTTCCTTGAAAACTTCCTGGATAGAAGGGACCGAAGTGTCCAATGCCGTTTGAAGTTGGAAGCCGGTATCCCTGATCCGCACCACGTGATCGAATGGGCGCTTGGCTGCCTCGGATCGCGCATCTACGCGATGGCGGACGGGACCACATTGCATAACGATGATCGGGTGATGTCCGTCTTTTCGCGTAACCGTCGCTGACAGGCCGAGGACATAGCGGGCCTTGCTGCGGCGCGCGACCAATTCGAAGCTTACAGCCGACAGATGGTGGCATTCGTCGACGACGAGATGCCCATAATTGCCGACGATATCATCGACTTCAAGCTTGCGAACCAGGCTCTGAATCAAGGCGACGTCGACCTGACCTTTCGGTTTGCGGCGGCCGCCGCCGATCATGCCGATCGCGTCACGCGGCATATTTGAGAACGCGGTGAGCCTCTCGATCCATTGATCCATGAGCTGACGGCGATGAACGAGGACCAATGTATTCCGCCCGCGTTCGGCCATCATCCGGATGGCTAAGATCGTCTTTCCGAACGCCGTCGTTGCCGCGAGCACACCGGTATCATGCGGCAACAGGGCCGCTATCGCGGTTCCCTGATCGGAGCGCAATTCACCAGTGAAGGCAAATGGGATCGCCGCACCGGAAAAACGGCAATCTTCGATTGTTACTGTAATTCCAAATGACGCAAGCAGATCTAGTACGGCGTCGAAGCAGCCGCGAGGCAGCGCAACGTGATGGCTGGTCAACTCTGCGCAAGAGATGATCCGGGGCTTGTCATGGGTCGATCGGCGCATTGCTTGTGCGGCATAAAATTCGGGATTCTGGAATGCCGCCAGGCGAATCAGGCGCGCGATCAGCGACGGTGGCAGCGCGTGACGCGGGAGGTAGATCTGGTCCGCCTGTACGACAGTGATCGCACCCGGCAATGGCTCGCGGATTGCTGGCGGCGCCTGTCGCCGCGACGGCGGGGCTAGCCACGGTTCTTCGTCTTCGTCTGCGAGAGGAATACGCACACCCAGAATTTTTCCAGATGCACTTGCTTCCTCGACCAGATGTTCCACCTTTGCTCGCGGCATAGCTGCAATCGCGGACAGGAAGGCCCACTGATCCGGATACGGCGAACAAGAATCGTCGATGAACTCGCTGTTGCCAGAACTTCGCGCGAGCCCCTGAAGAGGCAAAGCAATCAGGTTGCCGAAGCCACCCGCTGGCATGATATCCTGACTCGGAAAAAACCGATCGTAGGATCCGAATCCGATATCGGGGACTCGTTCCATCGCGTCGGTAATCAGGAAGGCCCCAAGACGGCGCGCCCATGCCGCTGAGATCGGCTCGTCGAAAAAGATCCAGGCGTGAGCACCGTTTCCGGATCGGGACCGCTCAATGGCAACAGGTATTCCATGACGCTCGCAGGCGTCCCTAAACGCAAAGGCATCCCTTCGCCAATCCCCTTCGTCGAAATCCGCGGCCAGGAACGAACAGGCGTTGTCCGCAAGCATCGGATAGACGCCCATCACAAACGGGGCGCCGTTCGGGTCGGTTCCGCGGAGATGGCGTTCGATTGCCACGTCGTCTACGGGCAGGAATGCCTGATTTGGACATGCTGAACATTTGACTCTCGGTTTTTCGCAGATCCCACGGCGCCATTCATTCGCGCAGGCGGGTGCGTAGCCGCTCCGCTCCGTCGTACGGTTCTCCCAACGGATAGGGTAGACATCTGAGCGGCCGCGGAAGAGCCGGCGAAACAGCGCAAGCTTCTTCTCGATTGGCGAATTCCGGTCCGTGGGATCGCCAGCGTGTCCCGAAGGGACCACCTTGATTGGCTCGGTCTCCTCACTCCGCATCGATTGTAAGGTGTTGATCTCGGCTACGACATCCGCACGCTCGCGCTCCATCGCGGTAAGCCGGGCCCTGAGTTCAGTAATTCTGGCGTTTGTTTGCTTCATCGCGAAGGCTGTAGTGCGCCGATGTTTATTCTCCCGAATAATACCAATCCTGAAGCAGCAATTTAACTCAAAGATCGCCAATCGCCGGTCTCGGCACCAGCAGTCGAAAGGAGTTGCCGACTCATACAAAATTTTGTATAGTCAGTTTTAATGATTGATCTCAAGCCGGTCGAATTCCGAGGCAGCGCACTCGACGATTTGCGTGCGTTTCCACAAGCGGCTCGGCGCGAGGCGGGGCATCAACTCGATCAAGTCCAGCATGGGCGCGAGCCCGACGACTGGAAGCCCATGAATACGGTTGGCCGAGGGGTGCGGAAAATTCGGATTCGCGATGCCGCGGGAGCATTCAGAGTGCTGTATGTAGCGAAGTTTGATGATGCCGTTTACGTGCTGCACTGCTTCCAGAAAAAGACGCAGAAAACGAGCAAAGCGGATCTGAACTTGGCTGCGCAGCGTTACCGCGATTTATTAAAGGAGCTAGGTCAATGAGCAAGAAACGCTTCGACAATGTGTGGGATGCAATTGAGGATACACCTGCGCAGGCTGAGAACATGAAGCTCCGTTCGGCGTTGATCATGGCTTTGAAGGCTCATATCGCTCGGACAGGGCTAAGCCAATCGGAAGCTGCCAAGCTGCTAGGTGTTACCCAGCCGCGTATCTCTGATCTCATGCGCGGCAAGATCGAATTGTTTGGCCTCGATACCTTGGTCAATATGATCGGAGCTGCCGGCCTGCATGTTGAAATGCGCATCTCGGACGCAGCCTAAATCAAACGCCGCTCGCCGCGGGCGCGGTACAGCATTTGGTACTGCACGGCTGACTACGACCCCGCTTAAATGCTGATCGTATTTCCCTTTTTGAGATGTCCCGATCCAATCCATCATGGGTGCAACGGAAAACAGATATCTTTTTGATTTCAATGACATACCTATGTAGGACGCACTCAGCCTGAAGCTCTTACCCGCACCTCCTAGCGCTTTGCAACATCATCCTCAACATCGTGCTTGCAGGCAATCGATTTGAGAATCGCGACCATCAAGAGACGTCGCCGCGACCGCATTTTGCGGGCTGGCGTCGTTTGGGAGCGTGCTGTTGTCCGACGACGTCGGGTCGTTCACGGCGTTGGTGCGTTTCGCCGAAGCGGCCTTCAGGCCGCCACCGGTGTTCGTTCGCGCTCAAAGACGAAGCCGTGTCTTTTTGACCGGGCCCACTCCCACATGAGCTCGACGGGCGGGCGGTAGGGGAATTCCATCGGGATCGACGACCACAAGCCCGTCGGGCTTGGCGACTTGTGAGGCGATTTTTGCCC
The DNA here is from genome assembly GCF_040546885.1 of Bradyrhizobium sp. S3.2.6. NCBI lineage: Bacteria > Pseudomonadati > Pseudomonadota > Alphaproteobacteria > Hyphomicrobiales > Nitrobacteraceae > Bradyrhizobium > Bradyrhizobium sp. S3.2.6. The sequence goes on along the minus strand of NZ_JBEPOS010000023.1, from coordinate 11,769 downwards.
AGATACTTGGTGCGCGCCACACCGACTGGGATCGGAAGGCCAAGCTCGATGCGCACGCACCAGCGGATTGAGCCGGCAATTTCGACAGGCGAACGATGGGTGCAGCCCGCAACGTCGGCAAAGGCCTCGTGAATGGAAATGCATTCCAGAAGCTGCGTGAAATCGCCGATCACCTTGATGGCCGTGTTATCCAGCCGTTGGTATTCCCAAAAATGCCCGCTGACAAAGTTGATCTGCGGGCAAAGCTCGCGCGCCTATCGTCCCGGCATGCCCCCGCGCACTCCGAAGGCCCTGGCTTCGTACGATGCGGCAAGCATAACCCTACCGCCGACGGCGATTGGCTTGCCGCGCAACGAAGGGTCAAACAGCTGCTCTACCGAGGCATAGAAGGCGTCCAGGTCCGCATTCAAGATGGTGCTGTCGTAGCCATCCCGATCGAGTGCCCCTGGCGTTTCGAGGACGTAGTACCGCCGAGAACATCGCGAGAAATATTTGTAACGAGTGTCAAGCTACAGAGTGGGATCGAAGCAACACGGACCACGCGGCGGATTTCTCAAGGAGTGGGTATTGGCTTCAACAGATCGTCCAAGCGGGATTGATCTTCGCGAAAATCACAGCTCTTCGAGGCGACGCCACCCATGCAGCACGCGACGGCCATGCGAGCTGAACGCGAAGAAGCAACCACCGCCAGCGGGTTGGTCATGGGCGCGATCAATCTCCAAACCGGAATAATGGCAGTATAAGAGAGTACCAACGCCCCCGTGGCCGACAAAGAGCACGTCGCCCGGCGTGCTGCGCGCCAGCACGTGCTCGACCTCGCCGACAATGCGCAGCTGGGCGTCGACCGCTCGTTCCCAGCCACGAATGCTGACGTGGGGTTGCCCGAAGAACTGATTGGCCACCGCCTCGAACTGGTCGGGGGCGAGGAAGCCCGTCGCCGATCGGTCGTTCTCGTGCATCGCCTCGCGCACTTCCACGTCGACGCCCAGCTTTGCGGCAATGATCTCGGCGGTCTCGATCGCCTTTCGCTCTCCGCTGGAGATGACCCGCGTGGTACCGGACAGCCCTCCCCCGATCGTCAGGGCCTCCGTACGCGCTTTCCCGACATCACTGAGGCCCCAGCGCGGAACGGGAATCGACGGATCGATACTCACCTGAGGATGGGTCAGATAGCGTACGACATTCGTCATGATTGAACGATCGCGACGTCAGACCAACTTGCAATCGGCATCGCAACACGCATGCCGGAGGCGTCGAAGACGTGTACGTCGGGAGCTGCCGCAACGAGCGTCACCGTCTCGCCTCGCGACGGCGTCTGGCGGCCGCGGACCTCTGCAACGAACATCCTGCCGTCGGCGCGGCGCAAATAGGCGAACGACGCCTCGCCAAGCCGTTCGACGAGCTCGACGATGCCTTCGGCGGTGAAGGGACCGTTCGCGCCCCGGGCAAGATGCTCCGGACGAACACCGAGCGTCAGCACATCGCCGACCTTCAGCGATGCCGCCGGCAGATCGAGATCGACAAACCCGGCACCGGCGACACGCGCGCGTCCGCCCCCGATGCTTTCGACCGTTGCATCGAAGAAATTCATCGCGGGCGAGCCGATGAATCCGGCGACGAACAGGTTAGCGGGTTCATAGTAGAGGTCGAGCGGCTTGCCCACCTGCTCGATGCAGCCCTTGTTCATCACGACGATACGGTCGGCGAGCGTCATCGCCTCGACCTGATCGTGCGTCACATAAACGATCGTCGCTTTCAGCACTCTGTGCAAATTGGCGATCTCGACGCGGGTCGAGACGCGCAGCGCCGCATCGAGATTGGAGAGCGGTTCGTCGAACAGGAAGACGGCAGGTTCGCGCACGATCGCGCGTCCGATCGCAACGCGCTGACGCTGGCCGCCAGAGAGATCGCGCGGATAGCGATCGAGTAAGTCTACGAGTCGCAGCATGCGGGCGGCTTCCGCGACGCGCCGCTCCCGTTCGGCCGGCGCCACGCCGGTGAATTTCAGGCCGAACGTCATGTTCTTGCGCACATTCATGTGCGGATAGAGTGCGTAGGACTGGAACACCATCGCGATGCCGCGCGCGGCAGGCGCAAGCGTATTGACGGGCTTCTCTGCGATATGGATGTCACCGCTCGAGACGCCATCGAGCCCGGCGATCATGCGCAGAAGCGTCGACTTGCCACAGCCCGATGGGCCGACGAGCACGACGAACTCGCCGTCCTCGATGCCCAGGTTGATGTCGTTGAGCACTGTCGCCGCGCCATAACGCTTATTGAGATGCTCGATGCGCAGATTGGCCATTCAACAACCTATTTGACTGCGCCGGAGGTGAGGCCCGCAATGAGTTGGCGCGAGAGGATCACGTAGATCATCACAACCGGCAGGATCGCCATCGACAGCGCCGCGAGCACGGAATTCCAGTCGGTGATGTACTGGCCAAGAAACTGCTGCACCCCAAGCGTGACCGTATGCGTCGAGTCGCTCGACGTCAGGATCAGCGGAAACCAGAGATCGTTCCAGATCGGCACGATGGTGAAGACGGCGACGGTCGCGATCGCCGGACGCAGCAGCGGGGCGACCACTTCGAAGAAGATCCGGGTTTCTGGCACGCCGTCGCAGCGCGCGGCGTCCCGCAAGTCCCTGGGGATCTGCTGGATGAACTCGCTCAATATGAAGATCGACATCGGCAGGCCTTGCGCAACGTAGACGAGGATCAAGGCCGTCAGCGTGTCGTTCAGGTCCGCAGACCGCATCATGTTGAGGATCGCGACGGACCCGAGCCGGATCGGCACCATGATGCCGATCGACAGGAACAGTGCGAGCGCCGTCGAGCCGCGAAAGCGGTATTCGGTCAGGGCCCAGGCTGCCATCGCGCCAAACAGCAGCACGAGCGCCATGCTGACGAGAGTCACGATCAGCGAATTCGAATAGTAGGTCAGGATATGAGAGGAGCGAAAAACCTTCTCATAGCCGACGAGGCTGAAGGTCGCAGCGTCCGGCGGCGCAAGCGGGCTGCCGAAGATGGCGCTACGCACCTTGAACGAATTCATCACGACGAGCAGGATTGGACCAACCGCAAGCAGGCTATAGGCGATCAGGACGAGATGGACACTGAAGCTCTTTGCGCGCTGCTCCGCCGTCATGCCGCCCTCAGAATGCGTAACGGCGGATGCGCCGCTGAACGAGGAACAGATAGAGGCAGAGGCCGAGGAGAATGATGAAAAACATCACGGTCGCGACCGCGGAGCCCATCGTCGGATTGCCGAGCTGGAGTTGATTGCCGAAGAAGGTGCGATAGAAGAACGTGCCGAGAATGTCGGTCGCAAAATTCGGTCCCGCCAACGCACCCTTGACCGAATAGATCAGATCGAAAGCGTTGAAGTTCGCAACGAAGGTCAAGACCGAGACCAGGCTGATGGTCGGCAGGACGAGCGGAAGCTTGATGTGGAAGAAGATGCGGAATTGTCCCAACCCATCGACGCGTGCCGCGTCGATCAACTCTTCGGGGATGTTGAGCAGCGCGGCGTAGATCAGCATCATCGGGATGCCGACGAATTGCCAGACGGAAATGAGGGACAGCGTTACGAGCGCGCTCGATTCGAGCCCCAGCCAGGGAGCAAACAGGGAGCCCAACCCCACGGCCTTCAAAGCGCCGGCAGCGACGCCCCAGAGCGGGGACAGGATCAGGTTCCAGGAGAAGCCAACGATGACAACCGAGAGCATCGTCGGCAAAAACATGACGGTGCGATAAAAGCCCTTGAGCCTCAGGCCCGGCAGGCTCAGCAATCCCGCGAGCGCGATACCAATCGGATTCTGCATGCACATGTGCACGGCGAAGAAGATCAGATTGTTGCCGAGGGCATTCCAGAACGGCTTCGACCACAGCGCATCGCCGAGCAGCGTCTCGAAATTGGCGAGGCCGACGAAAGATCGGACTCCGGATGGATCGCTCGTGTAGGTGGAGAGCGCCATCGTCGCGACGAGAGGATAGATCGAGAACAGGGTGTAGATCACGACCGCCGGTCCGAGAAAGAACAGCAGAAGCCCCGCGAGTTTTGCGCGAGGCATCTGGGCCGTGATGTTCGAGACCGGTTCAGCCATGATGGAAAGAGATTAAACCTGCGTTGTCGTCCCTCTCCGCGCTTGCGGCTCTTGCCGTCTTTGTTAGCGGAGTGTGCAGCGACTGTCGAATGAAACAAGGACAGTCGCCTCTCCCCGCGAAAGCGGGAAGAGGGACCGGCGTCACTTGGCGGGCTTGTACCACTTGTCGAGACCGTCCTGGAGCTGCTTGCCGGCAGCATCGGGCGTCAACTTGCCGTTGACGACCTGCGCGGAGACGTTCCAGAGCTCGTTTTCCAGATTCGGCGTACCGCGCGACAGGATCTGATACGAGTTGCGGATCGTCGACTTGCAGGTCTGGCGCCATCCGACCATGGTCGCGGCGACGTCGTCGTCGACCTTCACGGCAGTCTTGGCGAGCGGGAAGAAGCCGGGAAGCGCGTTGGCGTAGATTGTTGCGAATTCCGGCGTCGCCAGCCATTCCAGGAATTTCCTGGCGTCTTCCTTGTTCTTCGACGCTGCGTTCACGCCCATGGCGATGTCGGTGTGATCGGAGATATAGCAATCCGTCGTGCCGGCCGGCTGCGGTGGCGGGAATGCACCCATGGCGAATTTCGCCTGGCCCCGGAAGGTCGAGATATCCCACGAGCCAGCCGCATAGATCGCGCCCTTGCCGAGCGAGAACAGGTTCTGACTGTCAGCGTAGGTCTGCGCCTGGAAGCCAGATCCGAGGTAGGGCGCCCAGCTTGCGATCTCCTTGAAGGCCGCGACGTATTGCGGATCGGTGAGCTTCTCCTTGCCCGCAATGAGATTGGCGCGACCGGTCTCGCCCTTCCAATAGTCGGGACCGACGTTCTGGAATCCCATGGTCGCGGCCTCCCACTGGTCAGCCGTGCCCATCACCAGCGGGACATAGGTCCCGTCCTTCTTGAATTTCTCAAGCACGGCGTGGAATTCATCGAGCGTCTTTGGCTCAGATGCGCCGACTTTGGCGAATGCTTCCTTGTTGTAGATGAACCCGGCGATGACGGAGGCGATCGGAACACAGAAGGTGGTTTTGCCGTCGTCAGTTTGCCACGCCGCCTTCGCGACATCAGAGAAATTGTCCATACCCTTGAGGCCGTCGACCGCATCAAGCTGATGCTTTTGATAGAGCGCGAGCGAGGCGTCGAACGGACGGCACGTAATGAGGTCGCCGGCGGTGCCGCCATCAAGCCGCGCGTTCAGGGCGGCGTTGTATTCCTTGGGCGCCGAAGGCGCGAATTCGATCTTGATGTCGGGATAGTGCTTGTTGAAGGCGGGAATGATCTTCGAGTTCCAGATGTCGGCGTCGTCATTGCGCCAGCTCTCGATCTTCAACGAGCCTGCCTGGGCCGACGCAAGCCCCGCAAGCAACGCCAACGCGGCAGCCTCAGCTCCCATTGCAGCCTTGAATGTCCGTCTCATGCTACGCTCCCTTGTTTGGGCCTTCGCCCTTGATCCCGTTGGCTCTTGCGCGCGCGCGGCTCAACGCGTCGTCTATCCGGCCTTCCGCAGCAGCGAGCCACGTGACGGCTTCGCTCTTGCTGACGACACCGCAGGCAATCAGGATTGCCGGCTTAACCTCGCCGCTGGCCTCGCGCAGCGCCGCTTCCGCTTCCGCATCGCTGACGCCGGCGATTGTTGCGACGATCCCGCGCGCCCGCTCGCGCAATTTCGCATTGTCGGCCTTCAGATTGACCATGAGGCCCCGATGGATGTGACCAAGCTCGAATCCCATCAATGACGAGAGCATGCCTAGCGCGGCCTTTTGCGCAACTCCGGCCGCGAGCCGTGTCGAGCCGCGCAGCGCCTCCTCTCCGCTATCGAGCAAGATCGACGCGTCGGCACCGACGAGCAAGGGCGAGCCCTGACGATGCGCGATGCCGATCACGAAGGCGCCACGGCGGCGCGCCGCTGCGGCCGCTGCGACTGTGAACGGCGTCGAGCCGCTCGCCGATACGACGATCACGGCATCATGAGAGAGATCACCGAGCCCGGTTATCGCGTGCTCACCGGCTGCGGCATCGTCCTCCGCGACGCCATCGATGCGGAACGGCTCGGTGGTCCCGCCGGGCAGGACAATCGCGATGCGGCTCTCATCGAGGCCGAACGTGCCGGGAAGCTCGGCTGCATCTTCAGCGGCGGCAAGACCGGAAGAGCCGGCGCCCGCATAGATCAGCCGTCCCCCTGCTCGCCAGATCGCCGCGAGGCGAAGCGCGGCGGCGCGGATGTCGCCGGAGGCAGCCGCGACCGAAGCGATCGCCCGGCGGTAGGATGCGAGCATCGCCTCCGCGAACACCGCCTCATCGATGGTCACGACACCACCGGTGTCGCGGCACCTCTCTCCGTCCGTCTCCAGCCGCGGCAGCACCGACATCGTGGATACCAATGGTAGATACCTCTTGTATTTGCTTTTGCCACCTGACATACCACTTGTCTAGGGGCGTTAAGAACTTTTTAGGAGGCTCCGTGGCGACGGCCCAGTTTTTCCTCGGTGTGGATGGCGGCGCGACCCGCTGCCGCGCGAGATTGCGGGATTCGTCGGGTCGCGAGCTCGGGCACGGCCTCGGGCCGGCTTCGAACATCTATCTCGATTTCGACGAAGCCATGCGGGTCGTCCGTGAAACGATCGAGTCCGCCATCGCGGCCGGCGCACCAAGGCAGGAGATCGCAGTCGGCCTTAGCCTTGCCGGGCTTTCGGACGACGAGGAAGCGGCGCGCGTCTCCGCCGCCCTGCCCGGCTTTGCACACATCGTCGCCGTCAATGATGCAGTCGCCGCCTGCGTCGGCGCCAATGGCCTCGGCGATGGCGGCCTGATTATCGCGGGCACGGGCTCGGCGGGCATAGCTCGCGTGGGAGCTCGAACGACTATTATCGGCGGACGCGGTTTCTGGCTTGGCGACGACGGATCCGCTGCACGGCTTGGCGAATCGGCGTTGCGTGCGACGCTGCGTGCGATCGATGGCCTCGAGCCGATGAGCGGCCTGGCGCAAGCACTCGGGCGCCATTTCGACGGCGATCCGTTGCGGATGAGCCGCTGGGCAGCGGACGCAAGGCCACGCGACTACGGCGCCTTCGCGCCCCAGATCCTGGACGTCGCCAGGTCCGGAGATATGCGCGCGCGCGAAATTGTCGGCGAAGCAGCCAGCGCGATAGCGTCGCTCGCGAACGCCCTGAATGCACTTGGCGCCGAGCGCGTTGCCCTCGCCGGCGGCTTCGGTGAGCCCTTGCGCCCGTTTTTGCCGCCTGATGTGGCCAAGCGCCTCTCCGCGCCCCGGCGCGACGCAGTCGACGGCGCGATCCTGCTCATCGGCGGAACGCTCGCGGAGGACGCCGCATGTCCATGACGGTCGAAACCGCGCCGGGCCAGAAGCTCTATCGCGCCGTGGTCGACGCGCTTCGGCGCGAGATTGAGACCGGACGCTTCGCAGAGACGCAATTGCTTCCGGCCGAGCGCGAATTGTGCGAGCTGCTCGAGGTATCGCGCACCACGCTACGCAAGGCGATTGCCGACCTGATCGCCGAAGGCGTGCTGTTTCACCGCCACGGCGCCGGCACCTTCATCCATCGCGCGACGCCGCGCGTCGAGCAGCCCTCCTCGCGCCTGACGAGCTTCACGGAGGACATGCGGCTGCGTGGATTGGAGGCGAGCTCGCGCGAGCTCGAGCGCGGCGTGTTCCTGCCGACACCGGAAGAGTCCATGATGCTTGGCGTACGGCCGAACGAACGCGTGTTCCGGCTCGGCCGCCTGCGCCTGGCTGACGGTTCGCCCATGGCGATCGAGCGCGCCGCCGTGCCGATACGCTTTCTTCCCGAACAGGATTCGGTCGGCGGCTCGCTGTACGAGGCGCTCTCCGCGCGGGGCTTCAAGCCCGCCCGGGGCTTGCAGCGATTGCGTGCGACCCTCGTCGATCAGTCGGATGCGGAACTGCTCGGCGTCGCACCGGACAGCCCGGCGCTCTATATCCAGCGCATCGCCTATCTTGCCGACGGATCCTGCGTCGAATTCACGAAATCCTGGTACCGGGCCGACGCCTATGACTTCGTCTCCGAACTCACGCTGTCGCCACCGGCCCGAAAGGCGCACCGATGACGACCTACATGCTTCAGGAGATCGGCGAGACAGGCGAAGCGGTCGCGCGCCAGCTTGGCCACAACGCGGAGCGGCTCGCTGAACTTGGCGCGCGTCTGCGCATGCTCGATCCGCCGCTCGTTGCGACCATCGCCCGCGGCTCGTCGGATTGCTGCGCGCTCTACCTGAAATACCTCGTCGAGATTGTCTCAGGGGTGCCTTGTGCCTCCATCGGCCCCTCCATCGCTACGCTCTATCGTACGCCGATGCGGCTCGAAGGCGGCGTTTCCGTCGCGATCTCGCAATCGGGACGCAGCCCGGACATCGTCGAAATGCAGCGCGCCGCACGACGCGGCGGCGCGCTGGCCGTCGCACTTATCAACGACGTGCCCTCACCGCTCGCGCAAGAGGCCGAAGTGCTGCTGCCATTGTGCGCCGGCGCCGAACGCTCAGTCGCGGCGACCAAATCTATGGTCGCAGGTCTCGTCGCGGGCGCGAGCCTCGTCGCGGCCTGGTGCGAAGATCGGCAGCTAGCGGACGCCCTCACCGGCCTACCCGAGATCCTGCGCGGACAAACGGCGCCGCCGCCCGCGGCGTTGCTCGGGCAGCTTGCAAATGCCCGCAGCGCTTTCGTCCTCGGCCGCGGCGCCACGCTTGCGATCGCCGCGGAGGCGGCGCTGAAGCTCAAGGAAACCTGCGCGATTCACGCCGAGGCCTATTCCGCGGCCGAGGTCCTGCATGGCCCGGCCGAACTTGTCGACTCCGGCTTTCCCGTCATCGCCTTCCTGCCGTCCGACGCAGCGCGCGAAGGCATGCTGCCGGCACTTGCGGCGTTGTCCAGTGCCGGCGCGAGGGTGATTACAATCGAGGCCGGAGGCGCCGACGAGACGGATCGTCTCGCGACGGCAAAAGTCGAGGCGACGCTGCTGGACCCCATCGTCATGATCCACCGCTTCTACCGCCTTGCCGAAGCGCTTGCGCTCCGGCTCGGGCGAGATCCCGACCGCCCGCGCAACCTGCGCAAGGTGACGGAGACCCTTTGATGATCGTTTTGACCGGCGCACGGATTTTCGATGGCGAGCGTTTCTTTGACGACCACGCGGTCGTCGTCGAAGGCGACCGCGTCGCCGCGATCCTCCCTTACTCCGAGAGACCGCATGGCCCGGCACGCGATCTCGGTGGCGGCCTGCTTGCGCCCGGCTACATCGATGTGCAGGTCAATGGCGGTGGCGGCGTCTTGTTCAACGAGGACCCGACGCCCGAAGGCATCGCCCGCATCGCCGCAGCGCATCGCAAGCACGGCACCGTCGGACTGCTGCCGACGCTAGTAACCGATGCCCCGCAAGTGATGGCGGCAGCAATCGCCGGGACACGCGAAGCGCGGCAACTGACCCCGGCGACGCTCGGCATCCATCTTGAAGGACCCTTCCTGGATCCGGCTCGCAAGGGCGCGCATGAGCTCAGATATATCCGCGACCTCAAGCCGGGCGACATTGCGACGATCGTCGAGGCGAATTGCGGCGCCGTCATGCTGACGCTCGCGCCCAATCGGGTCGATGCGGCGAGCATTGCGGAACTCGCGCGGCATGGCGTGCTGATTTCGCTCGGCCATTCCAATGCAAGCTACGCGGAGGCGCGCGCAGCCGTCAAAGCCGGCGCACACGCATTCACCCATCTGTTCAATGCGATGAGCGCGCCCGCCGGGCGCGAGCCAGGCATGGTCGGCGCAGCGCTCGATCTCGACGAGGCTTTCGTCGGAATCATCGCGGATGGTCATCATGTGCACGAGGCGAACCTTCGCATCGCCTTCGCCGCCAAGCGGCATGATCGCTTCATGCTGATCACCGACGCGATGCCACCGGCCGCCGGCGGTCCCGATCAGTTCGATCTACAGGGCCGCCGCGTGACGTGTGTGGACGGTTGCCTGCGGCTCGACGATGGGACGCTCGCCGGCTCGGTTCTGACCATGGACGAGGCGGTGCGCTATGCCGTCAACGTCGTGAGGCTTCCGCTCGCCGATGCCCTCGCTATGGCATCACGCGTTCCGGCGACGTTTCTCCGGCGCGACGCGGAACTTGGCCGTATCGCACCAGGCTATCTCGCAAGCCTCGTGCATCTCGACGACGAGCTACGGGTACTCGAAACCTGGATCGAGGGCCGGCCAACCGCCGACGGCTCCAAGCGCGACGAGCTGGCAGGCAACACCTGACTGAAGGACCGATCGAGCCATGTCCTCGCCCTCCATTTTGACCGCACAGAATGTTCGCGTTCTCGTGGTTGGCCTTGGCACCATGGGAACGAGCCACGCCCGCGCCTACAGATCGGTCGAGGGATTTGAGCTCGTCGGTCTTTGCACCTCCCGCGCAGCCGATCGCGACGATCTCGAGGCCGAGTTTCCCTCTCTTCCGCGCTTCGAAAGCCTCGACGAGGCGCTCACGAGCTTGCGTCCCGATGCCGTCGCGATCTGCACCTACACGGAGCATCACGCCGCCATGGCCTTGCAGGCTTTCGCCGCAGATGCGCATGTTTTCTGCGAAAAGCCGCTCGCCAACACGCTGGAGGCCGCGCGGCGGGTCGTCAGCGCTGCACGTACGGCCGGAAAGGCGCTGCTGATCGGCTATATCCTGCGCGTGCATCCCGCATGGTCGCGCTTCGTCGAGATCGGCAGGACGCTCGGAAAGCCGCTCGTGATGCGCATGAACCTCAACCAGCAGTCTACGGGCTCCTTCTGGGAGGTTCATAAGAACCTCATGCGGTCGACTTCGCCGATCGTCGATTGCGGCGTCCATTACGTCGACATCATGTGTCAGGTGACGCGGGCGCGTCCCGTCGCGGTCCATGCGGTCGGGGCGCGGCTGACGAGCGAGATCGCGCCTGCCATGTACAATTACGGCCATCTTCACATCATGTTCGACGATGGATCCGTCGGCTGGTACGAGGTCGGTTGGGGTCCGATGATGAGCGAGACCGCTCATTTCGTGAAGGACTTGATCGGCCCGAACGGCAGTGTGTCGATCGTCGCGAAAGAGAGCACCGATGCGGGCGCGCATTCGGCGGACCATGACACGCATACGCGGACCAACGCCCTTCGCGTCCATCACGCGGCGCTCGTCACCGAAGGCGGCTTTGCGAAGCCGGACGAGTTGATCTCGACCGCAGACGAACCCGGCCATCAGGAGCTCTGCGAGCGCGAGCAGCGGCTGTTTCTGAGTGCGATCCGTGGCGAGATCGACCTATCCGAGCATCACGAGGACGCGATCAACTCACTCCGTATCGTCTTTGCCGCTGACGAGAGCGTCCGAAGCGGTGAAGTCGTCCGCCTGTAGATCCGCGCCTATCGAATGCGCCGCGCACCTGGATCGGAGAGAAATACCCAGGCAAGTACCCACACCACTGCGCGACAAGCAACGTACCGGCACGCATGGGACATCTCAATACGAGCCGGCATGTTGCTTCGGCCTGCGCAAGGCAGCGTCGAACGGGTTGATCTTCGCCGCCAGCGCCTCGGCCTCGCGCCTTAGAGCGTTAGCCCATCTGACTGAATCGTTGGGGATTCACAAATCAGCGTTTTGGTGATTCAAGCTACCCGCCGGGACGGGAGGCCGGCGGGCA
>NZ_JBEPOS010000022.1:0-137400 GCF_040546885.1 Bradyrhizobium sp. S3.2.6 | reverse complement strand
ATGCCCGCCGGCCTCCCGTCCCGGCGGGTAGCTTGAATCACCAAAACGCTGATTTGTGAATCCCCAACGATTCAGTCAGATGGGCTAACGCTCTAACCCACCCTCCGAAGTGAGGCGTCGGCTCATTTCACCGGCCGCTTCTCGAGCTTTCGTGCCAGCGTGCGCCGGTGCATGCCCAGCCTTCTCGCGGCCTCCGAGATATTGAAGTCCGTCTCGATCAGCGTCTGGTGGATGCGCTCCCATTCGAGCGTCTTGATCGAGGTCGGCCGCACGTCCAGCGCGACGTCGGCGTTACCTGCGGCCTTGTTAAAGGCGGCCTCGATGTCGTCGGTGTTGGAGGGTTTTGCGAGGTAGTGGCAAGCGCCGAGCTTGATGGCCTCGACGGCGGTCGAGATGCTCGCGAAGCCCGTCAGCACCACGATCAGCATCTCCTCGTCGTGGGTATGCAGCAGATCGACACAGGCAAGGCCGGAGGCGCCGCCGAGCTTGAGGTCGACCACGGCATAGCCGAAGGATCGGTCCTCCAGAACCTTCCGGACATCCTCGATCGAGGCGGCGAGCACGACCTCGTAGCCGCGGCGCTCGAATGAGCGTTTCAGCGTGCGCGCAAAACCATCGTCGTCCTCGACGACGATGAGCGAACGGTCAGGCGTCAAAGCTGCCTCCGATCGCGAGCGTGGCGAGCGGCAGCGTCAGGCGCACGGTGGCGCCGCGCTTCCGGTGGTTCTCGGCGGTCACGCTGCCACCCAGCTTGCGCACCACGTTGACCACCAGGAACAGGCCGAGCCCGCCGCCGGCGCGGCCCTTGCTCGACTGGTAGGGCTTTCCGAGCTGTGCCAGCATTTCAGGCGCGAAGCCCGGGCCGCGGTCGCTGATCGAGAGCACCAGATTGTCGCCCTCGCGTTCGGCGAGCAACTCCACCCACCCGCGCGAGATTTCATAGGCGTTGTCGAGGACGTTGAAGATCACCTGCTTCAGCGCGATGTCCGAGACGATCGCGACGTCCTCGCCAAAGGTATTGACGAAATACAGTGTGCGCGCCGAGCGGGCGTCGCGCCATTCTTCGACCAGTGCGGTGACGAAGGCGGTCACCGTCGTCGGCGAGGATCCCTCGCCGCGGGCTTCGCCGGCCGACACGAGAATGCCCGTCACGATCGTCTTGCAGCGTTGCAGCGAGGTTTCCATCTCCGTGAGGTCCTCGGCGAGCTCCTGATCGGCGGCGAGATCCGGCATGCGGCGCCAGTCGCTGAGGATGACCGAGAGCGAGGCGAGCGGCGTGCCGAGCTCATGCGCCGCGCCGGAGGCGAGCAGGCCCATGCGGACGATGTGATCCTGCTCGGCCGCGTGCTGGCGCAGCGCCGCCAGATGCGCGTCGCGCTCGCGCAAATTCCTGTTGATGCGGGTGACGAACACGACCAGCAGCACGGCGTTGAGGATGAAGCCCAGCAGCATACCGGTGACGGTGAGCGTATAGGTCTCGCTCAGCGGATTCGGCGGCAGGTCGAGCGGCCGGTAGGCCATCGTCAGCCACACGAAGCTCGCGCAGCTCAGCGCCACCAGCGACCAGGTCGAGCGGGCATCGAGCAGCACCGCGCCGAGCGTGACCTGAAGCAGGAACAGCGAGGTGAAGGGATTGGTGGCGCCGCCGCTGAGATAGAGTTGCGCGGTCAGCGCGGCGACATCCAGCATCAGCGCGACCAAGAGCTCGTTGTTCGTGATCGCGGCGCGATGGCGCACCCAGACCAGGCTCGAGACATTGAGCAGCACCAGCGCGCCGATCACCGCGCCCATGCGGGTGAGGGGCAGCGGAATGCCGAGCCAGAAATGCACGCCGCCGATGGTGACGATCTGGCCGACCACAGCGGTCCAGCGCAGCTGGATCAGCAGCGCCATGTTTTTGCGGTTGGTCTCGTCGTCAGTGGGGGCCGCGCCGATCAGCTCGCTGCGCGCGTCCGCCTGCGATTGCAGCGTGACCGCCAGCTCGCCGTAAGTGTTCCCGTCGTCAGGTCGGTTCGACGATCGTTCCAGCATCTGATCCCGTCCTGCGGGCGGAGGCATCCGACCCGCCGGCCGTTTCGTGGACGAAGCGCTTGCTGCGGCGGAACAGCCCGCCGCCGAATGTGACGAGAAGTCTACCGGCCAGCATGAAAGCCAGGGCAAACCACGTCAGCGCGTATATCAGGTGGTTATTGGGAAAGCGGACCACGGTCAATCCGCCGATTGGAGCGCTGCCGGATTGTGATCCGGCGTCGGCATCGACGAAGAACGGCGCAACGTTCTGGAGGTCGCGCGCGGCCGCAATCGCGGCGACATCCCGCGAGTACCAGCGGTTGTGCTGGGGCACGTTGTCCCTGAGAAAACCGCCTTTCGGCTCCGTGATGCGCAAGAGACCGGTGATTTCGACCTGGCCGTCCGGATTGCCGCCCTGGCGCGTCGATGCGTCGCGCCGCTCGGATGGCACGAAGCCGCGGTTGATCAGCACAAGCGTGCCGTCGCTGCGCTGGAGCGGCGTCAGCACCCAATAGCCAGGGCCGTCCTCGGTGACGGCCTGAACCAGGGTCTCGCGGTCGTGCAGGAAGCGGCCGGAGAGGCTGACATGCCGGTATTCGTCGCCTGCGGCGGTGATCGCCGGCCAGGCTGCGCGCGCGGGGATCGGCTGGGCCGCGGCATGAACGCGCTGCTCGACCCGATCAATCAGCGCGAGCTTCCAGGCACGGCGCTCGACCTGCCAGACGCCAAGGGCGATTAGAACAGCGACGGCGGAGAGCGAGAGAATCGTGAGCCACAGGGATGGACGCGTAGCCGCTGTGGGGCTGCGCGCTTCGTTATCCTCGGGTCTCACGGGATCGCTCACTTCATTCCCGTCATCTCGTGCATCGGCATCATGTTGCTATTGAGGTGGTTCATCACCCACAGCGAACCGGACAGCGCGATCACCACCATCACGATGGTGAAGATCAGCGCCATCATGCTCCAGCCGTTCTCGGACTTGGGGCTCATGTGCAGGAAGTAGATCATGTGCACGACGATCTGCACGACGGCGAAGGCCATGATGACCAGCGCGGTGATCTGCTTGCTCGGCAGCGTCCCGCTCATCACCAGCCAGAACGGGATCGCCGTGAGCACCACCGAGAGCACGAAGCCGAGCATGTAGGTCGAGAACGTGCCATGGGCGTGGCCGTCGTCGTGGTGATGGTCGTGCGCGTGGGCGGCGTGGGTGTCGGTGTTCATCGCAGAACTCCCAGGAGATAGACGAAGGTGAAGACGCCGATCCAGACCACGTCGAGGAAGTGCCAGAACATCGACAGGCACATCAGGCGACGGCGGTTGGCCTCGATCAGGCCGAAACGCCAGACCTGCACCATCAGGGTCACCAGCCAGATCAGGCCGCAGGAGACGTGGAGGCCGTGGGTGCCGACCAGGGTGAAGAAGGAGGACAGGAAGGCGCTGCGCTGCGGCGTGGCGCCTTCATGGATCATGTGGGCGAACTCGGTGAGCTCGATGCTGATGAAAGCGACGCCGAACAGGCCGGTGATCAGGAGCCACATCTGCGTCTGGGCGATCTTGTTCTGCTGCATCGTCAGCATCGCAAAACCATAGGTGATCGACGACAGCAGCAGCATCGAGGTGTTCACCGCGACCAGGTTGAGGTCGAACAGGTCCTTCGGCGCAGGCCCGGCGGCGTAGTTGGCGCCGAGTACGCCGAAGGCGGCGAACAGCATCGCGAAGATGAGGCAGTCGCTCATCAGGTAGATCCAGAAGCCGAGCGAGGTGCTGTAGCCTTCCGGATGCGGATGTTCGTCGGCGAGGTAGAAGACCGGCTCGCCGGTTTGCGTGGGATTGACAGCGACAGTCATTTACTTGACTCCGGCGAGCAGCTTGGTGCGCGCATCCTCGGTCCGGATGACGTCGTCAGCCGGAATGTCGAAGTCGCGGTGATAGTTGAAGGTGTGACCGATCCCGACGGCGAGCATCGCGATGAAGCTCGCGGCCGCCAGCCACCAGATGTACCAGATCAGGCCGAATCCCATCGCGGTGGCGAAGCCGGCGAGGATGATGCCGGTGCCGGTGCCGCTGGGCATGTGGATCGGCTTGAACCCGGTGAGCGGACGCTGGTAACCGCGCCTCTTCATGTCCCACCAGGCGTCGTTGTCGTGAACGACGGGGGTGAAGGCGAAGTTGTAGTCCGGCGGCGGCGAAGATGTCGCCCATTCCAGCGTGCGGGCGTCCCAGGGATCGCCGGTGACGTCCTTGAGCTGCTCCCGCCTGAGGAAGGAGACCGCGAACTGCATCAGCATGCTGAGGATACCGAGGAAGACAAGGCCGGCGCCGATCGCGGCGATGACGAACCAGATCTGGAGCGAGGGATCGTCGAACACGCGCAGGCGGCGGGTCACGCCCATCAGGCCGAGCACATAGAGCGGCATGAAGGCCATGTAGAAGCCGGTGACCCAGAACCAGAACGACAGCTTGCCCCAGAACGGATCGAGCTTGAAGCCGAACGCCTTCGGGAACCAGTAGTTGATGCCGGCGAATGCGCCGAACACCACGCCACCGATGATCACGTTGTGGAAATGCGCGATCAGGAACAGGCTGTTGTGCAGGACGAAGTCGGCCGGGGGGACTGCGAGCAGAACGCCGGTCATGCCGCCGAGCACGAAGGTCAGCATGAAGGCGATCGTCCACAGCATCGGCAGCTCGAAGCGGATGCGGCCGCGATACATCGTGAACAGCCAGTTGAACATCTTCGCGCCCGTCGGGATCGAGATGATCATCGTGGTGATGCCGAAGAACGAGTTGACGCTGGCGCCCGACCCCATCGTGAAGAAGTGGTGCAGCCAGACCAGGTAGGACAGGATGGTGATGACGACCGTGGCGTAGACCATCGAGGTGTAGCCGAACAGCCGCTTGCCGGAGAAGGTCGAGGTCACTTCCGAGAAGATGCCGAAGGCGGGGAGAACCAGGATGTAGACCTCGGGATGGCCCCAGATCCAGATCAGGTTCACGTACATCATCGGGCTGCCGCCGAAATCGTTCGTGAAGAAGTTGGTGCCGACGTAGCGATCGAGCGAGAGCAGCGCGAGCACGACGGTCAGGACGGGAAAGGAGGCGACGATCAGGATGTTGGTGCAGAGCGCAGTCCAGGTGAACACAGGCATCTTCATCATGGTCATGCCGGGGCAGCGCAGCTTGACGATGGTGCAGATCAGGTTGATGCCGGATAATGTCGTGCCGACGCCGGCGACCTGCAGCGCCCAGATGTAATAGTCGACGCCGACATCAGGACTGTAGCCGATGTTTGACAGCGGCGGATAGGCGAGCCAGCCGGTGCGGGCGAATTCGCCGATGAACAGCGAAGCCATCACCAGCACCGCGCCGCCGACCGTCATCCAGAAGCTGAAATTGTTGAGGAACGGGAACGACACGTCGCGCGCGCCGATCTGCAGCGGCACGACGTAGTTCATCAGGCCCGTGACCAGCGGCATCGCCACGAAGAAGATCATGATCACGCCGTGGGCGGTGAAGACCTGATCGTAGTGATGGGCGGGGAGGAAGCCATCGGAGCCGCCGAACGCGAGCGCCTGCTGGGCGCGCATCATCAGCGCGTCGGCGAAGCCACGCAGCAGCATCACGATGCCGAGGATCATGTACATGATGCCGATGCGCTTGTGGTCGACAGTGGTGAACCACTCGCGCCACAGATAGCCCCAGAGGCGGAAATAGGTGACGCCGGCGAACAGCGCGCCGCCGCCAAGCGCGACCATCACGAAGGTAGCGACCAGGATCGGCTCGTGCAGCGGTAGCGAATCGAGGCCGAGACGGCCGAAGATGAGCTTGAGAAGATCAGGAGACATGCGAGCTCTCTTTAGGAGTCTGACGTCAGGAGTCTGACTTGGGACGTTGTCCGAGGAAGAAGGACGAGGACTTCAGCGGCGCGAAGGTCGGCCGCTTCAGGCCGGCACCCAGCAGCGGGGCGGTGTCGAGCGGCGCCTTGATCGCGGCCGTGGTCGCGGCGCCCTGCGGCGCGTCCGGCGTGCAGGTACCGGCGACGAAGGTCGGCTCGGGCCCGAGCACAGTGCCGCGGCGGGCGTACTTGTCGTAGGCCAGCGGCAGGGTGTTGTTCAGGCCTTCATGGCCGAGACCGCCCTTGGCATCGATCGCCATCATTTCGCTCTGGCACATCTTGCCGGTCTCGACGCACATGTTGAGGACCAGTCGGTAGAGATCGGCATCGACCGTGCCGTAGCGGCGCACCGGCTCGTTCTCGCTCGGTTTCTCGAGCTGGAGATATTCGGCGCGGCCGAGCGAGCCGCCGGCCGATTTGGCCTGGGCGATCCAGGCGTCAAAGCCTTTGTCGTCGAGGCCGTGGAAGTTGAAGTGCATGCCGGAGAAGCCAGCGCCGCTATAGTTCGCCGAGAAACCTTTGTAGGTACCGGCATGGTTGATCACGGCGTGGAGCGACGTCTCCATGCCCGGCATCGCGTAGATCTGGCCGGCGAGTGCCGGAATGTAGAACGAGTTCATCACCGAAGACGCGGTGATGTGGAAGTTGATCGGGCGATCCACCGGCGCGGCCAGATCGTTGACGGTGGCGATGCCGTAGTCGGGGTAGATAAAGAGCCACTTCCAGTCGAGCGCGACGACATCGACTTCGAGCGGAGCCTTGGACTGATCCAGTGCGCGTTCTGCATGGATGCGCCCGATGTTGCGATAGGGGTCGAGCAGATGCGTGCCCATCCAGGTCAGCGCGCCCAAGCAGACGATGATCAGCAGCGGCGCCGACCAGATCACCAGCTCGAGCTTGGTCGAGTGGTCCCAATCCGGCTCGTAGCGGGCCGAGCTGTTGGACTGGCGGTAGCGCCAGGCGAACAGCACCGTCAGCGCCATCACGGGGACGACGATCAGGAGCATCAGGACGGTGGAGATGATGACGAGGTCGCGCTGTTGCGCCGCGATATCGCCGGCTGGCGCTAGCACGACGTAGTTGCAGCCGCTGAGCGCAACTGCCAGGGGTAGCAGCGCCAGGATCTTGAAACGGGACACGGGCCGAGCCTTTGAGAATGAGTTTCCTTTGCGGGGCCAATGGGTAGCTGCGGCGCAGCAATCCGGACATTGGACAATTTGTCCAATGTTGCAGTGCGGGATGTTGGGCCAAACAAGGCAAGATTGGCTGGCGTTCCGCCGGGCGGTCGGCTTTGGTTTTCAGGACGTTAAGGGCGCACGCATGGCGACGGCACAGACCCCCGCAATGGCAGACCTCCACTCGGGTGAGCACGGCCACGACCTGGCCAGTCCTGGCGAGATCGCCATCGGCGTCATCATCGGCCGCACCTCGGAATTCTTTGACTTCTTCGTCTACGCGATCGCCTCGGTGATCGTGTTTCCGCGCCTGGTGTTCCCGTTCACGAGCGAGCTGACCGGCACCCTCTATTCCTTCATGATTTTCGCGCTGGCCTTCATCGCCCGGCCGGTCGGAACCGTCATTTTCATGACGGTCGACCGGGAGTACGGCAAGACGGCCAAGCTGGTCTCGGCACTGTTCCTGCTCGGCACCGCCACCGTGGCGCTCGCGTTCCTGCCTGGCTATCACGATATCGGCGTCGCCGCGATCTGGCTGCTAGCACTGGCGCGTATCGCGCAGGGTCTGGCCTGGGGCGGCGCCTGGGACGGTATGGCCTCGCTGCTGGCGCTGAACGCGCCGGCCTCCAAGCGCGGCTGGTACGCGATGGTGCCGCAACTCGGCGCACCCCTCGGGCTGATCGTGGCGAGCGCGCTGTTCGCCTATTTCGCAGGTAACCTCTCGGCCGACGATTTCTTCGACTGGGGCTGGCGTTATCCGTTCTTCGTCGCCTTCGCCATCAACGTCGTGGCGCTGTTCGCGCGCCTGCGCATGGTGACGACCGAGGAATACGCATCTTTGTTCGAAACCCGCGAACTGCAGCCCTCGCGCATCTCCGACACGGTTGCCCGCGAAGGTCACAACATCATGCTCGGTGCGTTCGCGCCGCTCGCGAGCTTCGCGCTGTTCCACATGGTCACGGTGTTTCCGCTGTCCTGGGTGTTCCTGTTCACCCGCGAAAGCCCGGTGCGATTTCTGATCATCGAGATCGTCGCCGCCGTGTTCGGCGTCGCCGCGATCGTGGCCTCCGGCGTCATCGCCGACCGGGTCGGCCGCAAGTCGCTGCTGATGGGATCGGCGATCGCGATTGCGATCTACAGTGGCTTCGCCCCGCAGCTGCTCGACGCCGGCGCGTTCGGCGAGACCATCTACATGGTGATCGGCTTCATCCTGCTCGGCCTCTCCTTCGGTCAGTCGTCGGGCGCGATCGCCTCGAACTTCAAGCAGATGTACCGCTACACGGCGTCCGCGCTGACCTCGGACATGGCCTGGCTGTTCGGCGCCGGATTCGCTCCGCTGGTCGCGCTGCTGCTCGCCACCAATTTCGGCGTCATCGCCTCGGGTGCCTACCTGCTCTCCGGCGCGTTCTGGACCCTGCTCGCGCTCTGGCTCAGCGGCCAGCGCGAGGTGGGTGACATGGACGCGGGCGGCTAAGTACAAACAGCAGCTACGAGAGCTTTTGTAGGGTGGGCAAAGGCGCTCTTGCGCCGTGCCCACCATCCCTCCTCCACTGGCGCAGAAGTGGTGGGCACGCTTTCCGCTTTGCCCACCTACGGCAGCTCGGCGCGCCTCAATCCGTCACGATCTTCACGCGGTCACGCACCTTCACCTGCGCGGTGCGATCGAGGCCGTTCAGCACACGAAATCGTTCGGCCGGGTGATCGACGCCGGCCATGCGGTGAGACAGCGATTCCACGGTGTCGCCGGGCTGCACGGTGATGACCTTGATGCGCAGCGGACGGGCGGCCTGGATCTCCTCGAGGGTCAGGCGGCGGAACGAATTGACGGTCTCGCGCGCATTGCGATCGCTCTCGGTCGACTTCTGCCGCGTGGCGAAGATGAAGCGATAGACGTCGCTGCCGAAGCGCAGCGCATAGACCTTGAACTGCCACTGGTCGCCCTTGGCGGTGGCAGACGCGGCCGGAAAACCGTTGATGGTGATGTCCTCGGTGGACGCCTTCTCGACGCCCTCCATCCAGCCGGAATTGAGGTAGTCGCCCAGTGACTGCTCGGCCGGCACGCGCACGACGTCGAAGCGCATCGCCTGCGAGCCGCCCTCGCGTACGCCAATCACGGCCTGCGCAGTGTTGTCGAGCGTGAAATTGTCCGGCGCCTGGAAGGTGAAGCCGAGTTTTGGATGCAGGAAACGCCGGCCGCGGACAAAGCCTTCGCTGGGGTCCTCGCCATAGACGAGATTGTCGATCGCGGCGAGATAGCTCTCGCGGTCGCGCTCGCCACCTTCTGGGGCGACATATTGGCGAGCAATGGTCTGCGCATTCTGCACCCGCTCGGGCGTGGCCGGATGCGATGAGGTGAAATCCTGCGCGCGCGGATCGAGCGAGCTCTTGCCGGCCTTCAGCTCGGCATTGCGCTCCATCGCGGAGAGGAAGCGTGCGGCACCATACGGGTCGAAATGTGCCTTGGCGGAAATGCCGACGCCGATGCCGTCGGCCTCGAATTCCTGATTGCGCGAAAAGCTCGCCATGGTGAGCTTGGTCTTGGCGAGCGCGAGCGCGGTGAGATCGGGATCGGTGCTCATGTCGGTGACGACGCGGGTGACGATGGCGGCCTGGCGCGCCTGGTCCTCGCGCATCGCGGCGTGCTTCGACAGCACATGCGCCATCTCGTGGCTGAGCACGGAGGACAATTCGGAGGTGTCACTGGCCAGCGCGAGCAGCCCGCGGGTGACATAGAGTTGGCCGTTCGGCAGCGCGAAAGCGTTCACCGCGCCGGAATTGAGGATGGTGACCTTATAGCCCTGGTCAGGGCGGTCGGACGCCGCGACGAGCCGGTCGACGGTCTTGCTGACCAGTGATTCGAGCCTGGGGTCGTCATAGGCCCCGCCATAGCTCGCCAGGATGCGCTCGTGCTCTTTCTCGGTGGCGGGGGTCTGGGCGACAGCCGGCTTCGGCTTGGGCAACGCGATGGTCGCCGGCGCCGCTGCGGTCTGGAACCGGCCCATATCGCCGCAGCCGGCGAGAGCCGTGCCCAGAACGAGGCAAAGCGCGGCCGGCGCAGCCCGAAGGCGGCGTCCTTCGCCCTTTTTGTGCTGTTCTAGCACCCCATTCACGTCGCTTAACCCGTGCCTGGCCCCTGGTCAGGGCCTTACCCCAATCGGCTCGCTTGCGCCCAGCAACTCGACCTGTCCTACCCGGAGCACGTCGATACGCGGCCCCGTAGTCCCCTCAACCCAGCCCCTGACGCGAATGTACCTATTTTCCAGGGACTTAAGCGTCGTTCCAGCGCTTTCGAACGCCGGCACCATGCGCTTTGAAATAGTCGCGGCAAAGCCGTGTGTCCAGTTCCGTCCGAAGTTGAGGTAGGTCATTGCCCCAGCTTGCCGGACCGACAGGACTTTGCCCTCGACCACCACAAAGCGCCCTTTCCCGGCCAAAATATCGTCCGGACTTTCCGCGTTTTTTATGGCCGACGGGTCAGCCCAGTTGCCCTTTTTTTGGCGCCTCGCCTCGGTCTCTGACGACATCAGCGCGGTGGCGCACTCCTTGTCCGCGATCTCGGCCGAGACGAGGGCGTCGCCTTGGGCGAGCAGCATCGCCTGTACCGAGGTGTCGCTTTCGCCGATGAACAGCAGCGCGCCCTGGCGACCGTAGCGGTCGGGTGTGTCGTCCGTGCCGCGCAGCGTCACGTCGCGGCCGGCGAGCAACGAGGTCAGCGCTTGCCTGGTCGACGCAGTGGGCTCGATCCCGGTGAGGCGCACCTCACGGCCGTCGTCGAGACGCACACTGCGCGCATCGACGATTCCAACGACGCGGCCTTCGCCCTGTGTTTCGAATTGGCACGGCGCCGCAAACGCAGTGTGACCTGCGGCGAGAACAAATGCGACGATGAAGCGAAGCCGTTGCGTCACGAGACCCGGAGAGGTTGCGTTACGTGTCAATATTAACTCAAGCGCTGCGTGGCGCGAAGAGGCTTCCTCACGCTCCGTCGTTGCGAGCGCAGCGAAGCAATCCAGAGTCTTTCCACGGAGGGATTCTGGATTGCTTCGCTGCGCTCGCAATGACGTGGAGATATTTATCCATAAGTCACCATTCCGCTTTGCGGAAAACATGAGGCCCGTCGAAAGACCCGCATCGCGCTTCTGCTTGCTGCGCTCTTGCGCGTGCGGCATGATTGCGGCAACAGCGTTTGCCAACAGCAATAATCAAGCCGCCATTCAAGAGTCAGGCGATCAAGGGAGGTCCTTTTCAATGAAGCATATTTTGTCCGGCATTTTTGCCGCCGCCTTGGCTCTCAGCGCGACTGTTGCGCAGGCCCAGGACAAGCCACCCTTGAAGATCGGCGGCATCCTCGACATGTCGAGCCTCTATGCCGACATCACCGGCCCCGGCAGCGAGACCGCAGCTAAGATGGCGGTGGAAGATTTCGGCGGCGAGGTGCTGGGGCGCAAAGTCCAGGTGATCGCGGCCGACCATCTCAACAAGGCCGACCTGTCCGCCAACCTCGCCCGCGACATGCTCGATAATCAGGGCGTCGAAATGATCTACGACGTCGCGGCGTCTGCGACCGCACTTGCCGCCGGCGAGATCGCGAAGGCGCGCAACAAGATCATCATGTTCAACGGCCCGGGCTCGATCCGTCTCACCAACGAGGCCTGCGGTCCCTACACCATCCACTATGTATTCGACACCTACGGCCAGGCCAACGTGACCGGCCTTGCGGCCGTGAAGTCGGGCCTCGACACCTGGTTCTTCCTCACCGCCGACTATGCCTTCGGCCAGGACCTGGAGAAGGACACTAGCGCGGTCGTGACCAAGACCGGCGGCAAGGTGCTCGGCAGCGTGCGCCATCCGCTCAACACGTCGGACTTTTCGTCGTTCCTGCTGCAGGCGCAGGCCTCGAAAGCCAAGGTGATCGGGCTCGCGAACGCCGGCGGCGACACCGTCAACGCCATCAAGCAGGCCGCCGAGTTCGGCATCACCAAGGGCGGCCAGAAGGTCTCACCGCTGCTCGCTTTCGTCTCCGACATCGACTCGATCGGTCTCGAGACCGCGCAGGGCCTGCTGCTGGCCGAAGCCTTCTACTGGGATCTCAACGATGAGACCCGCGCGTGGTCGAAACGCTTCATGGAGCGCACCAAGCGGATGCCGACCTCGGCGCAAGCCGGCGTCTATTCCTCCGTCATGCATTATCTGAAGGCGGTGAAGGCGGCCGGCACCACGGATTCGGCCGCGGTCATCAAGGTGATGAAGGATACGCCGATCAACGACTTCTTCGCCAAGAACGGCAAGATCCGCGAGGACGGCCGCATGATCCATGACATGTACCTGTTCGAGGTGAAGAAGCCGTCGGAGTCCAAGGGCCGCTGGGACGACTACAAGCTGGTCGCCACGGTGCCCGGCAGCGAGGCGTTCCAGTCGCTGGAGCAATCGCGCTGCCCGCTGGTGAAGAAATGACGCGAAGCGTCATCCCGGGGCGCGAAGCGAACCCGGGATCCATCTGGCCGCAGTGACGGTTGATCGATGGATTCCGGGCTCGCGCCGAGTGGCGCGCCCCGGAATGACAGAACCTAACAACAACAAGGGAGACGTCCCATGAACGACATGGTCCTGCAAAAGCTCGAAGGCGGACTGCTCACGATCACCATGAATCGTCCCGAGCGGAAGAACGCGCTCAATCCCGAGATGGTCGCCGGTCTGGTCGAGGCGGCGCGGCGCGCCGCCAACGATCCGGAGGTGCGCGCGGTGCTGTTCAAGGGCGCCGGCGGCTCGTTCTGCGTCGGCGGCGACGTCAAGTCGATGGCGGCCGGCCGCGCGCCGCTGCCGTTCGAAGTGAAGATGGCGAATCTGCGTCGCGGCATGGAGGTTTCGCGCATCCTGCATCAGATGCCGAAGCCGGTGGTGGCGCAGCTCGATGGCGCGGCAGCCGGAGCCGGTCTTTCGATGGCGCTGTCGTGCGATCTCCGCGTTGCCTCCGAATCCTGCAAGATCACCACGGCCTTCGCCAAGGTCGGCTTCTCCGGTGATTACGGCGGCACCTATTTTCTCACCCAGCTGCTCGGCAGCGCGCGGGCACGCGAACTCTATCTGACCTCGCCCGTGCTGACGGCGAAGGAAGCGCATGCGATCGGCATGGTGACGAAGGTCGTGCCCGATGCAGAGATTGATGCTGCCGCGCACGAGCTGGCGCTCTCTCTGGCGCAGGGGCCGTCGATCGCGCTTGGCTACATCAAGCGCAACATCAACAATGCCGAGCATCTGCCGCTGGAAGATTGCTTCGACGGTGAAGCCATCCATCACACCCGCTGCAGCGACACCGACGATCACAAGGAGGCCGCGAAGGCTTTCGTCGAGAAGCGCAAGCCGGCCTTCAGGGGCGCATGACGATGGCGCCCTATATGCGGCTGCGGCAGATTTGTCTGGTCGCGCCGCAGCTCGCGCCTGTCATCTCTGATATCGCCGAGACCATGGGCCTCGCCGTCTGCTACCGCGACGGAAATGTCGCCAAATACGGCCTGGAGAACGCACTGCTCCCGGTCGACACGATCATGCTCGAGGTCGTCGCACCCTTCAAGGACGGCACCACGGCCGGCCGCTTTATCGAGAAGACCGGGGGGCGCGGCGGCTACATGGCGATCTTCTGCTGCAACGACCCGGACGAGCGAGGCCGCAACGCCAATGCGCTTGGCGTCCGCACCGCCAACGTCATCGACCACGCCCCCTATCACGGCGTCCAGCTCCACCCCCGCGACTGCCGCGCCGCCTTCATCGAGTTCAACCACACCGCAGGCAGCGACGATATTTTTGGCACGTATCCGCCCGCAGGCCCGGACTGGCAGAAGTTCGTCCGCAAGGAAGTGACGCAGGCGCTGACGGCAGTGGAGATGCAGAGCCCGGATCCACACGGGCTGGCGCAGCATTGGAGCAAGATTATCGGCGTGGCAGCTGATGGCTCTGAGCTGAAGCTGCCCAACGCAACCTTCCGCTTCGTCAAGGGCGCCAGCGAGATCATGAGTGCGCTCGAGTTTCGGGTGGCCGATGCCGCGCACGTGCTCCATGTCGCGAGGTCAAAGGGGCTGGCAGTGGCCGAGAACGAGTTTCTGTTGGGCGGCGTGATCTTCCGCGTCAGTTGACCCTTCGTCGTGATCCGTCACCTCAATGAGGTACTCATTGACGAAACGCCGCCGCAGTCACCGCCCCCTGAAATTCGCCACACGCCGTTCTTCCGTGGCCTTCACGCCTTCCTTGAAATCTTCCGTCGCGCGCAGGCGGGTCTGTTCGGTGAGCTCGTGATTGGTCGCGGCCATGACGCGATCGGCCAATCCGGCGCGCATCGTGGCGCGGGTAGAGAGCAGGCCGAGCGGGGAGCATTCGGCGATCTCGCCGGCGAGCTTCATCGCCTCCGCCTTCACCTGGTCCTGCGGCACCAGCACATTGGCGAGGCCCCATTTGACGGCTTCTTCGCCGGTGACGCGGCGGCTGGTGTAGAACATCAGCTCGGCGTTGTTCTTGCCGATCAGCTCGGGCAGCGTCGTCGTCAGGCCGAAGCCGGGATGGAAACCCAGCTTGGTGAAATTCGCGGAGAAGCGCGCTTCGGGGCAGGTGACCCGGAAGTCGGCCGACACCGCAAGGCCGAGGCCGCCGCCGATGGCTGCGCCCTGCACGGCGGCGACGATCGGCTTCTTGGCGCGGAAGATGCGCACGGCCTGGATGTAGAGATGATTGATTGCTCCGAGGCTGTCGGCCGGATCGCCCTTGGCAGCCTTATCGGCTTCGCGCGCTTCCTGCGCCTGCCGCGCCGGGTCCTGGAAATTCGCGCCGGCGCAGAACGCCTTGCCTTGCGCCGAGAGAACGGAGGCGCGGATCTCGATGTCGCGATCGAACTCGTCGAGCGCATCCGCGATCTGGTTGATCAGGGAGATGTCAAAGAAGTTGAGCGGCGGGCGGCGGATCTCGATGGTGCCGACATGCCCGACCCTTTCGACGCCGATATCTTTATAGGTGCTCATGATGATCCTCGATTGAATTAGCGCAAACCAAGCCCGCGGGCGATGATGCCGCGCAGCACTTCCGTGGTGCCGCCCTGGATGGTGAGTTTCGGCGCGGTCTTGATCGCGAAGTCGAGCTGCCGCTCCAGCGTCTCGCGGTTGGTCGCGGTCTCCTCGACGAAGGCGGCAAGGTCGCGCACGCGATGTGGCAGCTGCTGCTCCCAGACCGTACCGATGTCCTTGACGATGGAGGCTTCCACCACCGGCTCCTTGCCGGCCTGCAACATGCCGGCGACCGACACCGACATGCGCCGCATGGTGTGGAGCTGCGCGACGAGGCGTCCGATGCCTTCGGCGCTGCGCGTGTCAGGATTGGGACCGACCGCCCGGACCAGCTCGGTCAGCACGTAATAGGTCTCGAGGAAGCGCTCGGGGCCTGAACGCTCATAGGCGAGCTCTGAAGTCGCCTGTTTCCAGGCGCCGTCGACCTCGCCGAGCACGTGATCCTCGGGCACGAAGAAGTCGGTGAAGACGACCTCGTTGAACTCGTACTGGCCGGTGATCTGGCCGATCGGGTTCACCTTGATGCCCGGCTGCTTCATCTTGACCAGGAACTGGGTCAGGCCGTGACGGCGGTTTTCCTTGGTCGGCGGCGAGGTCCGGAAGATCGCGATCATGTAGTCGGCGATATGCGCCGACGAGGTCCAGATCTTGGTGCCGTTGATGAGATAGCCGCCATCGGTCCTGGTCGCGCGCGTCTTCGCCGCGAACAGGTCGGAGCCGGAGTTCGGCTCGCTCATGCCGATCGCAAAGCAGATCTCGCCGCGGCAGATGCGCGGCAGGATGTCCATCTTGATGTGCTCAGGCGCGTACTTCAGCAGCACCGGCCCGCTCTGGCGGTCGGCGACGAAGAAGCGCCGCGTCGGGGCGTTGGCGACGCGCATCTCCTCGGTCACCACGTAACGCTCGAGGAAGGAGCGCTCCTGGCCGCCATATTTCTTCGGCCAGGTCATGCCGAGCCAGCCCTTGGCGCCGACCCGGCGGGAGAATTCCGGCGCATCGGTGTCTTCGCGGTTGGGCTTGTGCGGATCGAAGGTGCCGGCGGCGATCTCCTCGGCGAGGAAGGCGCGCACTTCCTTGCGCAGTTGCTCGCACTTCTCGGGCAGGCGGATCGGATCGAAACGAAGAGCAGCGGTCATGTGTTTCGTCTCCCGATCAGCGCGACGCCACGAGCGGCCACAATTCATCGGCGCCGCGTTTGGCGACGAGCTTGCCGAGTTCGACGGCCCAGTGGCTCTCAGAGCCGAAATCATCGCGCCAGGCCAGCGCCCGCAACGAGTACCGGTGCAGGATGTGCTCGTTGGTGAAGCCGATCGCGCCGTGCACCTGATGCGCGATGCCGCCGCCTTTCTCTGCTGCCTCGGCGCAGCGGATCTTTGCAGAGGCGGCTTCGAGATAGACCTCGTCGTCGAACGACTTTGCGTTCGCGATCGCATCGGCGGCCGAGGTTGCAGCCGCGAGCGCCGCGGCGGATTCGCCGGCGAGGCGTGCGAGATTGTGCTGCACCGCCTGGAATTTCGAGATCTTCTTCTCGAAAGCGACGCGCTCGTTGGAGTAGCGCACGGAGATGTCAAGCATGGATTCCAGTGCACCGGCGATCTGAAGGCTGCGCGCGACACCGCCCACCAGCATCAGCGTGGTTTGGTCAAAACCCTTTGGTGCGGGCTTGATGGTGATGGGCTGGACCTTGTCGAGCGTGACGGTGTCGCTATGGTCGTAGCCGACATTGAGCCCGGATTCGATCCGGCCCTTGCTTGCATCGACCAGCGCAATCGAGACGCCGTCCTTGCCATCCGCGAGCACCGCAAGATATTTTGCCGCTTTGGCAAACGGCACGCCGCGGCAGCGGCCGGAGAGTGCGCCGTCGGCATCCATCGTGATCCGATCCTTCGGCGAGGCTGGCAGCACCGTCATCTCGCCTTCGGGCGAAGCGATCTTCGCCTGCGCCAGCAGCCAGCCCGCGAGCATCGTCTCGGCCAGCGGAACCGCGACCGCGAAACGGCCGGCGGCATTCAGCAAGGCAAAACCATCGGCAAGGCTCGCGCCGGAGCCGCCGAGATCGTCGGGCACCCAGGATAACGGCAAGCCGGCTTCGCTCAGCGCCTGCCACAGCGGCGCCTGCCACGTATCCTTCTTGTCGTTGTTGATGGTCTGCGGATCGGCGAGATCGGCGAAGATCTTCTCCGCGGTCTCGACGACCATATTGTCACTCTCCGCCACAGCGTTCCCCGTGTTTTGCCATTGGCGCGTCCTGCCCGGTCAGTGCGGCGCGCGGTCTCTTCTTGCGCCCGATGATCCGAAAAAGCCATGGCCCTGACAAGCGTTGATCGCAGGCCCATCTGCGGCGCTAGCATGGGGGCAAGACCCGGTTCGGAGTAATTCCGCTTAGCGGAGTTTGCTTGATTTGCAGGGAGCGGCAAACTCGCTAAACAGGGCGCCAGCAACTCGATAACGGGGAAGGAAATCCGGATGGCAAAAGACAGTCTGAGCGCAATCGTGACGGGATCCGCATCCGGTCTCGGTGCTGCGACCGCGGAAATTCTCGCGCGGAGCGGGGCGCGGCTCGTCATCAACTATTCGTCGAGCCAGAAGGAAGCCGAGGCCACGGCAGAGCTCTGCCGCAAGGCCGGCGCCGCGGAAGTTCTGGTCGCGCAGGGCGACGTCTCGAAGGATGATGATTGCCGCAAGATCGTTGCGGCCGCGAGCGGTTGGGGCCGGCTCGACATCCTCGTCAACAATGCCGGCACCACCAAGCACGTCGCCCATGCCGATCTCGACGGATTGTCGGCCGAAGATTTCCAGCGCCTCTACGGTGTCAACACCATCGGCCCGTTCCAGATGGTGCGCGCGGCGCGCAGCTTGCTGGAAGCCGGGTCGAAAGCGTCGGGACGCTCGTCCGCCGTGGTCAACGTGTCGTCGGTCGCCGGCATCAGCGGCGTCGGCTCGTCGATCGCCTATGCCGCGAGCAAGGGCGCGCTCAACACCATGACGCTGTCGCTGTCGCGCGCACTCGCGCCGCTGATCCGCGTCAACACGGTGTGCCCCGGTTATATCGACACGCCCTGGTTCACCAAGGGCCGCGGCGAAGCCGGCGCCAAGCAGGTGCGCGACAGCGTGGTGGCGAAGGTGCCGCTCAAGGTCGCCTCATCCGCCGAGGACATCGCCCAGCTCGTCTGCTTCCTGGCGATGCCGGCCTCGAGCAACATGACCGGCGAGGTCGTGCGCATGGATGCGGGGATGCATTTGATTACGTGACTCGTCATTGCGAGCGAAGCGAAGCAATCCAGATCGTCTCCGCGGGGACAGTCTGGATTGCTTCGTCGCAAGGGCTCCTCGCAATGACAGAGTATGAGCCGGCAGCGTGGGTCTATCTGACGCCTAGGCCGTCACCCCTTGATCACGCCGCTCGCCACCAGCCGGTGCCAGATGAACAGCACCACCACGGCACCGATCGTGGCCATGATGAATCCGGCGCCTTGATCCGGGCTGTAATGGCCGATGGCCTGGCCGACGAAGGTCGCCAGAAACGCACCGACGATGCCGAGGATGGTGGTCAGGATGAAGCCTGACGGGTTGTTCGGCCCCGGCGCCAGCCAGCGCGCGATGAGGCCGGCGATGAAGCCGACGACGATGATCCACAAGATGCCGCCCATGCTCATGTCAGTGCTCCCCTCGGTTTGACTAAAATCAGACTCTGTCTGAGATCTCGTTCTCGGTCGGCAACCGTCCGTCCGGCGTCAGGTGGTCGATCACCTGCGGCAGATACTGGCTGAGGCCGGAGAGCAGCTCGTCGCGCGACAGGCCGCTTTGGGCGGAGAGGCTTTGGATCTGGTCGGCGCCGAGTGCGTTGGCGAGATCGCCGGGTGCAATCGGCTTGTTCTCGCCCTTGCCGACCCAGGTGTTCGCGGTCTCGCCGTGGCCGCCCTGCTGGAGCTGGTTGAGGAGATCGCCAAGCCCGCCGCTCAGCACGCTGCCGGCCGCGCCGCCCGCGAGCAGGCCGCCGAGGCCACCCTTGAGCACGTCACCGAGGCCGCCGCCTCCGCCAAGAGCACCACCAAGCGCGCCACCCAGGCCTCCGCCCGGGCCCGCATTCACCGGTGGCATAGAGGCCGGCGCCGTCTGCGGCGCTGCGCCTGGCTGGCCCGCCGTCAAATGCTTGAAAGTCTTCCAGGCGAGCAGACCAAGGATCGCCATGGTCATGGGCGACATGCCGCCGCTGGATGAGGATTGTGAACTCGGCGCGCTTGGGCCGCGCGGGCCATTCTGCATGCCGTTGAGGACGTCGAGTAAACCCATGGCGTTCTCCTGCCGGTAACAAGCCCCTTTCCAAAACATATGAGGCTCTCATGACGGTTACAAGGCGATTGCGCCGCAACCGGGCGATGGGCAGCCGGCGTCAGCTCTGCTATCGAGGGCCGGTCATTCAGGGAGCAGGCCAGGTGGTTACGGATCGATCGATCGTGGTGGCCGGGGCGGGCGCCATCGGCTGTTTTGTCGGAGGCCAGCTGGCGGCTGCCGACCGTCGGGTCGCAATGCTGGTGCGGCCGCGGGTGAAGACCGAGATCGAGCAGTTCGGCCTGCGGCTGACGGATTTCGACGGTGCTGAGAAGAAGCTGGATGCGGGCCGGCTCGCGCTGTCGGAAGATCCCGCAATCTTCCACAGCGCCGGCATCGTGCTGGTCACGGTCAAGAGCGCCGACACGGCAGAGGTCGCGGACCAGATCGCGCAGCACGCGCCTCAGGATGCCGTCATCGTGTCGTTGCAGAACGGTGTCGGCAATGTCGCCGTGCTGCAAGAGCGGCTCGGTGGCCGGCGCGTGCTTGCCGGCATGGTGCCGTTCAATGTGGTGGCAATGGGGGAAGGACGCTTCCATCGCTCGAGCTCCGGCGACATCCATGTCGGTGAAGATGCGGACAACACGGCTGCGGCGATGTCTGTGCCGGGGCTTAATTTGCGCGCAAGCCGCGACATCGCCGGCGTGCAATGGGGCAAGCTGATCATCAACTTGAACAACGCGCTCAGCGCCCTGTCCGACATGCCGCTCGCTGCGCAATTGGCGAACCGCGACTGGCGAAGACTGTTCGCCGACCAGATGGCGGAAGGTCTGGCCGCGCTAAAGGCCGCCGGCATCACGCCGGCCTCGGCAACGCCAATCCCGCCGAACTGGACGCCGAGCTT
The DNA here is from genome assembly GCF_040546885.1 of Bradyrhizobium sp. S3.2.6. Classification (NCBI taxonomy): domain Bacteria; kingdom Pseudomonadati; phylum Pseudomonadota; class Alphaproteobacteria; order Hyphomicrobiales; family Nitrobacteraceae; genus Bradyrhizobium; species Bradyrhizobium sp. S3.2.6. The sequence continues at coordinate 117,096 of NZ_JBEPOS010000022.1, read as the reverse complement.
GCTGAGATTGCCCGACATGGTCTTCAACGCGATCCTGGGGCGGACGATGAAGATCGATCCCGAGGCGCGCTCCTCGATGTGGCAGGATCTGAAGCAGGGCCGCAAGACCGAGATTGACTATCTCCAGGGGGCGGTCATTGCCTTGGCCGAGAAGAATAATGTCGATACGCCGCTGATGCGCCGCATTGTTGCGCTGATCAAGCAGGCCGAAACCGCCGGCAAGGGCCCGCCGGGACTCTCACCGCAGCAGATACGTGCCGGTTGATGGAGGAGCGCGATGAAGTATGTGCTGATGTTGGGGCTCGCGCTGATCGCGCTATGCGGTGCCGTCACATTTGCTGAGGCCCGGCCGCCGACCGTCACGAATTCCCCGGGCTATGACGCGCGCTTGAAGGAGAGCCGGTCGGCGTTGGGCAATCCGCCGACAGTACAGGCTCCGGGGACTCCTCCGGTTACGTCACCCAAGCATAGCAGGAAGAAGCATACGAATTAAGGAACGGCATCCTCAGCCTTAACCGGGATAACGGTGCTAGGATAGCTCGCGACTGTATCAACGTCGTCATTGCGAGCGCAGCGAAGCAATCCAGGCTGCCTCCGCGGAAAGACTCTGGATTGCTTCGCTCCGCTCGCAATGACGGCTGTGCCTCAGCCCTTCTTCGCCGGCTTGCTCGGCGTCGGGCTGAACAGCCTCTTCAGATCGCTCAGGCTTTCCGACAGCCGCGGCCATTCGCAGGAGAACGATCCCTTGGTGCAGGGCGCGCCCTTCTGTCGCAGCACCTTCGGCCGTTCCACGGGCACGGGCACGCGCTCGGCCTCGGTTCGCAGTGCGACCTGCTGAAGCTGCTGCACCTGTTGTTCCTGCTGCTCGCGCTGCTGCCGTGCCGTGGCCTGGGCCGCTTCATTGCTGCGGCGCTGATTGGCGAGATAGGCGGTGTAGGATTCGTCGATCTTCTTCTGCTCCTCCGGCGTCGGGTTCGGCCCGGCGATGTCGAAGGTGCGGTCCTGGAGGAAGTCGTAATAGGTGTAGCCGCCGCCCGCCTTGCGCCGGCCGGCGAATTTTGCGTTGCAGTCGGCAAGCGCTGCGGTCTTCTCGGCCTTGGTCGCGGATTTTTCGGCAGCGTCGGCGCATTCCTCGAAGTCAACCGGCGCGCGCTTCCACCATTGCGCGTGGGCATGCGACGCGATCAGCAGGAAAAATCCTGCTGCGGCAACGACAAACAGCGCCGCACGACGCGATGCAACTAGGTCCGACATTCTACGAGAGCGTTCCCTGTAAAACTCAACCCAAACTGAGTCGGGCCTGATTTTTGCTCCATTATCGCCGCCTTGTCACCCGTGGAACCCGGGAAATTCACGGCTGGGTTGCTGACATTTTTTGCTTGACGTGGCGCGGGAGTCACAGCCGAGCGGCACGTGATGCGCTTAGAGTTTTATCGGTTCGAGCTGGAAGGGAAATGTTCATCATGAGAGCGCTGAGCTGTTTCGCCGCAATCGCATTGTCGCTGGCTTGTGGCCGCGCGCTCGCCGCCGACGAGGATGCACCGAACCGCAAGCCCGTGAAGGTTGTTGCCGATGCGCGGCTGGCGGTCGGCGGCCAGGGGATGTTACCGCTCTATCTCTCCAGCGACTGGTCGATACCGCTGCCGGCGATCTCGCGCGCAATCATCGTGCTGCACGGACGCCTGCGTAATGCCGACGAATATTATATGTCAGCGCATACCGCGCAGGTCGCGGCAGGGGACGATGGCAAGAGCGCGCTGATGATCGTCCCGCAGTTTTTGGCTGAGATCGATATCGAGGCGCACAAGCTGCCCGCGGATACGCTGCGCTGGTCATTGGAAGGTTGGGAAGGCGGCGATGGCGCGCTTGCTCCGAACCCGGTGTCCTCCTTCGAGGCGCTCGACGCGATCCTGGCAAAGCTCTCCGACCGGCGCATCTTCCCGAACCTGAAGCAGGTCGTGGTCGCCGGTCATTCCGGCGGCGGCCAGGTCGCGCAGCGTTATGCCATTGCCGGCAAGGGCGAGGCGATGCTGTCGCGTCAGCACATCGACGTCCGCTACGTCGTCGCCAACCCCTCGTCCTATGCGTATTTCAGCGCGGAGCGGCCGGTGCCTGCCATCGCCGCATCCTGCTCGGGCTACAATAATTGGAAATACGGCATGGACGAGCGTCCGCCCTACCTTGCCGATGCGACGCCGGCCGCGCTTGAGCAGCGCTATGTCGACCGTGAGGTGATCTACCTGCTCGGCACCCTGGACACCAATCCGGAGCATCCTGCGCTGGACAAGAGCTGCATGGCCAAGGCGCAGGGTCCCTATCGCTACGCCCGCGGCCACGCCTATGTGGACGCGATAGCCAAGCGCGATCACGGCACGCCCAATCATCGCGTGTGGGATGTCGCCGGCGTCGGCCATGACGGCGACAAGATGCTGACCTCGAAATGCGGGCTTGCGGCGCTGTTCGATATTCCAGGCTGTGGCGCGGAGCGCTGATGCGAGCGCTTTGAATGCTTGTGCTTTGAAGGCTTGCGCCTTGAAGGTCCAGCTGCTGCTGTTACACTTCGTCGCGCGGGCACCTCATCCTGAGGCGACGCCAAGAAGACGAAGTGGAAACGCCTGATGCTGCTGCCCCTGTCCGATGTGCCGCGCTGGTACGCTCAACGCAAACCCGAAGGCACCGTCGCCGTTCAGCATGGGCAGGATCGGCTGACCTGGGACCAGCTCGAGCGTGGCGCCAACCGGCGCGCGCGGGCATTTGCGGCAAAGGGCGTCAAGCCCGGCGATTTCGTCGCGATCGGATTGCCGAACGGCAATGCGTTCTTCGAGACCAGCTTTGCGGTCTGGAAATGCGGCGCGACGCCGACCTCGCTGTCATGGCGGCTGCCGCGCGGCGAAGCCGCGGCCGTGCTTGAGATTCTCAAGCCCGCGCTGGTGGTCGGCGGCGAGGCCGACTGGAATGCGCCGAACCGGCTGCCTGCGGATTTCGTGCCGGAAGGTTTTTCCGACGAGCAGATCGACCCGCCTGTGGCGCGCTACTGGAAGGCCATGACCAGCGGCGGCTCGACCGGCCGTCCCAAGGTGATCCTCGACCACAATCCTGCGGTCGTCGACACGGTCACACCGCCGCCGCTCAACATGCCTTTCGGCGCCTCACTGCTCAATCCGGGCCCGCTCTACCACAATGCGCCGTTCATCGTGTCACATTACGCGCTGTTCTACGGCGGCAAGCTCACCGGCCTCGTCAAGTTCGACGCCGAGGAGACGTTGCGGCAGATCGAGCGCGAGCGCGTGCAATGGGTCAATTTCGTTCCGACCATGATGCATCGGATCTGGGCGCTGCCGGAGAACGTCCGTAATTCTTACGATGTGTCGAGCCTGCAGACTGTGTTCCACATGGCGGCGCCGATGCCGCCCTGGCTCAAGGAGAACTGGATCGCCTGGCTCGGGCCCGAGCGGGTGTGGGAGCTCTATGGCGGCACCGAGCGGCAGGGCGCCTGCATCATCTCCGGCACGGAGTGGCTGGCGCACAAGGGCTCGGTCGGCAGGATCGGCGAGACGGCGAAGCTCCGCATCATCGGCGAGGACGGCAACGACGTCGCGCCGGGGGAGACCGGCGAGATCTACTTCCTCAACAATGACGGCAAGGACGCCACCTATCACTATCTCGGCGCGGAGCCGAAGCGTCGCGCCGACGGCTGGGAATCGCTCGGCGATATCGGCAGGCTGGATGCCGAAGGCTATCTCTATCTCGGCGACCGCTTGGCAGACATGGTGCTGCGCGGTGGCGCCAACATCTATCCCGCCGAGGTCGAGGCCGCCGTTTCCGAATGTCCCGGCGTGCGGTCCTGCGTGGTGGTGGGCTTGCCAGATCCGGAATTGGGCCAGCGTGTGCACGCCATCATCGAGCCGGAGGCGAACGCGGACGGTCAGGCGATTGCGGACGGCATGGCGGACTTCCTGAAAGACAGGCTCAGCCGCTACAAGCATCCCGAGAGTTTCGAGATCGTCAGCACGCCGCCGCGCGACGATTCCGGAAAGGTTCGCCGCACGTTGCTGCGCGACGAGCGCGCGGCGTGGATGAAGGAGGGTCGTGCCTTCCGTATCATGCCTGCGAAGGCGCCGGCCGGTGCGCTCGCGCGGGCTTGAGCGTCAGAGCATCTTGCCGATGATCTTTTGTCATATCTGCTGCCGAAAACGCGCGCAGCGTTTCGGTGCGGACATTGCCGAGTGCGCTGAGACTAAGGCTGAGCGACATTGCGGCAGCCTCATCCGGTCAGGACAACGGCCGGGCAAAACTGAGCTCGTGACCATCGAGGTCAGTGAGATGAAAGTAGCGCTCGCCCCATTCGGCATCGCGTGGCGTGGTGCTCGGCTGCCATCCCGCTGCCAGCGCTCGCTCGTAGAGCGCGTCGACGTCGGCGACGTAGAAGATGACACGCCCCCACCAGGACCAGCGCTTGTCCGGCTGCACAGTCAGATTGAGATACCCCGTGCCGGCGCGAAAGCTCGTGAATGGTGCAGCCTCACCGCCGTGCAGGATCTCGAATCCGAGCGAGCGGTAGAACTGCACAGCACGGTGCATGTCGTGGATGGCGAGAGTGATGGCGCTGATGCCCTCGATCATGATGGCGGCTCCTAACCAGAGTTTGGGCTTGGAGCCGATTGTACAGCCGCCAAGCGCAGGTTTACGATGAGCCGAGCGCCAGATTGCCGGTCCCGCCTTGCGGCTGGCGAACTGCATCCTGCTCTGCTATGAGGGGGCCGAACCCGCCGAGCGGGTTCCGCGGTCCCGTAGCTCAGCCGGATAGAGCGACGGTTTCCTAAACCGTAGGTCGGAAGTTCGAGTCTTCCCGGGATCGCCATTTTGTCGCTTGTTGATGCCGAGCCTCAACCCCCAGAGCGAGAGCTTCGAGCGACTGAATGAGGCATCGGACTGGCAAAGGCGCGTCACTATCGGAGTAGATCGCCGGCGGCAGCCGCGAGACGTTCGGCCAGCATGATGACCGTGAGATTGGTGGGCGTCGAAGGAATCTCCGGGAGGATCGATGCATCGATCACTCCGAGCCTCTCAACGTGACGCAGGCGGCCTGCGCCGTCGACCACAGCATTTGGATCGCGATTGCCCCCCATCGGAACTGTGCCGCAGCCATGATGAAAGGTGTCGAGCTCCCGCTCAATCGCCTGTAACGCTGCGGCACCGTCGATGATCTCGGCACCAGGAACAAGTTCGTGGTCGATCAATTCGGCAAGCGGCGCTGAGCCAGCGATTCTTCGGGCTAATCCAAATCCTTCGACAATGCGGCGACGGTCGCTCGGATCAGCCAGGAGATTGTAATCGATGACCGGCGGCGTGAGCGGGTCGCGGCTTCTCAGCATGAGGGTGCCGGCCGATTTCGGTTCCGTCACGGCCACAGCGAGAGTAAGCCCGCGACTCGTCGGACTCTCGGGGCCCTCAAAGTTTGACGCCGTGACCTGGAGATCAAGCGCGCCGTCAGCAGCCTCAGCGGACCGCGTCCAAATGGTCGCGGCGCGGGCAGGATGCATCTTCCCAGCCTCGGCTTTCAGGGCATATCGATTGTAGTAAAAGGGATGGTCGAGCAGCCTCCTCCCGACAGGAAGGTCCGCGACCACATCGATTCCAAGTCTCTCGAGGTCGCCCGCTGGGCCGATGCCGGAGCGCATGAGAATGGCCGGACTGCCATACACGCCCGCGCAGAGAATGAAGACATCGGCTTCGACCGCTTCTCCGCCAGCGAGGCGGAGGCGGGTTGCACGCGAGCCATCAAACTCGATGCGATCAGCCATCACGCCGCCGCGTATCGTCAAGTTGGCGCGGGATCGCACGTTATCTGGCAGATAGACGATGCCCGTATTCTGGCGGACGCCATCGACGACGTTCATCGGATCGATGCCGACGCCATGCTGCACTGGTCCGTTGAAGTCGTCGATGGCGTGGAAGCCTGCCTCCCTGCCGGCCTCGACGAAAGCGCGGAGCGGTGTTGCGACGTCCGCGGGCGAGGGCTGACGGATCGGAAATGGGCCGCAGCGTCCATGCCATTCATCTGCGCCGGTCGGCGTATTCTCCAGCGCCCGATAGCATTCAAGGACCTGTGCGAAGTCCCAGTCTCGGAGACCATGCTTCCGCCATCTGGCGAAGTCCGCGGGCAGCGCCCGCTTTGCGACCGCGGCATTGATCGCCGATCCGCCTCCGAGAACTCGTGCTGCCTGGGCGGCGATCGTGCAACCGAGACGGCCGGGCTCGCTGCGGTAGCCCCAGTCGTAATCTGCGCCGCCGCCCAGCCTGTCCGCATCGGCCAGCGCGGGCGGATAATCGGTCGCGCGCGGCGCGTCGCCCGCTTCGAGAAGCAGGACGGTGCGCGCCGAAGCTTCGCTGAGCCGGTTGGCAAGGACGCAGCCTGCTGATCCGCCGCCGATGATGACGATGTCATAACGCATCGCGTTCCTCGTGTGTTTAGTGGCGCGAACCAGGGGCTCGCTCTGGATTCGGCGGTTCGTCCCTACGCTGGAAAAAATCCAGAAGAAGACGAGCGACCTCTGCCGGATTTTCGTCCGCAGGCCAGTGGCCAGCGTCCCTTATGAGGCCGCCTCGCACATCGTGGGCAAGCGGTTCCCAGGCGTCGAAGACATGCTCACCATAGCTGCACTCGCCGCCCAGCGCGAGAATGGGGATGTTTAACCTTGTGCGCGAGGCTTCCTTGTGGTCCTCCATGTCCTGCCAGACGGCAGCGTAGTAGTTGATGCCCGCACGCAATGCCCCAGGCTTCGAGATCTGGCGCACATACTCCTCAAAGTCTTCCGGAGTTACCGCGGACGGGTTGCAGGCAGCGTGCCAGAAAAACCATGTCAGCAGGTCCCGCTCGCGGCCTCGGATGAAGTGCTCGGCCACCTCGGGAATCGTGAAGAAGCCAAGCTGCCAGGCGCTGCCCGCGTTTCGATCCGGCCTCGGCGCCATTTCCTGCTCATAGCCGAAACCTGGCAGCGCATATTCGATGACGCAAAGCCGCTGCACGAGACCCGGATAGCGTGCCGCGAGTTGGTAGGCGACCCCGGCGCCATGGTCGTAGCCGACGACATCGATATGCTGGAGGTCGAGCTGACTTAGAAGCTGCTGCACGTCGGCGGCCATGGTCCGCTTGTCGTAACCTGCAGGCGTGATGGTCGTTCCTCCGGTGCCGCGAAGGTCCGGCGCGATGACCTTATGGTCGGACGCAAGCGTCGCCAGCACCCGCCGCCACATCAGCGAATGCTGCGGGAACCCATGTAGCAGAAGAATAGCGGGCCCTTCGCCCGCGATGAGATAGTGAAGATCGAGCCCGTTCGCTTTTGCCTTCCGGTGCCCGATCCTATCGGAAGGTGCGCTCGGCGTTGTCCGCTGAATGGTCTGTGGCTCCATCGAAATTCTCCTTGCGAGCTGCCTGAGATAACCGAGAGATGGTCGCTTGGAGCCGTCATGGAAGTTCACGCATGGCTTGATCGATGCACCAGATCACCATTCGATCGTGCCTTTGTGGCTGCTGGCAAACCGATGCGTTGGAACAAGGCTTGTTGGAACAATGAACTTTCTAATCTCAAGCTTCCTCGGTTCAGACCAGATCGACGATGTCTTGAAACGCTGTTTAGCTCCTGACGTTCTTCGCCGGTGAACCGTCGGAGCGGCAGTCCGCAAGAGGTCCCGAGACGGTGCGTTTTGCATGGGCTATCGTCGCGGTTTGCTGGGCTCGTCGGCGCAAAAATTGCTAGAAGCGAACGGCTTCCTTCCTGGCCTGGCCCGGCACGTCCCGCCACGCCTCACTGCCCATCCGGAGACGACAATGCCTTTCGACTTGATCCTGCGCGGCGGCCGTGTGGTCGACCCGTCCCAGAAGCTCGATGCCGTGACGGATGTCGCATTTTCGGGTGGCAAGGTCGCCGCCGTCGGCAGCGGGCTCAAGGCGGATCCGGCGACTGAGGTCCGCGACGTCTCGCAGCTCATCGTGACGCCGGGCCTGATCGATCTCCACACCCACGTTTATTGGGGCGGCACTTCGCTCGGCATCGATGCCGAGGAATTCTGCCGCGCCTCCGGCGTCACCACCTCGGTCGACACCGGCAGCGCCGGCCCCGGTAATTTCGCGGGCTTCCGCAAGCATGTGATCGAGCCGAGCCAGGTCCGCATCCTCGCTTATCTCCACGTCTCCCATGCCGGCATTTTCGGCTTCTCGCACCGGATCATGGTCGGGGAGAGTGAGGAATTGCGGCTGATGAATCCGATCGATGCGGCCAAGGTCGCGGATGCCAACCGCGATCTCATCGTCGGCATCAAGGTGCGCGTCGGACTGCACTCCTCGGGCACATCGGGGACCGTGCCGCTCGACATCGCGCTCCAGGTCGCCAACGAGGTCGGCATGCCTTTGATGGCGCATATCGATCATCCGCCCCCGACCTATGAAGAGGTGCTGGCCCGCCTGCGTCCCGGCGACGTGCTGACGCATGCGTTCCGCCCGTTCCCGAACACGCCGGCGACCGCGCAAGGCACGGTGAAGAAGGCGGTGCTGGACGCGCGCGAGCGCGGCGTCTTGTTCGATATCGGCCACGGCAAGGGCTCGTTTGCGTTCAAGACCGCGCGCGCCATGCTCGCCAACGGCTTCTATCCGGACACCATCTCATCCGACATCCATCAGCTCTGCATCGACGGGCCGGCCTTCGATCAGGTGACGACGATGTCGAAGTTCCTCTGCATGGGCATGTCACTGTCGGACGTGATTGCGGCGTCGACGGAGAACGCCGCAATGGCGCTGCGGCGGCCCGAGCTCGGCAGCCTCAAGCCGGGCAGCGTCGGTGACGCCACGCTGATCTCGGTCAAGCAAGGCCAGTTCGACTATGAGGACGTGGTCGGCGAGCACCTGATCGGCGATCGCAAGATCGTCTCCGAAGGCGTCGTCATCGGCGGCCGCTGGTGGCATCCGAATTAGGGCTTTGCCTCTTCCCGTGAGAACGGGGAGAGGAAACTACTCGTTCTTGTCCACATTCCAGAACATCGGCGTCGCCGGGCCGTCGATCACGCCGGTGAGCGATTTGCGCCATGCACTCGGCGCCTGGAACTGGCCAAGCGGAACGTAGATCACCTGATCGTAGGCCTCCTTCTGTATTTCGAAGGCGATCTTCTTTTGCTCTTCCGGTGAGGTGGCGCGGGCAAAGGCGTCGCGCAGCTCCTCGAGCTTGGGGTCCTCGGACCAGCCGTACCAGCCGCCACTCGTGCCCTTGCCGCCCATTGGGACGTTGACCAGCGGGTTCAAGGAGTCGGCCGCGCCCTGGTAGGTGAAGAACATGTTCCAGCCGCCTTCCTTCGGCGACTTCTGGTTGGCGCGACGGGTGACCACGGTCTGCCAGTCCATCGCCTGAAGATCGACCTTGAAGCCGGCCTCGCGCAGGAGCTGTGCGACCACGACTGGCTGCGCTTTCAGCAGGATCTGGTCGGTCGGCGCCAGGATCACCACGGGCGTGCCGTCATAACCGGCCTCGGCCAACGCCTTCTTGGCGTCCGCCATGCCGTTGCCCTTGACCAGGGTCTCGCCGCCGGCGTCGCTGGCGAGCGGCGTGTCGCAGATGAAGAATGCGCCGCAGAATTTGTAGTATTTGGGATTGCCGATCTGCGCGTCGAGCACGTCCTTCTGGTTGATCGCAAGCATCGCGGCGCGGCGGATCTTCACATTGTCGAACGGCGGATGCAGGAAGTTCATCCGGCCGAAAGACTGGAATCCGAACTTGTTCAGGATCGACACGTTGATGTCCGGATTGGATTCGAGCGCGGGCAGCATGTCGAACGGCGGCGTTTCAACGAAATCGACATCGCCTGATTGCAGCGCGTTGAGCGCGGTCTGTGCGTCCGGCATCGTCAGCCACTCGACGCGGTCGACCTTCACCACCTTGCCGCCCGATGTCCATTCCGCCGGCTCCTTGCGCGGCACATAGTCGGTGTTCTTTTCGTAAACGGCTTTCACGCCGGGCTGGAATTCGCTCGCGACGAACTTGAATGGGCCGGAGCCGATCTGCTCCGGAATCTGCTTGGTGATCGGGGTCTCCGCCAACCGCTTCGGCATCATGAAGGCGACAACGGCCGACGGCTTGGCGATCGTCTCCAGCACGAGGCCATAGGGCTCCTTCAGCTTGAGGACGATCGTCTTGCCGTCCGCGGCTTCGATGCCCGCGGTGAAGTCCACCAGCTTGCGCGCCATGCCGTCGACGCTCGTGCCCCAGCGCTTCAGCGAGGCGACGCAATCCTCCGCCGTCACCGGCGCGCCGTCATGCCACTTCAGGCCGTCGCGCAGGGTGAAGGTGTAGGTCAGCCTGTCCGCGGACACCGTCCAGTCGGCCATCTGCGGCTGGACCTTGAAGCTGGAATCGATGCCGAGCAGCGTATCGTAGACCATGTAGCCATGGTCGCGGGTGATGATGGCCGTCGTGAAGCCGGGGTCGGTGATGCGAAGGTCCGATTGCATCACCGCAGTCAGGACTTTCTTTCCGCTCGCGGCCGATGCAGCCGACGACCAGGCCAGGGGAAGTGTCGATGGGGCAACGGCCGCAAGCTGAAGCAGTTTCCGTCGAGAGACGTAAACCATTCGCAATTCTCCCGATGCAAACGAGATCAGATGGCGGCTGCCGATGACGGGCAGCGTATGGCGGGGAGCGAGGCGTGACAAGCAGGCTTGCTCCCACCAATCTGAAAATCGTTGGTAGACCGAGCAAGGGCTGTGCCGCCGAAGCCTGCGATGCAGCAATCGCCAAAAGTCGTCTTGCCTTGGACTGGCGCGCGTCAGTCGCGTCCTGCTTCCATGATCGCCTTGGCAAGGCGTGCTGGATCGGAGAAGCACAGTTCATGGCTTCCCGCCACCTGCACCAGGCGGAACAGGCCGAGCTTCTCCGAGAGCCGCGGATGCCAGCCATAGCTGTGCGGCAGCGCGGTGTCCTCGGTGCAGTTGATGTACGATTTGGCCAGCGGCATCTCGGCCGGGTTGGTCTTGAGCGCAATCTTGTCGCTGAAGGTCTTCAGCGGATGCGGATTGAGCACGTCGTAGGCGCGCTGCGCCGTCTCGAGATCCGCATCGTTGATGAAGGCTTCGCGCCAGATCGGGAACGGCAGCACCACCGAGCCGTCGCCGCGTTCGGCCGCGATCGCGTCGAACAGGCCGATATAGTGCGGCGGCACCATGTCGTTGAGCGACTCGCCATTGTTGGGCACGAAGGCGTTCCAGTAGACCAGGCGGCGGATGCGCTCGGGCGCGAGATCGGCGACGCCGGTAATGATCATGCCGCCATAGGAATGGCCGAGCAAGATGACATCCTTCAGATTGTTCTCGGCGAGATAGTCGGCGATCGACTGGATCGCTTCCTTAAGCCCCGTCGTCTTGGCGTCACCCGGGCGGTTGCCCTTGATGGTCGGCAGGTAGACCTGAAGGCCGGCGGCGCGGATCGGGGCCGCGACAGGCTCGAGCTCGGCACCGGTATGCCAGGCGCCGTGGACGAGAACGTAGGACGACATGTTGTGGCTCCTCCGCAGGATGTGGTTAGATCAACATGAATTGGGTCCTTTGCGGCGCTCGCGAGGCGCGGGAGACAATTCTTGTTGTGCGAAGCGTGAACCGGCGGGCCAATTTCCGCTTGGCTGGAAGTGAACCGGATTGGTCTCGGAGTGAACCGATGCAGCAGGTCGATCCTACAAGCCGGCCGCGGCACGTCATCTGGAACACCGCGGAGACGCGGCTGGACGAGCAGTTTTCCTATTACCGCGAGGCGATCTGCCAGGCCTTCATGAACCTGACGCCGGAATCGGCGACGACGTCACGCTTCCCGGCCAAGGTGGAGACGATCGGGCTCGGCGCCGGCGCGATCAACCGGGTGGTGTTTCCCGAGCACACCGTGAATCGTTCACGTGCCGACATCGCAGCCTCGCGCGAGAGCTGCTTCTATCTCAACTTCAAGCTCGCCGGGCGCTGCCGCATGCTTCAGGACGGCCGCGAGGTCAGCCTGTCGCGGGGCCAGGTCGGTATCGTCGACAGTGACCGCGAGGTGACGCTGTTGCACGATCGCGGTCCGACGCTGGAGGTCGCTTCGTTCTGGGTGCCGTCGCGTGCCTTGCGCGACCGGCTGCCGGCCTCGTTCGATTTCAGGGCCGAGCGCGTCTCCGACGATCCCCATGTCGGTCATCTCATCATCGAGACCGCGCGCTCCCTGAATGCCGGCGCATTGCGGATGGCGGAGGAGGACAGCGTTCGGCTGTTCGACGTGCTGCTCGACCTCGTTGCGCTCAGCCTGTCGCGACGTTCGCGGGCGCAGACGGCGGAAGCCGCAGACTTCGCGGATGCCACCGTACTGGCGCTACGCCGGGCCATTCACGAGCGGCTGCGCGAGCCTGGGTTGACGGTCGCGGCGGTCGCGGGCGCGGTCGGCATCAGCGAGCGCTATGTCCACAAGCTGTTCGAGCGCTCCGGCACGACGTTTTCGGACTATGTGATGGCTCGCCGCCTTGATGGCGCTGCGGCCGAGCTGAAGGATCCGGCGCTTGCCGGCCGCGAGATCGGCACGATCGCCTTCGATTGGGGGTTTTCCGATCTCTCCCACTTCGCCCCGCGCTTCAAGCAGCGCTTTGGATGCCGGCCGCGGGATTGGCGCAGCCGGTGAGGGCGCGGGTCAGCGGCGCCTAAACCTGCTCGCGATAGAATTGCAAAGGCGCGGCGCCTGCCGCCGACAGCCGTTCGGCCGCACTGGGTCCGTGCCCGTGAAATTTGCGCGGGGGATCTGCGCGAGCCGCTGATGCGGGGTGCCCCCGGACCGTCAAATCCTGCCCAGCGCCATATCTTTGGACATGCCGCTCAAAAAATGTCCTTTGTGCAATTATGCATATAGTGCAAATTTGCAGTAAGAAGATGCTGTCCAGTGGGATAGAAAGGGATTGATCCATGTTCAGAACGAATTTCGCACGCGGCGCGGCCCTCGGAGGGCTGGCGCTGGTCCTGTCGGCCCTTCCGGCGTTTGCCGGGCCCGGCATATCCGACGATGTCGTCACGATCGGCATTTTAAACGACCAGTCGGGGCCTTACGCCGACCTTTCCGGGCAGGGATCCGTCGTGGCTGCACAGATGGCCATCGACGAATTCGGCGGAACCGTCCTTGGCAAGAAAATCGAGCTGCTGTCTGCCGATCACCAGAACAAGGCGGATATCGGGCTTGCGAAGGCGCGCGAATGGTTCGATCGCGCCGGCGTCGACGTGATCGCCGATTTCTCCAATTCGTCCGTGGGCTTCGCGGTTCAATCGCTGGCCAGGGATCGTGACAAGGTCACCCTGATCGCGGCGGCTTCGTCGGATTTCACTAGCAAGTCCTGCTCGGCGACATCAGCCCAATGGGTCTATACCAGCTACTCGAACGGATACGGACTGGCGAAGGCGCTCGTGAAATCGGGCTACAGCAGTTGGTTCCTGGTCACGGTGGATTATGCCTTCGGACAGGCATTTGCCGCCGATATCCGCAAGGCCGTCTCGGAAGGCAAAGGGCAGGTCCTGGGCGAAGTCCGGCATCCGCTCAATACCTCAGACATGAGCTCGTATTTGCTACAGGCGCAATCGTCGAAGGCAAAAGTCGTCGCTCTGGCGAGCGCGGGCGCGGATATGGCGACCGGCATCAAGCAGGCCGCCGAATTCGGCATCGCCGACCAATCGCTTGTCGCGCCGATCGTGTTCATCACCGACGTCCATTCGCTTGGCCTGGCGGCCGCCAAGGGCCTCAAATTCGTGACGGCGTTTTACTGGGACCGCAACGAGGAGACGCGGGCGTGGTCCAAAAAGTTCTTCGCAAAGCGGAACGCCATGCCGACCATGACTCAAGCCGGCGTGTACTCGGCGGTGCGGCATTATCTGCGAGCGGTCGAGGCGGCGCAGACCGACGAAGGACAGGCTGTGATGACCAAGATGAAGGAGCTTCCCGTTGACGACATCTTTTCGCGGAATGGGAAGGTCAGGGAGGACGGGCTGATGCTGCACGATATGTATCTCGTCGAGGTCAAGCAGCCGTCGGAATCCAAGGCACCCTGGGACTACTACAAGATTCTGGCGACAATTCCCGCGGATCAGGCGTTCCCGAGCCTTGAGCAGAGCGAGTGCCCGCTGGTTCGCAAATAACAGGCGACAACTGCCTGTGGCCGAAGATCCGTAGACGCCTCTCTAATCTTGCATGTCCGGCAAATTGCCTCTAGAGCCAACCTTGAGACGTTCCAAGAGGCTAGGGAGCGCGTGTTGGATCAGGCGCGATTTGTCGCGCGTCAGCTCGGACTTCGAATTCGAGAGGCGCGCCAACTTCGTAAACTCACGTTGCAGCAATTGGGGGCCGACACCAATCTGTCGGCCGCCTATCTTTCTCGAATCGAAAGAGGTGAGACCGCGACCTCCATCGCGAATCTCATCTCGATCGCGACCCGTTTGAACGTTCCTCTGCGGGACCTCTTCGAGGACACCAACGAGGCCTACGTCCCGAAGCATTATTCGGTGTCGAGGAAGAAGGACCGCAACGATTCAGAGCAAATGTCAGCAAATGGTTACGATTACCACTGGCTCTCTGGCGATCTGACTGAACCCAAGCTCAACGCCTTTCTGCTCGAGTTTCCGGTTACGTCGGAGATTGACGTCAAGCTCCTCTCGCACGAAGGCGAGGAAGTCCTCTATATCCTCGAGGGCCGGATCGAATTCCAGATCGGGTCCGACCGGCTGACACTGGATGCAGGCGATTGCGTCCATCTGCTCGGCGATAAGCCTCATATGGGCAGGAATGTCGGCAAGAAGCCGGCCAAGATGCTCATGGTGGTGACACCGTCCGACGTCATCCACCTGCCGCCAGCCAAGTCGCCTTGATCGAGTCCTCCTGAGCCTTGCCGGCCTGCCGCCCGTCCTTTGGACGCAAATTGCCTTGCGAATGAATTTGCATATCATGCAAATTTGTGGATATTGAACTTTGTCGCCGGGTTGCTCTCCGGCCGCCACACAAGGAGCAGGCTCCATGCAAAATTTCGTTCAGATGTCGCTCGGCGACGTCCATCGCTCGGCCAAGGCGGCTTTGCTGTCGCAGGGATTCAATGAGATCCACGCCCAGGCCATCGCCAATACCGTCACTGCGGCGGAGCGGGATGAGTGCCGTCACCACGGCCTGTTCAGGCTGCCGTTCTACATGAACGGCCTGTTGTCGGGGCAGGCGTCCGGAGAGGCAGAGCCTTCTCTTGTCGAGCTGACGCCGAGCGTGATCAAGGTCGATGCGAAATACTCCTTCTCCCCGCTGGCGCTTGAACGCGGTGACCAGCCTTTGGCGGACAAGGCGAAGGAGCACGGCATTGCCGTGCTTGCGGTGACGAATGCGCTCAATGTCGCTGCGCTATGGCCGGAGGTCGAGCGGCTGGCCGACCGCGGACTGGTCGGCTTCGCGTTTGTCGCGGCAAGCCCCTACGTGGCGCCCGCGGGCGGAACGAAGCCGCTGTTCGGAACCAATCCGATGGCATTCGCCTGGCCGCGCCATGATAAGCCGCCCGTAGTCTTCGACCAGGCGTCGAGCGCCTCCGCGAGAGGAGAAATCCAGCTTCGACTGCGCGACGGCAAAATGCTTCCGGAGGGGTGGGCCATCGGTCCTGACGGCAGGCCCACGACCGATCCGGCTCAGGCACTCGCCGGCGCGCAACTGCCGTTCGGCGGCTTCAAGGGCTCGAACATCGCTATGATGGTCGAGCTGCTGGCCGGGCCGCTGGTCGGCGACGTCCTCAGCTTCGAGGCCGGCGAGCGCGACAAGGCGAACACCGGCGCTCCCTGCGGCGGTGAATTGATCATCGCCATCGACCCGGTCCGATGTGTCGAAAACGGCGACCGTATCGCGCAGCTCAAGCATTCAGAGATGCTGTTCTCGCGGATGCTGGAGCAGGACGGGGCGAGACTTCCCTCCGATCGCAGGTACGAGGCGCGCGAGCGAACGGCAAAAGAGGGCGTCAAGGTGCCCGTATCGCTCCATGACCGAATCCAGGCCTATATCGCCGGAAAGCGCGTCGACGAGCGAAACGATTACGAGGGCGATCACCTCACGCACAGCAAGCCCATGATGGCCCATCAGCCCGCGTAGGAGATATGTCGTGACGACCATCGCCCCCACGGAGAAGACTCGCGTACGCCGGCGCCCCGAGCGCGCAGCCTATGATCGCCAGGTTATCTACGACATCCTTGATGAAGCGTTGGTGTGCCACATCGGCGTCGCCACGGAGGGCGGGCCGCGCGTCATTCCGACGGCGATCATCCGTGTCGGCGAGCATGTGTATGTTCACGGCAGTCCGAACAACCAGCTTCTCACCGCCTTGGCGGATGGCGCGCCGGCCTGCATCACCGTCACGCTGGTCGATTCAGTCGTGGCCGGCAGGTCCGGATTCGGAATGAGCATGGATTATCGCTCTGTCATGATCTTCGGCACGGCCGAGAAGATCGTAGATCCCGACGAAAAGGAACGCCTGGTCGCAGCCTTCGTCGAAGACATTATGCCGGGTCATATCGTTCGCCCGCCGAAGAAAAAGGAGCTGGCTGCAACGGTCTTCCTCCGTTTTCCGATTTCCGAGGCATCGGCGAAGATCCGAAATCACGGCGTGGTCGATCCCGAGGAAGACCATGCCTTGGACCTCTGGGCCGGTGTCGTACCGCTGAAGCTGATGGCCGGCGAGCCTCGGAATTGCGGAGATCTCAAGCCGGGCATCTCCACGCCGGACTATGCGAAACGCTACAAGAGGCCATCGACGAAATAGCCGACTACAGCGACCTTGCAATCAGCAGCTTCATGATCTCGTTGGTGCCGCCATAGATCTTCTGGACGCGGGAATCGATGAAGATGCGCGAGATCGGGTATTCCTGCATGTAGCCATAGCCGCCGAACAGCTGGAGGCATTCGTCGGCGGTCTGGACCTGCTTGTCCGAGCACCAGTATTTCGCCATCGACGCGGTGACGGTGTCGAGATCCCCGGCGACCAGGCGCTCGATGCACCAGTCGACGAAGACGCGGGCGATCATGGCTTCGGTCTTGCGCTCGGCCAGCGTGAAGGCGGTGTTCTGGAAATCCATCAGCGCCTTGCCGAACGCCTTCCGTTCCTTGGTGTATTCGGTGGTGAGCTTGACCGCGCGCTCCATCGAGGCGACGGCGCCGACCGCGAGCGCCAGGCGCTCCTGCGGCAGCTGCTGCATCAGCTGGGCAAAACCCTGGCCCTCTTCGTTGCCGAGCAGGTTCTCCGGCGGCACCGTGACATTGTCGAAGAACAGTTCCGACGTGTCGGAAGCGTGCAGGCCGATCTTGTCGAGGTTACGCCCGCGCTTGTAGCCGTCGGCGCCCGCGGTCTCGACCACGATCAGCGAAATGCCCTTGGCACCTAGCTCGCCGGTGCGCGCGACCACGATGACGAGATCTGCGGCCTGGCCGTTGGTGATGAAAGTCTTCTGGCCGTTGATGACGTAGGAATTTCCCTGCTTCTTCGCTGTGGTCTTGACGGCCTGCAGGTCCGAGCCGGTGCCGGGCTCGGTCATGGCGACGGCGCCGACCATCTCGCCCGAGGCCATCTTCGGCAGCCAGCGCTTCTTCTGCTCCTCCGAGCCGTAGTTGAGGATGTAATGAGCGACGATGGCGCTGTGCACGGAGACGCCGGTGGTCAGCTCCGGCACGGTGCTTTCGAGGTCGTCCAGCACGGCTGCGTCATAGGCGAAGGTCGCGCCCAGGCCGCCATATTCCTCCGGGACGCTCGCCAGCAGCGCGCCCATTTCACCAAGGCTGCGCCAGGCGAAGCGATCGACCATCTTCTGCTCGCGCCATTTCCCGGCATGCGGCGCCAGATCCTTGGCGAGATATTTCCGGAACTGGTCGCGGAAGACGTCGAGCTCTTCGGTCATCCAGGAGGAGCGGTAGGACATGGCGGCCTCGGTCGTTGATGGCGATGCGCCCGCCCAGCCGTGCCACAAGGCCAGCGGCGGGCGCAAGCCCGCCGCGTTGCTACGCCAGCGGCGGCCGCCCATGATTGTGTCTTGAGGCTGCGCCGGCCGTTGGCCTATCCTGCCTGCGCGGTTTTGCCGCCGTCGATGATGAATTGGCCGCCGGTCGCGTAGGGATGATCGTCCGAGGCGAGCATGAGTGCGAACGCCGCGACCTCCTCCGCGCTCGCCACGCGCTGCATTCCCGGAACATGGGTTTTGGCCCATTGCGCGATGGCCACGTGCCAGGCAGCATCGGGAAGATTTTCCATGCCGGCGAGCCGGCGGATGAACGGGGTATCCGTGGTGCCGGGGATCAGGGTGTTGATGCGGATGCCGTATTGGGCATATTCGAGTGCAGCGGCCTGCACCATGCCGACAAGCCCGCGCTTGGCCGCGGAATAGGCGGAGCGGTTCGCCGTCGTGGCGATGGCGTTGGACGACGAGGTGACCACGATCGATCCGCCGTTCTGCAGCATGTGCGGAATCTGGTACTTCATGGACAGGAAAACGCCGCGCAGGTCGGTATTGATCACGTCATCGAACTCGGCAGCGCTGTACTGATGCAGGGGCTTTTCGATGGAGATGCCCGCATTGTTGAAAGCGACGTCGAGGCGGCCATGAAGATCGATCGTCTTGTCGACCAGGGCCTTGACCTCGGCCTCTTTGCGGACGTCGGCCCGGACGAACGACGCATTGCCACCGCCCGCCTTGATCTCCTCCTCGACCCGGGCCCCGCGTTCGACATTGCGTCCGCAGAACACGACCCTGCCGCCTTCGGCGGCGAACATCAACGCAGCGGCGCGGCCGATGCCCGAGGTGCCGCCGGTCACGATGATGGTCTTTTCGACGAAGCGGCGCCTGCCGCTCGGCTTCTGCTGCGGCGGCGTCGCGCCCTGGCCAAGCGCCATGCCGCCGGCAAGGCCGCCGATGGCACTCGCCAGCATGCCGAGTGCGGCACCGCCGACCAGATGACGCCGCTTTACGCGCGAGGTTGCGGTGCTATGCTGCATTTCGGTCATTTCGAACTCCCGACCGCTCCGTCTAAACAGTGTTAAGATGGATAGCCCGCAATCTGAACAGTGTCAAGTTAGGCATGACAAAACCGAATGCGCCCGCGCGCGCCAAGCCGAGCCCCAGGGTTCCGAAGCTTGAGGCCGGCTATCATCATGGTGAGCTTCAGGAGGCCCTGATTGCGGCGAGCGAGGCCATTCTTGCCGAGCACGGCGCCGAAGGCTTTACGCTTCGCGAGGCCGCCCGCCGCGCCGGCGTGTCTCCAGCCGCACCGTCACATCATTTCGGCAATGCGCAGGGCCTGCTGACGGAGGTGGCGATCCGCGGCTATGACGCGCTTGCCGGCGCGCTGCGGGATGCTGCGTCTCGCAAGCAGGGCGCGCGCGAAAAACTCCAGGCCCAGGGCCTCGCCTATGTTGAATTCGCGCTGAGGCATCCCGGTCGTTTCCAGATGATGTTTGCCAACAAACGCCTTGTCGCGGACGATTCGCGCCTCAGGCAGGCGAGCAGGGCGGCTGGCCGCGAGTTCGAGGCCATCATCGCCGAACTCGTCGGCGGGACGCCGAAAGAGGCGAAGACCGCGGCCGCGGCGGCCTGGTCAACCGTCCACGGTTTTGCCAAGCTTGCGCTGGAGGAGAAATTCGGCTCGCTGAGCAGCGAGGCCGGATACCGCGAGATCATGACGACGCTCAATCACGTCCTGAACTATCTCTGGCCGGCGGGCGCCGCACGCCGCTAGATGCAGATCGAGGGGTGAACGCATCATGACGGCCAAGGCGACAGAGCTCAAGCTCGACATCGAACGGATCGGGACGGTCTCGGCGACATTGATGCAGCCAGCCAATGCGTGCGCCTGTTACGTCCTGGCACACGGCGCGGGCGCCGACATGCGGCATTCCTTCATGGAGAAGGTCGCGGCGGGGCTCGCGGACCGTGGCACCGCGACGTTCCGCTTCAATTTTCCCTACATGGAAAACAAGCAGGGCCGTCCCGACCAGCCTGCGGTCGCGCACGCCACCATCCGCGCGGCGGTCGAGGAGGCGGCGCGGCTGTGCCCAGGCGTGACGCTCGTCGCCGGCGGAAAATCGTTCGGCGGACGCATGACGTCGCAGGCGCAAGCGAAGAGGCCGTTGCCCGCCGTGAAAGGGCTCGCCTTCCTCGGCTTTCCTCTGCATGCCGACAAGAAGCCCTCGACAGAACGGGCCGAGCACCTCGCCCAGGTTGAGATTCCTATGCTGTTCCTGCAAGGCACGCGCGACGGGCTCGCCGATCTCGGCCTTCTCAGGCCCGTCGTTGCGGCGCTCGGCGCGAAGGCGACGCTGCATGAGGTCGAAGGCGGCGACCACTCCTTCGCGGTGCTGAAGAAGTCCGGCCGCACCAACGATGGGGCGCTCACAGAAGTGCTCGACACGCTCACGGCCTGGATTGACCAACTCGCCTGAGGCTCAGGCCGAATAAAGCCCCTTGTCGCGCGCCTTCTGGATTGCGAGTGCAGCGATCAGGTCGAGCGTCGGGGTCGACAGGCCCGCGGTGCGCGCGAAGGCGGCGGGCGCCTTCACCAACACGTCG
The DNA here is from genome assembly GCF_040546885.1 of Bradyrhizobium sp. S3.2.6. Taxonomy (NCBI): domain Bacteria; kingdom Pseudomonadati; phylum Pseudomonadota; class Alphaproteobacteria; order Hyphomicrobiales; family Nitrobacteraceae; genus Bradyrhizobium; species Bradyrhizobium sp. S3.2.6. The sequence continues at coordinate 96,494 of NZ_JBEPOS010000022.1, read as the reverse complement.
ATCTCCATGGCGCGGCCGAGCTCGTAATCCTGCAGCAGCGATGGCTTGTGATTGGGGGCGGGGCCGCTGCGTGTGACGCGCTTGACCTCGGGGATGAAGTGCTGCGCGATGTCGTTCGCCTCGTTCAGCATGCGCGGAATGACCTCGGCGAAGGCGGGGTCGTCGCGCACGCCGCGCGCGGTCTGTCCGGTCAGCAGGCACAGCACCGACAGCGACATGTTGGTCAGCAGCTTTGACCAGATCGCCTCGCGGATTTCGGCCACCGGCGGCGATTCCAGCCGGGCGTCATTGAAGACGCCGCGGAGTTTCGTGATGCGTTCGCAATTGCGGTCGTCGCATTCGCCGATCAGGAGGCGGTTGCGGTCCGGCGTCAGGTTCTGCACGACGCCGGGCGCGGTCACCTCGTTGGAGGAGAACACCACCCCACCGATGATCCGCTCCTTCGGGATGCAGGCGCACAGACGTCCACCTGGATCGAGGAAGGAAATGTCCGGCGGCGTCGGGTGTCGCGGCGGCAGGCCGATACCGTACCACCAGGGAATGCCGTTCTGGGCGAATACGATGGCGGTGTCGTCCTGGAGCAGCGGCTTGATGCTGGAGACCAGTCCGGTCAGCGCCGTGGCCTTGAGCGTCGAGATCACCACATCCTGCGGGCCGAGCTGGGCCGGATCGCCCGAGGCGTTCACCTTGGCCGAGACCTCGGAATCGCCGACGCGCAACTTCAGGCCATTGGCGCGCACCGCCTCGAGATGCGCGCCGCGCATTACGCATGAGACCTCGTGGCCGGCGCGCGCGAGCCTGACCGCGAGATGGCTTCCGACGGCGCCCGCGCCGAAAATGCAGATGCGCATAGATGTCCCGTCCTGATCCTTGATGTCGCCCAACGCCAGCATGACACAAGCCGCCATGCGATGGGCGCGGCCGCCCCACGCCGGAAAGATATGGATCGGGGTCTACAGCCTCGTCCATAGTGCGCGGCAACCAATAAGACCGGAGGATCGCCGATGACTGCCAGCCCTGTCCTGTGGACCCTCGACGAGCGCGGGGTTGCGACCGTCACGCTCAATCGCCCGGAGGTCAACAACGCCTATGACGGCGCCCTGATCGCCGGCGTGCTCGGGTCCATGGACGATCTCGGCAAAAAGCCCAACCTCCGTGTTGTCGTGCTCCGGGGCAACGGCAAGCACTTTCAGGCCGGCGCCGACCTCAAATGGATCAACGGCGTGCGGCCGCAATCGCCTGATGCGAACGAGGCGGCGTCCCGGGCGACGTTCGAGGCCGTGCAGCGGCTCAACACGCTGCCGATCCCGACCGTCGCGTTGGTGCAGGGCGGCTGCTTTGGTGGCGGCACCGGCGTGATTTCGGCCTGCGATGTCGTGATCGCCGCCGACAACGCCCTGTTCTCCATCACGGAGGTGCGCTGGGGTCTGACCGCCGCGATCATCATCCCCCAGCTCTGCGATGCCATGAGTGTACGGCAAGTCCGCCGTTACGCGTTGACCGGCGAACGCTTTGGCGCCGAAGACGCCCGCCGCATCGGCCTCGTCCATGACGTCGTGCCGCTCGCCGATCTCGAAACCGCCGGCGCCAAGGTGGTCGAGCAGCTGCTCGCCAACGGACCGGAGGCCGTGGCCGAGACCAAGCGGCTGGCGCTGGAGAGCTCGTTCGGCGGAATGGCCGTGGACGATGCGGCGTACGCGCGGCTCGTGCAACTGCATTCGCTCAAGCGCCAGAGCCCGGAGGCGGCGGAGGGGCTGGCTTCGTTCGCCGAGAAGCGGGCGGCGAACTGGGGCGGCGGGAAGACGTGACGGTTGCGCGGCCAGCCTCACAGCGACGTAGCGAGTGACGTCTTGAGGAGCGCCAGCAGCGCCTGCACTGCCGCCGCATTGCGCCGCCGCTCGGGGATCGCGGCCTTCACCCACAGCTCGGGAATTGGAAAATCGCGCAGCACGGGCTTGAGCGTGCCGTCGCGCAAGGCATCCGCGACGAGATAGTGCGATATCAGCGTGATGCCGTTCCTGGCGATCGCGCTGCGCGCCAGCACATGTCCTTCGTTGGACGAAAGCAGCGGGCTGACCTGGATGCTGACGCGGCCGCGCGGTCCGTCAAAGATCCATTCCGGACCGGTCGGCAGGAAGCTGAGGCAGCGATGCTCGACGAGGTCGCGCGGATGCCTTGGCGTGCCGTGCTTCTTCAAATAGGCCGGTGAGGCGCAGAGCAGCCGCTTCAGCGCGCACAGCGGCTCGTCGACGACACCGCCGAAGGAATGCGGAAAGGCGCCGATCGCGATGTCAAAGCCTTCGGTGACGGGATCGACCGGACGATCGATCAGCACGATCTCGAGCTTTAATCGCGGGTTCTGGGTCTGGAAAGCGCTGAACGCGTCCGCAAGCCGCGCCACCGTCAGCGAGGTCGGTGCCTTGATACGGAGATGATCGACGAGATCGTGGCCCTTCTCGCCCATGCGCGAGAGCAAATCGGTGGCGTCGGTGACCACGCCGCGCGCGCGATGCACATAGCGTTGACCGGCGTCGGTCAGCCGCATTTGCCGGGTCGAGCGCTGAAACAGCGGCGTGCCGATCCGCGCTTCCAGCTGCGTGACGCGCTTGGCCACCACAGAGGTCGAGACACCGAGTTTTCGGGCGGCCGCGGAGAATCCGGCTGCATCTGCCGTGGCGAGGAACGCTTGGAGGTTTACCAGGATATCCATGTCGACCTTTCTCGATTCGAGAAAGCTGATCGCGTATATTGGTGGATTGTAGCCTGTCTCGCGTTAATTCATAGTCGGGCCAAGCAAGAGATTTTCAGGGATAGGACGCGCCATGCGGGCCACGACGATCGAAGAACCAGCGCGCCAGGTGCCGCTTTACGGCGAATACGAAGTCGTCGTGCTCGGCGGCGGCCCGGCCGGCATTGTGGCGGCGGCATCCGCAGCGCGCGCCGGACGAAAGACGCTGCTGATCGAGCGCTATGGCTTTCTCGGCGGCATGGGCACCGCGGCAGGCGTCACCAATTTCTGCGGTCTGCATGGCAATGTCTTTGGCCAGGCCCACCGGCTGGTGCAGGGCATGGCGTCTGACCTGCTGGCGCGGATCGATCATCTGAACGGCCTCAACACGCCACATCTGATCCTCGGCAAGGTGTTTGCCCAGGCCTATGACACCGCGGCCTACAAGATCGCAGCCGACGAGCTGCTTGTGAGCCACAAGGTCCACATCCTCTTCCACGCACTCGGCGCGGGTGTTGTGATGGGCGATGACCGCCGTATCGACGCGCTGATGGTCGAGACCAAGGCGGGCCGGCAGGCGGTGCGCTCAGAGATCTTCATCGATTGCTCCGGCGACGGGGATCTCGCAGTCTGGGCCGGCGCGCCGTTCGACATTGGCGATGAGCACGGCCATCCGATGTACCCGTCGATGATGCTTCGTCTCAACGGCATTGACCCCGCAAAGGCCGGCGATGCCTGGCGGACCATCCCGCAATTGATGGAACAGGCCACCGCCGCCGGCACGCACAAATTCCCACGCAAGAGTGCGATCGTGCGGCCGCAAAAATCCGGCATCGAATGGCGGGTGAATTTCACCCAGATCGCGCGCGAGGACGGCCACGCCATCAACGGCGTCGAGCCCGACGATCTCACCCGCGGCGAGATCGAGGGCCGCAAGCAGGCGCTCGCAGCCTTTGAATTCCTGCGCACTGTGCCGGGGTTTGAAAAATCCTACATCGTCGATCTGCCGCCGCAACTCGGCATCCGCGAGACCCGCCGCATCAAGGGCGGCTACCAGCTCAGCGGCGAGGACGTGCTCGGCTGCGCCTCGTTCGAGGATTCCATCGGCGTCAATGGCTGGCCGATCGAGGCCCATGTCCCCGGGGACGTCGTCTTCACCTTCCCGCCGATCCCGGAATCGCGCGGCTATAACGAGCTGCCGTATCGGATGCTGCTGCCCGAGGGCGTCGATAACCTCCTGGTCGCCGGCCGCTGCGCCTCGATGACCCATGAGGGGCAGTCGGCGGCGCGGGTTTCCGGGGCCTGCTTCGTGATGGGGGAGGCGGCCGGTTCCGCAGCCGCCCTGGCGCTGTCCGGAAATCGGATTCCACGAGAAATCCCGGTTGAATTATTGCAGGAAACGTTGAAACAACAGGGCGCCTTCATCGGGCGGGACCAGCCGGTGCCCGAGGGCCTGTAACGGACTGCAAGAAGAACCATTGGAGGAAGCGGGATGATCGGGATTGCGCGGCTCGCGGCAGCTGGCCTTTTGGCGATGATGGCGATGGGCACGGTCCGGGCCGAAGACGCACTGAAGGCCAGGATCGGCGTGCTCCGCCTGTCGTCCTCCGCGCCGGTCTTCATCGCGCAGGACAAGGGCTATTTCCGCGAAGCCGGCCTCGACGTCGAGCTGAAATTCTTCGACGCGGCGCAGCCGATCGCGGTCGCCACGACCTCGGGCGACGTCGATTTCGGCGTCACGGCTTTCACCGCCGGCCTCTACAATCTCGCCGGCAAGGGCGTGCTGAAGGTGATCGGCGGCATGAGCCGCGAAAAGGCCGGCTATCCCCTGATCGGCTATTTCGCCAGCAACAACGCCTATGCGAGCGGCCTGAAGACGCCGAAGGACCTCGCGGGCAAGCGCATCGCGGTGACCCAGGTCGGCTCGAGCTTCCATTATTCGCTCGGCCTGCTCGCCGACAAATACGGCTTCAAGCTCGCTGAGGTGAAGATCGTGCCGCTGCAGTCATTGTCGAATGCAGCCGCCGCGCTGAAGGGCGAGACCGTCGATGCGGCGCTGCTGCCGATCTCGACGGCGCGAAAGCTGATGGACGAGGGCGGTGCAAAATTCCTGGGCTGGGTCGGCGACGAGACGCCCTGGCAATTGGGCGCGGTGTTCGCCTCGCCGAAGACGCTGACCAACAAGGTGCTGGTGACAAAATTTCTCGGTGTGCTCGCCAAGGCCGATCGCGAATATCACGACGTCATCCTTGCCGCGATGAAGGACGGTGTTGCCCCGATCAACGACAAGACAAAGCTGCTGCTGGAGATCATCGCAAAATACACCAACCTGCCGGTCGAGCAGGTGGTCGGCAACTGCGCCTATATCGATCCGGACGGCAAGCTCGACGTCAAGAACGTCGACAACCAGATCAAATGGCTCCAGGAGCAGGGCTTTGCTGACAAGGGCTTTGATGCCAATACGATCATCGCCAAGGATTTTGTGAAGGCGGACTAACCCGTAGTCATTCCGGGGCTCGCGAAGCGAGAACTACGGTGCGCACTTGCGCACCTGAGAATCTCGAGGTTCCGGGTCTGGTCCTTCGGACCATCCCGGAACGACGGAGAACAGGATAGACGAGACAGAATGGACCTGATCGCCAACCACATCTCCCACCGCTTCGGCGATCTCGCCGTGCTCGACGACGTCTCCTTCACCGTCGGCGCCGGCGAGGTGGTGGCGATCGTCGGTCCCTCGGGTTGCGGCAAGAGCACGCTGCTGTCGATCCTTGGCGGGCTGCTGCAGCCGACGTCGGGCGCACCCGAGTTGCGCGGCGCGCCGCCGGCGGACAGTCTCAATCCGCTGACCTTCGTGTTCCAGGATTTCGCGCTGCTGCCCTGGGCGACGGTCGAGGAGAACGTCGAATTCCCGCTGCTGCACACGCAGGTCTCAGCCACGCAGCGCCGTGCGCTGGTCGAGGATGCGCTGCGCCGCACGGGACTGACCGATTTTCGCAAAACCTACCCGAAGCAGCTTTCCGGTGGCATGCGCCAGCGCGTCGGCATTTCGCGCGCGCTCGCGGTGAGGCCTGCCATCCTGCTGATGGACGAGCCGCTGTCGGCGCTGGATTCGCAGACGCGCGAGCTGTTGATGGAGGATTTCGTCCGCCTGCTCGCCGATGGCGGCATGGGCGCGGCCTATGTCACGCACAATCTCGAAGAGGCCGCGCGGCTGGCCGACCGCATCGTGGTGCTGTCACGGCGACCGGGGCGCATCCGCGAGGTCGTGGCGGTGCCGATGACGCGTGCCGAACGCGGCGAAATCGCTGCGCGCGAAAAACTGCTGGCGCTGCAGAACCAGATCTGGTCGCTGATCCGCAACGAGGCGATCGATGCCGAGCGCGAGGTCCAGCATGCTTGATCGCGCGACGGACATATCGGCCAAGAACGATACGACGCGGCGCGTCCGCTTTCGCGGCGCGGGCTTCGTGCCGGCCTCCAGCCGTTTCGGCGGCTGGATCGCGCTCGCGCTGGTCATTGCGATCTGGCAGGCGGCAGGCAGCACCGGCCTCGTCAATCCGCTGTTTCTGCCGGCACCGTCGGCCATCGTGCGCGCGATTTACGAGCTGGCGCTGTCGGGCGCGCTCTGGCAGCATCTCTCGGCGTCGCTGCTGCGCATCGGCGTCGGCTGGCTGCTGGGGACGGCGGCCGGCATTGCGGTCGGCTTCGCCATCGGCCTGTCGCGGCTGGCGCGCAGCGTCGGCATCACCTTCATCTCGGCGCTGTTCCCGATTCCGAAGATCGCGCTGCTGCCGCTTCTGATCCTCTGGCTCGGCATCGGCGAAGAGCCGAAGATCGCGACCATTGCGCTCGGGGTGTTCTTCTCGACCGCGATCTCGGTCTATAGCGGCGTCGATGCGGTGCCGCGCAATCTCATCCGCATGGCGCAGAGTTTTAACGTGCCGTTCCCCACCATCGTGCGCAGGGTGGTCTGGCCGGGCGCGCTGCCCGCGATCCTCGCCGGCTTCCGCATCACGGCCTCAGTGGCGCTGTTGCTCGTCGTCAGCGCCGAGATGATCGGCGCGCAATACGGCATCGGCGCCTTCGTGTTGCAGGCGGGCAATCTGATGCAGACCGATCAGCTGCTCGCCGGCGTGGTGATCCTGTCGGCGTTCGGGCTTGTGGTGGGCAGGGTGATCAATTGGCTGGAGATCAAGCTGTTGCACTGGCGGTAGCCACAGCCGTCATTGCGAGGAGCACTTGCGACGAAGCAATCCAGAATCTTGCCGCGGAAAGATTCTGGATTGCTTCGCTGCGCTCGCAATGACGGATGTGGTTAGTCGTGATCCTCACGCGTTCCCGCGGTCCTCGCGAAACAGATCCAGCTTTTGCTGCACCGGCCGGTCCGAGAAGCTGAACAGCACGGCATCCTCATCCGCCTCGTGCGTCACCCACTGCCAGCTCGGCACCACGAACAGATCGCGCGGGCCCCACTCGAAAACCGCATCGCCAATGCGGCTGCGGCCCCGGCCTTCGATCGGGCAGAACACGGTCGCATCCGTCGCGCGGTAGCGTGCGGTCTTGAAACCCTTGGGCAGCAGCTGAATGAAGGTCCCGATGGTCGGCATGGCGAAATCGCCGGTCTCGGGGTTGCTGAACCTAAGCTTTAGCCCATGGCAGGCGTCCCATTCCTGGCTCGTGCGTGCTTTCTCCAGCGCCTCGCGGGTGTAGGCATAGGGGTAGCTGAAGATCGGCGAGGTCTTCGATGACCGCTTCACATCGACCGGCAAGAGATTGTGGCCGTAGCGGGCAAAGCTGTCGCCGGCCGGCTTTGTGATCTTCTGCTGGTCTTCCCTGGAGCCTTCCGCGAAGGAGCAATCGAAGAACTGCACCAGCGGAATATCGAGGCCGTCGAGCCAGAACATTGGCTCGCTCGTCTCGTTGGAATGATCGTGCCAGGTCATCGACGGCGTGATGATGAAATCGCCGGGCTCCATCGCGGTGCGCTCGCCGTCGACGGCGGTGTGGGCGCCCTTGCCTTCGAGCACGAAGCGCAGTGCCGACTGGCTGTGCCGGTGCGCGGGCGCCACGTCGCCGGGCACCACCATTTGCACGCCGGCATAAAGCGATGTCGTGATCCTGGACTGGCCGCGCAGGCCCGGGTTCTCCAGCACCAGCACGCGCCGCTCGGCTTCCTTGGCGGTGATCAGCTTGCCCGCTTCGGTCATGTAGTCACGGATGACGTCGAACCTCCAGAGGTGCGGCCGGCAGGCGCTCTTCGGCTCCGGCGTGATCAAATCGCCCATCACCGTCCACAGCGCGGTGAGATTTTCGCCGTCGATCCTCTTGTAGAACGCCTCGCGTTCCGGCGTCTTGGTCACGGCTTCCATGGTGCGGCTCCCGTCGTTTTGTTATTTGACAGTATACTTACAGTCTGGGTAGCGTCAACTTGACGAACGACTTACAAGGTCGTCGTTATTCCGGGCTCTCGCTGCGCGAGCCGGAATGACAGACAGGGAGGGTTCCGATGAAGCTGCACGGCTATTTCCGCTCCAGCGCCGCCTACCGCGTGCGGATCGCGCTGAATCTGAAGGGCCTCGGTGCCGAGCATTTGCCGCATCACCTTCGCAAGGGCGAACAAAGCGCGCCCGCCTATCTCGCCATCAATCCGCAGGGCCTGGTGCCGACCCTGGAGAATGATGCCGGTGCAGTGCTGACCCAATCGGTCGCGATCATCGAATGGCTCGACGAAACGCACCCCAGCCCGCCATTGCTGCCGAAGGATGCGTTGCAGCGCGCCAAGGTGAGGGCGTTCGCACTGGCGATCGCCTGCGACACTCATCCGGTTCAGAATCTGAAAGTGCTGGCGCGGCTGCGCGAGCTTGGGTTGCCCGAGGAGAAGGTCCAGGATTGGGCCGCCTGGGTCAATCGCGAGGGACTGTCGGCTTGCGAGACGCTGATCAAGGGTGAACCAGGGCCGTTCTGCTTTGGCGATACGCCGACGCTCGCCGATCTCTGCCTGGTGCCGCAGCTTGCCAATGCGCGCCGCTTCGGCGTTGACGTCGCGGCGTATCCGCGCCTGCTCAAGGCCGAAGCCGCCGCCAAGGCGCTGCCCGCCTTCGCCAACGCCGCACCGGAGAAGCAGCCCGATGCCGAGTAAGCCTGCCGCGCCGATTACGATAGACGCGGTCTATGCCGCGCCGGGCTATCTGTTCCGGCGCATGCAGCAGATCGCGGTCTCGATCTTCATGGAGGAGTGCAAGGCGTTCGACCTTACGCCCGTGCAATATGCGGCGCTGATCGCGATCCACACTCATCCTGGCATCGACGCGACGCGGTTGTCGGCGGTGATCGCCTTCGACCGCTCCACGCTCGGCAGCGTGATCGAACGGCTCCAGGCCAAGGATTTTGTCGAGCGCAAGCCGGCGCCGGAGGACAAGCGGATCAAGCTGCTCTATTTGACCAAGCCGGGCGCCGCGATCCTGCGCGAGATCATCCCCGCCGTCGAACGTGCGCAGACGCGCATGTTGGAGCCGCTCAAGCCCGGCGATCGCAAGGCGCTGATGGGGCTGCTGGTCCAGCTCGTCGACCTCAACAACGAGGCCTCGCGGGTGCCGCTGCGGGCGGAGGATGCGCTGGAGCATTTGGGGAAGGCGGGGTGACTGACTTCATTGTCATGTAGCGACGCTGTCGCCTCAATCTCAACTGTCATTCCCCGCGAAGGCGGGGAATCCAGTACGCCGCGGCTTCTCGGCTCAAGCACCGTCTCTGGGATACTGGATCGCCCGCCTTCGCGGGCGATGACAGCGAGGGCTCACATCCGCAACAACGCCTGCCGGTCGATCTTCCCCGTGCCCGTCTTCGGCAGCTCGTCGATGAAGATCACCTCGCGCGGATATTTGTAGGGCAGCAGCTTGCCCTTGACGTAGTCCTGCAGCCGCCGCGTCGCCTCGCTCTGGTCGGCGGTGCGGTTGTTCATCACCACCACCGCCTTGAGCGTCATGCGCCGGTCCGGCAGTTCGGCCGCGAACACCGCGCATTCGCGAATCTCGGGATGGTCGGCGAGGCACAGCTCGACCTCGAGCGGGTAGACCCACTGGCCCGAGATCTTGATGAGATCATCGGCGCGGCCGCGGAAGAAGTGAAAACCGTCGCTGTCGCGAACAAAACGGTCGCCGGTGTAGATCCATCCCTCCTCGCGGATGGTCTCGGCGGACTTGTCCGGCCGGTTCCAGTACAGCGGCGTGTTGGAATCGCCGCGGACCCACAAGATCCCTTCCTTGTTGTCACCGACGTCGCGACCGTCCTTGTCGCGCAGCGCGACCTCGTAGCCGGGAACGCGCAAGCCCGCCGCGCCGAGCTTCTTCTGCTCGGGGCGGTTGGAGAGATAGATGTGCAGCACCTCGGTCGAGCCGAGACCTTCGACGATCTCGAGGCCCGTGAGCGCCTTCCAGCCGTTGAAGACTTCGGCCGAGAGCACCTCGGCTGCCGAGAGCGCCATGCGCAGCGACGAGAAGTTCGTCTTGTCCGCGCCCTCGGCCTTGGTCAGCGACGTGTAGAGCGTGGGCAGGCCGAAGAAGACCGTCGGCTGGTACTGCTCGATCGCGGCAAAGATCGATGCCGGCTTCGGCTGGCCCGGCAGAAGCAAAGTTGCCGCGCCCGCGGAGAACGGGAAGGTGACGGAATTGCCAAAGCCATAGGCGAAGAAAATCTTCGGCACGGAGAAGGAGATGTCGTCCGGCGCCAGCTTCAGCACGTTCTGCGCAAAGGCAGCCTCGCTATAGGCCATGTCGTGCTGGAGATGCACGATCCCCTTGGGCCGGCCGGTCGAGCCGGAGGAGTACATCCAGAACGCCATCTCGTTGCGATGCGTATCGGCTTCCGCAAGCTTCGTCTGGAGTTGTGCAAGCCAGCTTGTTGCCGCGAGTGCGGCAGGCGCGGCGTGCTCTCCGACCGCGCCGTTCACGACGATCAGCGTGCGCAGGTTCGTGTCCTTGCATGCCTCCGCGTTGAAGCGACCGCAGAACTCGGCCTCCGCTACCGCAACGGCCGCGCCGGAATCGGCAAGATAGAATTGCAGCAGGTCCGGCGGCGTCAGCGTATTGATCAAGAGTGGCACGAAGCCCGCGCGCACTGCGCCGAAGAAGGCGGCGGGATAGGCCGGCGTGTCGTCGAGGAACAGCAGCACGCGGTCGCCGCGCTTCAGGCCGAGCGACGCAAAGCCGTTGCCCCAGCGGCATGCCTCGGCACACAGCTCGGCATAGGTCCGAGTGCCCGCCGGGCCAATCAGCGCGAGCTTGTCGCTGCGGCCTTTGGCGAGATTGTCGAACAGCACGCGGCTGGCGTTGTAGAGTTGCGGAACGGCAAAGCCGATCTCACGGGCGCCCGCGCCGTCCGCGGGCACCTGGTCGCGAATCTCGTTACTCATGCCGTAGCCTCGCGGTCCGCGTCTCCGCCGTTCTTCTCGGCCTCGTAGCGCGCCATGAAGGCCGGCGACATCGCGCGCAGCCGCGAATCGTCGATGCGGCCGGAGCGGGTGATGTAGCTATAGGCAAAGTCCATCAGGCCAAGCTGCATGTGCTGGGCAAAGTGCTCGTACCAGAAGGCCGAGGTGCGCGCGGCATTGATCAGCTTCTGCACCACAGGCTTGCGGGCGGCTTGGTAGCGATGCAGTGCGGTCGTCAGATGCGCATCCGATTCCAGCGCCTTGACCAGCGCGATGGCGTCCTCGATCGCGAGCCGCGTGCCCGATCCGATCGAGAAATGCGCCGAGTGCAGGGCATCGCCAATCAGCACCATGTTCTTGAACGACCAGTGCTCGTTCCAGACCCAGGGAAAGTTGCGCCAGACCGACTTGTTGGAGACCAGGCAGTGGCCGCCGAGCGTGTCGGCAAACACCTCCTCGCAGACGCCCTTGGACTGCTCGACGTCCTTGTAGGCGAAGCCATAGGCCTGCCAGGTCGCGTGATCGCACTCGACCAGGAAGGTGCTCATGGTCGGCGAATAGCGGTAGTGGTGCGCATTGAACGCGCCGCGGTCGGTCTTCACGAAAGTCTGCGACAGCGTGTCGAAGCGCTTTGAGGTGCCGTACCAGACGAACTTGTTGGAGGAATAGGACAGCGAGGTGCCGAAATCGCCCTCGTAGGCGCGGCGCACCAGCGAATTCAAGCCGTCGGAGGCGACGATCAGATCATGGCCGTTGAGCTGGTCGATCGTGTGAATCTGGGTGTCGAAGCGCGCCGTGACGCCGGCATCGAGCGCGCGCTTTTGCAGGAACTGCAGCAGCTCGAGCCGGCCGATCGAGGAGAAGCCGACGCCGTCAATAGCAACGGTATCGCCGCCGCGGTTCAGCGTGATGTTCTCCCAGCTCTCCATATGCGGCGCGATCGCATCGACCGTCTCGGGGTCGTCGGCGCGCAGGAACTCCAGGGCCTGGTCGGAGAACACGACGCCAAAACCCCAGGTCGCGTCGGCCGGGTTCTGTTCGAACAGGTCGACTTGATCCTCGGGGTGGCGCTTCTTCCAGAGATAGGCGAAATAGAGCCCACCGGGCCCCCCGCCAATCACGGCGATCCGCAAATTCTGCCTCCCTAATTGACAGTATACTTACTATCTCAGGGTAGACTAATGGGCCCCGGCTTCCCACGCCAGCGGAATTATCGACAAGGCGAGGTGCGCCGCAGCACGGCCGCGGGCAACCGTCTTGCGCGTGCCCGAAACCGTCAGTTGCGAACCATAGCCAAACCGCATTGGGTTGACCACCCGCGCGTCAGACGCAGCGCTTCACGTAGACCCCGTTCACCAGCACCCTGGTACAGCGGACCACCGGCCTGCGGACCACGACGGCGCCATTCGGTCCGGCGCAACCGGCGCGGTAGACGCCGCGGGCGCACACCACTGCGTTGGCATCAGACGGCTCGAAGGTCATGGTCGCTGCGAAGGCAAGCAGCGCGGAAGCGATGAGCAGGAATGCACGCATGTCTTTCTCCGGGTCTTGTCGCGATTGAAATCGGGCGTCGGCAAAAGGTTAGTCGCAAGAGGCGCGAAAATTCACGCGCGCCGTGAGCTGCGCGCTGCTCATCGCGCAGCAAACGGCGCAAGCACATCCTTGCAGCCGGGCGAGAGCGACGCCGCGTTGCTAGCAACGCATTGCACGATGCGGCCGCCACCGGGCTGGACGCCGGCGCAGAGCGTGCGGATGTCGGCGCCGCAGGCGGAGCGGACGATGAACAGCTCTTCGCGCGGCCGCAGTGGGCGCAATACGATCGCGGCGGGTGCGGCCGCCGGCGCGGCTCCGGAAGCCGGCGCGGCAGCAGCTGCGGGCGCGGCCGTCGCTGTTGCACCGCCGCCACCGGTCGCAGCGGTCACGGCCTTCGCGCAAGCCGCCGAAACCCCGGCCTTGTTCTTCTCCAGGCATTCGAGTGCGGGAGCGCCGCCCGGCGGCACGCTGGCGCAAACCTTGGGATAATCGGCGCGGCATGCGCTCTTGACCGCAGCAATTTGCGCGCTGCTCGGCTGCTTGGCGGCGGCGGCCTTCGGCGCCGCGGCTGCCGGCTTTGCTGCGGGTGCGGACTCAGCCTTCGATGCGGCAGGTGGCGCTTCTGCCTTGGGGGCAGCTTCGGTCTTCGGCGCGGCAGGAGCAGCTTCGGCCTTCGGAACCGCGGCAGGCTCGATCGCACGAACCGCGGTTTGGCACCCGGAGGACAGGCCGGACATGTTCTTCTGCAGACATTGATACGCCTCGGCGCCGCCCGGCGTGACGCTCGCGCAATGCGCCATGAAATCCGAGCGGCATGCGGAGCGGATCGCGCTCTTCTGAGCCTCGGTCGGCGCTTGCGCGAATGCGCTTGTTGCAGTTGCGAAGAGTGCTGCGGCGAGCAACGCCCTCCGCGTCGAAACATGTTTCAATGTGTTGAACATCGGGGTGAATTCCTGCCCTGTCGGTAGTGCCGACGCTTTATTAAAAGTGATGCAAACAATCGTCGCGGGTGATGCCGCGCGCGCCATCCTTGGCCGCTTCGGCCACTACCGCAAGTAGATAATACGCGTGGAATTGCGACGTAACTACGTCTCTACAGCCTGACCATGCGCTTGCCGCGGTTCTCACCCGCGAGCAATCCGATCAGCGCCTTCGGCGTGTTCTGCAATCCATCGATGACGTCTTCCTGCACCTTCAGCTTGCCGGATTTTACCCAGGTCTGGAGATCGGCAAGGGCGCGCTGGCTCTCCTTCATGTAGTCCATCACGATGAAGCCCTGCATCACGAGCCGCTTCACCACGATCAGGCCGGGCACGCCGCGCGGGCCGTGTGCCGACGGCGTCCCGTCATACTGCGAGATCGCACCGCAGCAGGCGATGCGGCCGTAATTGTTCATCTGCGGAATGCAGGCTTCCAGAATGTCGCCGCCGACATTGTCGAAATAGACGTCGATGCCCTTTGGTGCGGCCGCGCGCAGCGCCTTGAACACGGCGCCGTCCTTGTAGTCGACAGCCGCATCGAAGCCAAGCTCGGAGGTCAGCCAGTGGCATTTGTCCGCGCCGCCGGCGATGCCGATGACGCGGCATCCCTTGATCTTGGCGATCTGCCCGACGATCGAGCCGACCGAGCCCGCGGCCGCCGAGACCACGACGGTCTCGCCTTCCCTGGGCTTGCCGACCTCGAGCAGGCCGAAATAGGCGGTGAGGCCGGCGATGCCGAACACGCTGAGCAGATGCGTCATCGGCTCCAGCTTCGGCATTTTCGCCAAATGCTTTGCGGGCACTGCGGCAAACTCCTGCCAGCCGGTGTCACCGAACACGATGTCGCCCGGAGCAAGCTCTGGCGCTTTCGAGCTGACGACCTCGGCAATGCCGCCGCCGGCCATCACGCTGTTCGCTTCGACGGCCGAACGATACGTCGCCCCGTGCATCCAGGCGCGATTGGCGGCGTCGAGCGAGATGTAACGCACGTGTAGCAACGCCTCGCCGTCCTTCGGTTCCGGCAATGCGCTCTCGACCATCTTGAAATGCTCGGGGCCGAGCTTGCCGCTGGGCTTTTCCACCAGAAGAATTTGGCGATTGCGGCTTCCGGTCATGGTGTTCCCTCTCTCATTGCTTGACGTTTATTGATGCAGTTGCCGCAAACAAAACGAGCAAGCCGCATTCGTTGTGCGCTGCATGAAGGCTAGATCGCCGCGTTCGGTTTCGCAACGGGAACATCCGGCTCAAGGGAGCGCACGCAAAGCGTGTTGCGTCGCTGTCATATCTGCGACATCATGAAGCGGTCGGTGTAGTGGGGGTCATTGATGTCGAACAGGTTTACGCAATACATTTTGGCGGCGATGGTGCTGGGCATCATCATGGGCTCGGCGATTTACAATTTCCTGCCGGATACGCGTGGAGATTGGGCGTCGTCCATCAACCTGATCGCCGTGATCTTCCTGCGCCTGATCAAGATGATCATCGCGCCGCTGGTGTTTGCGACCCTGGTCGGCGGCATCGCCCATATGGGTTCGGGCTCCAAGCTCGGCCGCATCTTCGCCAAGACCATGGGCTGGTTCGTCAGCGCTTCCTTCGTGTCGCTGATGCTCGGCCTCGTCATGGTCAACCTGCTCCAGCCCGGCGCCAACTTCCCCGGCACGCTGCCTGACAAGGCGCAGTCGACCGGCCTGCCGGTCTCCGCCTTCTCGATCGAGAAATTCCTGACCCATCTGATCCCGACCTCGATCGCGGACGCGATGGCACAGAACGAGATCCTCCAGATCGTGATCTTCGCCGTGTTCTTCTCGGTGGCGATGGGTGCGCTGCCGGAGCGCTCCAAGCAGATCCTGGCGCTGATCGACGATCTCGGCCACATCATGCTGAAGGTGACGAGCTATGTGATGCTGTTCGCGCCGTTCGCGGTCTGGGCCGCGATCACCGCGACCGTCGCCAAGAACGGCCTGCTAGTGCTCTGGAAGCTCATCGTGTTCATGGGCGGCTTCTATCTCTCGCTCTTCATCCTCTGGGGCATCCTGGTGATGGTCGGCTTCATCGTGATCGGGCCGCGCTACAGCCATCTGCTCAGGCTGATCCGCGAGCCGCTGATGATCGCGTTCTCCACCGCGAGCTCGGAAGCGGCCTATCCGAAGACGCTGGAAGGACTGAACAAGTTCGGCGCCTCGTCGCGAATCTCGAGCTTCGTGCTGCCGCTCGGCTATTCCTTCAACCTCGACGGCACGATGATGTACTGCACCTTCGCGAGCATCTTCATCGCGCAGAGCTACCACATCGACATGCCGCTCGGCACGCAGCTGGCGATGCTGGCGACCCTGATGATCACCTCGAAGGGCGTCGCCGGCGTGCCGCGCGCCTCCCTTGTCGTGATCGCCTCGACGCTGTCGCAGTTCAACATCCCCGAGGCGGGGCTGCTGATGATCATGGGCATCGACACTTTCCTCGACATGGGCCGCAGCGCTACCAACGTGATCGGCAACACGCTGGCGACCTCGGTCGTGGCGAAGTGGGAAGGCGAGCTCGGACCCGAGCACGAGCTCGGAGCTGGCGATGTCGTGCCCGGCGACATGGTGCCGGGCGAAGTGCCTGCGATGGCCGGCCACTGACGGGAGTGCTTCATGCGCCCTTTGACGGCGATTTCGGGCAGCCTGTTGCTGGCAGCATGTCTGCTGGCTACGGGCGCCTGCGCCCAGACCGGCGGCAGCGAGGGGCTTAGCCCGACGCTGCTCGCCATCAAGAACGCGCACGCCGTGCGGCTCGGCTATCGCGAAAGCTCGCCGCCGTTCTCCTTCCTCGACCAGTCGGGCCGCCCGATCGGATATAGTCTCGAATTGTGCGAGGCTATCGTCGAGGAGATCGGCGTCGAGGTCGACGATCCCAATCTGAAGATCGACTACGTCAAGGTCACGTCGGACGACCGTATCGACGCGGTGCTCCAGAACAAGATCGATCTGGAATGCGGCTCGACCACGGCCAATTCCGAGCGCGGCAAGCGGGTGGCGTTCTCGCCACTGATGTTCGTCGCCGGCACCAAGCTGATGGTGCCGAAGGCGTCCAGCGTCCAGTCGCTGACTGATCTCAAGGGCAAGACCATCGTGGTGACGAAGGGCACCACCAACGAGCAGGCGATCCAGGCCGCGGACAAGAAATCCTCGCTGGGGCTGAACATCGTCGTCGGTGCCGATCACGAGCAGTCGTACCAGATGCTGGTCGACGGCAAGGCCGACGCCTTCGCGACCGACGACATTCTCCTCTCGGGCCTGATCGTCCGCCACAAGGCGCAGGACAAGTTCCGCGTCACCGGCGACTTCCTGTCGTACGACCCCTACGGCATCATGTTCCGCAAGGGCGAGCCGCAATTGTCAGCGGTGGTGGACCGCACCTTCCGCAAGCTCGGCTCCAACCACGATCTCGTGCCGCTATACAACAAATGGTTTATCGCGCGGATGCCGACCGGCGAGCGGATGAACGTGCCGATCTCGCTGCAGCTGGAAGAAGCCTTCAAGGCGATGGACGATTCCGCGAGCGCGAATAATTGATGGCGGTCTCTTTTACCCTCCCCCTCCAGGTCCCTCCAGGGGAGGGTGAATTGAGTCCGCGGCTATTTGTGTTCCCCAAACACCCGATCCAGCGCCGCGTCGTACGTCGCCTGCACCAGCTCCGGATGCAGCTTCGCCAGCGCTTCCATCATCACGCCGGAATTGATTTCCAGCACGCGCCATTCGCCATCCACGCGCACCACGTCAATTGACGCAAAGGTGATGCCGATCGCGCTTGCGGCATCGGTCGCGAGCTTCACGCAGGCCGCGCGGACCTCGCCGCCTTCCAGCAGCACGGGCTTTGCGCCGGCGTCGAGATTGTGCCGCCAATCCGAGCCACGCTGCTTGCTGTAGACGACGCGGGGGACATCATCGAGCAGGATCACACGGACCTCGTCCTCGATCTCGACATAAGGCGAGAGCACGAGCCCTGTGCTCATCGAAAAGACCTCGCCGGCCGCGTGGTCGAGTTCGGTCTCTGTCGTCACCTTGAAGACCGATCGTCCCGACGTCCCCTCGTTGGGCTTCACCACCACGCCTTGCGGATTGTCGTGAAGCAGCCCAAGCATGGCCTCTCGCCAGGCGGCATCAACAACGTTGCTGCCCAGCTTCGGGTTGAGGAAGAGGTGATGCGGAATGCAGGGGACGCATCCAAGCGACAGCGTCTCGGCAGTCGCCGATTTGTCGTTGGCAAGGCGATGGGCGATCGCGCTGTTGAGGCCGATGTCGTAGCCGAAGGCGAAGCGACGCATCTCGCCACGGCGCATGGCGATCAGCCAGCCGCCCGGGCGGACATCGACGTCGATGCTATGACGCGCGCCATAGCTCCTGATCGCTTGGACGAAGATCCGCTCGCCGCTTGTCATGTCCAGATCGTTCCAGTCGCCAAAAGCCGCAAAAATGCGGGAAATGGCGCCAAGCCGGGGTGAAAATCAGAGCTATTCTTAATGAAATTCTTGCGAGCGCGATGGAAATTAAGTGCTGCAATTGCGCCCGAAAGGGAAAAGAAATTGCCCTCTGCGCCGCCCGGACAGCAGATCCGTTAATGGTGTGGCCGTTTCCGCCGCGAACGCCGCATTGACCGGCATCAATTGCATCCGGAACGAGGTTGATTATTGGCTTCAATGGCGTAAATCACACAGGCGAAATCCTCCACCATGGCAATGGTGTCCGCCCCGTTTTCAGGGCCGGGCAACGCTTTTGCCCTAAAACCGCAATTATTCGGAATATCGAAAATCATGAGCGCGTTTTACCGAGAGAAGGTTCTTTCCGTCCAGCACTGGACCGACACGCTGTTCAGCTTCCGCGCCACGCGCGATACCGGCTTCCGCTTCCAGAGCGGCCAGTTCGCGATGATCGGCCTCGAGGTCGATGGCCGTCCGCTGCTGCGCGCCTACAGCATGGCCAGTGCCAATCACGAGGAAGAGCTCGAGTTCTTCTCGATCAAGGTGCAGGACGGACCGCTGACCTCGCGCCTGCAGAAGATCAAGGAAGGCGACACCATTCTGGTCGGCCGCAAGGCGACCGGCACGCTGATCACCGACAACCTCATCCCCGGCAAGCGGCTGATGCTGCTCTCGACCGGCACCGGCCTTGCGCCCTTCGCCAGCCTGATCAAGGATCCCGAGGTCTATGACCAGTTCGAGAGCATCGTGCTGGTGCACGGCTGCCGCCAGGTCTCCGAGCTCGCTTACGGCGAGAAGCTCGTCGCGAATTTGCGCGAGGACGAGCTGTTCGGTGAGCTGCTCGCGGACAAGTTGATCTATTATCCGACCGTGACCCGCGAGCCGTTCCGCAATCGCGGCCGCATCACCGACCTCATCAGCTCCGAGCAGATGTTCAACGACATCGGCCAGGGCCCGCTCGACATCGCAACCGACCGCATCATGATGTGCGGCAGCCCGGCGATGCTCGAAGAGCTCAAGGTGATGTTCGAGGGCCACGATTTCGTCGAAGGCTCCGGCAACAAGCCCGGCCACTTCGTGATCGAGAAGGCGTTCGTCGAGCGCTGATACCCTCCAACACCGCCGTCCCGGGTCTGCGCTGACGCTTGCCCGGGACGACGGCGGAGAGTGTGGCTCGCATCTCGGCTCGCACCCTCACTACCACCCTCACCATCCTCCCCCGACCTTGTCATTGGCGTCGCCCGCGCGCGCCTTGTTATAAGCGCGGCAAAATCTCGCAGCGGTGTTGCGATGCGAGAAGTGGGGGAGCTGCGCCTTGCGCGCCACGGTGTGATTCCGCACGAGGCGCAGCTGCATGGCCACTGAATTGGTCACTGATTTGTCATGTCATTGAATCTATTGCAGTGCAAAAGCCCGCATCCGGAGGAATTGATCTGAAGCGTGCGGATTCGGTAGCCTCAGGACCGGTCCGCGTCATATCCATAGACCCGGCGCGGGCGTATCATACCCCGTCATCCTGACGAGAGGGACGTGGTCGTGGCCAACGAGAACAAGACACAAGCTTCGCCCGAAGGGCTGATGGAAACCCTGCTGCTTCCATTCTCGCCGCGCTTCATCATCCTGACGATCTGCGCGGTCGTCACCGCATTGCTGATCGGCATCGGCATCGCGGACCGCAAGATCTTCGACATCCTGCTGATCCCGATCTGCATCTTCGGCGCCCTGACGCTGCTCGGCGTCCGCGATCTCATGCAGAAGGGCCATGCGGTTCTGCGCAACTACCCGATCTCGGCGCATATCCGCTTCCTGCTCGAAGAGATCAGGCCGGAGATGCGGCAGTATTTCTTCGAGAGCGAGAAGGACGGCATGCCGTTCTCGCGCGACATTCGCGCGCTGGTCTATCAGCGCGCCAAGATGCAGCTCGACAAGCGTCCGTTCGGCACCCAGGAGGATGTCTATCGCGAAGGCTATGAGTGGATGCATCACTCGGTGTCGCCGAAGGCGCACGCCGAGGAGAAGTTTCGTGTCACCATCGGCGGGCCGGACTGCGCAAAACCCTATTCGGCCTCAGTGTTCAACATCTCGGCGATGAGCTTTGGCGCGCTCAGCCCCAATGCGGTGCGCGCGCTCAATGCCGGCGCCAAGAAGGGCGGCTTCGCCCATGATACCGGCGAAGGCGGCTTCAGCCCCTATCACGCCGAGATGGGCGGCGACATCATCTGGGAGATCGGCTCCGGCTATTTCGGCTGCCGTCATCTCGACGGCAGCTTCGATCCAGAGGCGTTCGCGCGCGTCGCGAGCCAGGACCAGATCAAGATGGTCGAGCTCAAGATCAGCCAGGGCGCCAAGCCCGGCCATGGCGGCGTGCTGCCGGCGGCGAAGGTCTCCGAGGAGATTTCCAAGATCCGCGGCGTCACCATGGGCGAGGACTGCATCTCGCCAGCCTCGCATCGCGCCTTCTCGACGCCTGTTGGCATGATGCAGTTCATCGCCGAGATGCGAAAGCTCTCCGGCGGCAAGCCGGCTGGCTTCAAGCTCTGCATCGGCCATCCCTGGGAGTTTCTGGCGATCTGCAAGGCGATGCTGGAGACCGGCATCTATCCCGATTTCATCGTCGTCGACGGCAACGAGGGCGGCACCGGTGCTGCGCCGCTGGAGTTCATGGATCATCTGGGCATGCCGATGCGCGAGGGCGTCAATTTCGTCCATAACGCGCTGGTCGGGATCAATGCCCGCGACCGCATCAAGATCGGCGCGTCCGGCAAGATCGCCACCGCCTTCGACTTGGCGCGCGCGATGGCGATCGGCGCCGACTGGTGCAATTCCGCGCGTGGCTTCATGTTCTCGCTCGGCTGCATCCAGTCGCTGAGCTGCCACACCGACCGCTGTCCGACCGGAGTCGCGACCCAGGACCCGACGCGGGCACGTGCGCTCTACGTGCCGCTCAAGATCGACCGCGTGCACAATTATCATCGCGCCACGCTGCACTCGCTGACCGAGCTGATCGCGGCGGCCGGTCTCACCCATCCGCAGGAGCTGCGCCCGGTTCATTTCAGCCAGCGGACCTCGACGACCCGTGTGCAGTCCTTCGCACAGCTCTATCCGGCGCTGCGCCCGGGCGAGCTGCTCGAAGGGACGGAAGATCCGCGGTTCGGCGACGCCTGGCGGATGGCGCGGGCAGATTCGTTTCAGCCGGCGCTGTGAGGTTCCGCTCCACCACATGATACCGCCGCACCCTGCTGCGGGGCGTAAATTCATCGCACGCCGGTTGCATTTTAACCTCTGTGTCAGCTTCGGGTGTAAATTGGCCCAATGGACGAAGAACGACGCAACAAGGCCAGGCATCGTGTGTTGAAAGCCGGAACCATCGAGTTCGGCGGCGGCGCGATCGACTGCACCGTCCGCAATTTCTCCGCCACCGGCGCAGCCCTCGACGTCACCAGCCCGGTCGGCATTCCCGAGCATTTCACCCTATCGATCAAGGCCGATGGCGCGCATCTCGCCTGCACGGTGGTGTGGCGCAAGGAAAAGCGGATCGGGGTAAGGTTCGGGTGAGGGTGTCGCACGAGCGCTCGCTCACCCCGTCTCGACCTCACCCAGCCGGCTCGCCAAAATCTTGTCGATCCGCCTGCCGTCGAGATCGACCACCTCGATGTGCCAGCCGGCAAAGTCGAAGGCATCGCCGACATTGGGCAGCACAGTGAATTGCTGCAGCACGAGGCCGGCCACGGTGTTGTAGCGGTGATGCGGCGGCAGCTCGATGCCCAGCAGCTCGCCGAACTCGTCGACCGGCATCCAGCCTGCGACGAGGAGCGACGAGTCCGCGCGCCTGACGTAAGCCGGCTCCGGAGGCCCTTCCTCGGAATGGAAGGCGCCGACGATCGACTCCAGAATATCGGCTGCCGTTACCACGCCCTCGAACGCGCCGTACTCGTCATAGACGAAACCGACATGAACCGGCGCAGCCCTCAGGATTGCCAGCACATCGCGGGCATCGGCTGACGCGGGAATGCTTGGCGCTTCGCGGATAAGCGCCCGCAGATCCGGCGTGCGTTCGTTCATATACGCGACCAGGAGGTCCTTCGCCTGGAGCACGCCGATCGGCTTGTCGCGATCGCCGTCGGAGACCGGAAAGCGCGAGTGCGGGCTCTTCGCGATCAGCGTCTGGATCGTGGCTTGGTCATCGCTCAGGTCGATTTCGTCGACCTCCGTGCGCGGCGTCATGATCGCGCCGACCGGCCGGTCGCCGAGCCGCATCACGCCGGCGATCATCTCCTTTTCGCCCGACTCCAGAACGCCCGCGCTTTCGGCCTCGTTGACAAGATGATGAATCTCGTCCTCCGACACCTTCTCCTCGGCTTTGCCGCCGCGGCCGAGCAGCGTGAGGATCAGCTTGCCGGAGAGATCGAGCAGAAATACGAGCGGCAGCGAGACCCGCGCCAGCACGTGCATTGCGGGCGCGACCTTCACCGCGATGCTTTCAGGGTTGCGCAGCGCCACCTGCTTCGGCACCAGCTCGCCGATGATCAGGGTCGCATAGGTGATGATGGTGACGACGATGCCGACGCCGACGATGTCGGCAATGCCCGAGGACAGGCCGAGCTCGACCAGCCATTGCGTCAGCCGTTGCCCGAGCGTCGCGCCGGAGAACGCGCCCGACAGCACGCCGACCAGCGTGATGCCGATCTGCACCGTCGAGAGAAACTTTCCGGGATCGGCGGCCAGTGTCAGCGCGCGCTCGGCGCCGCGCACGCCCTTGGCGGCCAGCAGCGACAGCCGCGCCGGGCGCGATGAGACCACGGCGAGCTCCGACATGGACAGCAGGCCGTTGATGACGATCAGGACGACGACGATGATGAGTTCGACAGACAACATTGTGCGCGAGCGAAGGGGAAAATCAGCCCGGCGGACGCCGGACCAAGCCGGTTATATATGAACGCGATGCGCACCTTGCCCGGTTCCGACCAAATTGTCGCACCGCCCGCCGGACATGTGTTCCCGGAGCCTCAGAATTCGGCGTGCAGGCGGCCCGAGAAGATCGAGACCGGCCCGCGATCGGCGTTGTAGGCAGGGTTGACGATGAGCTGATAGTCGGCGGTCAGCGTCACGCCCTTGATCACCGAATAGGCGTAGTAGGCCTCGAGGATGCGTTCGGTACGATAGTTGAGCTGGCCGTCGCCGATCAGGAGACCGGTGCCGCCGGCGGCGAGGAAGTCGCGATGCGCGGCCGACAGGCCGTTGATGGCGCCGCCGATGCCGACCGTATCGTCCGGACGCCCCCAGCGACTGCCCTTGATCGACAGGCCGCCCGAAAGGCTGCGGTCGATATCGGTGAAGTTCAGGATCTGGTTCTGGCCGTCGTTCCAGCTTGCCCGCGCGAACAGTCCGACGTCCTTGACGATCTGCTGCTCGAGATTGACGTAGAAGCCGTATTTGAGACGATTACGCTGGGTCACGGCGGCGATGTCATTGATGTCGAGGGCCGGATTGGCAGCGGCCAGGTCCACCACCTGCTGATAGTTCGCGGTGTTGCCGCTATTGGCGAAGACGCCGACGCGCAATTTGCCGGGCTGCTCGAAGATCGAATGACGCTCCTCGAACTCGACGACGGTGCCGCCGGTCTTGAAGGTGAGCACGTCGCTGTTGGGCGCGGCCGGCACCTGGAATAGGCCGGCACGGATCGCCCAGTCCTTGCGGTTGAGCTCGACTACGGCGCCGCGGGTATAGCCGGGCAGGTCGGCGGGGAAGTCATAGGCGGCCGACGCCCACATCGCCCAGTTCATGAAGTCGGCACGCGGGTCTTTTGCGTATGAATTGCCGTCGAAGAAGTCGCCGACTGCGAACCGACCGACGACCAGCGTGACGCGATCAATGTCGCGTTTTCCCGCGAGCTGGTTCGGACTGTCATCGACCGTCTCCTGCTCGCCGCCGAGTCCAAATGTCTGCTTGAGATAGTAGCGCTGCGCCCGGATTTTCGGGAAGGCCGCGCCGGCCTTCTGCGCTTCGCCGTTGGAGAAGCCGGCAAGCCCGAGCGTGCCGTTGAGGCCAAAGCCCTGCGCCAGCTCGGGGTTGAAATAGAACTCGCCGCCGTCCCAGAGTCGCGCGCCCAGAAACGCCGTCGTCGTCCACGTAGCCTGGAACTGGCCGCGACCGGGCAGGCTCTGCGGGCTCGCATAGGGCGAATGGATCGGCCCATAGCCTTGCGGCAGCACGGTGGTCTGGGCGTGGACGTTCCAGTCGTCGGATTCAGGCAGCTTGGCCTTGCCGCCGGCCGCCGGTATCCACGGCGTGTCGCCGAACTGGTAGTTCAGGCCGAGCTTGAACAGATGAATGCGTGGATCGACGTTGACGCCGCCGAGGCCAAAGCCGCTGAGATCGTAAGTCTTGCGGGAGAGGTCGACATATTCGTATTCGGCCTTCGCGGTCCAATTGCCGCTGACGGCGTATTCGAGACCGAGGCCCGCAGTCCATCCGGCCTGGTAGTGGCCGACCGGAAATAATCCGGTGACGCCATCACCGTCATTGACGTTGATGTGGGTATGGCCCCAGGCCAAGCCGCCAGTGACATAGGGCATGAATCGGTCGAACGCATAACCGATGCGGCCGCGCACGGTGCCGACATAATCAATCGTGGTGTGGAACGGCGCCGGCGAACGTGCGAGTGCCGGACCGTCAGATGGACTCGTGAAGGTCGAATCCGCCTCGATGCCGAGCACGACGCGGTTGGAAAGTTGCCGGTTGTAACCGAGCTGATAACCGCCGGTGAGCCCGGTCGCGCTGTGCGGCAGGACGACGCCCTGCTCAGGCATGGGATTGGTGCCGGGTCCGAAGCTCGCGTCGCCATAGCCGAAATGGCCGCCGACATAGAAGCCGGTCCACTCATAGATTGTTTTCGCGGCGCGCGCCTTCAGCGGCAGATCGGCGGCAAAGCTCGCGCCCGGCAGCGCGAGCACGCCCGAGGCAAGCGCCGCAGCCGTCCGCAAATACCTGTAACGGTGACCTCTCAACGTCAAAACTACGCCCCCAGACGCGACCGTGCCCCAACCGCGCCCGACATCCCTGCCGATTCGCGGTGCTCCTGTCATCAGGGTCTTGGCTGTTTGCGCGACCGGACGAGACCAGCTCGTTTCGATGCGTTTCGCCCCAAGGTCTTGCCAAGCCCCTGCGCTCGCTGCGAACCTTATTGCTAATAATTCGCAATAGCAACTAATTCAGAATGTCGCAGGAGATGGTTCGCACCGCTATGTGACGGGACTGCAACAAGTTCCCGGTCTCAAAAAAACGAATGACCCCGCCCGGGGGGACAGCCGGGCGGGGTCGGGGCACGACACGGGGTGGATGAGGCGCCCGTGTCGGACGCGGGATCCACGTAAGATCGGCCTCAGAACCTCAAATCAGTAGCAAGTACGAACGTTGCCGACGAACTGGCCGTAAGCGTTGTACTGGGCGACCCAGCCGCAGCGGTGATAGCCGTAGTAATAGGGCTGGCTGCTGGCGGCGACCGCGGTGCCGACGATGGCGGCGGTGGCGATGCCGGCGCCGACACCCCAGCCCCAGCCGAGCGGCTTGGCCTGAGCGGTCGACGTGGTGGATGCGACGCCAGCGGTGACGGTGAGGGCGGCGAGAGCGACGGCGGCAATCCTGGTCTTGATCGACATGTGAAACTCCATCCGGGTTGAGGCGGTCCGTTGTGGTCCGCGTGCTCAATTGGACGGAGGCTTGCCGAAACCGGTTCGAAGGCGCCTCAGGTGGTCTGGGAATGCAGCTCTTTCCCGAAGGATTTCAGATAGATGCGAGCTAACCAAGGGGGCCTTTGGCGAGCCTGTTCACGTCGAAGTTATCGACCTCGGCCAGCAGCTCGCAAAAGGCGCGCGCGCCTTGGTCGATGAGCTGCTCGCCCTTCTCGAGGACGGCCAGTGTCGCATTGCCGACGGCGCCGCTGGCGTTGAGATCCTGGGCCTGCCAGGCAAAGGGCGCGGGCCGCTGCGTCGAAAGCCAGCGACATTGTTTCTCGATCGCGATGCTGCTCGCAGGAAAATCCGCGATCGCATCCACGCGCACCTGATCGGGATAGCGCGCCAGCATGATCGAGGTCTCGACCGCGCCGCCATGGATGCCGTGACGCACTTCATCGGCCGGGAACAGTTTTTCTGCAGCCGACAGGCGCGACCATGATGTCGTCACCACGAGCAGCTTCTGATGCGCGCGAAGATCCTGCGCCACCAGCAGCATCGCCGCGCTGTTGCCGCCATGGCTGGTGATGATGACGAGCTTCTTCACGCCGCGTCGCGCGATATCCCCGCCGATTGCGGTCCAGCGCTTCAGCGCCACCTCGGTCGGCAGCGTCTGCGTGCCCGGATAGTCGATATGCTCGGTGGAGATGCCGATGGGCTCAACAGGCAGGAAGGTCGCCGGAATGGTCGCGGGCAGCACTTCCTGCACCCGCGCAAGATAGGCCTCCGCAATCAGCACGTCGGTCTCGAGCGGCAGATGCGGGCCGTGCTGCTCGGTCGCGGCCAGCGGCAGCACCGCGATCCAGCGCGATACGTCCTCAGGGTTCGCATCGGCCCAGCGGATCTCGGTCCAGTCGCGCGAAGGCGTCATCAAGGTTTCTTTGCCCGAATTTGTCACGTAGTTTGGTGTTATGGAGGGGACGCGGGCCTGGCCGGTTCGCGTCCCCGAATGTCTTGCGGTTTTATCGCGTTGGTCTGGCATGAGCCAGAAGCGATTGGGCCAGAAACGATCGACGGAGTCCCATCATGAGCCCTCCTCATCTGCGGCGAGCGTTAACGGCAGGCTTGCTGGCCACGGTCGTGTCGATCCTGCCGGCGCGCGCGGAAACCCTGGACAAGGTCAGCTTCGGCACCAACTGGGTCGCCGAGGCCGAGCACGGCGGCTTCTTCCAGGCGGTCGCCGACGGCACCTACAAGAAATATGGGCTCGACGTCACCATCGTTCCGGGCGGGCCCAACGAGAACAACCGGATGCTGCTGATCGCCGGCAAGATCGATTTCTTCATGGCCGCGAACACGCTGATGTCGTTCGACGCGGTCGCTAACAACGTCCCCGTGGTGACCATCGCCGCGGTCTTCCAGAAAGACCCGCAGGTGATGCTGACGCAGCCGGATGCGAAGGTCACCAAGATCGAGGACCTCAAGCCGCTGACGCTGTTCGTCTCCAAGGAGGGCATGGGCAGCTACTTCCAGTGGCTGAAGTCCGAATACGGCTTCAGCGAGAAGAACGTCCGGCCCTATAATTTCAATCCGCAGCCCTTCATCGCCAACCCCAAGAGCGCGATGCAGGGCTACGTCACCTCCGAGCCTTTCGCCGTCGAGAAAGCCGCCGGTTTCAAGCCCAACGTCATCCTGCTCGCCGATGCCGGATTCAACACCTATTCGACCTTGATCGAGACCCGCCGCGACCTGGTCGAGAAGAAGGCGGACCTGGTGCAGCGCTTCGTCGATGCCTCCATGATCGGCTGGTACAATTACATCTACGGCGACAATTCCGCCGGCAATGCCATGATCAAGAAGCTCAATCCGGAGATGACCGACGATCTGCTCGCCTATTCCGTCGCCAAGATGAAGGAATACGGCATCGTCGATTCCGGCGAATCCTTGAAGAACGGCATCGGCGCGATGAGCGACGATCGCTACACCTCCTTCTTCAACAAGATGGTGAAGGCCGGCGTCGTGAAGGGCGATCTCGACTTCCGCAAGTCCTACACGTTGCGCTTCGTCAACAAGGGCGTCGGTGTCGAGCTGCGCCCCGCCAAGCCGTAACGCAAGCGTTGATGTCAGACGCCAAAACTACGCCCACGGTCGAGGCCAGCCTGACGGCGCTCGCCGTTAGCCTGCGCGGCGTGACGAAGACCTATGACAATGGCGTCATGGCGCTCGGTCCCTTCGACCTCGCGGTGCGCAAGGGCGAGTTCATCTCGCTGCTCGGGCCCTCCGGCTGCGGCAAGTCGACGGCGCTAAGGCTGATTGCGGGGCTCAGCGCGGCATCATCAGGCACGGTGCGGATGTCGCGTCATGAAGGCCCGGCGCAGATCGGCCATGGTATCGGCTTCGTGTTCCAGGAGCCGACCCTGATGCCCTGGACCAGTGTGCGCGAAAACGTGCGGCTGCCCTTGAAGCTTGGCGGCATCCCGAAAGCCGAAGGGCGGGCGCGGGCCGACGCGGCGCTGGCGAGCGTCGGTCTCGCCGATTTCGCCAACGCTTTTCCACGCGAATTGTCCGGCGGCATGAAGATGCGGGTGTCGCTGGCGCGCGCGCTCGTCACCGATCCTGATATCCTTTTAATGGATGAGCCGTTCGCGGCGCTCGATGAGATCACGCGCTTCCGCCTCAACAACGATCTGCTCGCACTGTGGCGCAGCCTTGGCAAGACCGTCATCTTCGTCACCCATTCGGTGTTCGAATCCGTCTATCTGTCGCAGCGCGTCGTCGTCATGACGGCGCGGCCCGGCCGCATCCAGGCCGACATCCGCATCGAGACCGTCGAGCCGCGCGGTGAGGAGTTTCGCACCTCGGCGGCTTATTCGGATTATTGCCGGAAAGTATCGGCCGCGCTGGCGCCGTCCTACTCGGGACAGTCGATGCTATGAACGCGCAAGCCCCCGTCATCGCAAAGCCGTCCGGCGCGCAAAGCGCGGTGCGCTTCGTGCTGCCCGTCGTCGTGTTCGCGGCCTGCCTTGCCGCCTGGGAGCTCGTGGTGCGCATCCGGGAGATCCCGCCCTATGTGCTGCCGGCGCCGTCGGTCATCTTCCTGACGCTGATCAAGGACTGGGCGGTGCTGTCACAATCGCTCGCCACCACGCTGCTGACGACGCTGGAAGGTTTTGTCGCTGCGAGCATCGGCGGCATCGCGCTGGCGCTGCTGTTCAACCAGTCGAAATGGGTGGAATATTCGCTGTTCCCCTATGCCGTCGTGCTGCAGGTGACGCCGGTGATCGCGATCGCGCCGCTGCTCCTGATCTATCTGGAGCAGCAGACCGCGGTCGTCGTCTGCGCCTTCATCGTTGCCTTTTTCCCGGTGCTGTCGAACACCACGCTCGGGCTGAATTCGGTCGACCGCAACCTCGCCGGCCTGTTCCAGCTCTATGGCGCCTCGCCGCCGCAAACCCTGCGCTTCCTGAAGCTGCCTGCGGCGCTGCCCTATATTCTGGGCGGCCTGCGCATCGCCGGCGGCCTGTCGCTGATTGGCGCGGTCGTCGCCGAGATCGCGGCGGGAACGGCGGGCGCCGGCTCAGGTCTCGCCTACAGAATCGCCGAATCCGGCTATCGATTGAACATACCCCGCATGTTCGCAGCGCTGCTTTTGTTGTCGCTGGCCGGGATTGTCATCTATGGGGTGCTGGCGCTAGTTTCCCACCTCGTTTTACGGCGCTGGCACGAGAGCGCGCTTGGAAAGGAAAACTGATGTCTACCGGTTCGATTTCGTCCGACAAGATCGACCTTCTGATCTATGGGCCGGTGCGGCCGATCCTAGAGAACGGGTTTTCCGATCATTTCGTCGTGCACAAGGCCGAGACGCGAGGCGACCTCGAGCGGCTGACGCCGGCGATCCGCGAAAAGATCCGCGGCGTCGCGGTGACCTATCACACCGTCCGTGCCGACAAGGATTCGCTGTCGCAATTGCCCGGGATCGAGATGGTGGCGAGCTTCGGCGTCGGCTACGACCACATCGACGCCAAATACGCCGCCGAGCACAACATCATCGTCACCAACACGCCTGATGTGCTGACCGAGGAGGTCGCCGACGTCGCGATGGGCCTGCTGATCTCCACGGTGCGCGAGTTCATCAAGGCGGACCGCTACGTCCGCTCCGGCCTCTGGCAGACCCAGAACTATCCGCTCAGCGTCGGCTCGCTGCGCGACCGCAAGGTCGGCATCGTCGGCATGGGCCGGATCGGCCAGGCGATCGCGCGCCGGCTCGATGCCTCGCTGGTGCCGGTGGTCTATCACTCGCGCAGTCCGTCCAAGGACGTTTCCTACAAGCACTACCCCGACCTGATCGAGATGGCGAAGGCGGTCGACACGCTGATGGTGATCGTGCCGGGCGGCGCCTCGACCGACAAGATGATCAATGCCGAGGTGTTCAAGGCGCTCGGCCCGCGCGGCGTGCTGGTCAACGTGGCGCGCGGCTCGGTGGTCGACGAGCGGGCCTTGGTCCAGGCGCTGAAGTCCGGCACCATCCTCGCCGCCGGCCTCGACGTGTTCGCGGCCGAGCCCAGCGTGCCGGAGGAGCTCAAGGCCATGCAGAACGTCGTGCTGCTGCCGCATATCGGCTCGGCCTCCGTGGTGACGCGCAACGCCATGGACCAGCTCGTGGTCGACAACCTCAAGTCCTGGTTCGCCGGCAAGGCGCCGCTGACGCCGGTTGCGGAAACGCCGTTCAAGGGGCGCTGATGAGAGTTCTTCGGGCCGTTGCTTTGCTGATTGCGGCCTGTGCCGCCGCGATCGGCCCTGCGCGTGCGCAGGATGCGACGACCCTGAAGAAGGAAATGCCCGGACAATGGGAGCTCTCGACCACCGAACGCAGCAAGACCTGTGTCATCACGATGAAGAGCGACGCCGGGGCGCAGGGTTTCAAGCTCGAGCTCGAGCCGGCCTGCAAGACCGCGCTTCCGTTCACCAAGGACATCGTCGCCTGGAGCGTCAAGGGGTTCGACATCGTCCGCTTGCAGGATGCGACCGGTGAATCCGTGATCGACTTCACCGAGGTCGAGGCCGGCATCTTCGAAGGCCTGCGGCAGGGCGAGGGCGTCTACATCCTGCAGGACCTCGCCGCCGCCCGCTCGATGGCCAAGTCGATGGACCAGATGATCGGTGACTGGGCCATGGTGCGCAGCAACGGCCAGCCGGTCTGCGGATTGACGCTGACCAACACTGAAGCCGATCAGGACAATTTCCAGGTCTTCCTCAAGCCGAAATGCGATGCGGCGATCGCCCAATTTAACCCGACGCAATGGCGGCTCGAGCGCGGCCAGATCATCCTGATGTCGAAATCGGGCGACGTCTGGCAGTTCGAGGCCGACGACAACGCACAATGGCGTCGGGTTCCCGATACGGCCGATCCCCTGATCATGCTGCGCCAATAGGCGCCGTTCCGGTTTTCCCCTCGCAATTTTTCCTGCGGTCATGTCGATCCGGCCCCGGTCAGATCGTCATCCCAATAGCGAGCTGATCGCGCGGCCGAGCCGGCCGCGTCTCGCCTCAACAGGAGTTTTGCATGCGCTTCATGTACATCGTCACTTCCAGCCGGCCGATGACCGGCCCGACCCCGGCGCTGATGGAGGCCATGCAGAAGATTTCCGAGCGGGAGATCAAGGCCGGCCGGATGATCGACAATGGCGGCTTGATGCCGCTTGCGACCGGCGCGCGCGTGCGGATCGTCGACGGCGAGCTCAGCGTCATCGACGGTCCCTTCATCGAGGCCAAGGAAGTGGTCGGCGGCTACGCCATTTTCGAGTTGCGCGACAAGGCGGAAGCCCTGGCCATGGCCAAGGAGTTCATGCAGCTGCACCTCGATCACATGCCGGGCTGGGACGGCACCTGCGAGTTGCGGGCCTTCGCCACGCCGGGCGAGGATGGGGCCTGCGAGGTCGACGCGCGGTCAGGGGTAGCTGCGCACGCCTGATGGACAGCATCGCTCGTTACGGTCGGCGGCGATGACGGCCGCCGACATCGATCAGATCCGTGCCACGATTCACGCCACCTGGCGCGTCGTGCAGCCACGGCTGATCGCGACGCTGGCGCGGATGCTGCGCGACGTGCCGCTTGCGGAAGAGCTGACCCAGGATGCGCTGGTTGCGGCGCTGGAAGCCTGGCCGATCATCGGCGTGCCCGAGAATCCCGGCGCCTGGCTCATGACCACCGCGAGGCGCCGCGCGCTTGATGTCCTGCGTCGCGGCAGGATGCTTGCGGACAAGCACGACATGCTGGCGCGCGACATGTTGCAGGAGCAGGAGATCGTGCCCGATTTCGATGCTGCGCTCGACGATGATATCGGCGATGAATTGTTGCGGCTGGTCTTCACCGCCTGTCATCCGATCCTGTCGCGCGAGGCGCGCGCGGCACTGGCGCTGCGGATGATCTGCGGCTTGACCACGTCCGAGATCGCGCGCGCCTATCTCGTTCCGGAAGCAACCATCTCCCAGCGCATTGTCCGCGCCAAGCGAACACTGTCCGGGTCCGGCCTCGCCTACGAGACGCCGGCCGGCGAGGCTCTGTCGGAGCGTCTCGCCTCGGTGCTGGAGGTCGTCTATCTGATCTTCAACGAGGGCTACCTCGCGGCGCGCGGCGAGGAATGGCTGCGGCCGCAGCTCTGCGACGAGGCGCTGCGCATGGGCCGTGTGCTCGCCGGCCTCGCCCCGGACGAGCCCGAGGTTCACGGCCTCGTCGCCCTGATGGATTTGAATGCGGCACGGGCTGGCGCGCGGACCGACGCGAACGGCGATCCCATCCTGCTGATGGACCAGGATCGCACGCTCTGGGATCGCTCGCAGATCCGTCGCGGCCTGCGCGCGCTCGAACGTGCCCGCGAGCTCGGCGGCTCGGGAAGGTTCTACGCGCTTCAGGCCGCGATTGCGGCGTGTCACGCCACGGCGGGAACAGCCGTGGACACCGACTGGCGGCGCATCGCGCAGCTTTACGCCGAGCTGGCGCTTCTGGTGCGCTCGCCGGTCATCGAGCTCAATCGCGCGGTCGCGGTCGGCATGGCCGAAGGACCGCAGGCCGGACTCGACGTGCTCGACAAGATCGCCGGCACGCCGGCGCTGTCGGCCTATCATCATCTGTCGGCGGTTCGGGGTGATTTGCTGCAAAAGCTCGGACGGCTCGCAGAGGCGCGGCAGGCGTTCGAGGCCGCGGCGCATCTTGCGACCAACGGGCGAGAGCGCGCGCTGATGGAGCGCCGCGCCGCGGCGCTCCACGCCCAAGGCGTCTAAAAATATCTAGGTCGTCGGCTTGGGCGGCGGCGCGGTGCCCTGGGCCCATTTCTCCAGCTTGCCAAGCACACCCCAGGCCGTCAGCGCCAGCGAGATCGGGAGGGCGAACTGGCCAAGCCCTGGCACCGCGGACGCGATCGTCCCGAGCAGCCCGGCAAGACCGCCGGCACCTGGGCTCGCGCTCACGGCAGAGAGCAGCGCGGTGATGAGCGCGCCGCCGATGCCGAGTGCCGTCTTCTTGCCGTCCAGCAGCTTGCCGATGGTTTCGCCGAGCGCGCCGTTGACCTGGCCGAGCACGGGCTTGTTGCCGAGCAGTGTGCCCAGCAGGTCGACGAGCTGCTTGAGCTGATCGGCCGGAGCGGGATTTGCCGCCGCCGTCCCCGGCACTGTCCTGGTGATGAGAGAGAGGAGCTGCCCGAGTACGCTGACTGTCGTGCTGGCCGCCGTTGTCGGGTTCGCCGGATTTGTCGCTCCCGACTGCAAGGCCTGCGTGAGGCTCTGCAGCTGGCTCAGGATCTGGGGTAGCTGAATAGTCTGCGCTAGGGGTGCCGTTCCTGTCGATGGGGTCGCTATCGGCGTTGGCGTCGTTGCTCCCGACTGTATGAGCTGTGCGAGATTTTCCAATCGGCTCAGGATTTGAGACAGATCGACCGACTGTCCGCCTGACGTCGCGCCTGCCAATGCAGGTGTTGTGCCTCCTGACTGCACGACCTGTGAGATATCATCCAGTCGCTTGAGGATCTGGAAAAGATCGACATTCGCCGTCCGGATCGGCTGCATTCCCGCGCGCGTGATGGCGGCGATCGTGGTGCCGTCGAGCAGGCCGGTATCCGCGAGGGCGTGTTGTTGCTGAAATTGCGAGACCGCGGCCTTGGTCTTCGGTCCGCTGATGCCGTCTTCGTCGAGCGGCGGATTGGCGCCGAGCTTGTTGAGCGTCTGCTGCATGAGCAGGACCGACGAGGCCACGTCCTCGTCGGGCTCGGAATGGGAGGCAATGGACGGGCCGTCGTCGATCGCGATCGAGGAATCCTGCGACATCATCGCATGCAGGATAACGGCGGTGCCGAGCTGGGAATCGACATGGTTCGGATCGAAGACGTGGTCCGCGACGAACTTGCCGGCGTTTGCCTCGGTCGGTCCGTACAGGGTCGAGCCGCCGTAGAGATAGGGCGAGTTGACGCCCTTGGCGTGATAGCCGAGGCCGTTGAAGCATTCGAGCCGGTACAGGGTGCGCGCGATGCACCAGTCCTGCGTTCCGACGAAGTGCTGGATCCGCAGCGCATCCACGGCGCCGTCGACGAACGAGGCGAACGGGCCGCGGCCTTTCGGGACGAGGCACGTCACGCGCTTCAATGTCTCGCCGTTACCGAGGTAGGTGTCGAAATCGAAATTGGATTCGCGATAATGGCAGAGCGCGACGAAATACCAGGGCACACCGGACAGCCGCTCGACCTGCTGATAGGTCGCCTTGCCGTTGATGGCCTTGCGTGCCGTCGCGCTGGCCTCGCCAAGGCGTGCGGGCCGGATCTGGAGATTGGCCCAGTTCCTCTCATACCCGCTCTTCAGATTCTCGTATGACACCATCTCCCGCTCCCGCGAATTGTTAAATTATCGGTCGGTTGTGCAAATCAGGCGTGAGCCGCGTGCCACCGCCGGTGGGCGCGAGCTCTGGGCGTGGTTTGGCAAATGTGGCAGGCCCTCGCCGCAGTGCATGTGAAATGGCTTACACGTGCAGCGCGAAAGGTTGCGGTCAAAGGACGCAACATCAGCGCCGTACGCGCGAACGCGCGGTCGCCACGCGCACTCCGGGAACCGGCCGGGCGGCCGTCCGTTAGCACCGGAGACGGTCTGCTCAGGGAATCCTGCGATGGCCAAGCGTGTTCTCGCGATCGGCATCGAACCCGGCAGTGCGGATTACAGAGCGTTTCCGCAGCTCACGCCGGCGCTCGTCCGCAACTATATCGAAGCGCAGCTGCTGCGCCTGCGCGGCCTCGGCTACGAGGTCACGAGCTGCCTGATCGATCTCGACGTTGCCGCGGAGGCGGCCGTAACGGCCGCGTTGCGCGATGAGCGCTTCGATTGCATCGTCATCGGTGCCGGCCTGCGTGAGCCGAAGGAACGGCTGCTGCTGTTCGAGAAGGTGCTCAACCTCGTCCACCACCTGGCGCCGCAGGCCGCGATCTGCTTCAACACGACGCCTGCCGACACGGCGGAAGCCGTGCAGCGCTGGGTCGAGCCGTAGCCGCGGGCAAGCCTACCCTTAGTCCGAGGCTGATCAGGATCGGCCGTTGTCGCGACAGGCTGGCCCGTGACGTAAAGGGCGGGAAGCGAGCCGGATTCGCGCGATTATTCTGGCCCGGGATCGTCCCAAACGCTATGACTGGCGCATCAGATGGGAGGATTCGGGATGCTTCGACGTCTTGGAGTTGCAGCGTGTTTCGCAGTCGCGATGGCCGTCCCGGTCCATGACGCGGTGGCGCAGGACGCTGTCGGTGGCGCCATCATTGGCGGCGTGGGCGGAGCGATCCTGGGCGGAGCGATCGGCGGTGGCCGCGGCGCCGCCATCGGTGCCGTCGTCGGCGCCGGCACGGGGGCTGCGATCGCCTCCGAAGGCGAGCGTCGCCGGTCCGGCTATTACGCCTATCAGCGCGGCTGCTACGTGCAGCGCCCGGACGGCCGCTACGTCCCGGTCGATCCAAGATACTGCTACTGAACATGCTGCTACTGAACAGACGATGCGCCGGCGCCGTCTTGCATGCGCCGGCGCAGCCGTCTCTGATCGCTGTCCCTAGGCAGCGCTGGCCCGGCTGACGGCGTCGCCGAGTTCTGCATTGGTGTAGGCCCTGCCGCCGATGCCCCACAGGCCGTCTACCGCATAGACCATGTTGACGAAAATCCGCTCGCGCGGATGGCGGCCTTCCGCTGCGTTGAACACGATCTCGGTGGCCTCTTCGATGAAGCCCGCCTTTTGCGCAGGCGCCGCCAGCGCGAAAGACGGGACTTTCAATTCGACCACGACGATGTCGTTTGACGACCCGCCGGCGAAGGACCGGCCTTTCGGGACGGTGCTGATCTCGCCGATCACGTTCGGCGTGATGAACGCATTGCCCGCGAGATCGTGATGCCTGAGAAACGAGGCGGTCAGCTCGGCGAACATGGTCTTCTCGGCGGCTGCACTGAAGATGCCATCCGTGGCAACGACGGTGATCGGCATGATTGGATCTCCCTTCATGATACGAGCGTCGCGAGCGCCGGATGCGATCGCGGCTTGCAATAATATTGCGATCGTTATATAACGATCGTGACTGCATTCGCACGGAGAGGGCGATGCCGTCAATATTAAAATAGCGATCGTTATATCTAGAGGTGCGGTGGTGCGATACAAGTCCGGACACAAGGAAGAAGCTCGCGCGCGCATGGTCGCGGCCGCCGGCCGCGGCTTTCGCCGCCAGGGCTATGGCGGCATCGGTGTCGACGGCCTCGCCAAGGAGGCCGAGGTCACCTCCGGCGCGTTCTACGGGCACTTCTCGTCCAAGGGTGAGGCATTCAAGGCCGCGCTGGTGGCGGGCCTGCAGGAGCTGCGCCAAGGCGTCGAAAGCCTGCGTGCCGAGCACGGCGCCAAATGGGTCGCGGCATTCGTCGATTTCTATCTCGGGCAAAAGCGGGTCTGCGAGCTCGGTTCGAGCTGCGCCTTGCAGAGCCTGACCTCGGAGGTGCAGCGCGCCGATGCTGCAATCAAGACCGTGTTCGAGGCCGAGATCGAGGGCGTCGTGAACGCCGTTGCGGGCGGTTTGCCGGGCCGCTCGCCCAAGGACAGACGCGCGCGTGCCTGGGCGTTGCTCTCGATCCTGTCCGGCGGTGTCACGATGGCACGGGCCGTCGCCGACAAGGATGTCAGCGCTGCGATCGCGTCCGCGTGTCGCGCGGCTGCACTCAAGGCCTGTTCCGAGACCTGAGAGGAGACCCACGGATGCAGATGTCGAACTATCTCTTCTTCACGACGCATTGCGAGGCGGCTCTCGCTTTCTACGCCGCCTGTGGCCTCGGCAAGGTGACCGAGGTCATGCGTCACGGCGCAGCCGGACCGATGCAGGGAAAGATCCTGCATGCAAGGTTCGAAGGACCAGGTATCCAATTCTATGCATCCGACAACGACGATGCGGAGCCGATGCGCGGCTCGGCGCACCACCTGATGATGGACGACGCGCAGGAAACGACGGACCTGTTCGCCCGCCCTGCCGAAGGCGGCACGATCACCACGCCGCTCGGGATCCAGCCCTGGGGCGACTATTACGGCAAGCTCACCGATCGCTTCGGTGTGCAATGGATGCTGAACTGCACGCTGGCGCGCGCCTAGCGCGTCCCCGCCGGCGCGCCGGCGTAGCTCGGGGCAGGGCAAGTGACAGGGCAAGGGCAGGCTTCACGCGGCGAAACCGCGCATCTCCTTTACGTAGCGCGCATCTCGCGCTAAACTAAAGGTAGCATATTGAGCTGACCAATTTTTTTCGCCCCGGGCTGGCACTTGTCGCCAGGCCGGTTCGCCCCGACCGCATTTGCCGAAAAGGCAGGTCTCCATGGCGCGATCGATTACTCTGAACAATGCCAGCGAATGGACCGTCGTCTCCGAGGGCACGGCGGCTCTCCGCCGAGGCGGCCGGCGCGCGGCTGCGACAGCGGCGGTCACCGTTCCGGTGATCCCGGCCGAGTTCATTGCGCCGCAGGTGACGATCGATCGCACCATGGAGCTCGCCCCGACGACCACGCGTCGGGCGGCCGGCGTGCCGATGGTCGACATGTCGGTGGTCCCGTCGGCGAACGAATCCTACCTGCTGGCGATCAGGCACGCCTCCGGCGCGCTCACGTTCCATGCGCCCGAGATCGAAATCGGAGCGCGCAGAGGGCGATCGGCTGCGTTGGCCAGCTTCCGCTTTCGCGTCCCGCTGCGAGGTGCCTCGATCGCGGCCGAGCGGCGCGGCATCGTGAGCTCGGCCATCAAAGCGGTCGTCCTGAAAGTGGCTGGCAAGATCGCCGATGCGTTGTTGCCCTCGCTCGCCGCCACGGTCGAGGCGGCGCTATGGAGGAGGGCGGGTCTCTCCGAAGGATGGTTCATTCTCGACCAGAATTCGCTGGCGTCGGGCACGTTGCGGCCGGGTGCGCCGGCCGGCGGTCAGGCTGGACGCGCACTGCTGTTCCTTCATGGGACGTTCTCACACACCACCTCGTCGTTCAAAGAGCTCGCCACACCGCAATTCTTCACGCCGCTGCAGGCGGCGTATGGCGATCGAATATATGCGTTCGATCATTTCAGCGTCAGCAAGACGCCGGAAGAGAATGCGAAAGACCTGCTTGCCGGCTTGCCCGATCAGGAGACCGAATTCGACGTCATCACCTATTCGCGCGGCGGTCTCGTGCTGCGCAATCTGGTGGAACGCGCGAGCGCGCTCGGTCCGACGGCAAGCCGGTTCAAGCTGAACCGCGCCGCGCTGGTCGCCTCGCCCAATGATGGCACGCCGCTGGCAACGCCGGCACGGTGGGAAGCCACCGTCGGCTGGCTGGCCAATCTGCTCGAACTGTTTCCCGAGAATCCGTTCACCTTCGGCGCCGGATTCGTTGCCGACGCGCTGGTCTGGCTTGCGCAGCGCGCGGGTGGTGCCTTGCCGGGCATCGCGGCCATGGACACGGGTGGCGAGATGGTGGCCGATTTGCAGGGGCCCCCCGCGCCGCCTGCTGCGGCTTACGCCGCGCTGGTCTCGAACTTCACTCCGTCCGGCAATATCCTCGAGCGAATGGTCGACGTCGGCGTCGACACGTTCTTCGCCGGCGCCAATGACCTCGTCGTGCCGAGCGCCGGTGGATGGCTGATTGATCGCACCGACGGGTCGGTCCCCGGAGACCGGATCGGCTGCTTCGGCGCGGGCGGAAACTTTCCCTCGAATCTGCCGCCGGTGCATCATCTGAACTTCTTCGCCCGCGCCGAGACCGCCAGCTTCCTGCTTCAGGCGCTGGCGGGAGCTCCACACGGATTGCCAGAGATCGATCCCTCGGTGACGCTCCCCGACAGCCGGGGCCGGCGCAGCCTCGTCGAAAGGCCGGCCGCGTTGCTGCGGCCTCAGGCCGCACAACTGCCGGCGCCCCTGCCGGCGACGGTGGTGCCGGCGCCGCTTCCGGGCCCGTCAGATTTCTCGATCTTCAGCGATGCATTCCAGCTCACGCTGATTGATCCCAGGCCCCTCGCGCAGGATGGCGGACCTGCCCGGCCAGGCGGGGATGGGCAGAAAGGTGGTGTCGTGACGCCGCAGCCGTACCAGCTGTTGGCAACCTATGGCGGTGCACGCATCGTGGAGCCCTTTACGGCCAGGGGCGGCGAAGCGGGGCAGAGGTGGCATGACATCATCGCCATGCATGAGCGCATGAAGAATTACGTCGACGGCAAGCTCGGCTTCGACGCGCCGACCGACGAAGAGCTCATCAAATACGGGACGCTGCTGTTCGACACGTTGTTTCCGCGGGAGGTGCGTCGCCTCTACGACGTGGCGCGATCGCGCGAGGAGCGCAACGGCCATCTGAACGTGATCTTCACGTCGATGATTCCGTGGATCGCCGACAAGCCCTGGGAGTTCGCGTTCGACCCGGACCGCAAGACGTTCCTCGCGACCCAGGAGCTGCATTTCGTCCGCAATGCGCTGACGGCGATGCCGGTGGAGGTTGCGAAGCCCAAGTCGGGGCCGTTGCGGATTCTGGTGGCCGTTGCACAGCCGATCGGGACCGCGAAGCTCTCTACGGAGCAGGAAGAAGCCGTTATCATGCGCAGCTTCCAGCCGCTGATCGATGCCGGCCTGGTCAAGGTCGACGTGCTGCGTGCGACGACGCCGACGCGGCTGCATCGGTGGATCTCGGCGACACCCTACGACGTCGTGCACTTCATCGGCCATGGCACCTTCGACACCGAGACCGGACAGGGCTTCCTTGTTTTTGAGGATGACAAGGGCGCCGTGTGCGAGGTCAGCGCGCGAAATATTTGCGAGATCCTCTGCAAGCGTGGAATCCAGCTCATCTTCCTCAATGCGTGCGAAACCGGACGCGGCGAGGCGAGGGGTACGAAACAGCGCAAGGCGGACTTCAACCGCGGCATCGCGCCGGCGCTGGTGGCGAACGGCGTTCCGGCCGTTGTTGCGAACCAGTTCAGTGTCCGCGACGAGGCCGCAACCGAATTCTCACAGCATTTCTACTGGTCGCTGGCGCAGGGGGACTCCTACGGAAGCGCGGCACGGGAAGCGCGAATCGCGGTCAACTACGCGACCAGCCATGACACGATCGACTGGGCCGTTCCGGTTGTCTACGCCCGCGATCCCGAGGGCCGCATTTGCGAGCGGCGCACACTGCCAAAGGAAGCATTGCTGACACCGCTGGTCTCGACCACGGCGAGACGCGCCACCATGCTGCACAAGTTCCGTGTCGCCGTGTGGGACGTCAACCATGTCTTTCCGGAGCTCGAGCGCACGGTCCAGCGCTTGAACGTCGCCCAGGGCGAGTTCGGCTTCGAGGTTGTCGACATGTCCGTTCCGCTCGGAGCCTGGCAGCGCGTGGAGGGAGAGGGCCTGCAACTCAACGCCAATCTCGCAGCAAGCGGGTTGAACAACAAGCGCCAGGAATTCGGTGTCGATTTTCTGTTCTGCATCATCGACAAGCCGATCATGTATCAGGAAGGCGGCGATACGCACACCGGCTATATGTGCTGGTGGTCAGATCCCGGCCAGGAAAACATCATCATCTTCGGCACCGTCTACGAGGACAAGCCGACGCAGGGACCTGCGGCCGACCATATGATCGCAAACGCAATCGTGCAGGGGCTGACGGGTATCCTGGCAGACCGCGGCACGCACAAACGGAAGGCCGGCGGCGGCAAGCACTGCCCGCTCTACTACAACGGCGAATTGGACATGCGGCTCGATGTTGGATCGCAGCACTTTGACGCCATTTGTGAACGCGAGCTCAGGAAACAGATACCCGAGCACCTGCCCGCGTTGAAGTCGCTGCTCGCCGCCTTCGACTGACATCGCGCCTCAGGGCTTGGCGGAGGCCTCCGGCATGATCTGGCGCAGAGGCTCCGGTGATATCGATATCTGGCCCGTGAACGGACGATCATGCGCCACGATCAGGAGCGCCGAGGTGGCGACGCCGGTCGCGAACAGCGCAATCGCGATCGCCGATCCCAGGCGGTTGTCGCAATGAACGAAGCCGATCACCAGCAGCTCGCACAAGGCCTGGAGATACAGGCACCACCATTTCACCGAGTTGACCGAGGCCAGGCTGACGATGATCCGCTGCCGCCGCGCATCCAGCGCCTGCTCCAGCGCGGCGACGATCTCGCGCTGCGCGGTCTCCTGCCCGCGACCCTGCGGCGTCGTCGCGACAACCAGCTGCAAGGCCTCGGCGAGCGCCGGCGGCGTCGCCTTCAGGGAAGCCTCCTGATGCGCCATCTCGGGCCATTCCACCGTGACGGCTTGACTGACATAGTCACGCACCAGCCCACGCAGCTTGGCTTCCTGCTCCGCCGGCAGTCCGGCCGCGAGCAGAACGGCGCTGCGAAGCGCGCTGGCCTCGCGGCTCACCGCCGCGCCAGCGCGGTCGCTGTCGCCCCAGACCTGCGCCGCAGTGAAGGCGACGAACAGGCCGAAGATGATGCCGAGCACCGGCAGCATGCCCGGCGAGATCGCCTTCAGCGCTTTCGCGCGTTCCTCTGTCGCGACCAGCGCGATCGCGGCGAACACCGTCGCGGCCAGAAGATAGGTGAAACCGAAGATCACCAGCGCCATCGCGGGCACCGGCAAATTATGCAGCCAATCGCTCATGTCATCTCATCATTTGCCCGGAAGCTCGTCAGATCAGCCGCATCCCCCGCAGGCTGGCATGCCCGTTCTTGCCGACGATGATGTGATCATGCACGGCAATCCCGAGCGGCTTGGCGATCTCGATGATCGCCTTGGTCATCTGGATATCGGCCTGCGAGGGCGAGGGATCGCCGCTAGGGTGGTTGTGCACCAGAATCAGCGCGGTTGCCGACAGCTCCAGCGCGCGCTTGATCACCTCGCGCGGATAGACCGGGGTGTGGTCGACGGTGCCGGTCTGCTGCACCTCGTCGGCGATGAGCTGGTTGCGCTTGTCGAGGAAGAGCAGCCGAAACTGCTCCTTGTCGGCGAAGGCCATGCTGGTGCGGCAATAGGCGATCACCTCGTTCCAGGACGACAGCGCATTGCGGCTGTTGACCTCGCCCTTGGCGACGCGGTGCGCGGCCGCCGCAATCAGCTTGAGCTGGTTGATGGCCGCTTCGCCGACGCCGTCGATCTCGCGCAGGCGCGCCACCGGCGCATGGACGACCTCGGCGAACGAGCCGAAGATCTTGATCAGTGTTTTCGCCAGAGGTTTTGTGTCGCGCCGCGGCAGCGCCGGAAACAGCGCCATCTCCAATAGCTCGTAGTCGCTGAGCGCGTCGGCCCCGGCGCTGTAGAAGCGCTCGCGCAGCCGTTCGCGATGGCCGAGATAATGCGGCGCGTCCTCGGGGTTGCTGTCGTCGGCCTTGGTTTTGGCGGGCATCGCGCACAACCATGCCGCACCCGGCGCGTTTTGCAACCATGAAGTGTCATGGTGTCCCGCGGACAGTCTTGCTGCCGCCCGCAGGACGCGCCGTTCAGCCTATGAGATCGTCATCGACAAACAGGATGGCAAGATCAGGCTTTGAAGGTGACGACAATCAGCCCGGCGGTTTCTGATCGTGTCGCGCCGGCGGCGGCAGCGTGACCGTGATCACCCCGGTAAGAATGAGCGCCATTCCGGCCAGAATTGACCAGGCAAAGCTCTCGCCGAGCAGGGTTGTGCCGAGCATCACCGCGAATCCCGCCCGCAGATAACTCCCGCTGGTGGTGCCGAGCGGGCCGATGGTGCGGATCAGCCGGAAATAGATCACCATCGCGAGCGCTGTGCAGATGATTGCGAGCGCGATGACAGCCGCGATCGCCTGCGCCGGCGGCGGCGCCAGCATCCATGGCCGCTCGAGGATCGCGGCCGCGGGCAGCATCGGGATTGCGGCGCAGCTCATGGCGCCCGCCGCCGTGACGATCGCAGGAAGCTTCTTGAACCGCTGCCCCCATAGCGGCGCGAGCGCGTAGCAAAGGCTCGCGCCGAGCACGGCCGCCTGCGCCAGCGGCGCGGCCGTGCCGATCCCCGACAGCGCGTCGATCCCCACGGTCATGGCGACGCCGGCGAGGCCGAGACCGACGCCGATGATTGTCCGGCCGCTGGTCGCCTGTCGTCCGCGCCCCGTCATCAAGGCAATCGCAAGCACGAACATCGGTGGTGTCGCATTGAGCACGCCGGCGAGGCCGCTTGTGATATGCGCCTCGCCCCAACTGATCAGGGTGAATGGCAGCGCGCTTTGCAGCACCCCTTGGCAGCACCCCTTGCACGAGAAAGGCAGCCCAGACCGATCCCTGGCGAGGGAGAGCGTGTCCCTGCGCCGTCGCAATGAGAAGGAGAAGACCTGCCGCGAGGGTCACGCGCGTCGCGACCATCGTGAACGGCGGAATCGACGGGATCGCCACCTTGATCAGCGTGAACGAGCTGCCCCAGATCAACGAAAGCAGCAGCAACAGGGCGATCTCGGAGGCGAGGGTGGCTTGTTCTGATGTTGCCTGCTCGGCCTGCGTGCTCATGCGGTGTGCTCCGGGATTTGCCGGCAGCATGATCAGGAAGCGGCGGCGCGGGCTGGCCGAATTCGGACCTCATCGTCCGATCGAGTCCGATTTCAGCTACTCGGCGAGCCGCATCGAAACTAATGTCGCGGCATGACAACGGGTCCGGCGCAACGGCAAACCCTGCCACCGCATCTCGACTGGGAGACCTGCGACCGCGCACGACTGGCACGGGCCCGCGCGTTCGACGGCCTGTTCTTCTCCGGCGTTCGCTCGACGCGCATCTATTGCCGGCCGGTCTGTCCGGTTCGCCCCGCACGCTCCGAGAATGTCACCTTCTATGCGACGGCTGCCGCCGCCGAGCGGGCCGGCTTTCGCCCATGCCTGCGCTGCCGGCCCGAAACCGCGCCTGGTTCTCCGGCCTGGCTGGGGACGGCGACCACCGTCGCCCGCGGGATGCGGCTGATTGACGACGGCTTTCTCGATCGCGCCACCATGACGGCGCTCGCCGAGGCTCTTGGCGTCGGGCCGCGCCATCTGCTTCGTCTGTTCCTGCGCCATGCCGGCGCGAGCCCCAGCGACATCGCGGCGACCCGGCGCGTCCAGGAAGCCAAGCGCCTGATCGACCGGACTGACATGACCTTGGCGGAGATCGCTTTCGCCGCTGGCTTCGGCAGCGTTCGCCGCTTCAACGACGCCTTTGCCGCGACCTACAAGCGGCCGCCGTCGTCCTTCCGGCGCCGGCGATAACCGAGACGATCTGCAATCACCCGATCTGCTTCTCGCCGTGCCGCTCCGACAGCGTAAAAATCTCGACGCCCGTGGCGGTGACGCCGACCGAATGCTCGAACTGCGCCGACAGCGAGCGGTCGCGGGTGACTGCGGTCCAGCCGTCGGACAGGATCTTCACATGCGGCTTGCCGAGATTGATCATCGGCTCGATGGTGAAGAACATGCCGGGCTTGAGCTGCACGCCTTCGCCGGGCCGGCCGATATGGATGATGTTCGGCTCGTCGTGGAACATGCGCCCGAGGCCATGGCCGCAGAAATCGCGCACCACGCTCATGCCCTGCGGCTCGACGAAGCTCTGGATGGCGTGGCC
The DNA here is from genome assembly GCF_040546885.1 of Bradyrhizobium sp. S3.2.6. NCBI lineage: Bacteria > Pseudomonadati > Pseudomonadota > Alphaproteobacteria > Hyphomicrobiales > Nitrobacteraceae > Bradyrhizobium > Bradyrhizobium sp. S3.2.6. The sequence continues at coordinate 51,626 of NZ_JBEPOS010000022.1, read as the reverse complement.
GATGTCGCCGGTGGTGGCGCCGGGCTTCACCGCGGCGATGCCGCGCATCATCGCTTCATACGTCACCTCGATCAGCCGCTCGGCCTTGCGCGCGATCGGGCCGACCGCATACATCCGGCTGGAATCGCCGTACCAGCCGTCGACGATGAAGGTGACGTCGATGTTGACGATGTCGCCTTCCTTCAGCGGACGGTCGCCGGGCATGCCGTGGCAGACCACGTGGTTGAGCGAGGTGCAGGTCGAGTAGCGGTAGCCGCGATACATCAGCGTCGCGGGATAGGCGCCATGGCTGAAGGCGAACTCGCGGACGAATTCGTCGATGCGATCGGTCGGAACGCCGGGGCCGACGACGTCGGTGAGCTCGTCGAGGCACTTCGCCACCAGGGCACCCGCCTTGCGCATGCCGGCAAAGGCGGCCGGCCCATGCAGCTTGATCTGTCCGGTCTTGCGCAGGGAGGTATCGGTGGCTTCGACGTAGCTCATGCGGGTCTGGTTCTTCTGGCTCGGGCCCGATACGGGCGGAAAGGCTTGATTTCAGGCCCAATCTAATGATTGCGGGCCTTCGCGCAAGCTTGGCAAGAGCGCTTTCGAGCGAAGTGGGTACCGGTTCGCGTCAAGAAAACGCGTCAAATCAAGACGAGAGCCTGCCATGCGCCCGAAAGCAGGCTCAATTCGGGACTTCTACGGTGGTTTCGACCGGCAGCGCGCCGCCGCGGATGCGGATTTCGCGGACCGGGTAGGGAACCCGGATGCCCTCGCGCTTGAAGACGTCCCACAGCGCCAGCATCACGTCGCTCTTGACGTTGTCCATGCCGTCGGGGTCCGCAAGCCAGAGGGTGAGCGAGAACTTCATGCCGGCTTCGGCGAATTCTGTCAGGATGCAGTTCGGCGGCTTGGCCTTCTGCGCGCGCGGGTGGGCGGCCGCGGTCTCGATTGCGAGCTTGCAGACGAGCCTGGGATCGGCGTCGTAATTGGTGCCGAAGGTGATCTTCACCAGCGTGTTCTTGTCGGTATAGGTCCAGTTGACGACCTTCTGCGTCACCAGATCCTCGTTCGGCACCAGGAATTCGCGGCCGTCGCCGGCGGCCACGGAAATATAGCGCGTCTTCATCGCGCTGATGCGCCCGGTGTTGTCGCCGATGGTGACGAGGTCGCCCGGCTTCACCGATTTGTCGGCGAGCAGGATGATGCCGGAGATGAAGTTGGCGACGATCTTCTGCAGGCCGATACCGATGCCGACGCCGACCGCGCCGGAGAACACCGCAAGCGCGGAGAGGTCGATGCCGACCGTGCCGAGCGCAAGCACGATTGCGATTGCGAGCAGCCCGATGCGGATGATCTTGACCAGCAGCACCTGTACCGACGGTGTCAGGTCCGTCGCCGAGTTGATCTTGCTCTCGGCGAAATTGCTGGCGATGTTGGTGAGCCAGAGCGCGAGGATCAACAGCGCGCCGGCCTTGAGCACCAGAAGTGGCGTCAGCCGCAATCCGCCGAGCACGATCGCATAGGAGTCGAGCAGATCGACCGTGGTGTCGAGCTGGCCGAGGATCGACAGCGCGGCGACGAACCACGCCGCAACCGACACCAGCTTGACGAAGAAGGCGTTGCGCAGCACCGAGGTGAGGAGCCGGATCGCGAGCCAGGCGAGCCCCAGCTTGGCGGCGACCATCAACAGATAGCTGCGGCTCGGCCAGGTCGCGTGATACATCACCACGCGCGAGATGATCACGAGCAGGGTGAACATTGCCGTCGAGGCGCTCGAGACCATCACGCGGGCGAAGTGGCGCAGCGGCAGCGGCCAGCGCATCGCCAGCGAGGTCATGTCGACCCGGATGCGAATGGCGGCTTCCGCCGCATAGGCGATCCCGGCCGCCACCAGAATGAGCCCGAATTGCAGGTAGAACCATGGCGAGGCGATTTCCGCCCCGACGCTGCGCGCGGTGGTCTGCACGAACTCCATGAAGTCTTTGAGGTCCATCGGGCAGGTCTCTTCGGGAAGCGGGCGGCGGTTTGATTCGAAAGTGCCGCAGAATCCCACAAAGGGTGCGGCCCGGCCATCGATACACCGCTAAATGAAGCGCGTTAAGGCCGCAAAATACGGGCAGATTGCCGCGAGCGGGAGAAAATGGGTTGGCGCGCCGGTGCGGCGACGATAAGGATGCATGAGCACATGTTTTTGAGATGGGCAAATCTGTCGGTCCCGGCACACTTCACCTCGCCCCGCTTGCGGGGAGAGGTCGAAATTCAAGCGCTGCTTGAATTTCGGGTGAGGGGGACTCTCCGCGAGTCCCACTATCACCGGCACCGCAGAGGCTCCCCCTCACCCCACCCTCTCCCCGCAAGCGGGGCGAGGGAGTGCCCGGCCGGTGGCCCCCTGACTGAACTCGTCGATCTCCCGGAGTAACCGCAGCACCGCATGGCCTCCCTCGACTCTTTCAGCATCGCCATTCTGCTCGGCGCCGTCTTGGTGATGGCCGGTATTCTGTCGAGCCTGCTCGCGCTGCGCTTCGGTGCGCCGCTGCTGCTGGTCTTCCTCGCGATCGGCATGCTGGCGGGTGATTCAGGCCCCGGCCAGCTCCAGTTCAACGACGTCGGCACGACCTATCTGGTCGGCTCGGTGGCGCTGGCCCTGATCCTGTTCGACGGCGGCCTGAAGACGCGCTTTGCCAGCATCCGCACCGTGCTCGCGCCCTCGGTGATGCTCGCGACCGTCGGCGTGCTCCTGACCGCGCTGATCACGGCGCCGTTCGCGAAATACGCGCTCGACCTCAACTGGACGGAGTCGCTGCTGGTCGGCGCGGTGGTGGCCTCGACCGACGCGGCCGCGGTGTTCCTGCTGGTGCACACCCAGGGCCTGCGCCTGCGCCCGCGCGTCGGTGCGACGCTTGAAGCGGAATCCGGCACCAACGATCCCTTCGCCATCTTCCTCACCTTGATGCTGGTCGAATACATCTCGCTGGGCTCGAGCTCGCCCGGCCATGTGGTGATGGAGTTCCTGCAAGAGGCGGTGCTGGGTGCCGTCGTCGGTTTCCTCGGCGGACGTTTCGTCGTCATCGGGCTCAACAAGGTCGCGCTGCCGCAGGGCCTGCACGCGCCGTTCGTGACCACGGCCGCGCTCGTGATCTTCGGCGGCTCGCAGATCATGCATGCCTCGGGCTTCCTCGCCGTCTATCTCGCCGGCATCATCATCGGCAACCGGCCGACGCGCGCGCATAATTCGGTCGTAGCGTTTCTCGATGCCGCAACCTGGCTGGCGCAGATCGTGATGTTCGTGCTGCTCGGCCTGCTGGTCTCGCCGAGCCGGCTGGGCTCCAGCGTGCTGCCGGCGATCGGCGTCTCGTTCGTCCTGATGCTGGTGGCGCGGCCGATCGCCGTGTTCGTGTGTCTCGCCCCATTCCGCTTCAACTGGCGCGAAAAGATATTCATCGCCTGGACCGGCTTGCGCGGCGCGGTGGCGATCTTCCTGGCGTCGATCCCGATGCTGGTCGGCCTGTCAAAGGCCTATCTCTATTTCGACGTCGCCTTCGTCGTCGTGATCATCTCGCTGCTGCTGCAAGGCTGGACGCTCGCACCTGCCGCGCGAAAGCTGCATGTGGCGCTGCCGCGCGCCGAGCGCGGCCCGCGCCGTGTCGAACTGGATCTGCCCGGCCAGCTCGAGCAGCAGCTGGTCGGCTATCCGGTGCGGCCCAAGAGCCTGTATTTCCGCCGCGGCCTGATCCCGTCCTGGTCCAAGCCGACTCTGGTGATCCGCAAGGAGAGCATCTTGACGCCGGCGGAGGCCGATCCGATCGCGCCCGGCGATTACATCTATCTGCTGGCGCCGCCGGAAAAGGCCGAAGCCCTCGACCGTTTCTTCGTCGACATGCAGCCGAGCTCGGAGCCCGATCCGCATCTGCTCGGCGACTTCATGGTCTCCGGCGAGCACACGCTCGCCGAGCTCGCCGAGATCTACGGCGTCAAGGCGAGTGACGACGAGAGCAAGCTGACGCTGGCCGACTATTTCGACGTCCATCTCGATCGTGCGCCGAAGGAAGGTGCCGAGCTGGCGCTGGGTGAGATCGTGCTCGTGGCGCGCAGCATCTCCGGCGGCCGCGTCAACGTCGTCGGCCTTCGCCTGCCGGAAGAAGACGAGACGCCGGCGCCGCTGACGCGCAGCCAGGCGCTGCGCCGCAAGCTCGCGGAGCTGTGGACCTCGGTGGCGGGGGTTTAATTCTCACGCGGTCCGCCTTGAGTTTTGCAGGACGGAACCAACTACACACTCCGTCATTGCGAGCGCAGCGAAGCAATCCAGACTGCCACCGCGGAAAGATTCTGGATTGCTTCGCTGCGCTCGCAATGACGGTGTTTGTTGAAGCGCCATGCCCTGCGACGGCGAGCCGATGCAGGACCCGGTTCGCACGGAACCGCCACGAAATCGCCGCAACCATGGAAGATTTGCGCGGCTTCGTGACTTCCGGTTCCGGAACGCTCTGCTGCGTAGTCCGTTCTAGCCACGTAACGGTCAATGCATCTGACAGGAGCAACCCATGCGCAAACTCATCCTGCCCGCCATTGTCGCGATCGGTTTGGGAGCGGCGGCGCCGGCGATGGCCTACGACACGGGCGATCAGATCTCGATGCAGGCCGCGCTCGACGTCGCGACCGACATCGGCGTCATGACGATTTCGCATACCCAGTTCCTCGGCGACGAATGGCAGATCGAGGGCCGCGACAGCAGCGGCCGCTGGATGGAGGTCGATGTCGACGCCCGAACCGGCGACGTGCGCAACGTCGATCGTGGCTGGTAAGTGATGCGCGAGGCGGGTCGTCCTCAACCGCGATCCGCCGCGCCTTACGTCAGCACCTTTACCCCGCCGAACGAGGTCACGCGTCCCTGCCTGAGCATCACGATCTGGGTCGCCAGCTGGCGCAGCTCGGCGACGTCGTGGCTGACATAGACCATGGGAACATTGGCCTCGTCCCGCAGCCGCACCAGATAAGGCAAAATCTCGAGCTTGCGGGCCTCGTCGAGCGCGCCGAGCGGTTCGTCGAGCAGCAGCAGGCGCGGCTTTGACAAGAGCGCGCGGCCGAGCGCGACGCGTTGGCGTTCGCCGCCGGAGAGCTTTCCCGGACGGCGGTCGAGCAACGCGCCGATGTCGAGCAGCTCGACGACGCGCGTGCGCTGCGCCGGATCGGGCGCGAGACCGTTCATCCGCCGTCCATAGTCGAGATTTTGCGCGACGTTGAGATGCGGAAACAGCCGCGCATCCTGGAACACATAGCCGATGCGGCGGCGATAAGTCGGCACATGGATGCCGGCGGCGGTGTCATCGACGGTTTCGCCGTCGATGACGATGGTACCTCGGTCGGGCCGCAGCAGGCCGGCGATCATGTTGATCAGCGAGCTCTTGCCGGCGCCGGATGCGCCGAACAGGCCGGTGACGCGGCCTTCGCTTGCGAAAGATGCGTGCAGCGAAAACTCACCAAGCTGTTTTTCGACATCGACGTGCAGCATGGTCAGTTCCCGTGCAGCCGCGCGGTGGCGCGGCGGGCGAACCATTCGGCCGCGATGAGCGCGCCGAGCGCAATCACGACCGAGATGATGACGAGCCGGCCTGCGGCGGCGTCGCCGTCCGGCGTCTGGATCAGCGAATAGATCGCGGACGAAATCGTCTGGGTCTCGCCGGGAATGTTGGAGACGAAGGTGATGGTGGCGCCGAACTCGCCGATCGCCTTCGCAAAGCCCAGCACCATGCCGGCGAGCACGCCGGGCAGCGCCAACGGCAACGTCACCGTGAAGAACACCTTGAAAGGCGCGGCGCCGAGCGTCTCGGCCGCCTGCTCGAGCTTGCGATCGATCGCCTCGATCGACAGCCGCATCGGGCGCACCAGCAGTGGAAACGACATCACGCCGCAGGCGAGCGCAGCTCCAGTCCAGCGGAAGGCGAAGACGACGCCGAGATGATCGGCGAGGAAGGCGCCGACCAGGCCGCGGCGGCCGAAGGTCAGAAGCAGGAGATAGCCGGTGACGACGGGCGGCAGCACCAACGGCAGATGCACCAGCGCATCGAGCACCGATTTGCCCCAAAAATCCCTGCGGGCGAGCAGCCAGGCCAGCGCAATGCCGAACGGCGTCGCCACCAGCGTTGCGATGACGGCGACCCTGAGCGAGAGCAGGATCGCCGTCCATTCGGCGGGAGAGATATCGAGCATCAAGTCGTGATCATCACGTCGCAAAACCTAAGTCGTGGGAGAGATCAGGAACCTGAAGCCGTATTTCTCCAGAATCGTCTTGGCGGCTGAGGTGCGCAGGAAGGCGAGATAGTCGTTGGTCTCGGGCTTCGCGGTCGTGGTCGCCGCCACCGGATAGATGATCGCGGGATGCGAATCCGCGGGGAAGGTGCCGACGATCTTGACGCCGGGCTCGACCTTGGCGTCGGTGGAATAGACGATGCCGAGATTGGCTTCACCACGCGTCACCAGCGTCAGCGCGGCGCGCACGCTCTCGGCCATCGCGAATTTCGGCTCCGCCGCCTGCCAGGCGCCGAGCTTCTCCAGCGCGGCCTTGGCGTATTTGCCAACGGGCACCGACTTCACGTCGCCGGTCGCGATCCTGCCGTCGCCGGCGAGCTTTGCAAGGTCGAAACCTTGGGCGATCGTGACGTTGTTGATCTCTGAGTCCTTCGGCGCGATCAGCACGATGCTGTTGCCGAGCAGGTTGACGCGGGTCGGCTCGTTGATGGTCTTCTTGGCTGTAGCGTAGTCCATCCAGTCAGTGTCGGCGGAGACGAACACGTCGGCCGGCGCGCCCTGCTCGATCTGCTTGGCGAGCACCGAGCTTGCGGCATAGCTGACGCTGAACTTGACGCCGGTCTTGGCGGTGTAGGCGGCATCGATCTCGTCGAGCGCGTTCTTCATCGACGCCGCGGCGAAGACCGTGATGGTCTTGTCCTCGGCGGCAGCCGGCGAGAGGCTCGCGCCCGCGAGCATGACGAAGGCGGTGAAAAGTCCGGCAATGCGATACATGGATGGCGCTCCGTGCGAGATCGCGCGCGCAAATGCACGCGCAAATCTGGCGTTGGTTGGGTCAGATCGCGACGGGCGGAAGCGCTGTTCCACGGGACCTTGCGACGGCTTACGGCCGGCAGGGATATCGCAACTCTCGAAGATAGCAGGCTGCGCCCACAGGTCAAAGGCGTCTAACCAAACAGCCTATTGCGCCGGCAGGATCGAAATCGAGAGCGAATTGTCCTTGGCGCCGCTGATTTGCAGCACGAACGGCTTGTCCGAGAGCTCGTATTTCATAGTCTTGCGGATGCCGTCGCAATCGGTGGCGCCGCTGAAGGCTATGGGCTTGAGGAAATGCCCGTCCTGGACCACGTCGACCCAGGCCCCGCTGGACAGGCTGATCGTATAGAGCCCGGCCTTCGCCGCCTTGATGCCAGTGAAGCCGGCAAAGGTGCCGTCCTTCGGCGCTCGCTCCGGCGGCGAGGGCAGTTTTGCCTCCTGAGGCGCGACCAGGCCCAGCGTGATCGCCGACGAGGGGACCGCGGCCTGTTCGCTGCCCGATGCGAGCCTGGCGCGGTCCGGCGCCGTCAACGCTGCGCGGTCGCGCTCGATCGGCCATTTGAACTTGTCGCAGCCGCTGGGCTCCTCGGCGGCGAGAGCGGAGGTCGCGCCGAGCGAGAGCACGGCAAGAAAAGCGAGGACGCGCATGTCAAATCTCATCGTTGGCCACGCAAGGACGCGGGGCGTGCGGTCAGGTTTCGTTGGCGAAAGGGATGCGCATCCCGGAATGCCGCGGGCTTACGGCCGCGCGGCATGGCGATCCTAGCGCATTTGGGTGGCACGAACCAACCACCTGTTCGTCATTCCGGACAAGCGCAGCGGAGCGAAGCGCAGATCCGGGATCCATAACCACAGGGTTGTGTTTGGCGAAGACTCCGAGTTATCAGCTCGCGCCACAACCGCTCCCTGTGGTTCTGGGTCCCGGATCTGCGCTTGCGCTTGTCCGGGACGACAGCAGTGGGTGAGGCGCCATCCTGCCCGACCGCGCGCCCTACCGCTTCGCATCGGCCGCGCGCAGCACGGCTTTGCAGGCCGCCGGCATCTGGGCCAGCGTCATCGGCGGCTTCGGCTTCGGCGGCTCCGGCGGCGGCTTCGGGTGCAGCACGCCTTCGCTGAACCAATAGGCCAGATCGGAGGGCTTGCAGCCTTCGTCCTCGGATTGCGACGGCTGGCCCTGACATTCGCTCGCGCCCGCCGGGCAGCGCATGCGGATGTGGAAATGATAGTCGTGGCCCCACCACGGCCGGATCTTTGACAGCCAGGAACGATCGCCCTTGGCTTCGCGGCACAGTGCCTTCTTGATCGCGGGATTGACGAAGATGCGCTGCACCGCCGGCTCCTGCGCGGCATCGCGCAGCACCAGCACATGGCTCGGCGTGAACACCTTCGGGTCGATGTCGAGCCGGTCCTCGCGCACCATCATCACCGCCGACATCTCCTCGCGCTCCTCGCGCGAGAGCCGGTGGTCCGGCATCGGCGTCAGCCAGATGTCGGCATCTAACCCGATCTGATGGCTGGCATGGCCTGATAGCGCCGGCCCGCCGCGCGGCTGACCGATGTCGCCGACCAAAATGCCCGGCCAGCCCGCGTCCTTGTGCGCTTTGGCAGCCAAGCGCTTGATCAGCGCGATCATGTCGGGATGACCGTAATTGCGGTTGCGCGACAGCCGCATCACCTGCCAATCGTCGCCGTTGAGCGGCATCTGCTGGGCGCCGCCGATGCAGCCCTTCACATAGGAGCCGATGACATGTGCCGCCCCGGTCGAGGGCAGCAGCTTGCGCGCGAACAGCTCCCTGGCGCCGATCTTGGGATCGTTCGGATTGGCGAGCGGCGGCAGCGGCTTCGGGTTCACGCTGCCCTTGTCCTGGGCCAGCGCTGAGCCGGCGGCCAGGAGCGTCATCATAAGCAGGAGAGGGGCGATGCGGCGGGGACTCATGCTGATCCTCTTATAGCCGAACGCCGCGTCTGGGTTAAGAATTAGGCTTTCGACGTGGCCGCCTAGCCTCGATTTTTAACGGCTCGATAACCGTATCCTGCATTGACCAATATTCGTGCGCGGAACGAGAGGCGCCTGGCTCCTGCATGCAAGCGGCCTGCGGTCCGGAACTGATTCAAGGAGATTGCGCGTTTTTGCATCTCCTCTCCCGCCGATCGCGACGCGGGAGCAGGCTCGACGCGCCCGTGGACGCCAGCCGCGCCTCGCAAACAGGCAAACCGGCCCGGCGCCCGGTCGGCACTGCCGTGACGGCGTCGGCCAGGATTACTTTCTTTTCATAGACTTGCCCCAAGACTTGCGTCCGCTGGGTGCGGCTAGGGCGTGTGAAGTTGAGTTTGGGGTCCAAGAAAACAGGAAAGCGGAAGTGCAACGTGCTTGCCCGGGGCGGCCGACGGCCGCGCAAGCCGCGATTCGCGCGCGCGCTGCATCCGCCCGTTGCACACGACGCACTCGTGCAGAGCCGTGCGGAAGCCGAAGCGGCCATCGCCGAGGCGCGCAAATCGCATGAGCGGCTGCGTCAGGCCGTCGACATGCTGCCGCAAGGCATCGTGATCCTCGATCCGGAAGGCCGCTACGTCCTCTGGAACAAGCAGTACGCGGAGATCTACAGCAAGACCGCTGATCTGTTTCAGGAAGGCGCGCGGCTCGAAGACACGCTGCGCATCGGCGTTGCCCGCGGCGACTATCCGGAAGCGGCCGGTCACGAGGACGAATGGATCGAGGAGCGGCTGAAGAAGCTCTACGAGCCCGGCAAGCGCCACGAGCAGACGTTGTCCGACGGCCGCGTCATCCTGATCGAGGAGCGCCGCACCGATGACGGCGGCGTGGTCGGCCTGCGCGTAGACATCACCGAATTGAAGCAGCGCGAGGCCTCGTTCCGCTTGCTGTTCGACGGCAATCCCGTCCCCATGATCGTCTGCGCGCTGGATGACGAGCGCATCCTCGGCGTCAACGACGCCGCGGTCGCGCATTACGGCTATAGCCGCGTCGAATTCGAGAAGCTGAAGATCCGCTCCCTGCAGGCTTTCGATCGCGAGCCGCCTTGGGCCACCGACCGGTCCAGCGAAGAGCAGGCCGCGCGGACCTGGAAGCACGTCAAGGCCGACGGCGCGCTGATCGATCTTGCGATCTATTCCCGCGAACTAACCTATGACGAGCGGCCCGCGGTGCTGCTCGCGCTGATGGACATTACCGAACGCAAGCGCGCCGAGGCGCGGCTTGCCTTCATGGCCCAGCATGACGGGCTGACCGGCCTGCCCAACCGCAATCGCTTGCGCCAGACCATGGACGAGATGCTGCAGCATTCGCGGCGCAGCCCCGAGAAGGTCGCGGTGCTGATGCTCGGGCTCGACAATTTCAAGGCCGTCAACGACACGCTGGGTCACGCGGTCGGCGACAAGCTGTTGCGCGGCGTCGCCAAGCGCCTGCGCTCGACGCTGCGCGAAGAGGATGCACTGGCGCGGCTCAATTCCGACGAGTTCGCGATCGTGCAGGGCGGATTGGCCCGACCGGAAGATGCGGTGGGGTTGGCAAAACGCCTGCTGGAGGCCATCGCCGATCCCTATCTGCTCGACGGCCATTCCGTGGTGATCGGCGCCTCGATCGGCATTGCGACGGCGCCGGCCGACGGCGACGAGTCCGAAAAGCTGCTCAAGAGCGCCGACATGGCGCTGTCGCGCGCCAAATCCGATGCGCGCGGCACCTTCGCCTTCTTCGAGGCCGCGCTCGACGCGAAAGCGCAGAGCCGCCGCAAGATCGAGGTCGAGCTGCGCGACGCGATCCAGAACGACGTGCTGCGTCCCTATTACCAGCCGCTGGTCGATCTCTCGAGCGGCCGCATCACCGGCTTCGAGGCGCTGGTGCGCTGGCCGCATGCCGAGCGCGGCATGGTCTCGCCGGCCGAGTTCATTCCGGTCGCCGAGGAAACCGGTCTGATCAATCCGCTCGGCGGACTGATGCTGCGCCGCGCCTGCCTGGATGCTGCGACCTGGCCCGACGACGTCCGCGTTGCCGTCAACCTGTCGCCGCTCCAGTTCCGCAGCGGCAATCTGCTCTCGATGGTCACGGACGCGCTGAAACATTCCGGCCTGCCGTCGCGGCGGCTCGAGCTCGAGATCACCGAGACGCTGCTGCTGGAGAAGAGCGCGCAGGTACTGGCGACATTGCATGCGCTGCGCGCACTCGGCGTCCGCATCTCGATGGACGATTTCGGCACCGGCTATTCCAGCCTCAGCTATCTCAGAAGCTTCCCGTTCGACAAGATCAAGATCGACCAGTCTTTCGTCCGCGATCTCGGCGCCAACCGCGAGGCGCAGGCGATCATCCGCTCCATCGTCAGCCTCGGCAAAGGCCTCGGCGTCATCATCACCGCCGAAGGCGTCGAGACCGAGGCCGAGCTGAGCTGCCTCCGCGCCGAAGGGTGCGACGAAGGCCAGGGCTATCTGTTCAGCAAGGCTCGGCCCAATATCGAGATCATCAGCCTGCTGCAAGCACAGCGCGGCATCGATGCCGCGGATGAGGACGCCGCGCTGGTGGCCTAGACCTTGCCGCTACGAAGCAGGTGCGCTCCCTCTCCCGCGTGTGGGAGAGGTGCACCGAGTTCGCGGCTCAACCTTCTTACGCCGCCCGCAGCCCCGCCAGGAACGTATCCACGCTCTTTATCAGCGCGGTCGCATGCTGGCCGAGTTCTCCGGACGCAACCATGACGTTGCCAGCGAGCGCACGCGACTGGTCGGCGGCCTGGCTTGCGCCGGCGACGTTGGCCGAGACTTCGGTGGTGCCGGTGGAGGCCTGCTGCACGCTGCGGGCGATCTCGCGCGTCGCCGAGCCCTGCTCTTCGACGGCTGCGGCGATCGTCGTGGCGATGCCGCTGATCTCGCGGATGGTGTTGCTGATGTCGGAGATCGAGGTGACGCAATTGCCGGTGGCCGCCTGGATCGCGGCAACCTGGCTCGCGATCTCGTCGGTCGCCTTTGCGGTCTGGCTTGCCAGCTCCTTCACCTCGGATGCCACCACGGCAAAGCCGCGGCCGGCTTCGCCCGCGCGCGCCGCCTCGATCGTGGCGTTGAGGGCGAGCAGATTGGTCTGGCTCGCGATCGCGCTGATCAGGCGCAGCACGTCGCCGATCCGCTCGGCGGAAGCTGCAAGGCTCGTGACCATCTCGGTCGTCTCGGCGGCCTTGACCACCGCGTTGCTCGCAACCTGGCTGGAATGGGTGACCTGGCGGCCGATCTCGGTGACGGAGGAGGCGAGCTCCTCGGTCGCAGCCGCGACCGCATTGACGCTGGTCGAAGCCTCCTCGGACGCTGCGGCGGCAGCGGTTGCGCGCTGTGACGTGCCGGTGACGCTGGAGGTGATCTCGCCGGCGACATGCTGCATGCCTTCGGTGGCCTCGGCGACGGCGGACACCACGCCCTTGACGTCGGCCTCGAACCGATCAGCCATCCGGCGCTGCAGCGCCTGCTTCTCGATCTCCGCCTTGGCCTTGTCGGCCTCCTGCGCCTCGCGCAGCGAGCCCGCTTCGAGCATGCTCTGGCGGAACAATTCGACCGCCTTGGCCATGGTGCCGAGCTCGTCCGCCCGCTCGCTGCCGGGAATGGTGACGCTGGTGTCGCCGCTCGACAGCCGGTTCATCACCGCCGTGATCGCGGTGAGCGGTCGCGACAATCCGCGCCCGAGCAGGAACGCCAGCACGATGGCGGCGGCGAGGATCGCGACCGTGCCGAGGATCAGATTGCGTTCGGAGGCGGCGAAAGCGGCCTCGTATTCGCTCGTGTCCTTGATGATCTCGAGCACGCCGACCGGCTGGCCTGCGTAGTTCCTGATCGACCCGGCATAGACCTCGGCCGGATGGCCGTCGAGCTCGGCCTCGCGCAGCAGCGGCGGGCCGTTGATCACGGTTCTCAGCTCGTCCGGCTTGGCGACGGCGTTCTCGCCGAAGGTCGACGACAGCTTGTTCAGCGACGAACCGTCGACGGAATAGACCGCGAGGTCGATGCCAAACCGCTTCTTGGCGCGGTCGACGAATTCCTTGCCGAAGGCGGCGCCGACGTCGACATTGGCGAGGGTCTTGCCGTCGCGCACGATCGGCGTCATGCCGAAGATGCCGAGCGCCTCGCGGCCGGGCTCGACGCCGACGATCTGGCGGCCGGTCTTGAGCGCCTCGACCACGGTGGCGCGGCGCCCGGAGACGTCGTCGCCGAAGGTCTTGGGCGCGTGAACGCGATAGAACGAGAGCGCCGGCGGCAGCTGGAAGGTGATCAGCGGGATGCCCTGCGCTTTCAGCGCCCTGTTGGCGTCGCCGAGCAGATTGGCGAGCGCGTCGCGGTCACCCTTGGCGATGGCGTCGCCGACCGGCGGCAGCGCCGCGATCACGGCGGAGACGGCGAGTGCCGAACGTCCCTCATAGTCGATCGCCGCGATCACGCTCTCATATTGCAGCTTGAGCTGCTGATCGAGCGCCAGCCGTGTCAGCGCCCGCTGCTGGGTGATCGAGAAACCGGAGAGGATGGCGCAGGCCACCGCAACGGTGAGCGCGATGGTGAGAATCAGGCGGGCCGCAATCGACTTGAGCATGAACATCGAAAATTCCCGGGCATTCCAAAAGATTGATTCTTGGTTTTGCCGAACGGTCTCAGAAATTGCTTAACAACAGGGCAGCATCGCCTCCGTGTTTCAACGGATTCGCTACCATCCTTTTGCATGACTCAATGCGGTAAGCGCATGGAGAGGCTGATCGTTTGTCGCAAGCAGGGACAAAGCGCTGCAGCTTCGCGCGGCGGCGACTAGCGGTTTTCGGCGAGGATCATCTTGCCGACATCCTCGTAATGGGTGTCGCGGGCCTGGATCTGCTGGGTGATCGCATGCATGTCGCGAAACCGTCGCTCGAACGGATTGCTGCGGAACACGGCGGTGGCGCCGGCCATGTGATAGGCGGTGTCGACCACTTTTGCCGATTGCTGGATGGTCCAGGTCGCGGCGAGGCGGACGGCGCTGCGCTGCGCTGGGCTGAACAGTTTGGTCGCGGAGAGGTCGCGCCACATCGCATGTGCCGTCGCATAGAGATAGGCGCGCGCGGCGCGCAAATCCGCCTCGGTGCGGCCGATCAGACCCTGGACAGCCTGGTTGTCGCGCATCGCGCTTGCCGCCAATGACTGGTGCTTTGCGCGCGCCAGTGCGATCGCCGCATCCAGCGTCGCGCGCGCGACGCCGAGCGAGACCGCGGCAAAGCCGAGGCTGAAGGTCGAGCCGGTCGGAAGCCGGTAGAGCGGGCCCGGCTCGCGCAAGGCTTCGGCCACGTCGCGGAACGCGGCAAAGCGATCGGGGATGAAGAGATCATGCACCTCGTAGGAATCGGTGCCGGTGCCGGCGAGCCCGATCGCCTGCCAGACGTCGTGCATCACGGCACTCGCGAGCGGGAACAGGATGGTGCGCATCTCCGGCGAGCCGTCGGCGTTCTTGCGCGGCGTGCCGTCGGCATTGACGATGCGGACATGCGCGCCAAGCCAGCTCGCCTGCCGCGAGCCCGAGGCAAAATCCCAGCGCGCGGTGACGCGGTAACCGCCCTCGACCGCGCGCGCCTCGTGCGCCACCGCGCCCCAGGCGAGGATGCCCGGGGCCGTGTTGAAGATCTCGTGCGCGGTGTCGTGGTCGAGGCTGGCTGCGATCATCGCGCAGACGCTGCATTGGCCGAGGCACCAGGCGGTGGACGCATCGGCCTTCGCGATCTCCTCCAGCATCTGCATGAAGATGTCGGGCGGCGCTTCCGACCCGCCCAGGCTCTGCGGCAGCAGCGCACGATAGAGCCCGTTCTCGATCAGCGCGTTGACGACATCAGGCGTCAGCCGCCGCGTCCGCTCGATCTGGTCGGCCTCGTCAGCAATCAGCGGCACGATGGCCCGCGCCCGCTCGACCAGGTCAAACCCCGGAGTTGCGTTCATGTCAGCGTTTCCTCGCCCATTCTTGCTGTGAGCGGTCGATCACGCGATGGTGGTCTATTTGGTGGGGACGATCAAGGCGGTGGGACGGCGACGCATCGTTCCGCTCGTGTCAGACTCGGTGATCTGCTTGTCGCGCAAGCGAGATAAATGCTACATGCTGTAGCATATCTCCGTCCAAGAGGCACGTCATGAAGAAGCCTGCCCGTCGCGCCGCGGCTGCCGTCCGCGGCACGGCGCCACCCGAGCTGAGGCTCGAGCACGCGCCGATGAGCGACATCATCGATGCCCTCGCCGGCGGGCAGGTCACCGCGACGGCGCTGACCAAGGCGTATCTCGCGCGGATCGCCGCCTACGATCGTGCCGGGCCGGCGCTGAACGCGATCCGCGCGCTCAATCCCAATGCGCTTGCGATCGCAGCCAGGCTCGACGGCATCAGGCCGTCGGCCAGGCGGCCGCTGGCCGGCGTGCCGATCCTGCTGAAGGACAATATCGCGACCTCCGACCAGCAGCCGACCACGGCGGGTTCGCTGGCGCTGGAAGGCGCGCGCGCCAGGCGCGATGCCACGGTCGTCAAGCTGCTGCGCAAGGCCGGCGCGGTGATCCTCGGCAAGGCGAACCTGACCGAGTTCGCCAACATCCTCGCGATCGAGATGCCCGCGGGCTATTCCTCGCTGGGCGGTCAGGTGAAGAATCCCTATGCGCCGGCGCTGATGGGCGATCACGACATCCCGCTGGTGTCTCCGGGCGGCTCGAGCGCGGGATCGGCGGTCGCCGTGGCGGCCGGCCTGTGCGCCGCCTCGATCGGCACCGAGACGTCGGGTTCGCTGCTGTACCCCGCCAGCATGAACGGGCTCGTCACCGTCAAGCCAACCGTCGGCCTGATCAGCCGCGCCGGCATCGTGCCGATCGCGCACAGCCAGGACACCGCAGGGCCGATGACACGCACGGTGCGCGACGCAGCGATACTCTTGAATGTGCTGGCGGCTCAGGACCCGCGCGATCCCGCGACACAGCGGCAGAAGCGGCCGGCCGATTACACCGCGAGCCTCTCGCGCGATACGATGAAGGGCGCGCGCATCGGCGTGCCGAGCGACCCGACCGACCCGCTGAACGATCGCTATTACGGCAAGCTGCAACCCGGATGGGCCAGGGTGATGACCGATGCGATCAAGGTGCTCGAGGATCTCGGCGCCGTCATCGTGCGCGCCAACATTCCGACGCGAGGCTGGCTCGGCGGGCCCGGCACCGGCATGGCCGTGCTCAACCGCAACCCGCTGAGCAGCAACAAAGGCAATCCGACGGGCTCGCCGATCGTGTTCCTCTACGAGCTGAAGCACGGTCTCAATCTCTATCTGAAGAATTGGGCGACCAATACCGACATCAAGACCATGGCCGACATCATCGCCTTCAACGCGGCGCACGCGCAGACAGCGCTGCGCTTCGGCCAGGACCTCTTTCTCGCCGCCGACCTCACCAGAGGCGACTTAAGCGAGCGCGAGTACAAATCGGCGCGCGCGATGGACCTGCTCGCCGCCAGGACGCGCGGCATGGACGCCTACATGAACCAGCACAAGCTCGACGCGGTGCTGTTTCCCGGCAGCAGCGGCTGCGTGATCTCGGCGAAGGCGGGCTATCCCAGCGTCATGGTGCCCGCGGGCTTCATCTCAGGGGCCGGCGACAAGGAGACGCCGGACTATCCGCTCGGCATCACCTTCGCAGGCCGTGCCTGGAGCGAGCACAAGCTTTTGCGCCTCGCCTACGCCTATGAGCAGGCCTCGAACATGCGCAAGCCGCCGCCCGGCCTGCCGGCGCTCTGAACCTCGGCGGCGCGCGCGGCGACCAACAACCGCCATCGTCACGAATGGCGCCCGCTTGAGGTCTCCCATGCCGATCGTCAGAATCCTCCTGCTTCTTCTCGCGCTCACTTCGGCCGCGCTTACTTGGCCCGCGCTCGCGCAGGATGGCGCACGCGATCTGGCCGCTGCGCGCGATGCCGCGAAGGCGTTCAAGGTCTATGTCGATGCCGTCGCGAAGAAGGGCGAGCGGCCCGATCTGACCCGGCCGGAGGTCGCGACGCTGCTCGGCCATATCTTCGATCTCGACGCCCTCGCGGCGCTGCGGCCGGCGCAAGCCAGCGATATGGGCTGGCTGATGGACTGGACTAACGCCGCCAACGCGACCCATAAGCTGTTCATTCTTTATGGCGCGAAGCCGGGTCTGGAGCCTGATCTTGCGGCGCTCCAGCGCAACATGACCGAGTATGGCGACCAGTACGCGGTGGCGATGAGCTTCATGATCCGCGGCATGGCGCGCGAGGCGGTGGCGGGCCAGTTGTTCTGGGCGGAGCTCGCGCCGGAGCAACGCACCCGCATCCGCGAGGAGGGTTTTACCGGCTTCCGCAAGAACAGCGCCGTCTACATTCTGACCACGGTCTGCGCGGCGATCCAGGGCGCCGGCAAGCCCGCCAACGCGCGCCTGGTGGCGGCTGCGCTGCGCGACACGCGCGAGGTCTGGGCAGGCTTTCTGCTGCCGCAGGATCGGGCCCGCGTGATCGCAGAGCTCGCCGACCTTCCGAAATGGGCGCCCGACGAGATGGCGCGCGCCGACCTCGCCACCTTCACGGCCGCGCTTCAGGCGGTGAATTGATCCCGCATCAGAGCTGCGCTTCTGCTTTCGCGTCCGGGCGACCCTGTCCCAGCCGCGGCTCCGTCCCCGCCAGCAGCCGTTGAATGTTGGCGCGATGGCGGATGATCACGTAGAGGCCGCCTGCGATCACCAGCAGCCGATAGGGCAGAGGGTGCTCGAAACCGCAGACGAGAACGATGGCCGTCAGCGCCGCGAGCATCGAGCTCAGTGAAACGATCCGCGCGATCGCCAGCACCACGCCAAACACGGCCGCCGCACCCAGTCCCACCGGCCAGGACATCGCCAGCAGCACGCCGAGCCCGGTCGCTGCCGACTTGCCGCCCGTAAAATTCAGCCAGATCGAGCGGCCATGGCCGAGCAGCGCGGCAATTCCGGCGAGGCACACCGCCCATGGCCCCCAGGTTTGCAGATCGGACGCCGTCGGCGGCGTCGGAGACAATTCGGTGGTGAGCCAGGGACAGAACCAGCGGGCAACGAGGATGGCCGCCACGCCCTTCAGCACATCGGCGATCAGCACCACCAGCGCAGGCCATTTGCCGAGGGTCCGCAGCACATTGGTGGCGCCGGTGGATCTGGAGCCGTGCTCGCGAATATCGATGCCTCTCAGGAGCTTCCCCGCCAGATAGCCCGAAGGGATCGAGCCGAGGAAATAGGCGATCACCAATCCAAGTACGCCTACAATCCAGAAAGCCATCGTCTTGTTTCCAACGGGTTTGTGGCCAGTGTCTCGTAAGCGCTGTTTTATCGCCGGCTCTGCCTCACCGCCATGCGTCTGCCTACAATGAAGGCTGTTTCACAACCTGCCACGCCGCAAAACGGTCACACACCGAACGGCATCCTTGGGTTGCTCATCACGGGCAATGGTGGCAGGGCAAGCGCATATAGGAGCGATTCCCCTGTGGCTATGCTTCGAGACGCCCGCCGCTGGCGGGCCCTCAGGATGAGGACCGAGCGTGTGGCCGTAGCTTTGACGAGCACCGATGCCGCTTAGCCTCATCCTGAGGAGACCGCGAAGCGGTCGTCTCGAAGGACGAGGCGCGCACTCGGGTCGTGCAAAATGCCATATGCGATTGGCCTGGCAATAGTAGGGAGTGCCTGACATGCGGAGATGGATTGCCGTCGTTGCAGCCGTGTGTGCCTTCGCCTTGAGTCCCGTCAGCGCACAACCTTCATCCGGGTGCGGCATTCCGCAGGACATCCATGACGGATGGGCGATGACCTCGCCGGAGCAACAGGGGCTGAACGCGGCGCTGCTCTGCGCGATGGATGACGGCATCAGCGGCGGCAAGCTCGCCAATGTCGACGCCATCGTCGTCATCAGGCATGGCGTGCTCGTCTACGAGCGCTATTTTGCGTATCCTCATCAGCTCAATTTCGACGCGACCTCGCGGCACCGGGGTAATTCGATGACCAAGAGCGTTGTGTCGCTGCTGGTCGGCATCGCCATGGAGCGCGGCCTGATCAAGGACGTAGACGTTCCGGCCTTTTTTTATCTTCCAGAGAATGCCGATCTCCGTATGCTTGACAAGGATCCCATAACCCTGCGCCATCTCCTGACGATGTCGGCGGGATTGGGCTCCGACAGGGCTCCCGGTGTCACCTTCCGGTACAGCGACAGCGAAACAGAGCTTGTTGGCGCCATCCTGAAAAAGGTCACCGGGAAAACCGTCGATGTCCTGGCTCAGGAAGAACTCTTCGCACCGCTCGGCATCAACGACGTCGAATGGCATAAATCGCCGTTCAGCGGCGTTGCCATGTCGAGCGCGGGGCTGAATCTACGCCCCCGCGACTGGGCGAAAATCGGCCAGCTCGTTCTCAACCGTGGCTCTTGGGAAGGCCGGCAGATCGTTCCGGCGTCCTGGGTGGATCAATCGACGGCGGAGCAGATCACGACCGAGGAGCCGCAATCCTACGGCTATCAGTGGTGGCTTGGTCGAACACTGGAGGGGAATCGCGAAGTTCAATGGATCGCTGCGCAGGGCTTCAATTCCCAGAAAACCATCATCATCCCCGCGCTCGACATGGTCGTCGTCTTCAACGCGTCCCGGCAATCCAAAAACATGGTTGCGCCCGAGCTCGACCTGCTGGATCGCTACATCGTGCCCGCGGCTTCAAGGGATTGATTGAGGTGTCGGCGGCGACCCGCTTTTCCAGCGAGCAATGCCTGTACTGCGCTTCATGCGAAAGTAAGAGGGCGGTCGGTTCTAATCCATCCAGGACTCCTCCCCAGCATCCGATTTTTTTCGTATTGACGGCCCGGCCATGTCGGCAACGGCCGGTCTCGACCGTCCTTGGGTGGACACCTCCCGGACGTGCTGGACATGGACCCCGCACACCGGAAGTGACGTCGCCACCTCGAGCCGTCAAAATCGAACTGGAGCAATACCCATGAGGATCACCGTCGAAACCAGCGTCGCCGCCCCGATCGATCAGGTCTGGCGTGCCTATACGACGCCTGCCGACATCGTGAAGTGGAACGCCGCGTCGGACGACTGGCATACGACCAAAGCGACGGTCGACCTGCGCGAAGGCGGCGTGTTCACGTCCCGCATGGAGGCCAAGGACGGCAGCATGGGTTTTGACTTCGCCGGCACCTACACGACGATCGTCGAGCACAAGCTGATCGAATATGCGTTCGGCGATCGCAAGGCCGAAGTCGAGTTCGTCCCCGGCCCGAAGGGCGTCGTCGTCCGCGTCGTGTTCGATGGCGAGGAGACGCACTCGGTCGAGCAGCAGCAAGGCGGCTGGCAGGCGATCCTCGACAGTTTTGCGCGATACGTCGAGGCGAAGCAGAAGACGTCGTAAGGGCGTGTCGAGCACGCGATGGAAGCGGAGCCAAATGCAACAGCTCCTCCTCCGATCATGGACGGAGGAGGATGGCGCGCAGCGAAAGGTGCCAGCGCGCTCGCTGGCGCCGAGCCCTCTTGTGATGGCCAAGGCATCTCGCAAGGAACGGCTAACCACGTTGCGACGGCTGCAGAGGGGAGAGCATGGAAAGACAAGTCAACCAATGATAGCATATTCTTCCTGAGGCCAACCAAGGGGACTGTCGTGCCTGGAATGACCAAGCCTCGCTCTTGGTTTCTGCCCGTTGTCGTGTGGATCGCTCTTGTCGGAGTTCTTCTCGCCTGGTTTGCGCTCACACCACGCGGTGGTGCGCCGTACTGGTTGGTGAGTCTGATTGTGTCCTGGTTGCCGTTCCTGGCGCTGGTGGGCGTTTGGCTGTGGTTTTCGCGCAGGAATGGGCGCGCGTCATCCGGGGCGAGTTGGGTCGATCTCTTCGAGCAGCAGGTCGCCGAAACCCAACGCACGAACACATTGTTGGAGAGGATCGCGGCGGCCCTTGAAAAGCCGTCTGCCGGTTAGCTCGCACATCGGTGCATCGCGGGGAGAAGTGGATGCGCTCTTGGATTTCCGCGCATGTCTGGCTGGTCGCCCTGGTATTCGCAGCGGTGGCTTTCGTCAGCCGGCCGGCGGCAGCCGACGATCGACAGGAGTGTTTGAACGGATCGAAGGAAACCGCTGCCGCGACCATCGCTGCCTGTACACGCGCGATTGAAAGCGGAGACTACGATGACCGCGACCTGTCCATCCTGTATCATCAGCGCGGCGACTTCTGGTCATGGACAAGCCTTGCCGATTGCGTCGACCGCGCCCTCAAGGACTACACCGACGCGATCCGGCTTGAACCAGAAGCTGTGAGCTCACTGCTCAACCGCTCGCATATCTACAACCAACGGCATGACTACGACCGGGCGATAGCGGACGTTAACCGGGCGTTCGAAGGCGGCCTGTCGGACTATGGAAAGCGGGTCGGATACGACGAGCGCGGCTACGCCTATCAAGCCAAGGGTGACATCGACCGTGCCATCGCGGACTATACCGACAGCATCCAGCTCAATGCCAACAGCTATTTCGCCCTCTCAGCCCGCGGCAGCGCCTACCATGCCAAAGGCGATCTCGATCGCGCCATCGCTGACCTCGATCAGGTGATCGCGCTTTATCCGAAATATGCGCCCCCCTATTACAACCGCTGCCTCGTATACAGGGAAAAGGGTGACTTCGATCGCGCCATCGCCGACTGTAGTCAGGCGATCGCGCTCTATCCGCAATACAGGGACGCCTACTACTACCGTGGCGACGCTTATCAAGCCAAAGGTGACGTCGACCGCGCCATCGCCGACTACGATCAGATCATCTCGCTTGATCCGAATGATAGCGACGCCCATAGCAGTCGCGCCACTGCGTACCTTTCCAGGGGCGATTTCCGCCGTGCCTTCGCGGACCTTGGCCCGGGACAACTGCTGTTATGGCTCGCCACCATTGTCTTGCTGGCCGTGATTGGCTGGCTTTGCAGCCGAACAGGCGTGTATGCGCGCCGATGGTCCGGGCGGACAATGATCGAGGTTTGCGAACAGCAGATTGCCGACATGCAGCACAGGAACGCCGCCCTGGAGAGAATCGCGGCGGCTCTGGAGAAGCATTCGTCGGGTTAGCTCGTAGGATGGGCAGAGCGAAGCGAAACCCATCAAACTTCATTCCCGCTGTACGCTCGTCAGCGCGATGGGTTTCGCAAGAGCTCAACAATCCCACGGGCTGCCTAGCTTGTCGGCTTCGGGGCACAACGGACTCACGCAGCGCATACGATCCGGTTGGTGATACGCTCCCGCCTTGCGAATCAGTATCGAGCGACCACGATGTACGTTCTCAAGCCAGGCGTTAAGGCGGACCCGCATCGGCGGTGGTCACTGCCGGACCGTATCTTCTTCGGGTACGGCGCCTGCCATATCCTTGCTGGAGTTTTCCTGGATCAGCCTCCGCTTCCTGGCTTTTATGCGGAGCGCGTGATCCCGGCCGGAAGTTTCTTAGGATCCCATGTCTACCTAACCAACGGCGTCATTGCGTTCGATTATCACGGCTATTCTATCCGTGACCGGCTCCTGGAGCATCACAAGCGTGTATGGTCTAGTCAATATGACGGTTGGCTCTGCGCAATCCGAAGGGTGGACTTCAACCTCCTCTCTACAGCAGACTTGAACAAGCGACAGATGCGGGGACCAGATCAGTATCTGCATGATCCCATCCCTCGCGCTCGTAGATTTATCGAGCAAAGAGACCACGCCAATGCATCAGCCAAGGCGCTTGCGATCGCATAGCTCGTAGGATGGGCAGAGCGAAGCGAAACCCATCGAATTTCATTCCCGCTGTACGCTGGTCAGCGCGATGGGTTTCGCAAGAGCTCAACCCATCCTACGAACTGTATCAGACCGATGATGCATTCGCATCGCGGGCCTCGCACCTCAGGACGACGTGATGGCGAGCTTCGACGTCCTCGTTTACAATACGGTTGAATCACTGTTCGGAGACGCCAAGATGCAAACCATCGGCCTGATCGGGGGTATGAGCTGGGAGAGCACCGCGCTCTACTACAAGCTCATCAACGAGCGCGTCCGCGACCGTATGGGCAAGCTGCATTCGGCGCCGCTGTTACTGTATTCCTACGATTTCCAGGAGATCAAGGAGATGCAATACGCCGGCCGCTGGGCCGAGGCGGCGGCGAGCCTTGCGGAGGTGGCCGCGCGGCTCGAAAGCGCCGGAGCGCGAGCGATCGTGCTGTGCACGAACACGATGCACAAGCTCGCGCCTGAAATCACGTCGAAGCTGACCATTCCCTTCATTCACATCGGCGACGCAACGGCGCAGCGCATCCGGGCCAAGGGATATCGGCGGGTCGGGCTGCTGGGCACCAAGTTCACGATGGAAGAAGATTTCTACATCGATCGACTGCGCGCGCATGATCTCGATGTCCTCATTCCCGCAGCCGACGAGCGGGCCGACGTGAACCGCATCATCTACGACGAGCTGTGCCTTGGTGTCGTCGCCGAACCCTCGCGCCGCCGCTATCAGGACGTGATGGCCGCGCTCGTTAAGCGCGGGGCGGAGTGCATCATCCTCGGCTGCACCGAGATCACGATGCTGGTGGGTGCTGCCGATACATCGGTCGAGACGTTCGACACCACAGCGATCCACGCGGAGGCAGCGGCCGATTTCGCGATTGGGTGAGGGCAATGTCGGCGGAGGTTAAGCGCGCGCCTCTGAAGCCGAGAGTTCGGCCATGTCTGCTTCCGGGCCAGAAGCGGTTATCGACCCGGGTGCGCCACCCGTAAATTTCCCAAGTGCTGGCCCCTAGCCGCAGTCGTTAAGTGGTGCAGGTCGCGGGGCCGCACCATGAAGACACCGAAGCCAAAGCAATGGACCGAGCAGGAGATTCGACGGTTGGGCGCGCTGGCCCGGCGGGGCGTTGGAGCATTGAAGATCGCCGCCGAATTGGGCCGCCATGCCGGATCAATCAGGCGAATGGCGCGAGCGAAAGGAATATTGTTGAAGAAGTAGCGGCCGTGTCGGGGCGCTGCCCGCTCAATGAGGCGCACGGACGGTGTCCTACAGTCCGAAGCCTCTGCTGATGTCCCGCATGAGCCGGAGCGCGGCCTCTGTATTGCGACCGTAGAAGAGCGCGCGATCAAGCTGGGAAAGGAACCCCATTCCGAATAGCGCTATGGCGAAGCCTCTAATCATGGTTGTGGACCGGGTTGAACGATGCTGTGAAAGTTCAAAACGGCCCCAGCCGCAGGATGGGGTAACAGCCGGGGCCGGCATTCCCATTCCAATGTGCCGCGATCGGCGGTGGGCGGCACTCATCAAGTTAGGCACACAGAAGCTAACAAACTATTTGGTTTCGCAATCACTCCGCGGGTGCCGCGGCCGGCTGTGTAATGCTGCGCCTTCCGTGAAGCGGTGGGCAAACCGAGCAATGGTCGAAATGATCGAGCGCTGCATCATTGGCCAAATGTTCCCAATACTCAGCTTCGGCGAGCAGTTTCCAACTTCGATCAGGATGACGCGCGGCTGTCTGACGGCACAACACTGCCATCGCGCGCAGGCGACCCGCAGTATCCATGTACTCCTCCCTTTATTCTTGTTGATTGCAGCCTATTTTCTTTTTTTGCGTCGGAGTCATTACGATTATGAGGCTGAACTAAATTTCATCCCCGAAGAGCGATTCGATTCTGTTGCACCTTCAAATCGCGTTTCGAGCACAACTGGCGCAATCAGCGAGACTGCCGTCCGGCGCGCTTCCCCGTACATCTACGGGCGTTGCGCATCCATCGTCCTTGGCATCTCCTTCGGATTGTTTTTATGACGATCAAATTTTCAGACGAGGGTTCATGGGCGTTCAAGCCATGATGGCGACGATCCTCCAGAACCAATGGAACGGCGCGGCGTGCATTCGCTGCCTTCATCAGATCATGAAGCGATCATTGAGCCGTCAGACGTTCGCCATCGGAGCCAATTCCAGCTTGGCGGATGATTTTTCCAGCAGCCAGACTTGAGCCGTTCGCCGTGGGTCATTCCGATAGTTCTGGAAGTCCGCTTCGGATGCGAAGCTGACGATGTGTATTTCCATCGTGCCATCGGCATTTCGAAGCCGCCGCTCCAGGCGCCCGTTGAACTCGGGCAAGAGCGGCAGCACCGCATCCTCATAGGCTCTGAAGTCCGCGACGCCCTCTGCCGGTATTCGGGCGATGAGCGCAAACGTGATGGGGATGGGTTGATGGGACATCGTCGCCTGCCGGCTGCACCACTGCCATGATGCCATCCTGCCGGTGTTTTGCCCGACGCGTCAACCGATTTTCGTAAAAATCGAAAAACCACAGCGCCGACAAGGCGTCGGCTACTGTGCATGGGGTTGTTTTCGAGATCTGGGGTGTCCGGCCCCCAGGACATCCCGGGCCGAACGTTGAACAGCCTCAGCTGTCGACCTTCAGCGCGGCAATGAAGGCTTCCTGCGGGATGTCGACCTTGCCGAACTGCCGCATCTTCTTCTTGCCTTCCTTCTGCTTCTCCAGAAGTTTTCGTTTGCGCGTGATGTCGCCGCCATAGCACTTGGCGGTGACGTCCTTGCGCAGCGCGCGCACGGTCTCGCGCGCGATCACCTTGCCGCCGATCGCCGCCTGGATCGGGATCTGGAACATGTGCGGCGGGATCAGGTCCTTCATCTTCTCGACCATGGCGCGGCCGCGCCCCTCCGCGCGGGTGCGATGCACCAGCATCGAGAGCGCGTCGACCGGTTCGTTGTTGACGAGGATCTGCATCTTGACGAGATCGGCCGGCTTGTAGTCGGTCAGATGATAGTCGAACGAGGCGTAGCCCTTGGAGACCGACTTCAGGCGGTCGTAGAAGTCGAACACGACTTCGTTGAGCGGCAGATCGTATTTCACCATTGCGCGGGAGCCGACGTAAGTCAGCTCCTTCTGCGCGCCGCGGCGGTCCTGGCACAGCTTCAGCACGCTGCCGAGATACTCGTCGGGCGTGAGGATGGTCGCCTCGATCCAGGGCTCCTGGATCTCCGCGATCTTGACCACGTCGGGCATGTCGATCGGATTGTGGATCTCGATTTCGCTGCCGTCGTTGAGCTTCATCTTGTAGATGACGCTCGGCGCGGTCGCGATCAGGTTGAGGTCGAACTCACGCGACAGCCGCTCCTGAATGATCTCGAGGTGCAACAGCCCGAGGAAGCCGCAGCGGAAGCCGAAGCCGAGTGCGGCCGAGGTTTCCATCTCGAAGGAGAAGCTGGCGTCGTTCAGCCGCAGCTTGCCCATCGCGGCGCGCAGCGTCTCGAAGTCGTCGGCGTCGACCGGGAACAGGCCGCAGAACACCACGGGGATCGCCGGCTTGAAGCCCGGCAGCATCTCGGTGACCGGCTTCCTGTCGTCGGTGATGGTGTCGCCGACGCGGGTGTCGGCGACTTCCTTGATCGCGGCGGTGATGAAGCCGATCTCGCCGGGGCCGAGCTCGTCGACCTGCGTCATCTTCGGCGTGAAGAAGCCGACGCGCTCGATGTCGTAGGCCGCGCCCGTGCCCATCATGCGGACGCGGCTGCCCTTCTTCATGACGCCGTCGACGACGCGGATCAGAACAACGACGCCGAGATAGACGTCGTACCAGCTGTCGACCAGCAGCGCCTTCAGGGTCGCGTCGCGATCGCCGTTCGGCGGCGGCAGGCGGGTGACGATGGCCTCCAGCACGTCGGGAATGCCGAGGCCGGTCTTGGCCGAGATCATCACGGCGTCGGAGGCGTCGATGCCGATGACGTCCTCGATCTGCTGCTTGACCTTCTCGGGCTCTGCGGCCGGAAGGTCGACCTTGTTCAGGACCGGGACGATCTCGTGATTGTTGTCGAGCGCCTGGTAGACGTTGGCGAGCGTCTGCGCTTCGACGCCCTGGCTGGCGTCGACCACGAGCAGGGAACCCTCGCACGCCGCCAGCGACCGCGAGACCTCGTAGGCGAAGTCGACATGGCCGGGCGTGTCCATCAGGTTGAAGATGTAATCCTTGCCGTCCTTGGCGTGGTAGGCGAGACGGACCGTCTGCGCCTTGATGGTGATGCCGCGCTCGCGCTCGATGTCCATGGAATCGAGCACCTGCTCCTTGCCGGCCATTTCGCGGTCGGTCAGGCCCCCGGTCATCTGGATCAGGCGGTCGGCCAGCGTCGATTTGCCATGGTCGATATGGGCGACGATGGAGAAATTGCGGATGTTGGAAATGGGGACGGTCGTCATGGGCGCGGGATACCACTCACATCCCCGTGCGGCAACCATATTGCTGTATTTTCAGGGCCTTTCTTCACGCCAAGCTGATTCCAAGCGGAGCCAAAACGCGCTACGCAAAGCCGATGTCAGCGACCTCGATCCCCTCCGCCCGGGCGCGCGCGAAGACCCGCCTCAGCTTTGACCGTTTCCGGGCCTGGCTGGTTGCCTACGCGACCCACCCCTCAGCCCGGCTTTGGCTGGTGATCCAGCTCGCCATCCTGCATGCCGTGATCTGGACCTTCATCCTGATCAATCTCAAGGCGGCGCAGGACGTTCACATGGACGTCGCAGAAGCCTGGGGCTGGGGCCAGAAATTCCTGTGGGGCTACGGCAAGCATCCGCCGTTGTCGGGCTGGATCGCCGGACTCTGGTTCAAGGTGTTCCCGGCGGCGGACTGGGCGACTTATGCGCTGGCGATGGCGACGGTCAGCGTCGGCATGGTGATCTGCTGGCTGGTGGCGCTGCGTGTGGTCGATCCGCGCCGCGCATTCCTGGTCGTGGTGATGGTCGCGCTCTATCCGATCTTCAATTTCAAGGGTTTCAAGTACAACCCCGATCTGCTTCAGCTCGTCACCCTGCCGCTCGTCGTGCTCGCTTATCTCAACGCGTTCGAGAAGCGGAGCTGGCAGTCCGGACTCTGGCTTGGGCTCGCCGGCGCGCTGGCGCTGATGACGAAATATTGGGTGCTGACCATGATCGGCGCCATCGGGCTCGCCGCACTGATCCATCCGGAGCGGATGAGATTCCTGCTGTCGCCGGCGCCCTGGGTCGCGATCGTGACGCTGGCGGTGGCGGTGATCCCGCACATCGTCTGGCTTGCAGATGCGCATTTCGTGCCGCTGACCTATGCCGGCGACACCTACAGCATCGAGGATGCGGGCCAGGTACGGCAGCTCGTGCTCGGCTATGTCCTGCACAACGCCGCGCTGCTGGCTCTTCCCGTGGCGCTCGCCGCATTCGCGATGGCGCTGGTGCCGCCGTGGTTCTCGCTGCTCATGCGCGCTCCCTTGCGCATCGTCACGCGGGCCTGGGCGCGCGGCGCCAATGTGGGCGTCAATGTTTCCCAGGCGCTGAACATCTGGATCATCCAGATCATCGTCGCGGCCGGTCCGCCGCTCGGCGCGCTCGCGTTCAGCATTTACATCAAGACCGATTGGGGCATCTCGCTGTTCTTCCTGGTGCCGCTTGCACTGGTCGCGATTCCGGCGCTGCGGGTGCAGAGCGCCGTGCTGTTCAACATCGTAGCGATCTGGCTCGTGCTCAGCGTCGCGACGCTCGTCGCTTCACCCTGGATCGCCGCACGCGAGATGGCGGTGAATTCGGACAACACGGCGACCTATGGCGCACGCTCGGAGCTCGCGCGCGAGCTGACGCAAGCCTGGCATTCGCGCTTCGTCTCGCGCTGGGCGATCGTCGCCGGCACGATGGAATCGATCCAGCCGATGGTGTTCTACAGCCCCGATCATCCGGCTGCGTTCACGCCGAACGAGGCGTGGGGGTCCGGGCTGACGACACTCGATGACGTCAAGAAATACGGTTTTGTCGGCGTGTTCGATCCGACCGATGGCCGCTTGCCGGCATTCGAAAAATGGGTGTCCGAGATCGCGCCGAACGCCGAGCGCATGGTGATGACGACGCGCCGCTTCACCCACGGCAAGGCCGGCCCGTCGATGACGTGGAACGTCTACATCGCCCCGCCGGAGAAGTGACCTTCAGGTCCCCTCTTCATTGAACTTGCTCTCGACGAGTTCCGCAATCGCCGCGAGCGCCGCTTCCGCATCGGCGCCGGCGGCGGCGACCCGGATCGTCGTGCCCGGTCCTGCCGCGAGCATCATCAGGCCCATGATCGAGGTGCCGCCGACGGTCTCGCCGCCGCGCGTGACCCATACCTGCGCGTTGAAGCGCTCGACCGCCTGGACGAATTTCGCCGAGGCGCGGGCGTGCAGGCCGCGCTTGTTGATGATCAGGAGCTCTTTGGAGATCGCGCCTGCGGGCACGCCCGTCCCGGCTTGTGGCGCGTCGTCGCTCATTTGCCGGCGAGCACTCGGCTAGCGATGGTGACGTATTTGCGGCCGGCTTCCTGGGCCATCGCGATCGCGTCGGGCAGCGGACGCTCCTCCCGCACCTTGGCAAGCTTCACCAGCATGGGCAGGTTGATGCCCGCGAGCACTTCGACCTTCGGCCGGCTCATGCAGGAAATCGCGAGGTTCGACGGGGTGCCGCCGAACATGTCGGTGAGGATCGCAACGCCGTCGCCGGAATCGACGCGGTTAACCGCCTCGATGATGTCGCTTCGGCACAGATCGGAATCATCTTCGGCACCGATCGTAATCGCTTCGATTTGCTTTTGTGGGCCCATGACATGTTCAAGCGCTGCCTTGAATTCGTCGGCAAGGCGCCCGTGGGTCACAAGTACTAGACCAATCATCGGAAAACTCCCGCGGGCGCTTTTGGTGCACCGCACGAACGCGCCACTTTGACCATCCAGAGCCCCTGCGCAAGAGGGGATGTTGCGTATCTCCCTGAATCTAGACGGATGGATGAGGGGAGCTGCGCCGGTCTATTCGGTCGCGAGTGTGGGGTTCATATGGTTACCATTTCCCTTCAAACAATCGTCTCAAGGGTTAGCCGCACGTTAACTCTTGGTAGTAGTCAAGGCCGCGACAACCAAGGGGAGGGGCGAATAGCCGCGCCTGACCGGGATTCGCGGTATTTCGACACCCAAAATGGTGGTTTTCAGCGATTCCGACGGCGGCAGGCGTTCGGCATCGTCAGCGTCCAGATCGACCACGAGGCCGACCGTCGCATGCTCCACGAAGTCGCAGCCGCGGATTCCCAGTCCCCGGATCTCGATCAGCCCGGCCAGAATCGGAGCGGGACGGACCACAATTTCCTGGCCGACTGTCGCCAGATGGACACGGTCATCGCCGACCAGGACGGCGCTTTCGACCACGCCCGAGCGTCCAGCCATGATCAAATCGAAGGCAAGGCGCGATTTGCCGGCCCCCGAGGGGCCGCGGATCAGCACCGCCAGGGGGCCGACCTTGACCGCGGAGGCGTGAACGCTCGGCCCGCCGTCGCTCATAGCGCCGGCAGCCTCACCACGAAGCGCGCGCCGGCAATTGTCGGCGCCCCGTCTTCATCAGCGGGGCCGGCGCGATTCTCCGCCCAGATGCGCCCGCCATGGGCGTCGATGATCTGCTTGGAGATCGACAGTCCGAGGCCGGAATTCTGGCCAAATCCCTGATGCGGCCGGTCGGTGTAGAAGCGCTCGAAGATGCGCTCCAGCGCGTCGTCGCGGATGCCGGGGCCGTCGTCGTCGACCACTATCTCGATCTCGCCGCGGACACGGCGGCAGGTCAAGCGCACCTTGCTGCCGGCTTCCGAGAAGGACTGCGCGTTGGAGAGCAGGTTGGAGACCACCTGCCCGAGCCGCGAATCATGGCCAGTGACCGCGAAAATGTCGGTCGGGCTGCGGCCCTCGAAGCGTGCCTCGACCGCGACGTCGTGGCCGAGCTTGGTTTCATTGGCGACCGCAACCAGCGTGCCCAGGAGCCGCCTGAGATCGACCGGGATCGCATCCTGCCGCTGCAATTCGGCATCGAGCCGGCTCGCATCGGAGATGTCGGAGATCAGGCGGTCGAGCCGCTTGACGTCGTGCTCGATCACCTCGAGCAGGCGGGCGCGGCTGTTCTCGTTGCGCGCCAGCGGCATCGTCTCGACCGCGGAGCGCAGCGAGGTCAGCGGGTTCTTCAGCTCGTGGGCGACGTCGGCGGCGAACATCTCGATCGCCTCGATCCGCTTGTAGAGCGCGTTGGTCATGTCGCGCAGCGCGCCGGAGAGGTGACCGATCTCGTCGCGGCGGCGGGTGAAGTCGGGAATCTCGACGCGAGTCTTGATGCGGCGGCGGACCCGCTCGGCGCTGTCGGCGAGCCGGCGCACAGGACCTGCGATCGTGCTCGCGAGCAGCAGCGACAGCATGATCATGACCGCGGCGGCAACGCCGCCGACTTTCAGGATCGCCAGGCGCTCGGCCGTGACCATCTGATCGATTTCGTCGCCCTGGGTCGACAGCATCAGCGCGCCATGGATGGCGCGTGAGCGCTGCACGGGGACCGCAACCGAGACAATCACCTCGCCGCGCGAATTGACCCGCACCATCGAGCGCTTCTGACCCTGGAGCGCATCGGCCACCTCCACATAGCCCTTGCCGTTTTCGCGCCCGAGCTCGCGATAGAGCGGCAGGTCGCCGCGATTCAGCCAGGTGCGCACCGCGACCATGCCGCGCTCGACCAGGCCCGGCTTTTCCGACAACGGCGGCAGTGGAATGCCCCGCACGCTATCGAGATCGCGGCTGTCGAGCAGCGCGGATCCATTGGGATCGAAAATCCGCGCGCGGGTCTTGGTCGGCGAGATCAGCGTGCTCAACACCGGCGCCACCCGCTCGGGATTGATCGGAAAATCCAGCGAATCGTCCACTCCGCCGTAGCTCTCACCCAGTTTCAGGTCGAGCAGCCGCTCGGGATCGACGGTGATCGCGTTGGTTTGCACCGTCGCCGAGGCGCCGATGGCGCCGGCGATGATTTCGGCCTGCACCAGCAGGCTTTGCGCGCGCGCGTCGATAAGGCCGGCGCGGAACTGCGACAGATACAGGATGCTCGCGACCAGGGCGACAAGCCCCGCGAGGTTGAGCGAGACGATGCGGCGGGTCAGGCTCGAGAAGGACAACGCGAAGAAGAACTGGCCGGCTCGCTTGAGCCAGTTCAGCGGCCCCCAGCCTCGCGCGACCAGCTTGTCCTCATGCTCCGAGGCGCCGTGGGCGGTAACGTCCTCGGCGTTCGAACTCCGATCAGGCTGCGTTCGGTCAAGCAATGCTTACGCCCGCGTTAGGACAGCTTGTGCGACGGTTCCCGCATCCTAGAGCATGATCCGGAAAAGTGTGCAGCAGTTTTCCGAAAGATCATGCTCAAACGATAACCTGAAGCGCGATCACATCGCGCTTTAGAGCCATCCCGGTTCCGATGGAATCAGAACCGGGCTTGAACTCTGCACTTTGTGAAGGCGCGAGCGCCTCAGGCTTCCTTGAAGCGGTAGCCGACGCCGTAGAGCGTCTCGATCATCTCGAAATCGTTGTCGACCACCTTGAACTTCTTGCGCAGCCGCTTGATGTGGCTGTCGATGGTGCGGTCGTCGACATAGACCTGGTCGTCATAGGCGGCGTCCATCAGCGCGTTGCGGCTCTTGACCACGCCGGGCCGTGTCGCCAGCGCCTGGAGGATCAGGAACTCGGTGACGGTCAGCGTCACCGGCTCGTTTTTCCAGGTGCAGGTATGACGTTCCGGATCCATGCGCAGCAGGCCGCGGTCGAGTGCCTTGGCGTCGTTCTCCTTCGGCGCGACGGTCGGATCCTTCGGCGCCGAGCGGCGCAGCACCGCCTTGACGCGTTCGACTAAGAGACGCTGCGAGAACGGTTTGCGGATGAAATCGTCCGCGCCCATCTTGAGGCCGAACAGCTCGTCGATCTCCTCGTCCTTGGAGGTCAGGAAGATCACCGGCAGGTCGGACTTCTGCCTGAGACGGCGCAGCGTCTCCATGCCGTCCATGCGCGGCATCTTGATGTCGAGGATGGCGAGATCGGGCTGGGTGGTGCGGAAACCGTCCAGCGCGGAGGCGCCGTCGGTGTAAGTCATGATGCGGTAGCCTTCGGCTTCCAGCGCGATCGAGACGGATGTGAGAATGTTGCGGTCGTCGTCGACCAAAGCGATTGTGGGCATGAGCCTCTCTGCTTTCTGCTTTCCGTTTGGGTCGTGGCTTAAACGGCGAGCAATCCAGTGATGCGCCGCATACATGGGTCCCGAACTTGGAATTCGAACTTTGCCACCGAGCAATGCAAGCTGGGCTGAAGTGTGACCAAGTTCCGCGAAACACGGCAGATTCGCCGCATGTCGACCCATACCCCGGCCCTCGTTTACCCGAAAAAAGGCCCTCCTTGCAACCACCTGAGCCGAGAAAGCCGATGCAACCGACCCCCGATTTCGACCCCGGAATGCTCGCCAAATCGCTGCTGAGGCGGTCGCGGCAGGGCGCACTTGCAACGTTGATGGCGGGCAGCGGCGATCCCTATTGTTCCCTGGTCAATCTGGCGAGCCATCCCGACGGTTCCCCGATCCTGCTGATCTCGGGATTGGCCGTGCACACCAGGAATATCATGGCGGATAGCCGGGTCTCGCTGATGCTGGACGAGCGCGCGGCGGGCGATCCGCTGGAAGGCGCCCGGATCATGCTGTCTGGCCGGGCCGAACAGGCCGACGCCGAGAAGGATCTTCTCCAACGGCGGTATCTCAATGCCCATCCGTCGGCGGAAGTCTTTGTGTCGTTTAAGGATTTTTCGTTCGTCCGGATCCAGCCCACGGCAGCCCATCTGGTCGCCGGCTTTGGCCGGATCGTCGACCTCAAGCCCGAGCAATTCCTCACGGACCTCTCCGGCGCCGAGGAATTGCTGGCGGCCGAGGAAGGCGCGGTCGAGCACATGAATGCCGACCACCGCGACGCCATGGGCCTCTACGCCACAAAGCTCCTCGGTGCGGTCGAGGGCGACTGGCGCTGCACCGGCTGCGACCCTGAGGGCCTCGACATGCAGGATGGCCAGACTGCGCTGAGGCTGGACTTTCCGGAGCGGGTCACTGATGGCACAGCGCTGCGCAAGATGCTGGTCCGTTTGGCCGGCGAAGCGCGGGCAAAGACGAAGTAGCCACAAATTGAACGCCGCTGCCCATCGCCGCGACCCAAGACCGTGATGGTTTTAAGTCTCGCAGCGAGAGGGTTCATGACGCGTTGTCGTTTGGTATGGGTTGCGGGTTTGGCGCTGGCGATCACCGCATCGCTGGCCGCGCCAGGCCTTGCCCAGAAGGGCAATCTTGCGACGGAGAGTGCCAGGATCAACGATCTCACCAAGGCCGGCAGATATTCGGAAGCGCTTCCTTTGGCGCAGGCGATGGTCGCGAGCCTGGAGAAGAGCGACAGCGGTCGCGAACTTGCGGCCGCCTTGAACAATCTCGGTCAGGTCTATGCCGGTCAGGGCCGGGACGACCTCGCCGAGCCGCTCTACAAGCGTTCGATCGCATTGATGGAGAAGTCGCTCGGTCTGGACAACGGATTGGTCGCGGCTGAATTGACCAATCTCGCCGCGCTGTATCAGCGGCAGAGCCGCTTTGCAGAGGCCGAGCCGCTGTTCAAGCGCGCGCTGGCGGTCCGGGAGAAGGACCTGTCACGCGAGCATCCCGATGTCGGCCAGGCTCTCAACAATCTGGCCACGCTCTATGTCAGGCAGCAGCGCCAGGCCGAAGCCGAACCGCTGCTTCAGCGCGCGCTCGCGATCTACCAGAAGGCTGCCGGGCCCGAGCATCCTGCGGTCGCCACGGTCCTGAACAACATTGGC
Source organism: Bradyrhizobium sp. S3.2.6 (assembly GCF_040546885.1). Lineage (NCBI taxonomy): Bacteria > Pseudomonadati > Pseudomonadota > Alphaproteobacteria > Hyphomicrobiales > Nitrobacteraceae > Bradyrhizobium > Bradyrhizobium sp. S3.2.6. The sequence goes on along the minus strand of NZ_JBEPOS010000022.1, from coordinate 16,910 downwards.
CAGGTCGATCGCGATCTCGGCCGCGACGCCGATGCCGAAGCGCCGATCAAGCGTTCGCTCGCGATCCGCGAAAAAGCGCTGGGACCGGATCATCCCGACGTCGCGCGCTCGCTCAACAATCTCGCCGGCCTCTACGAGCACGAGCAGCGCTATGCCGATGCCGAACCGCTGTATCGCCGCGCGCTCGCCATCCGCGAGCGTGCGCTTGGCCCGGATCATCCTGACGTCGCGACATCCACCAGCAATCTCGCTTATTTCCTCTTTGTGTCCGGGCGGACTGCGGACGCGTTGCCGCTCGCGGAAAAAACGCTTGCGAACAGCCGCGCGCAGCTGCGCGTGGTGCTGCCGGTCCTGTTTGCGGCGCGCCAGCAATCGCTGCTGCCGCAAGACAAGGCCCTGGACGAGGCGCTCGCCGCAATCCAGCGCGGCACGCAATCCTCCGCTGCATCGGCCGTGAGCAAGCTCGCGGTGCGGCTCGCCGCCGGCAGCGACCGGCTCGCCGAGCTGGTGCGCAAGGACCAGGATCTCGCAGCCGAATCCGAGGCGCTGGACAAGGCGATCATCGCGGCCGTGTCGAAGCCCTCCGCGCAGCGCGATGTTGCCCCCGAGCAGCGCGGTCGCGCGCGGATCGCAGCCATCACAGGCGAGCGCGCCGGCTTGCAGAAGACGCTCGCCATTGAATTCCCCGACTACGCCTCGCTATCCAACCCGCTGCCGCTGACGGTCAAGGACGTCCAGCCCCTGCTGTCGGCCGATGAGGCGATGGTGCTCTATTCCGCCGTCGACAACCGCAGCTACGTCATTGCCATCACGCGCGAGGGCGCCGACTGGAAGGAAATTCCGCTTGGCGCAGACGCGCTTGCGCAAAAGGTCACGTCTTTCCGCCGAGGTCTCGATGTCGGCAAGGCGCGCGATGGCTCCGGCAAATCAGGCTTGTTCGACCTCGCGCTCGCCAACGAACTCTATGTGACGCTGCTCGGCCCGGTCGAGGCGCTGACCAGGGACAAGCGCAGCCTGCTCACTGTGCCGTCGGGCGCGCTCACTGCGCTGCCGTTTCATCTGCTCGTCACGGAGCCGCCGCAAGCTGCGATCCCGGAGACGCTCGAAGGCTATCGCAGCGCCGCCTGGCTGCTGCGCCGTCAAGCTGTCTCGGTGCTGCCATCGGTGGCCAGCCTGAAATCGCTGCGCGCTTTTGCGCGCAAGGATCAGGCCGTCAAGCCGATGACCGGCTTTGGCGATCCCGTGTTCAATCCCGCCGAGGGTGGGCTCGGCGATCGTCGCGCTGCAAACGGCAAGGTTGCCGCGCGCAGCATCGTGACATCAGCCTATACCGATTTCTGGCGCGGCGCCGGTGTCGATCGCGCGCGGCTTGCGCAGGCGCTGCCGCAACTGCCCGATACTGCGGACGAGCTGAGTGCCGTGGCGAAAGATGTCGGTGCGACTGATGCCGACATTCATCTCGGCCGCGATGCCAGCGAAGCGACGCTCAAGCGTGCACCGCTTGCTCAATACAGCATCATTTACTTTGCGACCCACGGCCTCGTCGCCGGCGACATCAAGGGCGTGGGCGAGCCATCGCTTGCGCTCTCGATTCCCGACCAGCCCTCGGAGCTCGACGATGGTCTGCTCACGGCGAGCGAAGTTGCCCAGCTCAAGCTCAATGCCGATTGGGTCGTGCTATCGGCCTGCAACACGATCGCCGGCGACAAGCCGGGCGCCGAGGCCCTGTCGGGACTGGCGCGCGCCTTCTTCTATGCCGGCGCACGCGCGCTCCTGGTTTCGCACTGGGCAGTGGATTCGGAGGCTGCTACCCGCTTGACCATTTCGACCTTCGATCTGCTCAAGAACGAACCAAAAATCGGCAGAGCCGAAGCTCTGCGGCGCGCGATGTTAACGTACGTTGATGACGCCTCGTCGCCCCGCAATGCCTACCCCGCGATGTGGGGGCCGTTCGCGCTGATCGGCGAAGGTGCGGTACGATAGACCGGCGCAGGATTGTGCGTCGCAAAACATCCGACAACGCCGAAACAGGCATTTGGTTGCGCGATCATTTGCGATTCTTTGGCACGCCTGCTCAGGGCTGACATGCGCGACGTTTGGCGCGGTCCTTGAATAAACCAAATCCTGCGGGATCAGCTTGGCAACGTCGGCGTTCATCAGTATTACGTCGTCCAACCGAGGCCGGACGGCCTGTAATTCACGGTGACCGCGATGGCGCCAAGGTTAGGTCGGGCTATGTGTCGCGGGTTCTAGGAGGACTTTTTCGTGCAAGAGACGGGCGTGCGCAACGGTGCTTTTGGCGCCGACAAATTCGGCTTAAAGAATCTCAAGCAGGTTCACTGGAACCTGGGCGCACCACAGCTCTATCAATACTCGCTCTCAGCGGGCGAGGCGGTGCTGTCCGCGGATGGCGCACTCTGCGCCGACACCGGCGAGTTCACGGGCCGCAGCCCGAAGGACAAGTTCACGGTACGTGACGCCACCACCGACAAGAAAATGTGGTGGGCCGGCAACCAGTCGATCACCGCGGAGCAGTTCGAGACGCTGTATCAGGACTTCCTCAAGCACGCCGAAGGCAAGAGCCTGTTTGCGCAGGACCTCTATGGCGGCGCCGATCCGGCCTACCGGATCAAGACCCGCGTCTTCACCGAGCTCGCCTGGCACTCGCTGTTCATCCGCACGCTGCTGATCCGCCCCGAGGCGGTCGAGCTGTCGAGCTTCACGCCCGAGCTCACCATCATCGACATGCCGAGCTTCCGCGCCGATCCGAAGCGCCATGGCTGCAAGTCGGAGAACGTCGTCGCGATCGACTTTGCCCGCAAGATCGTGCTGATCGGCGGCTCCTACTATGCCGGCGAGATGAAGAAGTCGGTCTTCACCACGCTCAACTATTATCTGCCCGAGCGCGGCGTGATGCCGATGCACTGCTCGGCGAACGTCGGCGCCAACGGCGACACCGCGATCTTCTTCGGCCTGTCCGGCACCGGCAAGACCACGCTGTCGGCCGATCCGAACCGTACGCTGATCGGCGACGACGAGCACGGCTGGGGTCCGAATGGCGTCTTCAATTTCGAGGGCGGCTGCTACGCCAAGTGCATCAAGCTCTCGCAGGAAGCCGAGCCCGAGATCTACGCGGCGTCGACCCGCTTCGGTGCGGTGCTAGAGAACTGCGTGCTCGACGTGGACACCCGCGTCGTCGATTTCGACGACGGCTCCAAGACCGAGAACACCCGCTCGGCCTATCCGCTCGACTTCATCCCGAACGCCTCGCGCACCGGCCGTGCGCCGCAGCCGAAGAACGTGGTGATGCTCGCCGCTGACGCCTTCGGCGTGCTGCCGCCGATCGCCAAGCTGTCGCCGGCGCAGGCGATGTACCACTTCCTCTCCGGCTACACCGCCAAGGTCGCCGGTACCGAGCGCGGTCTGGGTAACGAACCTCAGCCGGAATTTTCGACCTGCTTCGGCTCGCCCTTCCTGCCGCTCGACCCCAGCGTCTATGGCAACATGCTGCGTGACCTGATTGCCCAGCACAATGTCGACTGCTGGCTGGTCAACACCGGCTGGACCGGCGGCAAGTACGGCACGGGCTCGCGCATGCCGATCAAGGTGACGCGCGCGTTGCTCACGGCCGCGCTCGACGGCTCGCTTCGCAATGTCGAATTCCGTACCGACAAATATTTCGGCTTCGCGGTCCCGACCGCGCTGCCGGGCGTGCCGAGCGAGATCCTCAACCCGGTCAACACCTGGAAGGACAAGGACGAGTTCGACAAGACTGCGCGTGCGCTGGTCGGCATGTTCCAGAAGAACTTTGCCAAGTTCGAGGCCCAGGTCGACGCCGAAGTGCGCGCGGCCGCTCCGGACGTAAAGCTCGCGGCGGAGTAATCTCGCATCGATTGAAACGCAAAAGGGTGGCCGTGAGGCCGCCTTTTTTCGCGAGATATTTCCACCGTCATTGCGAGCGCAGCGAAGCAATCCAGGATCCCTCCGCGGAGACAGTCTGGATTGCTTCGCTGCGCTCGCAATGACGAGTTTGTGGAAGCGCCTACGCCTTGAAATACGCAATTTGCGTCGTGGTCGCCAGCAGCCTGCCGTTCGGCGACCACAGCTCGGCGTTCTGGTCGGCGTAGCTCTTGTGCATGATCTTCGAGTCGGCGGTCGCAAGCACACGTGTGATGCCCTCGGCCGCGAGCTCTTCGCTGTCAGTGTGGAAATAGGTCGTCAGCGACACCGTGCCGAACGGCACGAGCTCGCGCCTTGCGTGGAAGATGCGGCCGAAGAAGGCATCCGACATCGACATCAGCGACAGCATGTCGAGCCTGCGCGGCTCGCGATCGCTGATCCAGATTTTCGAATAGGTGCTGGCGAGCTCCACCTGCGGCGGTCCGATCCGCATCTCGCCCTCGACGAAGCGGAATTCGTACTGGTTGGCCCAGGACGCCGAGATTGTTGGAAACGGCAATGTCTGCTCGAATGGCTTTGCGTCCGGGTACTGTGCCACCTTGTGCTCCCAGGACGGCCGGCGCTCGGCGAACACTGCCGTGGCAAGCGTTGCGACCTCGCCGCCGCCCTGCGACAGTTCGACGCTCCAGTGTTGGCTGGAGCGGTTGGCCTTCACCAGCCGGATGTCGAGATCGAACGGGCCCTTGGCGATCGGCGCGCAGTAATTGACGGTCAGCGCCAGCGGATCGCCGGCGGCTTGCGGATGCTCGATCAGCGCACGCAGGATCGTCGCGGCGGTGGCGCCGCCGAACGGTCCGACGAAGGCCCAGTAGTCGTCACTGGTGTGCCCCTGCCAGCTCGAGTCCCCGGCAGTGATGCGGGTGGCGTCGTCGAAGGGATGCGGGAGCTTGGCGTGCATTGTCATGTCCGGGGTTCAATGACGGACGTCATATCACGTCCGTGGCCGGCTTGTGCAATTACCTCTGGGGTAGCCGATTTCACGGTGCAGACAAATCAGCTCGCCGTATCACGCAATTCCTCTGCCGTCTGAAACGGCGGCGTGACCGGATTGACCGGCACGTTCCAGATTTCCTCGGCATATTCGCGGATGGTGCGGTCGGAGGAGAACCACGCCATGCGCGCGACGTTGAGGATAGAAGCACGGGTCCAGGCCGGCGCCACCAGCCAGCGCGCGTCGACGCTGCGCTGCGCCTCGTAATAGGAATCGAAATCGGCGCTGACCATGTAGTGGTCGAGATAGCGCAGCGCATGCGCGATGGATTCGAAACGGCCGGGATCGCCGGGCGAGAACTCGCCGGTGCCGATCGCGTTGATGGCGCGCTGGAGCTTTGGCGAATTCCGGATCACGTCGGAGGCGTCCAGCCCCTGCTTGCGCTTGATCATCACATCGCCGGCCTCCATGCCGAAGATCGCGATGTTCTCCACGCCGACCTGGTCGCGGATCTCGATATTGGCGCCGTCGAGCGTGCCGATGGTGATGGCGCCGTTGAGTGCCAACTTCATGTTGCCGGTGCCGGAGGCCTCCATGCCGGCGGTCGAGATCTGCTCGGACAGGTCGGCCGCGGGAATGATCACTTCGGCAAGGCTGACATTGTAGTCGGGCAGGAAGACGACCTTCAGCTTGCCGCCGATCGCGGGATCGTTGTTGACGATTTCGGCGACGTCGTTGATCAGCTTGATGATCAGCTTGGCGTAGCGGTAGCTCGCCGCTGCCTTGCCGGCAAAGATCTTCACTCGCGGCACCCAATTGCCGTTGGGATCGTCCTTGATCGACTGATATAGCGCGACCGTCTCGATGACGTTGAGCAGCTGGCGCTTGTATTCGTGAATGCGCTTGATCTGCACGTCGAACAGCGCGTTCGGGTCGACCTTGATGCCGAGCCGCTCGCCGATCAAGCGCGCCAGTGCCGTCTTGTTGTGAAGCTTGACGGCGCGGAATTTCCGCTGGAATTCGACATCGCTGGCGCGCGCCTCGATCAGCGAGAGCTGGGTCGGATCGTCGAGCACGGCCTCGCCGCAGGTCTCGCGCAGGAGATCGGTCAGCTTGGGGTTGGCCAGCATCAGCCAGCGACGGAAGGTGATGCCGTTGGTCTTGTTGGTGATGCGGCCGGGATAGAGATGGTTGAGATCGTGGAACACGGTCTCGCGCATCAGGTCCGAATGCATCGCCGAGACGCCGTTGATGCGGTGCGAGCCGACGAAGGCGAGCTGGCCCATGCGCACGCGGCGGCCGCTCTTCTCGTCGATCAGCGAGACCGAGGCGCGGAAGTCGATGTCGCCGGGGGCGCGCGCTTCGGCCAGCGCCAGATGCTGCACGTTGATGCGGTAGATGATCTCGAGATGGCGCGGCAGCAGCTTCTCGAACAGCTCGACCGGCCAGGTCTCCAGCGCTTCCGGCAGCAGCGTGTGGTTGGTATACGACAGCGTTGCGACAGTGATCTTCCAGGCCTCGTCCCAGCGGAAATTGTGGAGGTCGACGAGGATGCGCATCAGCTCGGTGACGGCGAGGCTCGGATGGGTGTCGTTGAGCTGCACCGCGACCTTGGACGACAGGCTGCGCAGCTGGCCGTCGGATGCGAGATGCCGCTTGATGAGGTCCTGCAGCGAGGCCGAGACGAAGAAATATTCCTGGCGCAGGCGCAGCTCGCGGCCCGCCGGGCTCTCGTCGTTCGGATAGAGGAATTTGCAGATCGCTTCCGCGCGCGACTGCTCGGCGCTGGCGCTGACATAGTCGCCCTTGTTGAAGGCGTCGAGCTTGAGCGGATCGGGCGAGCGTGCCGACCACAGCCGCAGTGCATTGACGTGCTGACCGCGCCAGCCGACGATCGGGGTGTCATAGGCGATCGCCTGCACGGTCTCGCCCGAATGCCAGATCGCGCGGTCGCGGCCCTTGTCGTCGACATGCTCGACGCCGCCGCCGAAATTGATGTCGTAGATCACTTCCGGCCGCTGCAGTTCCCAAGGGTTGCCGAAGCCGAGCCATTCGTCCGGATATTCCTGCTGCCAGCCCTGATTGATGATCTGGCGGAACAGGCCGTAATCGTAGCGGATGCCGTAGCCGATCGCGGGGATCGACAGCGTCGCCATGCTCTCCATGAAGCAGGCCGCGAGGCGCCCGAGGCCGCCATTGCCGAGCGCCGCATCCGGCTCGCATTTGCGCAGCTCAGGCAACGACACGCCGAGATCGCCGAGCGCGACCTCGAAGATCTTGAGCAGCCCCATATTGTTGAGCGCATCGGTGAAGAGGCGGCCGATCAGGAATTCGAGCGAGAGATAATAGACGCGCTTGCGGCCCGCGTCGTAGCTGCGCTTCTCGGCCGAGAGCCAGCGATGCACGATGCGGTCGCGCAGTGCGAGCGCTGCGGCCTGGTACCAGTCATGCCTGGTCGCCATGCCCGCATCCTTGCCGATGGCAAGGCGGAGCTTCGCCAGGATCGCGCCCTTGATCTCCGATAACGCGAGTTCGTCGATGGGCTGACCGGGGGCGGCGAAATTTGGCTGGAACGATTGATCTTGCAAGGCCGTCACTTCCTGGTCGCGAGAACACCACTGAACCCTACGCGTCTTGCCCCTGCACCGGAACCATCTCTGGCGCGGCCGTGCACTGCGCTGGCGCAAAATTATGCAAGGAACGGGCCGCTTTGGGAACCCGGAGCAGCACGGAGGAACGCCGATTTGGTGCTACATTGACCACAGATTCAGCCATCAGTGTGGAGGAGACGCCCCATGAGACTGCTGATCGAAATCGCCGCTGCAGCGCTTCTTGTCATCTGCATCGCCACTTCGAGCGCTGCCTTCGCCGCCGGCAAGCGCAGCGCCGACGGTCTCAGCTGCGGCTTTGCCGTTCCGCAAAATGCAACTCCCGCCGCGCGTTGCGCCGCCATCAAGCACCAATGCGGTGGGAAGTTTTATGCGAGTGCGTGCGGGGATCGGTTGATGTCGGCGGCGAATTGAGGACGGCTTGTGCAACGAAAACGATGTCGTCCCGGCGAAGGCCGGGACCCATAACCACAGCTGTCAGAGAAGGCGCGAGAGATCGCGCCAATCCGGATTATCCCGCTCAATCAAGCGAATCTTCCAGTCACGCTGCCATTCCTTCAGCGCTTTCTCGCGTGCGATCGCTTCGGACGGCGATGCATACGGCTCGACGTAGACCAGCCGTGTCACGCCATACTTCTTCACGAACTTCGAGCCACGTCCCGAACGATGTAATGCAAGTCGGTTGCTGATGTTGTTGCAGACGCCGATGTACAGCGTGCCGTAGCGCCGGCTCGCGAGAATGTAGACGTAGTATGCGGCCGGTGCATTCATTGCTGGGCACCCATTTCTGAAAACGTCTGGCAGTCGTGGTTATGGGTCCCGGCCTTCGCCGGGACGACGTTGCTCCGCCCTCATTGTTCATCAGAACAAATTAAGAACACTTTAGCAAGTCTTTGATATATCATTGTGATTCGGCGCATTGCCGACACAACATCTAGGGTCTGACAGCCGTCGCGAGGACTACATGTCCACCATTGCCTTCGATCAATTTGCCCTCACCCGGATCGCCGATTTCGCGCGGTCGCTGTCGCGGCTGCACCAGGCGGCGCGGCGCTATGCCGTCGACGACGACCGGTTCGACCGCGAGTTCAACGCGGTGTGCCAGTCGATCTGGGGCTACACCATCGACGACATCAGCGACGATCTGTTCGCGCCCGAGGATCATCATTTCCTCGACACGCTGGACGAATCGCATGCGCGCATCTTCGCGGCCGAGCAGGGCTACGACCTCGTCAGCGAGACGGGTATGTTGACCGACTGGTGGGGCTTTTGCTGGATGATCCTGGCCGAGAAGCGCGGCCTGATGACGGCCGAAAACCGTGCTGCCGCGCGCGCGGCGATCGAGGAGAAATATCTGGCGGCGCCGAATGTGATCGGGGTGATCATCGGGAGATAGCGCAGCAATGACGGCTTGGTTTGAAGCCGGGCTCTAATCCAATCCCGCCCGCTTCGCCGATTTCGCTGGCGTTTTCGGCACCGTCACATCCGGCAGCGTCTCGCGCACGATCTCGGCTGCCGGCGCATCTGCCGCCACCGTCTCAGCGCGAACCGGCGCCACCTTCATCTCGCCGAGCCGGGCGCGGACCTGCGCGGTGAGGCCGGGATAGGAGGCGACGGGGGTGAACTCGGCGGTCTGTTCCATGCCGAGGCGGACGCCGGTATAGGCGACCAGGCCGTCGCTCGTGGCGATGACGTCACCGGCTTTCAGTGACGAGTCCAGCGTCAGGTCGACCGGAGCGAGCCCCGCTGGCTCGCGGCCATTGCAGGTGCAGTCCGCGCGCAACGCCTTGCGGTAGGCGAACGCGTTCTCGCTGTCGGCGTAGCGCTCGCCGGCCTGCGAATAGGCGCCGTCGATCGAGGAGCCGAAGAAGATCTTTGTGGTGCTGGCAGGACAGAAAGCCTGACACATCTGTGCCGGCGAGGCGAGGCCGCGCATCAGCGGAAAATATTTGCCGTCGCAGCTGCGCACGCAGAAGGCCGGGCCGGAGCCCCCGGCCGCCGCCGAGCGGGTTGGCGGCACATATTGCGGCTGAACGGCGGGGTTCTGCTGACTAGCGAAGGGATCGACGTAGGAGTTCGCCTGCGGCACGTCGCGCTGCGGGCGCTGCTGGGCTCCGCCGAAGAAGAAGTCGAACAGGCCTTCGGCCGAAACCGGGGCCGGAGCTGCAAGCAGCGGTGCTGCAACGGTGGCGGCCACTAGCATCGCGCGACGCCGCCGGCGCGCATGGGACAATTCTGTACGCAACGCTTACTCCACCCGACGCTACCGAACCGGCCGGGACCTCTCGGGTCTCAGCACATGATTCACCATAAAGCGGGATGGTAAATGAGCGGTTGAGGGGGCCGTGGCCTCTCGTCAAGCCTTCAAAAATTCCGACGCTGTGTACAGCGAGCGGAACGGCAGGCCGGCCGCACCAAATGTGTCGGTGGCGCCTTCCTCGCGGTCAACCATGGTCAGAACCAGCACCACTTCGGCGCCGGTCTCGCGCACGGATTCCACAGCCTTCATCGCCGAGCCGCCGGTCGTCGTGACGTCCTCGACGATCACGACGCGCTTGCCGTCGAGCGTCTCGCCCTTCGGCAGGCCTTCGATCGCGAGCTTGGCGCCATGCTCCTTCGGCTTCTTGCGCACGAAGAAGGCCGCGATCGGATGGCCCTTGATCCAGGAGATCTGCGCCAGCGCCCCGGCCAGCGGCACCGCGCCCATCTCGAGCCCGCCGATGAAATCGAGCTGGTCGTCCTTCAGCGTCTCATAGGTGAGCTCGGCGAGCAGCGTCGCGCCCTCGGGGTCGAGCATGGTCGGCTTGAGGTTGAAATAGAAATCGCTCTTGCGGCCCGACGCGAGCGTCACCTCGCCCCGGCCGAAGGAGCGGCGGCGAATGATTTCGAACAGGCGGGCGCGGGAGGCTGATTTCGACACGGCGGTCCCTCGGAAGCGTTTTGAGAGTGGCGGAATCTATCCGCGACGGCTGCGACATTCCAGAGGGAGCGTCCCCAGTCAACAGGGATCGGCCATCCCGGTCCGCCGGTTGTGGAGGTGCAACTTTCTGGAGTAGGTGGATGCTCGAGACCTCGGGCAAGAAGCTGGGCCAAGGAAACAGGCAAATGACCATCGAGCTGCACACCTGGAACACGCCGAACGGCCGAAAAATCTCGGTCGCGCTGGAGGAAATGGGCCTGCACTACAAAGTGATCCCGGTGAACATCACCAAGGGCGAGCAGATGGCGCCGGGGTTCCTCAAGCTCTCGCCGAACAACAAGATTCCTGCGATCCGCGACCCCGAGGGCCCCGAGGGCAAGCCCGTCAGCATCTTCGAGTCCGGCGCGATCCTGCTCTATCTCGGCGAGAAGACCGGCAAATTCCTGCCGAAATCGCTCGCAGGCCGCATCCCCGTCTACGAATGGCTGATGTGGCAGATGGGCGGTTTCGGGCCGATGCCGGGTCAGGTGCACCATTTCATCGCGCTCGAGAACGAGCAGGACCGCGCCTACGGGTTGAAGCGCTTCATGGCCGAGACCCGCCGGCTCTACGGCGTGCTGGACCGCCGCCTCGACGGCCACGATTTCGTCGCCGGCGATCTCTCGGTCGCCGATTTCGCCATTTTGGGCTGGGCCTGGCGGCATCCGCGCCACAAGGTCGAGCTCGCCGACTTCCCCAACGTCAAGCGCTGGTACGACGCCTTAATGGCGCGCCCGGCGGTGAAGCGGGGCATGGACGCGAAGCTGGATTGAGGTGGAGGCTGTCGTCACCCGCGAAGGCGGGTGACCCAGTATTCCAGAGACGGTTGAGTTAGAGCCGAGAAGCCGCGGCGTACTGGATGCCCCGCCTTCGCGGAGCATGACAGCGTTGCGCTCACACCTTCCGTGCCTCGACCGCCATCCTGACCGCAAGCCCGGCGAGCACCGTGCCCATCAGCCAACGCTGCACCAGCATCCAGCTTGGCCGGTTCGCCAGGAATAGCGCGATCGATCCGGCCGCAAGCGCAATGATCGCATTGACGCTGACGCTGAGCGCGATCTGGATCGCGCCCAGCACCACAGACTGCGTCAGCACGCTGCCGGCCGCGGGATCGATGAACTGCGGCAGCAGCGCCAGATACAGCATCGCGATCTTCGGATTGAGCAAATTGGTGACGAGCCCCATCGCAAATAATTTGCGCGGGCTGTCGATTGCGAGCTTCTTCACCTGGAACGGCGAGCGCCCGCCCGGCTTCACGGCCTGCCAGGCGAGCCACAACATGTAGCCGGCGCCGGCGAAGCGCAGCGCGTCATAGGCGAAGGGAATCGCGAGCAGCAGCGCTGTGATGCCGAACGCCGCGCACAGCATGTAGAACACGAAGCCGAGCGCGACGCCGCCGAGCGAGACGATGCCGGCCGCCGGCCCCTGCGTGATCGAGCGCGAGATCAGATAGATCATGTTCGGTCCGGGCGTAAGCACGAGACCGAGGCAGACGAGGGCGAAGCCGAGCAGGGCGGAGGTGTGGGGCATGAGTGAACCGATGCAGGGGATGCACCGGTTCTAATATGCGAAGCGCGGCGGAGCCATCGCGCAATTGTACGGAGGACAATTGAGTGGAAGCGTCTCGCCTCAGCGTCGTCCCGGCCTTCGCCGGAAGACATGGTGCTTGTGGCGCAAACGGGGCGAGGTAAGAAAAGATCAGTGCGCCTCGTCCCAGTTCGTGGCCGCGCGCGCGTCGACATGCAGCGGCACCGACAGCAGCACGGCCGGGAACGGCGCGTCCTGCATCACGTGCTGCACGACCGGCAGCGTCGCCTCGACTTCGGCGTCCGGCACCTCGAAGATCAGCTCGTCGTGCACCTGCAAGAGCATCTGCGCCGAGAGCTTCTTCTCGGCTAGTGCGTCCTCCACGCGCGTCATGGCGCGGCGGATGATGTCGGCGGCGGTGCCCTGAAGCCGCGCGTTGATCGCGGCACGTTCGTTGAAGGCGCGCACCGAGGCGTTGGAGGCCTTGATGTCGGGGTAATGGCACTTGCGGCCGAATAGCGTGGTGACGTAGCCGTGGCTCCGGCAGAAATCGCGCGTCTCGTCCATATAGGCGCGGATGCCTGGGAAGCGCTCGAAGTACTTCTTGATGTAGGCTGAGGCTTCCTCGCGCGCGATGCCGAGCTGGTTGGCGAGGCCGAACGCCGAGATACCGTAGATGATGCCGAAATTGATCGCCTTGGCGCGGCGGCGGATCTCGCTTGGCATGCCCTTGATCGGCACCCCGAACATTTCCGACGCGGTCATCGCGTGAATGTCGAGCCCGTCGCGGAACGCCTGCTTGAGCACGGGAATATCGGCGATCTCCGCCAGCAGCCGCAGCTCGATCTGCGAATAGTCGGCGGAGACCAGCTTGTGCCCGGGTGTCGCGATGAAGGCGCGGCGAATCTTGCGGCCGTCCTCGGTACGGACAGGGATGTTCTGCAGGTTCGGCTCGTTCGAGGACAGCCGGCCCGTCGTGGTCGCGGCCAGCGCGTAGGTCGTGTGCACGCGATGGGTCTGCGGATTGACATAGGTCGGCAGTGCGTCGGTGTAGGTCGATTTCAGTTTCGAGACCTGGCGCCACTCCAGAATCTTCTTCGGAAAATCGTGGCCCTGCTCGGCGAGCTCATCCAGCACCTGCGCGGTGGTCGACCACGCGCCCGTCTTGGTCTTGGTGCCGCCCGGTAGTCCCATCTTGCCGAACAGGATGTCGCCGATCTGCTTGGGGCTGCCGACATTGACCGGCTCGCCCGCGATCTCCTGGATTTCGGCCTCGACGCGCGCGGCGGTCTGGGCGAATTCGCCGGACAGACGCGACAGCACCTGGCGGTCGATCGAGATGCCGCGCCGCTCCATGCGTGCGAGCACGGAGACCAGCGGCCGCTCCAGCGTCTCGTAGACCGTGGTCATGTGCTCGGCGACGAGGCGCGGCTTCAGCACGCGCCAGACGCGCAACGTCATGTCGGCATCTTCCGCAGACAGCGGCGCGGCCTTGTCGATCGGCACCTGGTCGAAGGTGATCTTGCCCTTGCCGCTGCCGAGCAGCTCGCTCTCTTTCAGCATGGCGAGGCCGAACCAGCGCTCGGACAGCTGCTCCAGCGCATGCGAGCCGCGACCGGCATCGAGCACGTAGGAGATCAGTTGGGCATCGTCGATGTTACGCAGCGTGATGCCGTGCTGCGCCAGCATGACGGCAGTGAATTTGACGTCGAAGCCGATCTTGAGAATGCCTGATGATTCCAGCACCGGCCGCAGCGCCTGGATGGCATCGACATGCTTGACTTGATCCGGCGCGAGGCCGGCGTCGAACAGGCCGGCGCCGCCGCCGGATTGCTTGTGCGCGAGCGGCACGTAGCAGGCATCGTTCGGCCCCAGCGCGAGCGCGATGCCGCAGAGATCGGCCTGCATCGGATCGATCGAATTTCCTCGGATCTCGATCGCGACATAGCCGGTATCATGGATGCGCGCGATGAAGGCGTTCAATTCCGCGAGCGTCTTGATGGCCTGGTACTTGCTGCGGTCGACCGGAAGCTTGCGCAAAGCCTCTTCGCGCGCGACTGCGAGAGAAACCGGCGCGCCCTTCGGGCTCGCGGCCTTGTCCTCCTTGGTGGCCGATGCGCTGCGCTGGCCCGACGGAACCTGCGCCGGCGTGCCGGCTCCTGGTGCCGGTACGACGTCCGAAGGCGGCAGCGGCGAGAAAACGCTGGCGCCGCTGGCATAGCCGGGATCGGGATCGACGTTGGCCGGATCAATCTGCGAATACTCGGCGACGCGACGCGTCAGCGTGGAGAACTCCATCGCCTTCAGGAAGGCAACCAGCTTGCGCGCGTCGGGCTCGTGAACGGCGAGATCGTCCAGCGGCACCTCCAGCTCGACCCTGTCGTCGAGCAGCACGAGCTGCCGCGAGACCCGCGCCTTCTCCGCATTCTCGATCAGCGCCTCGCGCCGCTTCGGCTGCTTGATCTCGGTAGCGCGGAACAGGAGTTGCTCGAGATCGCCGTATTCCACAATCAGCTGCGCCGCCGTCTTGATGCCGATGCCGGGGACTCCAGGCACGTTGTCGGTGGAATCGCCGGCCAGCGCCTGCACTTCGACCACCTTCTCCGGCGGCACGCCGAATTTCTCGATCACCTCGGGAATGCCGATGCGGCGATCCTTCATGGTGTCGTACATCGTGACGCAGTCGGTCACGAGCTGCATCAGGTCCTTGTCGGAGGACACGATGGTCGCAGTTGCGCCGCGCTCGCATGCCTCTCGCACATAGGTCGCGATCAGGTCGTCGGCCTCGAAGCCGCTCTGTTCCAGGCAGGGCAGGTCGAAAGCGCGCACGGCCTCACGGATCAGCGCGAATTGCGGGATCAGATCGTCCGGCGCCGGCGGCCGGTGCGCCTTGTATTCGGGATAGATCTTGTTGCGGAAGGTGACTTCCGACTTGTCGAAGATGATCGCAAGATGCGTCGGCCGGTTGTCCTCGGGCATCTCGCGGAGCAGCTTCCACAGCATATTGCAGAAGCCGAGAACGGCATTGACCTGCAAGCCGTCGGACTTGCGGTTGAGCGGCGGCAGCGCGTGATAAGCGCGAAAGATGTAGGAGGAACCGTCCACCAGGAAGACGTGGTCGCCCTTTCCTGCCGCCTTCGCCGCGACCGGTTTGGCAGCAGCTGTCGTAGCAGCGGGTTGGGTGTCAGCTTTGGCGGAGGTCTTCGGGGAGGTTTTTGGCATGGCCGCAATGTATGAATTTTTACGGACTTTGACAGCCTTGGGTGGGGGATTTTTGGGCCGTTGGCGCCAATATCCCCCACCGTCATTCTCCACATCCTCACTGTCATTCCCCGCGAAGGCGGGGAATCCAGTACGTGGTGGCCTGTCGGTATACGACTGCTGTCTCTGGAATACTGGATGCCCCGCCTTCGCGGGGCATGACAGTTACTCCGCCGCCTGCAACACCGGTCCCGCCTTCTTCGGCACGATCCAGAACGCATCGGGCCGCTCGAACAGGAAATCGGCGTGCAGCCGCAACGCAACTTGCCAGATCGCGAGCGACCCCAGGACGCCGACGATGGTGACGATCAGCGACACCGTGCCGATGCTGGAGATGATTCCGGTGTGCAGGAGTAACGTGCGCGTCGCCGCCATCGGCAGGAAGAAGGCGAGATAGATCACGATCGAATGCTCGCCGCAGAAGCGCAAGAAGTTGCACCAATGCGCGCGCGCCAGCAGCGTGCCGATCGTAATGACGGCACATGCGCCGGCGAAGCCGAGCATGAGTGACGCGATCTTCCATTCGCTGGCGCCGAGCGCGACGAGGCCGGTATTGACCAGTGCCCAGGTCGCGAGCGCTGCCAGCGCCAGCGCGGGGTGGCTGCGCGCGCGGTCCGACAGCGCGAACACGTAAGGCGCGAACAGATACCCCGAATAGAAATAGATGAAGCGCGCACAGAACTCGTCGATCGCAGTCCAGCCGGTTGTGATGCGCGCCGTCTCCAGCGCGGCGGCAACAAGCCAGATCGCGAGCGGCGGGATTGGTCGTGTCAGTTTTGTGACGACGAAGAAGATCGGCAGCAGGTAGATGAACCAGAGCGTGCCGAACGGTTCGATGAAGGATTCGACATAGAGCAGGCCAGCGTCGCGCCAGCTGGTTTCGGCCGCAAAAGCAGGGGCCTTGAAGCCGAACTGGATTGTCACCCAGACGACATAGAAATAGGCGAAATGCACCACCTTGCGGTCGAGATAGGTCCGCCAGTCCCGATCGATCACCCGCGGCAGGAACAGGCCCGAAATCAGGAAGAAGTCCGGCATCCGGAACGGCTTTGCGAAGGCCACCAGGACATGCATGAAACCGGTCTCGCCGGCGGCGAGCTCGACCCCCAGCACCGAATGCATCATCACGACCATGACGATGCAAATGCCCTTGGCATAGTCGACCCAGTCGACACGCGCGACAGCCGGGCCCGTGGTGCCCTCGCTCGCGTCGATTGTGCCTGCTGGTGCCATGGTGTCCCGTTTCGAGCCGTGCTTTGCCCGATCCTGTGTGGGCGTGGGGCAGTGTGGGGCCTGGTGGTTTCCGACTTCTTTACCGCTACAAATCGCGTGCCGGTTTCTAAGCGCAGGCTCTTCCTTCCCGACGGGAAAATGCTAAACCGCCCCCGGATTGGGGTTTCGTTAACCAAGCTGGAACAGGGATTCTCATGCGCATCGCGATGATCGGCACGGGTTATGTCGGACTGGTGTCCGGAGCCTGCTTTGCGGATTTCGGTCACGACGTCACCTGCGTCGACAAGGACGAGAAGAAGGTCGCTAGCCTTCATCGCGGCGAGATCCCGATCTACGAGCCGGGCCTCGACGAGCTGGTCGCGACCAACGTGAAGGCCAAGCGGCTCGACTTCACCACCGACCTGTCGAAGCCGGTTGCGGATGCCGATGC
>NZ_JBEPOS010000021.1:0-142827 GCF_040546885.1 Bradyrhizobium sp. S3.2.6 | reverse complement strand
TCCGAGGACGGCAAGGAAGACAACCCCGTCAACCTCGACCCCCGCATGGCCAAGCTCGCCGGCGGTGTCCACCGTCTCGACGGCCAGCTCATGGTTGTCCTCGACGTCGATCGCGTCCTCGAGCTCAAGACCGAAGTGCAAATGGCTGCCTGAACTTTCACGAAAGACATTTAGAGCCGGAGAACGAAGATGAAGACCTGTTTGGTGGTTGACGATTCCAGCATCGTTCGCAAGGTCGCCCGTCGCATCGTCGAAGCGCTGGGCTTCCAAGTCATTGAAGCGGAAGACGGCGTCGAGGCGCTGGTTCATTGCAAGAAGGCCATGCCGGAAGCCATCCTGCTCGACTGGAACATGCCCGTCATGGATGGCTTCCAGTTCCTGGGCACGCTGCGCCGCATGCCCGGTGGCGAAGAGCCCAAGGTGGTGTTCTGCACCACCGAGAACGGCATCGACCACATCACCAAGGCGATGGGCGGCGGTGCCAACGAGTACATCATGAAGCCGTTCGACAAGGAAATCGTGTTGGCGAAGTTCCAAGAGGTCGGGCTGGTCGAGCGCGAAGAAGAGACAGCTGCCTGAAAATACACCTGCCAGTAGCGTCAAGAGGTATCCTGTGAATCCGCCCGACTACGAGTATCTGCGTAAGTTGCTGAAAGAGCGCTCCGGTCTCGATCTGTCCGCCGACAAGCAATATCTGATCGAAAGCCGCCTGCTGCCGCTTGCGCGCAAGGCCGGGCTCTCCGGTATCTCCGATCTGGTGCAGAAGCTGCAAGGCGGCTCGAGCGCGCTGATCACCAGCGTGGTCGAAGCCATGACCACGAACGAGACCTTCTTCTTCCGCGACAAGGTCCCGTTCGACCATTTCCGCGACACCATCATGCCGGAAGTCCTCAAGGCCCGCGCCAGCCGCCGCAGCGTGCGGATCTGGTGCGCCGCAGGCTCGACCGGGCAGGAGCCCTATTCGCTCGCGATGACCCTGAAGGAGATGGGCGGGGCCCTGACCGGCTGGCGCGTCGAGATCATCGCGACCGATCTCTCGCAGGAAGTGCTGGAGAAGGCCAAGGCCGGCGTCTACAGCCAGTTCGAGGTGCAGCGCGGCCTGCCGATCCAGATGTTGATGAAATATTTCAAGCAGACCGGCGAGACCTGGCAAGTCAATCCCGATCTGCGGGCGATGATCCAGCATCGGCAGCTCAATCTGCTGCAGGATTTCTCCCACCTCGGTACGTTTGACGTCATCTTCTGCCGCAACGTGCTGATCTATTTCGATCAGGAAACCAAGATCAACATCTTCAACCGCCTGGCCCGCCAGATCGAGCCCGACGGCTTCATGGTGCTCGGCGCTGCGGAGACCGTGGTCGGACTGACCGATACGTTCAGGCCGATTGCCGATCGTCGTGGCCTCTACAGGCCGAATGATCCGCGTGCCGCTGCGGCGGCCGGTGCCGCGGCGCCGCGGATGGCCGCGATGGCAGGGCGATAGGCATGGCCGAGGATGGCAAGGGCGCAGAGCGCGTCACATTCAGTCGGGGCTATGATGTCTGCATCATGGCTATCGACGGCACGTGGCGGCGCGACTGCACCCTCAATGCGATTTCCGATACCGATGCCATCCTCACGGTGGAAGGCTCGATCCAGGGATTGAACCTCAAGGAGTTCTTCCTGCTGCTGTCGTCCACCGGCCTTGCCTATCGCCGCTGCGAGCTGGTGCGCGTCAACGGCGCCGAGATGGACATCCAGTTCCTACGCGGCAAGAATCGCAAGAAGCGCGGCGCGGCCAGCGGCCATGATGCGGTGGCGTGATCGCGACACGCAGCGTGTTGCTCCTTCCCGAGGCGTTGCTTCACATTTTCTGAAAACATCCGAACGAATTTGCAGGCCCGGCTTTACGTGGCCTAAGCGCGCACCGTGTATCAATGACAGGTCGCAATTTCAGGGTCCGGCCATGCCAAGAAGCTCCCTCTCCCCTATCCCGTCAAACCTTCCCGACGTCGCCGAACGGCGCGCGCTTCAGCTCCTGGTGGTCGATGACGACGCCACGCAGCGCAGCCTGATCAGTGTCGCCGCCAAGCAGGCCGGCCACGAAGTCGTCGTTGCGCCGTCGGTCGCGGAAGCCATCGAGAAGCTGCGCGCGGCGCGCTTTGACTGCGTGACGCTCGATCTCGTGCTGGAGGATGGCGACGGCATCGACGTGCTGCGCGAGATGGCGGCGGCGAAATTCACGGGCTCCGTGATCGTCATCAGCGGCATGGACGGCAAGCGCCGCAGCGGCGCCCGCAGCTTCGCCCGCTCGGTCGGGATCGAGCTTCAGAGCCTGCCGAAGCCGTTGGATCTCGCGGCGCTGCGCATCAGCCTCGCCAATCTCGGCAAGACGGCGATGGGGCTGCCGACGATCCATACCTGGGGCGGCGTCGCGACCGACGCGATCGTGGAGCGGCACCGCGCCTGAGGCGCGGAGCTGCCATGCAAGCGGCTGCGCTGATTGCTGCCTAGTCCGGATTACCAGATTCCGACAGCTTCTGAAGGGCCCGGCCGAGCTCGGCCCGGCAGGCGTTGAGAGCGGCGCTCGCCGTGGCATAACGGGGCGTGACGTCGTCGAGCACGACAATCTCGGTGGAACCCGAGATAGCGCTCAAGATAGCGCTATCGTCATCCGGCTCCATCGCCGCGTCGATCAGGCGCATACTGATCTCGATGCGTGCGATCAGGGAGCGAAGTTCGGCCGTGATCAACTGACGGCTGTCGGTTTCGGCCATCGCGGCGAGCGGGGGAGTGCCGGCGTAATTTAGCATGGATATTCTCCGTCCCCCGCAATAAGGCACCATGGCGCTACTTGTGCGTTAAGTTCATGTCCCGTACAAATGCGGGGTGGGTCGAATCTGCGCCGAAAGCCATAACGTTAGGCGCGGACGCGAGTCCTTGAACGCCGAACGGACTTGGCAATCGCCTTGGCGAATGGACATGGCACATGGTCGAACAAACCTCCCGTGGTGAGATCTTCGTGGTCGATGACGACCCGGCTGTTCGCGACACCCTGTCGATGGTGTTGAAGGCGTCGGGGTATGAGGTGATCTGTTTTGCGGACGGCGCAGCACTGCTCTCCGTCGCGCGAAGCCGGACGCCGGCTGCCGTGCTGCTCGACGTGCACATTCCCGGAAAATCGGGCCTCGATATTCTCAAGGAGCTGCACGGCGAAGACTATCCCGCGCCGATCTTCATGATCTCCGGCCAGGGCGACATTGCGATGGCGGTGGGCGCCATCAAGAGCGGCGCGCTCGACTTCATCGAGAAGCCGTTCCGCGGCAGCGAGATCGTCGGCCGGCTGGACGAAGCGATCGGCGCCTATGCGCGCCGGCAGTCGGAGAACGCATCGCCGAAGTTCGGCTCGCTGCATTTCCCCGGACGCGAGCCGCTGACCCGCAGGGAGCGCGAGGTGCTCGAGCAGTTCGCCGCCGGTGCCTCCAACAAGGAAGCCGGCCGCACCCTCGGCATCAGCCCGCGCACCATCGAGGATCACCGCGCCAACATCATGAAGAAGCTCGGCGCCCGCAATGCCGCCGATCTGATCCGCATCGTGATGACCGCGGCCCAGCGCGCGTCGTAAAATGGTCTCGTGGTGCATCATGAAATGATGCGCCGCTGAGCCGGGCCCATCCCTCCAACTCCACGGCTGCCAGTTCTGGGTCCCGGCTCTGCGTTGCAGCGTTGCACGCAGCGCCTTGTCCGGGACACGAGATAGCGCCTTACGCCTGCAGCGCCTTGCGGATGATCCGCGCCAGATCGGATTTGCGATAGGGCTTCGCCAGCAGCAGCACGCCTGAATCCAGCCGGCCGTGATGGATGATCGCGTTCTCGGTATAGCCCGACGTGTAGACCACCCTGAGGTCGGGGCGCGTCTTCAGCACCTCATCGGCGAGCTGTCGTCCGTTCATCTTGCCGGGCATGATCACGTCGGTGAACAGCAGGTCGAACGGCTTGCCGCTCGCGACGATGGTGAGCGCCTCCGCGGCATTGGCGGCCTGCAGGGTGACGTAGCCGAGCGAATGCAGCTGGGCCAGCACGTAGTCACGCACCAGCCGGTCGTCCTCGACCACGAGGATAGTCTCGTGACCGCCCTCGCTTGAGGCTGGCATCACGCCATCGGCGACCGGCGTCGGTGTCTTGCCCGGCGGCAGATACATCTTGATCGTGGTGCCGTGGCCTTCTTCGCTGTAGATCTTGATGTGGCCCGCGGACTGCTTGATGAAGCCGTAGACCATGGAGAGCCCGAGCCCGGTGCCCTTACCCGGGCCCTTCGAGGTGAAGAAGGGGTCGAACACGCGCGCCAGCATATGGGAAGGAATGCCGGTGCCGGTGTCGCTCACCGCGATCAGCACGTAGTGGCCGGGCCTGACGTCGTTGACGCTGGCATAGACCTCGTCGAGATAGGCGGCGCCCGTCTCCACGATCAGCTTGCCGCCCCCGGGCATCGCGTCGCGCGCGTTGAGCGCGAGGTTGAGGATCGCCGTGGTGAGCTGGTTCGGGTCGACCACGGCGACGCAGCTCTCGTCCTCGAACACGGATTCGATCTGGATCTGCTCGCCCAGGGTCGGCCGCAGCAGCTTTGCGGTGTCGATGATCAGCGAATTGATGTCGATCTCGCGCGGCCGCAGCGGCTGCTTGCGTGCGAAGGCCAGCAGATGCTGGGTCAGCTCGGCGCCACGGCCAGCGGCCTCGTCGATCATCTTCGTGATCGCGGCGAGCCCCGGATCCTTGGCCACGGCATCGGCCAGGATCTCGATCGTCCCGGTGATCACGGTGAGGATATTGTTGAAATCGTGCGCCACGCCGCCGGTGAGCTGGCCGACCGCCTCCATCTTCTCGGCATGGCGGATGCGCTCCTCGGAGGCGATCTTGTCGGTGAGGTCACGGTAAAACACGTTGAACAGGACGCCCTCGCGGCGCCGCAGCGCCGTGACGCTCAGCTCCGCCTTGAACTCCTTGCCGTCGCGGCGTCGGACCATGAGCTCGCGGCGGCGGTTGAGGGTCTGGCCATCCGCGGAGTCGAGGAAGCGGGCGAGGCCGGCCTTGACCCTCTCGCGCTCGCTTTCCGCAACGATCAGGTCGACCGCGTTCTTGCCCAGCGCCTCGTCGCGCCGCCAGCCGAACAGCTCCTCGGCCCGCGAGCTCCAGTTCTGGATGGTGCTGCGATCGTCGGTCTGGACGAAGGCGTCGAGCGCGGTCTCGACGATGTTGCGCGCAAGCTGCTCGCTGTCACGCAAGGATTCGGCGGCGTGCCTCGCCTCGGTCATATCGCGCCCGACGAAGAAGAAACGCTTGGCCTGATCCGACCAATTGCCGAGCCAGGACAGCCAGACCTCGTGGCCGTCCTTGTGAATGCACCGCGTGTCGGCGAGCTTCGGATGTCCGCCGCGCCGGAGTGCGCGCATCTCCTCGCGGGATTGGTCGAGATGGCCGGGATGGATGAAATCGACGCCGCTGCGGCCGATCATCTCGTCGGGCTTGTAGCCGAGCACGGTCTCACAGCTCGGGCTGATCTGCGCGATGTGGCCCCGCGAGTTCATGATCATGATCAGATCCTGCGAGGTGTCAAAAAGCTGCCGCCGCTCCTCCAGTTGCTGCTGTAGCGCCCGCTCCGCGCGCCGCGCTTCAGTCAGGCTGCGCGCGGATCCGGAGGCACCCATGATCTCGCCCAACGGCCCTCTGATCGGCGACAGGCTGAGCGAGATCTCGACCGGCGTGCCGTCCTTGCGCAGGCGCACCGTCTCGAAGCGCTCGATCGGCTCGCCCCGGGCGATACGCTGCAAAATATCCTTGCCCTGCTCGCGGCGGTCGGTCGGGACGATGATCGAGGTGGACTTCCCGATCGCCTCGTCCGCCGAATAGAAGTAGAGACGTTCGGCGGCAGGATTCCAGCCGGTGATGACGGCGTCGAGCGATTGCATCACGATCGCATCGTCGGATGACTCGACCGCGGCACTGAACAGGCGCTCACGCGCTTCATGATGGATTCGCGCAGCCTCGGTGCGGCGATGGTCCTCGATCTCGCGTTCGAGCGCGGCGGTTTTCACCCGGGTCTCTTCGACCATCTGGGCAAAGGCCCGCGCCAGCACGCCCGTCTCGCCGCCGGCATCGACGGGGATGTCTGCCGGCCGTCCGCGGCCGATGGCCTCCACAGCTTCGGTGAGACGCCCGATCGGGCGCGTCAAGGAGCGCGCCAGGAGCACCGCGAGCGCAGCCGCGGCGAGCACGGCAAGTACGCCGACGAGCAAGGAGGTCTTTTGAATGGCCGCCGGCACCCGGCCGAACACGGGCGGGGGGATCGTTTCGACCACCGCGATCCATTCCTTGCCTGCAAGCAGTGCTGGCGCGATCGCCGCGCCGCTCGGCCGGCCCGACTCGTCGGTCGTCAGATGGGTGGATCCGTCGAGCTTGCCGGCCAGCGTGGCAAAAAATGGAAAGTCTTGGCGCCAGTCGGTGGGATGGCCGCGCATTGAGCCGAATTCCCGCGCACGATCGGGGTGGACGAGATAATCGCCGCGCCAGCTTACGACGTAGATTTCTCCCCCTGTGCTCGTGGTCGCGCGGACACTGTCCAGTGCCCGGCGCATGTCGATATTGGCGATGATGATGCCGAACGGCTTGCCGTCCGGCGTGAACAGCGGCGTCGCGACCCGCAACGTCGGAATGTGAAGGTCCGCGGTTCCCCCGTGGCGGCTGGCGAGATCGACCGGAGAAACATAGACCTCGCCCGGCGCCAGTCGCATTGTGTCCTGAAAATAGGTTCGCTCGGTCTTGCGCTCCAGTTCGCTATTGGGGACGATCCGCGCCGTTCCGTTCGGGCCGGAGCGATCGACGCGGACCAGCTCGCGCTGATCGTCATCAAGGCCGATAATTCGAAACTGCCCATAGCTGGGCTTGGCGTCGATCTCGGCCGCGAGGCGCGCGGCGATGCGCTCGCGCCAGGTTTGCTCGGAAACGCCGTCGAGAGTGTCGATGCCGCCTGCGATATGGGCGCGGATCAGGCCATTGATGGCTGCGGCGGAGCGATAGCCGAGGAGATCGCCGCGGGCTCCGGCAACGTAGGATTCAAGATTGGTCGCCAGGAGGCGTGACTGGGCTTCGACGCGTTCCAGGACCCGCGGAATGACGGCTTGGGTCGTGTTGCGATAGCCCAGCCACCCCACTGCGGCCACGGTCACCGCCACCAGCAGGATCATCGCGATCGTGAGCCGCGTTGCGAGTCTCATGGGAATGTTCGCTCCGCTTCCCGCATGGCCGCGCCTGTTCCGGCCTGGAACGGAACGAAGGCCCTTGTCATTGGCGGCTGGTGCTGACATTGGGCCCCGCCGGCTCGCCCGACTTCAGGCAACGGTCGGCCATCGTCAGCAGCACATCCGCCCGGAACGGCTTCTGCAGGCTGGCGACCGCGCCGAGCTTGATCGCCATCTTCAGGAAGTCGGGCTCCGCATAGGCGTCCGGCGTGATCGAGCGGCCGGAAATCACGATGATCGGTATAGCAGGCTGGAGCGCCCGCACGTGACGCATCGTCTCCAGCCCGTCCATGCCGGGCATGAAGATGTCGAGGAACAGCAGGTCGAACTGGCCGCCCTCGAACAGGACGAGCCCCTTGCGGCCGTCGCCGGCGACCGTCACGTGATGACCGGCCCGCTCCAACAGCAGGCGTATCGTAAGCTGGACGGCCGGGTCGTCATCCACGATCAGGATGTTGGCCACGTCAAAAACCTCCGGATCGGGCGGGGGAAGTTCCCTGCGACCCAAATCAAAGCATCAAATACGGAACTGTTGCGCGGATCGTGCCTGGCCTGCAAGCACTTCGCGCCCATTGCGACGTGTGATCGCCGGGGTTGCGTGCAAGTCATATGCATGTCTGCGTGCAAATGACCCGGTGCCCGCCTGGTCCTCGGTGCCGCCTAGTCGGAGAGATATTCGGGATAGCGCTCGCGGATCCTATCCAGCTCGCTCAGCGTGCCTGATAGATGCTTGCGCAGATGCTGCTGCGCAGCCTGGGCATCTTTCGCCTCGATTGCACGCGTGATCAGCTTGTGGTGGCGTACGATGTTCTGGGCCTTGCCGGGCGAGGGCAGATGCAGCCGGCGCAGCCGGTCAATATGTCCGCTGCGGCTTCGCACCAGCATCCAAAGGTCCTGCTTCCGGGCGGCGGCATAGAGCTGGGCGTGGAAATCATTATCGCCGGCAATGAAGGCCTCGAAGTCGCCGGCCTTCGCGAATTGCTGTTGCAACGCAATGGCGTGATCCAGCCGAATGATCAGGGCAGGATCAGGTTTGTCGGCAAGGAGCCGGACGATCTCCAGCTCCAGCGCCTGGCGCAGGAAATGCGCCTGTTGCGCGCGGTCGACGTCGATCTGGCTGACCACGGTCGCGTGCTGCGGAAATACGTCGACCAGGCCTTCTTCCTCAAGCCGCATCAGCGCGTCGCGCACCGGCGTTGAGCTGACGCCAAACTGGCCGGCCAGCTCTGCACGCGACAGCGGCGCGCCGGGCGGCAATTCCAGCGCAATGATCGCATTGCGCAGCCGCTCGAACACCTGCGGCGCGGCCTGCCGGGCTCGGTCGAGCCGGGCGGCCGCGCGCGGCACGGGATGGGCTGATTCCATGGCTGCGGCTCCGGCGGACTTGCCTTTGATGCACTAATGCATTAGTGCATCAGCCCGGTTGCGCGTCAATGCCGGCCGGAGGAAACGAACAACAATGATCAAGCAATTCCAGCGCGGCTGCACAGTCATCGCCCTGATCGCCGCGGCGGTCCTGTCGACCTCGCCCGCGCAGGCGCAGCAGAAATCCGAGATCTCCTTGTCGCGGCAGCCCGGCATTTTCTACATGCCGAGCCACATCATGGAGAAGCAGAAGCTGATCGAGAAGCACGCGGCTTTGCTCGGCGTGCCCGGCGTCACCACCAAATGGGTGACCTTCTCCGGCGGCGGCGCGCAGACCGATGCGCTGCTCGCAGGTGGCGTCGACATTCTCAACACCGGCACCGGCAATCTGCTGCTGCTGTGGGATCGCACCCGCGGCGGCGTGAAGGGCATCGTCGCGACCTCGGCGCAGCCGATGACGCTGATCAGCCGTGACGCCAACATCAAGTCGATCAAGGATTTTGGCCCGAGCGACAAGATCGCGGTGCCGACCGTGAAAGTTTCGACGCAGGCGATCGTGCTTCAGATTGCGGCGGCAGAGGCCTTCGGCGCCGACCAATGGTCGAAGCTCGATGCCAATACCGTGCAGCTTGGCCATCCCGATGCTTATGCGGCGCTGTCGAATCCCAAGCACGAGGTGCACACCCATTTCTCGATCCCGCCTTTCACGTTCCTCGAGCTGAAGAACGTGCCGGGCGCGCATGTCGTGCTGAACTCGCCTGACGTGATGGGCGGCCCGCTCAGTCAGGCGCAGTTCTTCACCACCACCAAATTCGCCGACGCCAATCCTAAAATCATTCAGGCCGTGCGCGACGCGACCAAGGAAGCGCAGGACCTGATCCGCAGCGATACCAAACAGGCGGTCGAGATCTACAAGGAGATCACCGGCGACAAGACCACGGTGGAGGAGCTGCTCGATCTCCTGAAAGAACCCGGCATGATGGAATGGAATCTCGAGCCGCAGGGCACGATGAAGTTCGCGGCCCACCTCTACAAGACCGGCACGCTGAAGACCCAGCCCAAGGCCTGGACCGATTACTATCTCCCCGTCGCGCACGACCTGAAGGGCAACTGATGGCACTGCTCGACGTCAGTGGGGTGACGCTGCGCTACAAGACCTCCAGCGCCGTCGTCACCGCCACGGAGAGGGTGAGCTTCACCGTCGACAAGTCCGACCGCTTCGTGCTGCTCGGACCGTCCGGCTGCGGCAAGTCGACCCTGCTCAAGGCCGTCGGCGGCTACATGTCACCGAGCGAGGGCCGCATGACGATCGGCGATCGCGAGATCCGCGGCCCTGGCGCCGACCGCATGATGATCTTTCAGGAATTCGACCAGCTCCTGCCCTGGAAGAGCGTTCTCGCCAATGTGATGTTCCCGCTGCTGACCGCGCGAAAGCTGTCGCGCAAGGACGCTGAAGCGCGGGCGCGGGCCTATATCGAGAAGGTCGGCCTCACCCGCGTGGTCGACGCCTATCCGCACACGCTCTCCGGCGGCATGAAGCAGCGCGTTGCGATCGCGCGCGGCATGGCGATGGAACCGGACATCCTGCTGATGGACGAGCCGTTCGCAGCGCTCGACGCACTGACGCGCCGGACCTGCCAGGACGAGCTGCTTCAGCTCTGGAGCGAAACCAGGTTCACCGTGCTGTTCGTGACGCATTCGATCGCGGAAGCGATCCGCATCGGCAACCGCATCCTGCTGCTGTCGCCGCATCCCGGCCGTGTCAAGGCCGAGGTGGTCGACGTCGACAAGGTGGGCAATGACGACGGCAGCGCCGGCCGGCTCGAAAAGGAGATTCACGATCTCCTGTTCGCCGGCGAAGCCACCGCGCACTAGGGGAGCCGCTCATGGGCGAAGTGAAGATTTTGCTGAGTCATGCGCCGGTCGCTGCCGTCAGTGGCACGGGTGAGGTCGAGCGCAAGCTGAGTGTGGCCGAGCTGCTGTGGAACGACGCTTTGTTCGCAAGGCCGTCATCATCCTGTTTCTGGCCGCGATCTGGGAAGCTTACGGTGTTTACCTCGACAACCCCCTGCTGTTTCCCACGCTGCACGACACCATCGCGACGCTGTCCGACCGCGTGAAGGACGGCACTATTCCAATGCGGGCCTGGACCTCGCTGAAGGTGCTGTTCATGGGCTATTCGGCCGGCATTGTGCTGGCTGCGATCTTCACCGTGCTCGCGATCTCGACCCGCATCGGCACCGACTTCCTGGAAACGGTGACGGCGATGTTCAACCCGTTGCCGGCGATCGCGCTGCTGCCGTTGGCGCTGATCTGGTTCGGCCTCGGCAATGGCAGTCTCGTCTTCGTGCTGATCCATTCGGTGCTGTGGCCGGTCGCGCTCAACACCCATTCCGGCTTCAAGAGCGTGTCCAACACGCTGCGCATGGTCGGCCGCAATTACGGCCTGCGCGGGCTGCCCTATGTCGCAAAGATCCTGATTCCCGCGGCCTTCGGCTCCATCCTCACCGGTCTGAAGATCGGCTGGGCCTTTGCCTGGCGCACGCTCATCGCCGCCGAGCTGGTGTTCGGAGTGTCCTCGGGCCAGGGCGGGCTCGGCTGGTTTATCTTCGAGAACCGCAACCTGCTCGACATACCCGCAGTGTTCGCGGGCCTCTTGACGGTGATTATCATCGGGCTCTTTGTCGAGAACCTGATCTTCCGCGCCATCGAGCGGAACACCGTCCAGAAATGGGGCACCCAATCATGACCAAGAAGAAAGCACCCGACCAGCTCCGCAGCGCGCGCTGGTTCGCGCCCGATGATCTCCGCTCGTTCGGCCACCGCTCCCGCGCCATGCAGATGGGCTACGCCCCGGAGGAGTGGAAGGACCGGCCGTGCATCGCGATCATCAACACCTGGTCGGACGCGCAGCCCTGCCACATGCACTTCAAGTCGCGCGTCGACGACGTCAAGCGCGGCATCCTGATGGCCGGCGGCCTGCCGGTGGAATTGCCGGCGCTGTCGCTGTCGGAGTCGCTGCTGAAGCCGACCACCATGCTCTATCGTAATCTCCTGGCGATGGAAGCCGAGGAGCTGCTGCGCAGCCATCCGGTTGACGGCGTCGTGCTGATGGGCGGCTGCGACAAGACCACGCCGGCGCTGCTCTTGGGTGCGACCTCGATGAACATTCCGGCGATCTATCTGCCGGCAGGCCCGATGCTGCGCGGCAACTGGAAGGGCAAGACGCTCGGCTCCGGCTCGGACGGCTGGAAATACTGGGACGAGCGGCGCGCCGGCAAGATTTCCGACAAGGACTGGCTCGACATCGAAGCCGGCATTGCGCGGAGCTACGGCACCTGCATGACCATGGGCACGGCCTCGACCATGACCGCGATTGCCGAAGCCATTGGCATGACGCTGCCCGGCGCCTCCTCGATTCCCGCCGCGGATGCCAACCACATCCGCATGGCCTCTGAATGCGGCCGCCGCATCGTCGAGATGGTGTGGGAGGATCTGACGCCGAAGACGATCCAGACCCGCAAGGCCTTCGAGAATGCGATCGCGGTCGCGATGGCGATGGGTTGCTCGACCAACGCGATCATCCATCTGATCGCACAGGCCCGCCGCGCCGGCCAGGACATCGGCCTCGACGATTTCGAGATCGCGAGCCGCAAGGTGCCCGTCATCGCCAACGTCCGCCCGAGCGGAGATGCCTATCTGATGGAAGATTTCTTCTATGCCGGCGGCCTGCCGGCACTGATGGGCCAGATCAAGGACCATCTGCATCTCGACTGCATCACGGTGAGCGGCAAGACGCTTGGCGAGAACATCGACGGCGCCGAGGTGCATAATGCCGATGTCATTCGCAGCGTGGACAATCCCATCTACAAGGAAGGCGCGCTCGCCGTGCTCAAGGGCAATCTCGCGCCCGACGGCTGCGTCATCAAGCCCTCTGCCTGCGCGCCGCGCTTCCTCAAGCACACGGGTCCCGCGCTGGTGTTCGACGACTATCCGTCGATGAAGAAGGCGATCGACGATCCCAATCTGGATGTCACCGAGGATCACGTCCTCATCTTGCGCAATGCGGGCCCGCAGGGCGGACCGGGCATGCCGGAATGGGGCATGCTGCCGATCCCGACAAAACTCGTGAAGCAGGGCGTGCGCGACGTGGTGCGCATCTCGGATGCGCGCATGAGCGGCACCAGCTATGGCGCCTGCATCCTGCACGTTTCACCGGAGGCCTACATCGGCGGCCCGCTGGCGCTGGTGCAGAACGGCGATCGTATCACGC
Organism: Bradyrhizobium sp. S3.2.6; assembly: GCF_040546885.1. NCBI lineage: Bacteria > Pseudomonadati > Pseudomonadota > Alphaproteobacteria > Hyphomicrobiales > Nitrobacteraceae > Bradyrhizobium > Bradyrhizobium sp. S3.2.6. The sequence continues at coordinate 129,915 of NZ_JBEPOS010000021.1, read as the reverse complement.
TCGACGTCGCCGCGCGCACCATCAATCTCGATGTGCCCGAGGCCGAGCTCGACAAGCGCCGCGCCGCCTGGAAGCAGCCCGAGCGCCGCTTCGAGCGCGGCTACGGCTGGATGTTCACCAAGCACATCAAGCAAGCCAACGACGGCTGCGACTTCGACTTCCTCGAGACTGATTTCGGCGCGCCGGTCGGCGAGCCGTCGATTTACTAACCCCCGTCATTCCGGGGCATCGCGAAGCGATGAGCCCCGGAATCCATTGAGCCGCAACATGTGAGGCCAAATGGATTCCGGGCTCGCGCCAAGTGGCGCGTCCCGGAATGACGATCAGAGAGAGCACATCATGCCCAAACTTAGCGAAGCCACCCGCAACAAGCTCAAGACCGTCTCCACCGCCACTGTCGCCACTGCGTTGTTCAAGCGCGGCCTGCGCATCCAGATGATCCAGGATGTGCATCCCCTAGGCCGCGACCAGCCGACCATGGTCGGCGAGGCCTTCACGCTGCGCTACATGCCGGCGCGCGAGGATCTCAACACCATCGACGTCTTCAGGGATCACTCCCATCCGCAGCGCAAGGCGGTCGAGGATTGCCCGGCAGGCAGCGTGCTGGTGATGGACAGCCGCAAGGACGCGCGCGCGGCTTCGGCCGGCGCGATCCTGGTGACGCGGTTGATGAAGCGCGGCGTCGCCGGCGTCGTCACCGACGGCGGTTTTCGTGATTCCGCCGAGATCGCCAAGCTCGGCATTCCCGCCTACCATCATCGCCCCTCCGCGCCGACCAATTTAACTCTGCATCAGGCGATCGAGATCAACGTTCCCATCGGTTGCGGCGATGCACCGGTGTTTCCCGGCGACATCATTCTGGGCGATGCCGACGGCGTCATCGTCATCCCCGCGCATCTCGCCGATGAGATCGCCAATGAAACCTTCGAGATGACGGCATTCGAGGATTTCGTCACCGAGGAGGTCGGCAAGGGCCGCGGCATTTTCGGCCTTTATCCCGCGACCGACCCGCAGACGCTCACCGACTTCGCGGAATGGCGGAAGAAGAATGGCCGGTAAGGCCGTTCGCGCCAAAACCGATCACGTCAAGAAACAGGCCGGCCACATCAAGTGCCGGCCTTTTATCAAGCAGGGAGGACTCCTATGACTTTCACGCGACGCAATCTCTTGTCCAGCGCCGGCGCGGCGGCGGCTTCGACGCTGCTGGCCCGCGCGGCCGGTGCGCAATCGTTTCCGTTCACGCCCGCTCAGCGCTATCCGGACCCTGCCGTCCAGATCCTCGACCCGAGCTTTGCAAAATACCGGCTCTATTCCTCGACGCTCGAGCAGGTCGCGACTGGCCTGCGCTGGGCCGAAGGTCCGGTCTATTTCCCGGAAGGCGGTTATCTCCTGTTCTCCGACATTCCCAACAACCGGATCATGAAATTCGACGAGAAGACCGGGCAGACCAGCGTGTTCCGCGCCAACGCCAATTACGCCAACGGGAATACGCGCGACCGTCAGGGCCGGCTTGTCACCTGTGAGCACTCGGTCACGCGCCGTATCACCCGCACCGAGAAGGACGGCAAGATCACAGTGCTCGCCGACAAGTTCGAGGGCAAGCGGCTGAACGCGCCGAACGACATCGTGGTGAAGTCCGACGACAGCATCTGGTTCACCGATCCGATCTTCGGCATTGCCGGCGAGTGGGAGGGCAAGAAGGAGAAGCCGGAGCAGGCCACCACTAACGTCTACCGCATCGCCAGGGACGGCAAGCTCACCGCCGTGCTCACCGACCTCGTCAATCCGAACGGCATCGCCTTCTCGCCGGATGAGAAGAAACTCTATGTCGTCGAGTGGAAGGGTACGCCCAATCGCAGCATCTGGAGCTACAATGTCGGCGACGACGGTAGCCTCAGCGGCAAGACCAAGCTGATCGACGCCGCCGACCAGGGCTCGCTCGACGGTTTTCGCGTCGACCGCGACGGCAATCTCTGGTGCGGCTGGGGCTCCAACGGCGCACTGCAGTCCGAGCCGAGCGACGTCGGTGGCCGCAAGGTCTACCAGCTCAAGGGCAAGTCGGAGGATCTCGATGGCGTCATGGTGTTCAGCTCCGAGGGCAAGCCGCTCGCCTTCATCAAGTTGCCCGAGCGCTGCGAAAATCTGTGCTTCGGCGGGCCGAAGAACAACCGCCTCTACATGGCGAGCTGCCACTCGATCTACGCGCTTTATGTGGAGGCGCATGGGGCGGTGTGAGGCACGAAGCGACGGTGCCCTTCGCCTCTCCCCGTAAGAACGGGGAGAGGGAGAGGTCAGCCCTCCGCCTCCGCCATTCCCGCGGCCCACAGCGCGAACGCATACACGATCGCGACTTCATCGAGCCGGTCAAAGCGTCCCGAGGCGCCGCCATGGCCGGCGCCCATGTTGGTGCGGAGCAGGACCGGACCGCCGCCGGTCATGGTCGCGCGCAGGCGGGCGATCCATTTGGCGGGCTCCCAGTAGGTGACACGCGGATCGGTCAAGCCGCCCATCGCCAAAATCGCCGGATAGTCTTTTGCCGCGACGTTGTCGTAGGGCGAGTAGGACAGGATGGTGCGAAAATCCGTTTCGCTCTCGATCGGGTTGCCCCATTCCGGCCATTCGGGCGGCGTCAGCGGCAGCGTGTCGTCGAGCATGGTGTTGAGCACGTCGACGAACGGCACTTCGGAGACGATGCCCGCGAATAGTTCGCCGGCACGGTTGGCGACCGCGCCCATCAGCATGCCGCCGGCCGAGCCGCCATGGCCGACGATACGCTTGGCGCTGGTATATTTCCCATCGATCAGCGCGCGGGCGCTGGCGGCGAAATCATCGAACGAATTGGTCTTCTTCTCGCGCTTGCCGTCGAGATACCAGCCCCAGCCCTTGTCGGCGCCGCCGCGGATATGGGCGATGGCGTAGACGAAACCGCGGTCGGCCAGCGACAGCCGGTTGGCGCTGAACGAGGCCGGCATCGCCATGCCGTAGGAGCCGTAGCCATAGAGCAGCAGCGGCGCCGCGCCGTCGAGCTTGAGCCCGCGGCGATAGAGGATCGAGACCGGCACCTCGGCGCCGTCCTGCGCCTTTGCCATGATGCGGGTGGTGACGTAGTCGCTCGCAACGTGCCCGGACGGAATTTCCTGGCGCTTGCGCAAGGTGCGCGTGCGCTTGGCCATGTCGTAGTCGTAGACCTCCGACGGCGTCGTCATCGACGAATAGGCAAAACGCAAATTTGTCGTGTCGAATTCGTAGGAGCCCATCGTGTCGAGCGAATAGGCGGCCTCGTCGAACGCGATGGCGTGCTCCTCCGTCGTCTTGAGGTCGCGGATCACGATCGCGGGCAGCGCGTTGGCGCGCTCCAGCCGCACCAGATGGCCGGCATAGAGATCGAGATCGATGATGTAGATGCCGGGACGATAGGGGATCAGGTCGCGCCAGTTGTTCCGCTCGGGCGAGGCGAGCGGTGCCGTGACGATCTTGAAGTCGATGGCGTCGTCGGCATTGGTGAGGATGAAGAGCTCGTCGCCGCGATCGGCGAGCGAATATTGCACGCCCTCCTGGCGCGCTGCGACAAGGCGCGGCGGCGCTTCCGGATGGGTGAGATCGATCAGCCGCTGCTCGCTCGTCTCGTGGTCGCCACCGGCGATCACGCAGAAGCGGCCGCTGGTGCTCTCATGCAGATGGGTGAACCAGCCGGAATCCTGTTCCTCATAGACCAGCGTGTCGTCCGCCTGCCTGGTGCCGAGCCTGTGCCGCCACACCTGCATCGGGCGGTGATTGTCGTCGAGCTTCACATAGAAGAAGGACTTCGCGTCCTTGCTCCAGACGACGCCGCCGTCGGTCTCCTCGATGACGTCGTCGAGGTCCTTGGCCGTAGCCCAGTCGCGGACGCGGATCGTAAAATATTCCGAGCCTTTGGTGTCGGCGCTCCAGGCCTGCAGCTTGTGATCGTCCGAGTGGCGGCTGCCGCCGAACTTGAAGTATTTGTGGTCTTTTGCCAGCGCATCGCCGTCGAGCACGATATCGCCCTCGCCGCCCTCGCGCGGCATGCGGCCGAACAGCTCGTGCTGGCCGCCCTCGCGGAATTTGCGGAAATACGCGAACGGTCCGTCCGGCGACGGCACGCTGGAATCGTCTTCCTTGATGCGGGCGCGCATCTCGCGCACCAGCGTCTTTTGCAAGCTCGCGGTGTGGCCGAGCAGGCTCTCGGTGTAGCCGTTCTCTTCATCCAGATATTTGCGAATGTCGGGATCGAGCCCTTTTGGCTCGCGCAGCACCTCCTGCCATTTTGCGTCCTTCAGCCAGGCATAGTCGTCGGCGACAGTGATGCCGTGGTGGGTGAAGGAATGCGGCCGGCGCGGGGCGACCGGAGCGGTGCTGATTTTGCTGGTGTTGGGCAAATCGATCCTCGAAGCAGGGATGTGTCTTGCCTCTATATCAGATCGAATATGGGGGATTTAAAGGAGGCCGCTTGCACCGGCGGTCGGCTCCCTCGCCCCGCTTGCGGGGAGAGGGTGGGGTGAGAGGGGGAGTCTCCGCGAGGGAGGTGAGAGTTGGATTCGCGGAGAGTCCCCCTCACCCGGAATGCGCGCGGAAGCGCGCCCATTCCGGCCTCTCCCCGCACGCAGGGAGAGGCGAAGAAGCCTACGCCGCCACCTGCTCGCCGAGATACGCCACCGCCGCCTCGAGCCCGCCTTTGCCGTGCGGGATCTTCAGCGCGTTGAGGCCGACCTCGATGACCCCGAGCGTGCCGAGCAGCATCGGCGCGTTAACATGGCCCATATGGGCGATGCGGAAAGCTTGTCCCGAGAGATCGCCGATGCCGGTGCCGAGCACGACGCCGCACTTCTCCTTGCAATAGCGCTGCAGCACCGCGGGATCGTGGCCGGTGGTCATGGTCACCGTGGTCACGGTGTTGGAGCGCTCATGCGGTTCGGCGACGTTGAAGCCGAGCACCTGGCCCTCAGTCCATGCGCCGACCGCCCGCCGCGCGGCTTCGCCGAGCAGGGCGTGGCGGCGGAACGCGTTCTCCAGGCCTTCCTCGTGAATAAGGTCGATCGCCTGGCGCAGCGCGAACAACAGATGCACCGGCGCGGTGCCGGCATATTTGCGATAGTTCTCGGTGCCCTCGCGCTCGCTCCAGCTCCAATAGGGCGTTGCCATGTTCGCCTTCTTGTGGGCTTCCAGCGCACGCGCGTTCGCGGAGACGAAGCCGAGGCCGGGCGGCGTCATCAGGCCCTTCTGCGAGCCGGACATCGCGACGTCGACGCCCCATTTGTCCATCTCGAACGGCATGCAGCCGAGCGAGGCGACGGTGTCGACCATGTACAGCGCGGGATGGCCGGCCGCCTTGATCGCCTTGCCGATCGCCTCGATGTCGTTCTGCACGCCTGAGGCCGTATCGATCTGGACGACGACGACGGCCTTGATCTTGTGCTCGGAGTCGCGGCGCAGCCGCTCCTCGACCTCGTGCGGCCGCACCGCACGGCGCCAGTCGCCCTTGAGCACCTCGACCTCGGCGCCCATCAGCGCTGCCGCATTGCCCCAGCCGATCGCAAACCGTCCGCTCTCCAGCACCAGCACCTTGTCGCCGCGCGACAGCACGTTGCTCAGCGCGGCTTCCCAGGCGCCGTGGCCGTTGGCGATGTAGATGTAGGACTTGCCCTTGGTCGCGAACAGATTCGAGATGTCGCGGAGCAGGCTTTCAGTCAGGTCGAGCATCTCCCTGGAGTAGATGTCGATCGCCGGACGATGCATCGCCTGCAGCACCGCGTCGGGCATCGTGGTGGGCCCGGGGATGGCCAGAAATTCCCGGCCCGCGCGAACGGTCATTGCTATCTTCCTTGTGTCGTGAAGACTGTCTGGTGGGTCGCTGATTCACTCTTCTACGCGGCGGCGCAGCCTGAGAAAAGCACGTAAAATGCAGGTCTGAGGTGGGTTATCGCTTCGTCTCGCGGCAGCCGGCGGCCTCGGCCTCCTCGACCGAGCAGAACCAGCGTGTGCCCTTGCTGATCTTCATCTTGATCTGGGTGTACCAGCGGCTGTTCGGGGTGTGATAGATACACTCGCCGGCCGTGTTGACGTTGCCCTTGATGGTGCAGTCCGGCGAGGGCGCGACCGGCCCCGAAGCCGAGGCGAGCAGCACTGCATGGGCGCCTTCGGGCGGCTTGGTGGCGCCCAAAATCGTCGTCTTCTTGTTGCGCACGCGCCAGTCCCAGGGGGCGATGAAGGCGCCCTGCCACATCCCGGCTTTTGCCTCACGTGCGGCAGCCTCGTCCGCGTCGTAATCGTGGGAGACGCGGGCGTAGGACAGGGCCCAGCCGCTGCGCACCAGCCATTTCTGGATGTCCTCGCCGCCGACCTCGCAGCGCGCCACGGTGCGGCCGCGCCGGTCGATCGAGCGGGCATGGCAGACCCAGCTCTTGCCCTCGGTGTATTTGGCGAGCTCGTCGCGCGCTGCCGCGCCGCAGGTCCAGCGCTCGGATTTGTTGTTGAGGCAAAGCTGGTCGGCCGACGGCGCGTCGATGCCGCCAAGCCGGATCCGCGTGCTGCCGATCAGGACGGAATCGCCATCACGGACCTTGGCGGTGCCGGTGACGTCAGCCGCCTGCGCCAGCGACGGCACAGCGAGCAGAGACAGCGCAATCAGGACTTTTCGCAACATGTCGGTCCGAAGGTTCGGGAAAATCTCGATAAGCCCCGCAATTGTGGTCGGCTTTGGGCCGCCCGGCCAGCACATGCCTGACGGAGAGGCTTTCAACTTCCCGTCATTGTGTGACGGTTCTCGTGTCCCGGACGCGGTGCGGCATGCAACGCCGCTCCGCTGAGCCGGGACCCAGAAAATCGCGGGGGAGCGTACCGGTGTCGTGGGCCCCGGCTCTGCAGCGCACCGCCGAAGAGGCGCTGCGCTGCGTCCGGGGCACGGATGGAGTGCGTCTCACCCCCGCACCATTCGCCTCCGCGCCACCGCCAGTCCCATCAACACAAACGCCGACGTCACCTCCGGGCCGCCGACCAAAATCCGCGTCGGGGTCTTCATCTTGTTCCATTCATAGGCGCGGAACGGGCCGCGGCGGCCGCCTTCGCCGATGGCGTTGACGATCACGTTCAGAGCCGGCGCGAACGCGCGCGGGTCGGCGCCGAGATGGCCGAGCGCGATCAGCGCCAGTGCCGCGTCGAACACGTTCATCTCGGCCGCCATCAGCTCGCCCTTGACATAGGAAAGCACGCGATGGCGGATGAAATCGAAATCGCCGTCGGGATCGATCGCAGCCTGGGCTGCCAGCGGCAGCGCCAGGAAGGCCGCATAGCAGCGGCCGAAATAGGCGCTGTAGAGCTCCGGCAGATAATAGATGTGCGAGCGCGGATTGGCGAAGGCACCGCTCGCCGCCAGCCGCTTCTGGAAGCCGATGATGCGATGCACGGTCGCGAGCCGCGCCGGTGTCTCCAGAATCCTCCAGCGCGCCAGATTGCGAAAGCTCACCTCGAGAATGTCGAGATTGAGCGTCGGGTCGAGATCGTTGCCGTAAGGACGCTCGCCCTTGAGGTTGTCGATCCAGGTCGCAACGCCGCCTTCGTAGTCGATATTGTCGTTGAGCGGCACCGTCACGCGCGGCTCGTTGACACCGGCATGCACCTGATAGCCCGCGTAGAAATCCAGCAGCGGCTGGTCGATGATCGGATCGGTGCAGCCGGCCTGCGTCGCCGCGGAAATCGAGCACGCCGTGGTGTCGCAATCCGGCACATAGACGCCGAAGCCAAGGTCCTGCTTGATCTGGGCGAAATAGCGCGAAAAGCGCGGATGCGGCGCCGGTGCCAGCGCCGTGATGACGTTGAAGCGCTGGCCGCCGCTGCCCTCGACCTGCTCGCGGCTGATGTTGACGCAGAAATCGACCATGTCGGCGATGGCGCGCTCGGCTGCAGTCTTGTCGGCCGGCGAGGCGAGCCCCGTTTCGACATAGCCGAGCAGCGCCTCGATGAAGAACGCATCGTAATAGGCCGAGCGGTGGCGGATCTGCACCGGCTCCCACATCGGCTCGGCGATTCCTCGCCAGGGTGGATTGACCACGGCGCGCGCGGGCGAGCGCGCGATGAAGACTCGGGCGAGGTTGAACAGCAGCGATGAATTCTTGTAGCCACGCGCGTTCAGCCCGCTGAGCGCCATGATCAGCTCGCGGCCGCGAAAATCGGGATCGCCGATCAGGTTGAAGGCGGCATAGGTCGGCAGGAAACCGTTGTTGCGGTACGAGCCGAGCAGATGCTGCGCGCAGTCGCGGATCACGCCGTCGATCTGCGATTGTGCCGGCATCGCGCCCACGAAATTGACCGGCGGCGGTTTTGGATGGTCGAGCGCGATGGTGTCGACGAGATCGGCGATGGGCTGGCCGACCGCCGCCCAGTCGGGTTCGGCATCGTCGCGGGCGCGGGCCAAAGCCTCGCGCAGCCGGGTCAGCTTGGCCTCGTCACGCAGATCGCTCAGGCCGGCGCGGCGCAGCAGCACCCGCAGCGCCGGGTTGCCGAGCGCGGTCTTGTAAAATTTCGCCAGATGCGGATCGCCGCTGGCTTGGCCCGACAAGACGGGATCGCAGACGTCATAAAGGGAGGGGCCGTCTTTCCGCGCCGTCAGCACCCGGCACGCGGCACCTGCAAAATAATGAAAGCTCATGAAATACCTGGTCGCGGGGGACTTTCACGGGAGCCAGGTCGATGACCCGTCCCCCACAAGTCTTTGAAAAGCTACCCGGATTCGCGGGAAATACAAATGTGACTGACGTCACGGAAAAGCCCGGCACGGGAGCTGCATAATCAATCCCCGGAAGGCTACGGGGAGCCAAAAATGGAGAAATCTGTTTGGGTAATTAACCAATATATTCAGTGGCTTAGATCAAATTTGGGACGATCTATTGCCGGGCCGGTGATATCCGGTTAAGGGTTTGTTTGGTGCGGCGCCGCAAATTGCGCGCAATTCGGGGGCACTCCCCCGGCCAATCCCTCAAACCTAAAGACGCCATCGCGCTACTCAATCCGTGTGCGCGCGCATGGACGGTCTTTGGCACTGACAGGAATGAACCGAGATGAATGTAAGGCAGCTCGACATTTCCCGACGCACGATTGCGGTGGCCGCGGCCCTCATCGGCACGGTGTCGCTGGCGATCGGCGCTCATGCTGCGCTGAATATGCGTTCGCTCGATGCCGCCAAGGCCGTTTCGACCGACCAGGTCACGGGCTCGCTGGGCCAGACCTCGCGTCTCGCGCTCGTCATCGGCAATGGTCATTATCCCGACGCGACCGCGCCGCTGACGCAGTCGATCAACGACGCGCGCGCGCTGTCCTCGTCGCTGCGCAAGAACGGTTTTGACGTCGACATGGTGGAGGACGCGAGCAAGGACGACATGGTCCGCGCCGTCAACCGCCTCAAGTCCCGCATCAGGCACGACACCGTCGTCATGCTGTTCTTCGGCGGCTACGGCGTGCAGGCCGGCCGCGAGAGCTACATGCTGCCGGTCGATGCCGTGATCTGGAAGGAAAGCGACGTCCGCCGCCAGGGCGTCTCGATCGAGGGCGTGCTCAACATGATGAAGGAGCAGGGCGCCAAGGCCAAGCTCGTCGTCGTCGATGCGTCCCGCCGCAATCCCTATGAGCGCCGCTTCCGCTCCTATTCGCATGGCCTCGCGCCGATCGGCACGCCCGACAATGCGCTGATCCTCTCCTCGGCCTCGCCCGGCAAGGTCGTCGACGACGGCAAGGGCGAGCACAGCACGCTGGTCAGCGAGCTCCTCAACAATCTCAATGCGCAAGGTAGCAGCGCCGAAAGCGTCTTCAACAAGACCCGCGTCGCCATCTCCCGCGCCTCCGAAGGCGACCAGGTCCCGACGGTTTCGTCCTCGCTGCTCGAGGACGTGCAGTTCAACGAAGCCGGCGGCTAGTTTCTAGCGGCAGCTTCGTAGGGTGGGCAAAGGCGCCCTTGCGCCGTGCCCACCATCTTTCCAACATTTCAATAGAAGAGGTGGGCACGCTTCGCTTTGCCCACCCTACGAGACCGTTGCTACTTCGCCGCTTCGCTCGCCATCACCGGGCGCACGGGATCGCCTTCGCGCAGCAGCGCGCCGGCACGGGCGACGACGATATCGCCTTCGGTGAGGCCGTCGCGGACCTCGATATTGCCGCCCGACATCAAGCCGGTCTCGACGCGCTTGGTCTCGACGCGGTTGCGGCGGATCACCTGCACCACGGTGCCGGCGGATGAATATTGCACCGACGTCAGCGGCACCGCGACGTTGCAGCTCTGCCCGGTCTTGATCAGCGCGCGGCCGCTCGCATTGAGCAGCAGCCGCTTCTGCGAGGAGATGCCGATATAGACCATGCCTTGCTGGATGTTCGGCTCGACGGTCGGTCCGATGCGGCGCACCTTGCCCTCGATATCGCCGGCGCCGGCAATGCGCACGGTGGTCGGCTGATTGACCGCGAGCTTCCTGACATCGTTGGTCGCAACCAGGCCGACGAGATCATATTCGCTGCGCGCCACGATGGTGAACAGCGCCTCGCCCTTGGCCGAGGCGGGATTGCCGATCTGCGCGGTCGAGGTGGCGATGACGCCGGCAACGGGGGCGGTGACCTGCAGCGTGCCGCCTTCGGGCAGCGCCAGCCGTGCCAGCACCTGGCCGGCCGTCGTGGTCTCGCCGGCTTCGGCCAGCACCTCGGTCACCTTGAGCCCGGGACGCTCGGGCCGCACCGAGGTCTCCTCGCGCGCGATGATCGAGCCGGTGGCCTCGACGATGTCGGAGAAGCAGGACTTTGCCGCCTTCAGCACCGTGACCGCCGGCCCCTTGGGCGCGTCGTCATCGGCAGCGAGCACGGGCTGGGCGGAGACCAGCACCAGTCCGGCGAGCGTAACGAAGGTCAGGGAAGAGGAACGCGCAGGCAATGAACGCATCGGTCATTCCAGTTGGCCGCCAAGAAGGCTTCAATCGATAGCAGAAGCGATTGCGGCGGGCCATGGGCTGACCGAATGAGAAATGCCGCAGCGCAGGCGGCAGGGAGCCGCCTGTTGATTTAGTCGCTGCGAAAGCAAAGAAGTTCGCCGGTGGTCGCGCATCCCGGACTCGTCATGGCCGGGCTTGTCCCGGCCATCCACGTCTTGGCCACGTGGAACGAAGAACGTGGATGCCCGGGACAAGCCCGGGCATGACGGCCTCTTGTAGAAGCTACCCTAGGAGAGGAGGGGCAGCGCCACCTCACTTCAGCGTCAAAAACTCCACCCAGTTCGGCTTCTTGCCGGTGGCGTAGGATTTCAGCTTGCTGAGTGCGCCGCTGGTCTGGTCGATGGCGTAGACCGTCATACCGTCGGACAGCTCGCCGACCGCGGCGAGGTAGCGGCCGGTCGGATCGATGTTGAAGCCGCGCGGCTGCTTCTCGGTCGGCACGCTGCCGATCGTGGTCAGCTTGCCGCCGGTGGCATCGACCTTGTAGGCGGTGAGCGTGTTGGTGGTGCGCTCGGAAGCGTAGAGGAAGCGGCCGTCGGGGGTGATGTGGATGTCGGCGGCCCAGGGTTTTCCGTTGAAGCCCTCGGGGAGCGCCGTCGTGCGCTGGATCTCGCTCCACGCGCCGCTCCTGGCTTCATAGCTGTATGCTGCGACGTCGCCGTTCAGCTCGTGGATGAGATAGACGAACTTGCCGTTGGGGTGAAACACGAAGTGCCGTGGCCCGGACTTCTCCGGCGTCTTGATCGCCGGCGGATCGTTCGGCGTCAGCGTGCCCGCAGCGGCGTCGAACGCAAAGCTCAACACCTGATCGGAGCCGAGATTGGTCGCGAACACAAACCGGTTGTCGGGCGAGGGCAGCAAGGCGTGTGCGTTCAGCCCGGTCGGGATCACCTGCTTCGGCTCGCCGACGACGCCGTTGGCTTGAAGCGGATTTAGCGCGACCTTGTTGCCGCCATAGGAGGCGCTGAAGAGCACCTTGCCGCCGCGGTCGGTGGCGATGTTGGCCATGCTGTCGGCGAGCGGCCCGTTGCCGATATGGCTGAGGAGGCCCGTCTTGGGATCGATCGCAAAGCTCTCCGCGAGGAAGGGCTGCGAGCGGACGCCGGCGATCAGCACGCGGTGGTCGGGCGTGATCGCGAGCGGGGTCGAGGATCCCGGTTTTTCGACGCCGGTGAAGGCGGCCGTCTGCACCGGCGTCATCTCGCCGTTCTCGGCGATCTTGAACACGCTGATGTCGTTGCTGTCGGCATTGCCGACATAGGCGAAGGTTTCGGCCATGCCGGCACGGACTCCGGAAACGAGGGCAAGAGCGCTGACAAGAGCGGTGAAGAGCGTGGTGGCGATCGCCGCGCGGGATGCGGGGCGTGTCGGTTTGATCATGGGCCGTCCTCCTGAGCCGGTATGGCTTGTCGTTTTGCGGCAGAGGATAGCGGCTGGGGTTCCGTTGCACCAAATTCCAATTGGGATTGATCGATGCCGAAATGGTATCGGTTGCAAGGCGCTTTCGAGAGACAAGGCGTTTTCGAGCGAAGTGGGATGCTGGTTCGTGTCTACCGCACCGACGCCGTCAGGTCGCGTGAGGGCAGATGCGGGCCGGCCGGATGGTCGGGTGGCCCGAGCACGGTCCACACGGCAACGGCCACCAAGGCCGAGGTCAGGATGGTCCAGGCGACGAGTTGCTTGCGCATCAGGCCAAATCCGTCCGTCGAAGGTTCGGCCATCGTGCACTGCAAACGGCGACGACCCTATGAACTCGTTCACAGGGGCCTTCGGTATGGCGATGTCGTGGCAAAGCGCCACACCGGTTAAACCGATCGCAAGGTCTCGCTGACAAACTCAGGAGAGGTTGCGCTTCGCCTGCTCAAGTCGCAGGCATCCCCGCCGCATGATCGCGTGGGAACGGCGGCCGCGCCCCGCCGTTACCCCGGTCTCGCCGGTGGAGGACACCGAAACGGAGGCTGGCACGTGTTTTGGATTTATTGGGACACCGCCTGGTCGCTTATCATCAGCGGCATCATGTTCACCACCATCGTCACGCATCCGGACGCCGAGCTCGTCGAAGTGCACGCCGCAAAGCGACGAATGTGAACTTTTACGGGACCTGAGGTCGCCGCCTCCAACAGGGGCAAATTGAGCCTGGCTCGCGCCTGGCCAGCGGGGTAGGCGCATCTGGTGAACCAAATCTTAGGAGCAGGCCGGTATTTTTCTGCATCTTTTTCAGATTCAGAGACCCGGCGCTCCCCATGGCATTGTTCGGCAATCCCTCCATTCGTTCGGTTCTCGGCGCCATCATCGGCGTCCTCGGCCTGTTCCTGGTCGGGCAGCTCTCGACCGGGCTGCTTGGCGCCATCGCGCGCAACAGCGCGGCGCAGAAGGTCGAGCGCTTCGCCAGCACCGACCAGCAGCTGTTCGCGACCCTGCTCGGCTTCCGGCTCGAGCGCGGAACGTTCCTGTCGGGTCTGGTCGCGGACGCCCCGGCCAATGCCAATGCCGATGACCGCATCGCCACCAACCGGGGATTGTCGGAAACGGCCTACAAGAACGTGCTCGAGCGTCTCACGGGTGTGAGCGATCCTCGCCTGGCCGCCGCCACGAGCAAGCTGGTCGCGATCCACGACGCACTCGTGCCGTTGCGAACAAAGGCGGAAGGCGCCATCCATCAGCCGAAGGCCACGCGTGACGCCAGGGTCGGCGACGAGTTCCGCAAAGCCGCGCAAGATTATCTCGATGCCATTCTGGCGCTGACGGCCGAGCTCGAGAACGCGCTCAAGCTCACCGATCCCGTGGTCGATCATCTCCTGGGAATCAAGCAGTCGGCCTGGTCGGCGCGTGCAAACGGTGGCTCCGTCGCAATCCGTCTTGAAGCTGCGGCTGCGGCCGGCAAGCCCTGGAGTGCCGCCGACATGGTCGGCGCTGCCGAGGATACCGGCCGCTCCAAGCAGGCCTGGAGCCAGGTGCTGGAAGTCGCCGCGCGCCCTGACGCGCCGGCAAGCCTCACCGACGTGATCGCGCGCTCGAAGCAGGGCGAGGCTGCCGCCATGACCGAGCGCCAGCAGGGCTTCATCAAGGCGCTGAGCAACAACCAGACCATCGACATCAAGGTCGAGGATCTGTCCAAGCTCAATACCGCGATTCTCAACTATAGCGTCGAGGCCGGCCAGGCCGCGCTTGCCGAAATGGTCGCCCGCGCCGGTCAACAGATGACATCGGCGACATGGAGCCTCGCGCTCAATGGCGGGATGATGCTGGTTGCGCTCGCCATTACGGCTTTCGGCTTCATCCTGGTGAACCGCCGCGTCAGCGCGCCAATCCGCACGCTGACGCAGGCGATGCGCTCGCTTGCCGAGCGTGACTATGCGATCGCGCTCGCGGGCATCGAGCGCGGCGACGAGATCGGAGAAATGTCGCGTGCGGTGTCGGTGTTCAGGGAGAACATGATCGCCGGCGATCGCCTCGCCCAGGAGCAATCGACGGAGCAGGGCCGGAAAGAGCGGCGCCAGCTTGCGGTCGACGGCCTGATCGAGCAGTTCGAGAAGACCGTCACAGAATCGCTGCACACGCTGGCCTCTGCCTCCGGCGAGCTCAACGCCACCGCGCAGTCGATGTCGTCGACCGCCGAGCAGGGCTCGTCCCAGGCGGCCTCGGTCGCGAGCCTGTCGGGCGATGCCTCCTCCAACGTTCAGACGGTCGCGGCTGCGACGGAAGAGCTGTCGGCCTCGATCAGCGAGATCAGCCGTCAGGTCGCGGAATCCTCCAGCATTGCCGGTGCCGCCGCCAGCGAAGCCGATCGCACCAATACCGAGGTGCAGGCGCTGGCCGATGCCGCCCAGCGCATCGGCGACGTCGTCGCGCTGATCACCGGCATTGCCGAGCAGACCAACCTGCTTGCGCTCAACGCCACCATCGAGGCGGCGCGCGCGGGCGACGCCGGCCGTGGCTTTGCGGTGGTCGCATCCGAGGTGAAGAACCTCGCCACGCAGACCGCGAAGGCGACCGAGGAGATCACGGGTCAGGTCGCCGCGATCCAGGGCGCGACCAAGTCGTCGGTGACCGCGATCCAGTCGATCGGCACCACCATCCAGCGCGTCAACGAGATCGCGGCTGCGATCGCGGCCGCCGTCGAGGAGCAGGGCGCCGCAACGCGCGAGATCGCCCGCAATGTGCAGCAGGCCTCGCAGGGCACCAACGAGGTCTCGCGCCACATCTCCGGCGTGTCGCAAGCCGCCGGCCAGACCGGTGCCGCCGCAGGCGAAGTGCTGGATTCGGCCAAGATGCTGGCGCGCCTGTCGGACGATCTCAAGCGCGACGTCGACCGCTTCGTCGGCGATCTCCGGGCGGCGTAGCGCAATTCTGCTCCGCTTGCGGTGTGCCGGATGCTGCGCAGCGCATCGTTGCGTGTTGCGCTTCGCCCCGGAGACGAGTGTTCAAGGTCCTTATCGCGCAGGCCAGGCGTCTCCGTCGCTGTCGATGAAGTGCGTCGGCAGGAGCCGGTCAGCGGTAAACGATGCGGCCGTGAGCGCTCGCCCAAAGCAGGCACCGGTGTCGATGTTGAGGCGGTTTGGACGCAAGTCCGGCAGGCCGGATTCAGTTGGAGTGTGTCCGTGAACGACGAACGCCCCGTGACTGGCACGAGACGACAGGAACGGCTCGCGGATCCACAATACATCATCCTCGGTTTGATCCGGGACCGGCACACCGGGTCGAATTCCGGCATGGACAAAAAGTCGGCCACGATCCGTGAACGTCAGTGGAAGCGCGTCGATCCAGGCAAGATGTTCCTTTGGAAGCTCGCACGGATCTCCGACACCATAGCTATCCAGCGTCTGCTCCCCGCCATTGGCCCACCAATTGACCAGGTCTGCATCCGTCCGCTCTCTTGCGGCGGCTCGTAGCAGCATGTCGTCGTGATTGCCGCGCAAGCAGACGACATGATCAGTTCCGCGCTCCTGCCTGTCGATCAGGACATCGAGGACCTTTCTTGCGTCCGGCCCACGGTCAACATAGTCGCCAATGAATACAAACCGAGCATGCCGTCCGCCTTTGATCATATCGCAGGCCTCCAGAAGGCGGACCAGCTTGTCAAAGCAGCCGTGTACATCACCGATTGCAAATGTGATGATATCGTCCAACACGCCAATCTCCGGAGCAGCCGAACACTTGGCAAGGAAATGCCTCTTGATGCCAGCAGAATATTTTTTTGGAATATTCCATAATAAGTAAATTTCTTCGAGCCTCGTTTGAATCCTCGGAGTGAAGACTATTGCGAGGCGGACGCGTCGCAGCGAGATCCGCAAGTCTTACAGGCTCCCAAGGCCACGACGAACGTTCGGCTTCAAACCTACGAGGGTCCACTCAGTGCGAATGAAAATCCACCGAGGAACGCGCGAAATCGGCGGAACGTGTGTTGAGCTGGAAAGCGCGGGGAATCGAATTCTTCTTGATCTCGGACTCCCTCTTGCGGCATCGGATCTGGCCTCGACGCCGCTACCCGATGTCGAAGGGCTGGGCGGAGGCGAGGACCGGCCATTGGCCATCATTCTGTCGCACGGGCACCGGGATCACTGGGGTCTCGTTCCCAAGGCCAGCCGCGAAATCCCGCTTGTGATGGGGAGGGCGACCGAAAGCATCATGCGGGCGGCCACCGATTTCGTTCCAGATGCCGTTGCGCTCGATGCGGTTCACCATCTCGAGCACGCGAGACGAATGACAATCGGACCTTTCAGCGTCACGCCGCGCTTGGTGGATCATTCAGGCTTCGACGCCTATGCCATGGAGATCGAGGCCGACGGCAAACGCCTGTTCTATTCCGGCGACCTCCGGGCGCACGGCCGCAAGGGCAGCCTGTTTGAGGCCCTGATCGGCAACCCGCCTCGCAACATCGATATCATGCTGATGGAGGGGTCGAGCCTCGGCCGTCTACCGGACGACGGGACCTTCCCGACGGAAGATACCTTGGAATTGACTTTCGCCGACCGCTTCAAGGACACCGCGGGTGTGGCGCTGGTCGCCTGTTCGGCGCAGAATATCGATCGGGTCGTTACGGTTTACCGTGCGGCCAAGCGATGCGGGCGAACGCTCATCATCGACGCCTACGCGGCGGAAATCCTGAAAGCGACCGGGCAACAGAGCATTCCGAGGCCCTCGACCGGCTGGTCCAATCTTGCAGTCTACATTCCGGAAAGGCAGCGGCGGCAACTGAAGGCGAGGGGAATTGCCGCGCTGGTCGACAGCTACCGCGGATTCAGGCTTTGGCCCGAGCAATTGGCTGAGCAGGCGTCGCGATCGGTCATGCTGTTTCGCGGCTGGATGATGGATGATCTCGATCGGGCCAATGCCCTTTCGGGGGCCAGCCTGTTCTGGTCGCAATGGGACGGATATCTTGCGGAGGGCACTCCGGGCGCGGCGCTCAGAGCGGATTGTGAAGCCCGTCGCATACCTTTCGAAGTCATTCATACGTCAGGGCACGCCAGCCCGCGGGATTTGAAGCGTCTTGCTGCAGCGGTTGCACCCAAATGGCTGGTCCCGATCCATACCTTCGAGCGCCATCGATTCCCAGGACTCTTCGAAAATGTGAAACTGGTGAATGACGGCGAATGGACTGAGGTTGGCCGCGAGCCGTAGTACCGCTCTCACAGGATCATCAACGGCGGATCGCAAAGGCAGGCAATGGGTTCATTCGTTCGCAAATTCGACCTCGATACTTTCGAGAAACGCTTGACCAACTCCGGGCAGGAGGGTTGGTGGAATGATCTGCTGATGCTGTGGCGACCAAGCGGGCAAGAGTCGGGCACGCATGGGCTGCGACTTGCCATTCGCAACAATTATCTGAATTTCTACCGGCTCGGACAATCGATCGCGCGCGTCGGCCTCAACAGACAAAAGCAGCCCACACTGGCCGTGCACGCAAAGTACGTCCTGCCTGAGGCTGAGAGACGGACAGTCGGGCAGGAGTATGTCGTGCTTACCGGCTCCACTCTGACTCACCCGGGCGGGCAAGAGTTCCCCTATGAAGGCATTCAGACTCTGAAGGCGTGGATTGATGCGGCCAAGGACTATACTGGGGACGAGAAGAAGTTTGTCGATAAGCTCTTGAGCGTTCCGGAAAATGACGGCGTCATCGATCTGGAAATGGCTTTGCCGGCCTGGGGCAATGTGAAGGCTGCGTCGCGCATGGATCTGGTCTCAATCGAACGGGTCAATGGACAACTCACTGTCTTTTTTGGCGAAGTGAAGCTCTTCGATGACAGCCGGCTGCGTTGTCGGGCCGCGCTTGTTCGCGATGAAATGCCGGAGGTTCTCAGGCAATTGAGCATCTATCGAAACTATCTGGCCGTTCCGAGCCACCGGGCTCGGATCAGCGAACAATATGCAGAAGCGGCCCAATGGCTCTCGCGGTTGCGAGATGCGGCCGATGCCATCGGCCAGACGCGCCCGCTTGGACGGGCCATCCTGCAATCGAGACACGAAAGTCTCTCGGTCGCTAATCTCGCTCGGCTGATCGTGCACAACGAACACCAGCGCGCGTGGACCGTGCACCGCGCCAAGCTCGAAGCTGAACGAGAGCGTGTGCCGATGATAGAGCTCGGTGCAGCAGGCCCGCTCAACCTCGCAACGACAACTTAGGTTCGGATCTTCGCATTGGCTGTCGCCGCGACATCGCCTGAGATCACTGCATCATCGCGGCTGCGATCTTCTCTGCCGACATCAGCACCGGAAAATTGGTGTTGGCGCACGGCACCACCGGAAAGATCGAGGCGTCGACGACGCGCAGGCCCTGGATGCCTTTGACGCGGCCCTGGCTGTCGACCACCGCCATGGGATCGTCGGCCCGTCCCATGCGGCACGAGCAGGAGGCGTGCCAGACGCCGATGGTGGCCTTGCGCACGAAGGCTTCGAGCGCCTCGTCGTCGTTGATCACGTCATCGAAGGTAAAGCCTTCGACCACGAAATTGTCGATCAGATAGTGGCGCAGCGCCGCGGGTCCATCCATCAGGGTCGCGGCGATCCCGGTCAAAATCCTGTTCCTGGTGTTGACCACGCCGATCTTGCGGACCTTGTCGGTATAGGCGGCCGGGAACGGCTTGTCGGTCACCGCCTTCACGGCGTCGCTCATTTGAATGGCCGCCATCTTGCGGAAGCCACTCATCAGGCGCTCGAGGTCGCGCCGGTCGGACAGCAGATTGAACTCGACGACCGGCTCGGCGGCGGAATCGCGCGAGGCAAGCTTGACCTGTCCAGTCTCGGAATAGGTCTTGTTGACGAAGGTCAGCGCCGAGCCGATCTGCGCGCCGACCGCGTGCCAGGCCGACTTGCTGAGCAGGACCACGAACATGTCACCCTTCGGCACGCCCGGCAGCCCCGACGAATAACGCAGGCCGAGCTGCATGTGACGCCTGGTATGCTCGTTCATGCGGGCGCCGCGGCGGACGAAGGAAGACAGCGAGATCGAGGGATGATCCATCAGGCGCTGGCCGACGCCTGCGAGCCCCATCAGGACCGGAATGCCCATATCCTTGAGGTGACCCACCGGGCCGATGCCGGCGCGCAACAGATGCGCCGGCGAATGGATCGCGCCGCTGGAGAGAATGATCTCGCGTCCCCGGAATTCCTGCTCGCGTCCGTCGACGACAGCCTTCACGCCGACGCATTGCGTGCCCTCGAACAGCAACTCTTTCACCTGCGTGTTGGTGGAGATCGTCAGGTTCGCACGCTTGCGGGTGTCGCGATCGAGATAGCCCATCGCGGCCGAGACGCGTTGCTCGGCCTGGTTGGAATGCGTCACCGGGAAATAGCCGTCGACGAACTCGCCGTTCTGGTCGGGCAGATATTGATGGCCGGCCTGCTCGAAGGCGTCGGCGAATGCCTGGGAATGCCGGGTCCAGTGCTCGCGCGGAATTCGGCGCACGGGAATTCGGCCGTCCTTGCCGTGATACGGCCCATCGAAATCGAGGTCGCGCTCGACCTTCTTGAAGAACGGCAGCACGTCGGCCCATGTCCAGCCCGAGGCCCCCCGCGCGTCCCATTCGTCGTAATCGGTCGGTGCGCCGCGATTGGCCATCTGACCGTTGATCGAGGAGCCGCCGCCGAGCACGCGCGCCTGCTCGTATTTGCGCAAGGGCGGGCGCGCTTCGTTCGGATTGTTGTGGCTGACGACCTGGGTCGTGACCTTCAATTCCGTCCAGTGGAAGCGCGGATCGAAATAGGCGGTGCCGGGATAGCTGTCCCTGATTTCGGCCGGCTCGCTGCCGGGAGGCGTGTCCTGTCCGGCTTCGCACAGCAGGACCTTGTTGGCGCTCCTGGCGGAGAGCCGGTGGGCCAGCACGGACCCCGCCGAGCCGCCGCCCACGATAATGTAGTCGTACACGATTGGCGTTTCCTCTTGTTCTTGTCCCAAGAGGGTAGCGTGGATTTATCGCGAGGTCACGCCTGCGCCGACCGATCTGTGAGCGACGTCGGTGCGGTCTATTGCAGAACCTTCGGCATCACGACGACGACATCGACCTGTCGCTTCAGCACACGCGATGCGACAGTGGCGATATAGATCGAATAGCCGTCCTCGATGTCGGACGCGATCTCCTCGTCCTTGGCGAAGGCGTAGAGCATCGTGCCGTCGAGCTTGTCGAAACGGATGCCTGCAAACAGGCGATCGAACGTCTCGGCGCCGACGGCGCCCGCCGTCAGTGCCTGTATGGCCTGGTCCTGGACGAGTGTGAGCTTCATCATGCCGATGAGATATGAAACGGTTGCGCGAATGCAAGGTGGCTTGCGGCCTCACGTCATGCTTCCCGGCATGAAGCAGCGGATCAAGGCGCGACCGTTGACGTAGTAGGGCCAGACGATGGTGCGGCCGATGCGGTTCGGCTCGGTGATCACGGTGTCGTCAGGCACCTGGATCCACTCACCCTGGATCCTGACCCGGTAATGTCCGTTGCTTGTATCCCAATCGACGTCGTCGAGCGCCGTGCCATCGGCGTCCGCGCAGCAGGGCCCGCCGCCCCTGCTGTGCAAGCTCTCGAACCAGCCCTTGAGCGGAGAGTTCGCGTAGCGCCCGTCATCGCGCGCGTCCGCGGGCGCGCCGATCGGGGCGATCGCCGCAGCAAGAAGAACCATTCGCAAAACCAACATTGCCATGTCGCCTCGCTCGATCTGCGCACCTGCGCAAAGCGCGAGACGCAAGCGTCCGCGATGCGCGCGATGCGATTGGCCGACCGCCCGCCGGCCGGGGCTTCCGGCCGTCTCAGCAAGGCCATAACCGCGAGCCGGCGCGTTTGATCCTATTTTCGGGGAGGCCGCGGACAGATCAATGCAGGCGAAGCAGCCGAGGTCAGGCCGCGGCCGCCTGCTTCGACAGCAATTGCTTCAGCTTCGCCGCCGGCACCGCCGGGCTGAACAGCCAGCCCTGCATCTGGCTGCAGCCGAGCTGCCGCAGCACCTCGCGCTGGGCTTCGGTCTCGACGCCTTCCGCGGTCGTCGCCATGTGGCGCGCGGCGGCCATTTGCACCACGGCCTGCACGATCGGCGAGGAATCCTCGGGCTCGCCGATGTCGCTGATGAAGCTGCGATCGATCTTGATCTTGTCGAAGGGGAAGCGGTGCAGATAGCTCAGCGACGAATAGCCGGTGCCGAAATCGTCGAGCGCGATGCGCACGCCGAGCTCGCGGAGCTGCTGGAGGACCGTGAGCGCTTCCTCGTCGTCGCGGATCAGCACGGTTTCGGTGATCTCGAGCTCGAGGCGCCCCGGCGCAAGGCCTGACTCGGCGAGCGCTGCGGCAACCTTCAGCGCCAGCGTCCTGGATCGGAATTGCACCGGCGAGACGTTGACAGCGATGTGGATGTCGCTGGGCCAGGATGCAGCCTCGTTGCAGGCCTGCCTCAAGACCCATTCGCCGATCTCGCTGATCAGGCCGGTGTCTTCCGCGACCGGAATGAAGTCGGCGGGCGAGACCATGCCGCGCTCGGGATGGCGCCAGCGCAGCAGCGCCTCGCAGCCGGTGACGACATTGGCGGAGAGATCGACCAGCGGCTGGTAGTGCACCTCGAACTCGCCGCGCCCGAGCGCCTGGCGCAGATCGAGCTCGAGCTGGCGGCGCAGCCTGGCCTTGGCGTCGTATTCGGGCACGAAGATGCGGAAGGTGCCGCGGCCTTCGCTTTTCGCTGCATACATTGCGAGATCGGCGCGCTTGAGCAGATCGTCGAGATTGTCGCCGTGGTCGGGGGCGATCGCGACGCCGATGCTGGCATCGGTCGCGATCTCCTGGCCCTTGCAATCCACCGGCATGCGCAGCGACGCCAGGATCTGTTCGGCGAGCGCGGTCAGCCCGGCCTGGTCGCAGCTCCCGGCCCTGATGATAGCGAACTCGTCGCCGCCGAGGCGTGCCACGAGATCGTTGCCGCTGGCGCAGGCGCGCAGGCGGTTGGCGACCTGGCGCAGCAATTCGTCGCCGACCTCGTGGCCGAGCGAATCGTTGACGCCCTTGAACTCGTCGACGTCGATATAGAGGATTGCAAACGGCTTGCCTTGGGCAAGCTCCGCCACCCGCCGTTCCAGATGGCCACGCATCAGCACGCGGTTGGGCAGGTCGGTCAGCGCGTCGTAATGCGCCATATGGGCGATGCGCTCGTCGGCGCGGATGCGCTCGGTGACGTCGTCATGCGTGGCGAGCCAGCCGCCGGCCGCACCCGGCTGGTTCTTGATCTCGATCAGGCGGCCGTCGGAGGTCTCGACGATGGTGCTCTGGATGCGTCCGACGCTGTTCAGGATGTCGTCGCAATAGGAATCGACGTCGCCGTCGAACGAGCCGGTGTCGGCGCGATGCTGGATCACGTCGCGGAAATGGGCGCCGGGTTTCACCAATGCGGTCGAGAGCCGATACATCTCGATGTAGCGGCGGTTGCAGACGATGAGCCGCTCGTCCTGGTCGAACATGAGCAAGCCCTGCGTCATCGTGTTCATCGCTGTGTCGAGCCGCTGCTTCTCCAGCGAGACGCGCCTCGTCACCTGGCGGAAGATCAGGAACAGCGTGAGCACGAGCAGGCCGATCGACAGCACGGCGACAGTGACGAAGAACTTGGTTTGCGTGTGCCAGGTGGCGAGCGTCGCATCCAGCGATTTGGTGGCGACCACGACCAGCGGCTCGCCGGTCAGCATGCGCGAGGCGACGATCCGGTCCTTGCCGTCGATCGGGCTGGCGAGCTCCGTGGTGACGAAGCTGCGCTCGAACACGGCCATCTGCTCCGGCGAGCCGGTGCGGTAGTTCTGCCCGATCATGGTGTCGACATGCGGAACGCGCGCCAGCAGCTGGCCGTTCTGGTGGTGCATCGCGATCGAGGATTCCTCGCCGAGGCCGGTCGAGGCGAAGAAGGATTCGAGCTGCTCCGGCGCAATCGCCCGCGATACCAGGCCGAAGAATTCACCGTGGGGGCCCGACACCCGCCGCGCGAACACGATCGCCGGGCCCTTGCCGAGCCGGCCGGGTACGACCTCGATCTCTTCCTGCGAAGCCGGATCGTTCTTGAGCCGGTTGAAATAGCGGCGATCGGACACCGAGATGTCGGCGACCGGCCAGCGCTTCGACGAGTTGATCAGCACGCCGTTGGCATCGAACACATTGGCGCCGGCGACGTCGGACCAGCCGCTGGCCTTGGTGCGCAGCACCTCGTGCACGGCGAGCGTCGCCATCTCGCTGCGGAACATGTCGGCGGATTCGATGCCATGGCTCTCGAGTTCCGCGATGATGCTCTTCTGCAGCACCGCAAAGTCCTCGAACTCGCGGTCGAAATGGCGGGCGAGCAGACGGACGGAGCTTTCCAGGCTGTCGCGGCCGCCCTCGATGGCGTTCTGCCGGAACCGGTCGACGGTGAGCCCAGTGCCGATGGCCATCGCCGCCATCAGCACGAAGCCGCCGACGATCAGCCACGTCAGCGGCGCGCCCCGCCATTGGCGAAGCAGCGCGCGCAGTCGCGCGGTCCATCGAATTGATGCGCCCATCCAGCCCTCCCGTGGGATGCAGGATGCCGCAAAACCTCCAAGACCCCGTTACCAGCGAAGGTTAGGAAAATGTGAATCGGAACAAAATCAGGAGGTTGGAACCACGTTTGGCGAATGCAAAGATCCTGTAGGGTGGGCAAAGGACGGTAGGGTGGGTTAGCGTCAGCGTAACCCACCTCTTCTGTGTCCGTCGAAATGAACAGTGGTGGGTTACGCCATGCGGTTTGCGCTTCGCGCAGTCCGCAGGGCTAACCCTACGAGCTACGAGCCCATTTGACGCCGACGGGGCTACCTCGGTTCATCCCATTGACCGTCTTGCTGCCGCAACCAAATCGGCGCACTTTGCCGGGGCCGATTTGCGACCCAGGATTTCGATTAAGGTTTGAGGACTGATGATCACCGCATCCAAGGCCTTCATTGCATTCTGTCTGCTCGCGGTGGCCGGCACCGTCTTGGTGATCGGCCCGACCGAGCTGCGCCGTCTGCTGCCGGGCGGGGCGGGCACCGAGCTCGCGGTCGTCGCCAAGCCTGAGGTAAAGCCTGAGGCCAAGATTGAGCCCAAGACTGAGCCGAAGACTGAGCCCAAGACTGAGCTGAACTCCGAACAACCGAAACTCGCCGCGGTTGCACCGCCCGCGCCGTCCGCCTCGCCGGCACCGTCCGGCACCGCGAAGGCGGGGGCGCTGGCCGAGACCGAGAAGCAGGTCGCGGCGCTGGCCGATATCGCGCCGGCCAAGCCGCAGCCATCAGTTGCGGATGCCGGTCCCCGTTTCGACGTCGCGCGCGTCGACGATCAAGGCGAGGCCGCGGTGATCGCGGGCCGGGCCGCGCCGGGTTCGAAGGTCGAGCTGATGCGTGACGGCCAGCCGCTCGACAGCGTGGTGGCCGATGCGTCGGGCCAGTTCGTGATGACCCCGCCAAGGCTTCCCGCCGGCAGCTACGAGCTGACGCTGCGCGCCAGGGCGCCCGACGGCTCCGTCATGCAGTCCAGCCGCACCGTGCCGGTGACGATCGCCGAAGCCGCGCCGCCGCCCGCGCGCGTCGCAGCGGCAGCGAAGCCGGCTGAAAACGACAAATCGGACATCGTCGCGTCCCTGCCGGCGCCGCGCCTGGCCTCGGCTTTGGACCGGTCCGCGGCTCGGCCGCGCATGATGGGCACGCCCAAGCCAAAGGCGATGGCGAGGATGCCGGCGGCCGGTACCACGGTCGCGTCCGCCTCGCCCGCGGACGTCCTCAACACTGCAACGGCGGAAGCCGGCGGCAGCCGGGTGGTCTCCCGCGGCGACAGCCTCTGGGCGCTGAGCCGTCTCGCTTACGGCGACGGCGCGCGCTACGCGGTGATCTTCAACGCCAACCGCGCAAAGATCCACAATCCCAATCTGATCTACCCGGGCCAGACCGTCTTGGTTCCGCAAAGGGCGCAGTGAGGCGGCTTCTCCTTCTCCCTCGCCCCGTTCTTACTGGGAGAGGGCGGGGTGAGGGGCTCTCTCCATGGGCGGAATCGTCGAGAGACCTGTACCCGCTCACCCGGATGACATCTGCGATGTCATCCGACCTCTCCCCGCAAGCGGGGCGAGGTAAGACGACCGCGACGCTTTGCCCGTCTCGCCGCGGAACATTTGGTTCCCCGGCGAGTTTCTCCGTGCGACGCGATGTGCACTTGGCGCTGGAGGAGGGCCAGGAAGTGGTCATCTCGGTGGTCTGCTCGGTGGTCAGCTCGAGATTCCGCCTCGGACTGGCGGTGGCCGGCGCGGTCCTCGCGATAGTGCTGTTGCCAAATCAAGCCCAGGCACAGTTCGGGCTCCGCGGCGGGCCGCTCGGTGTTGCCCGCTTCGCCGTCGGCCACGTCATCGGCCTGTCGCGGCTGCGCCACGCCCGCATGGCGGTGCGCGGCAGTCGTTATCGCTCCGCTGCGCTGAGGTCGCAGGATCCGCGCCAGATTCCCAACGGAGCCGAGCGCGGTCAGCCCGCCAACCCCTATATCATGCGCGCGGCGCTCACGGCGCAGGCCGCGCTGTCGGGCTGGCACGGCGGCCGCCGTCCGCAGGGCTGGTGGCGCCATCCCGAGGGCAGCTACGGCTGGGTCGGTCCCGTGTTCTGGCCGTTCGCGCATGACGATCTCACCAATGCGGTAATCTTCGGCGATGCCACCAGCCTGTCGCTCTATGGCTATGGCGATATCTATGCCGCGATCTTCGCGCCCTATGCGGCTCCGGAGCTCGCCGCCTACACCGCGCCGCAAGGACGTCGTGCGCGACGAGTGCCGCCGGTGGAGGCGGTCTGCGACGCCAGCGACACTGGCGGCTTGCCCGTCGACCGTATCGCCGCCGCGGTGCAGCCGAACGAGATGCAGCGCACCGCGCTCGACGATCTCGGCGCCGCCTGGGCCTCCGCGCGCGACACCATCCGCGCCTCGTGCCCGGCGCAGGCGCCGATGACCGCGCCGGAGCGCCTCGGCGTGATGCAAGCCCGGCTTGATGCCATGATCAAGGCCACGGACGCGCTCGCGGCGCCGCTCGCCAAATTCGTCGATCTCCTCGATGACAGCCAGAAAGCAAAGCTCGAGAAGCTCACCAACGAACGTCGCGCTGCGGTTGCATCCGCCCAGCACAAGGACGCGCAGGCGGCATCAGCCTGCAACGCTGACAGCGATCCCCGCTACGATATCCAGGCGCAGCGTCAATACGAGCAGCTCGTGCAGCAGCAATGGCCCGCCGCCGAGATCGCATCCACGCTGAAGCTCGACGACACCGGACGCGCCCGCCTCGACGTGCTCCAGGACACCACGCTGCGCACCATGGAGACGCTCAGTCCCTGTCCGACAAAGGCTGCATCAACACCACAGGCCCGCCTCGCCGCCGTGAAGACGCGGCTCGAGAGGATGCAGCAGGCGGTGGGCGGCGTCGGCGATGCGCTCGATGATTTCGAGTTCGGCCTGAGCGACGAGCAGAAGGCCGCGTTTGAGGCGATCGGGCCGAAGCGGGGGATGTGAGAGTTGCAAGACGTCCGTCTGCGCGGCATCATCCAACACCTACGCGAAACAGATCCTCATCCTTGTGGAGCCCGCAATAAGCGGGCCGCATGCGGCGCTAACTAACAGCCTCCCGACCTAACTGCGTCCTGGGTGCGCCATTGCCTATTGGCAGTCGCGCGGACTGACCGGACCATGATCATATTACCTGTTGAGCGCCTATGCGGTCATCGTCTTCGATCCACTGTCGGCGCGTTCGTTCGGATCTGCCGTCATCCATTAAAGCTTCGTTGACTAACACTTCATATACAGATCCGGTATTTCCGTCCGAGGAGCCGATGAAGGTCTGGGTCAGCCTGGCTTTACTTGCGGCGCTTTTGCCGCTGGGCCAGCGTTTTGCCTTGATGTCCGCCGAGAAACCAGGCGAGGCTACGGAGATCCGTGCCAGCTACCGTCGGCCCGCAACCATTCTTTTTCCGGATGACAATCCCTACTCCGCGGCGAAAGCGGGTCTTGGGCAGATGTTGTTCTTCGACCCACTGCTATCGAGATCCCGTACCGTTTCCTGTGCGACTTGCCACAACCCGTCACTTTCGTGGGGTGATGGCCTCGCGCATGCGATCGGGGAGGACCCGAGGGGTCTGCCGTTGCGTTCGCCCACTCTGATCGATGTGGCGTTCAGTGAACCGTTGGGCTGGGACGGGAAATTCAGGGATATCGAGGCCGTGACGTTTGGTCCGATCACTGGCCGGGCGAATATGAATCTGACGGAATCGGAGCTGATCGAGCGTCTCTCCACCGCACCGGCCTATGGTGATGCATTCGCAAACGCGTTCGGAGATCGTGCAATCACGCGGCCCAGGATCGAAGCCGCCCTGGCGACCTTTGAACGCACCATTGTCGCTGGCGAGTCGCCGTTCGATAGGTGGATCACGGGCGATGACGCCGCGATCAGCGCGCCGGCGAAACGCGGCTTCGAGATTTTCAACGGCAAAGCACGATGCTCAAGCTGCCACAGCGGGCCGTCTTTTACAGATGGATCGTTCCAGGATATCGGCACTGCAACAGGTGATAATATTGGGCGCGGCCGACTGTTTCCGACATCGCAAAAGCTGCGATACGCGTTCAAGACGCCGACCTTGCGCGATGTCACGCGCCGCGCGCCCTACATGCACGATGGCTCTGTGGCAACGCTCGAACAGGTGATCGAGCTCTATAACAAGGGTGGGATCGATCGACCTAGCCGATCGCCTTCGATCCGGCCACTGTTCCTTACGGCGGACGAAAAGAGCGATCTGATCGCCTTTCTTCAAACCCTTACCGCCTCGTCCCCGGCAGTGCCTTTCCCCGAGGTGCCCGGACAACGAGCTCCCTGATCGGGCCGGCCGAGAAGGCGCTCAATGAAGGTGCGGCAATGCCGACCCCAACAGGCCAAAACCGAAGATAAGAAGGGCGCCTGTCCAGGCCTCCAGGGTTTCGGCTCGCACTGCGTACCGCTTTGCGCCGCGGGCCAGGACCGAGCCCACCGCCACACCTGCCGCACTTAACGCTCCGAACATGGACTGCTCCAATCATCCGCTTGTCCGCCGTTTAGTACGCCCCCTGGGTTCAAGGCCCGTCCTCAAGATCCGTAAAGTTTGAAGGGATTTGCGGTGGGTTGGCCGTTCAAATAAGCCCCGGTGCCGCCCCCATTAACCACCAAACAACCAGCGGATGCGACAGGCGCCACAAACCTTAAAATTTATGCTAGGGTGAATAGATCGTTAAGGATGTGCGTTTAAGACGGGCGGTTTTTTGAAATGTTCAGGTCTCTGGGACGAGATGCCGTTTCGGCCTCCCGAGCAATCTACCTGTTTGCCACGTCAATCGCCGGATTCTGCGTCTGGATCCTGGGGACGGAAGAGGCAGCCGCCCATGTCAAATGGTTTTGCGCCTACGACGCTGCCGGCCAGCCGCGCGGCCTTGAGAACGTTCTGTGCCAGGATTTTGAGCTCCTCCTGGGCGTTGCCTTGCTCTGGTTCTTTTCCGGCTGTGTGGTGGAGCGGACGTCTTTGGGCGAGCTGATGGCGCGCTCACTGAACCGCTTCACGGAGAATCTGGAGCTGCACACCGAACTCATGATGCGCGCAGTCTGCGGGTTTTTCTTCGTCTCGCTCTGGGCGGTCGGAGGTATCATCCTGACCCCCGAACTGAAAACGACGTCGGCGCTGGTCGGGCCTTTGCAGCTTGCCATCGCCGCCGGCCTGCTGTCGCGTCGCACGATGCCGCTATCTGCGGCCGGAATCGCGGTGTTGTTCGCGCTCGCGGTACGGGACTACGGCACCTTTCATTTGGCCGATTATCCGATCTTTCTCGGGTTTGCGGCCTACCTCGCCCTCACCGGGCTGCAAAAGGACCTCTTCGGCGTTTCGCCGCTCGACGTGGTGCGCTATGCGACCGCCGTCACGTTGATGTGGGCGTCGATCGAGAAGTGGGCCTATCCGGAATGGAGTTTTCCGCTCCTGATCGAGCATCCCGGCATCACGCTTGGGTTCGAAAGCGAGTTCTACATGCGGGCCGCGGGAATGGTCGAGTTCACCCTCGCTTTTGCCTTGGCTTGGACACCGCTAGTCCGGCGCATTGCGGCGGCCATGTTGCTCGGCATGTTTATCAGCGCATGCTTCGAATTCGGCAAGCTTGATGTCATCGGCCACTCGGCGATCATCGTCGTCCTGGTCGCGATCGTTTGCGATACCCGGCAGGCCGCGTCAGACTATCGCTCGCCGTGGCTCGCCCCGGCAGGACTATGCGCGGCGCTGACGGTCACGCTGTTCGCCTATTATGTTGGCCACGCCGCGATCTTCAACACGACGATTCTCTAGGGTCTTTACTTGGTGACGTGCACGCCAAGCTTCATCTTGGGATGAATGCCGCACAGCACGGTGTAGTCACCAGGCACGGAAAAAACGACGTCGAACTGGCTGCCCGGCTGCTGATCCCCGGTATCGAAATCAAAGCTGTCCGCGCTCAAATAGGCGTGGTGGAGGAGCTCGCCGTCGTCGTTAACGAACCGTAAAGTCTCGCCGCGCTTGATGATGATCTCTCTCGGCCTAAACTCCCGATCCTTTTGCGAGATCGTGTAAGGGGCCGCGCCCAAAGCGGCTCCCGCGAAGAGACCCCCTACAATTGCGGCCGTGATCTGAAAACCGAGCCCGCCTGCGCGCAAAGGCAAAAACCTCGCCATTATTTCAACCCCGCTGAAACTTCAACTTTACCAAGAATCCGTCCGGGCTCGAATCTTTCGAGCCGCGTGAGTACCCCCATACTTATCACAGGTTGATCTTAACGATTTCCGCATCCCTTGCAGTCATTGCTAGGGAAATTTTAGGCGGAGCCGCTGCTGCCTCCGCGCGATATGTTTGCGATTAGGTGTTTACAGCGAAAGACACTGTGATGGGTCCTTTCGTCGGCAGCGTTGCGCGTCAACCGAACGCGGTTATCGAGACCTTTCGGTCGATAATCGCTCGGGTGTCGCGGCTTGTCGCGCGCGGTTCGATCAGAACCGGAATCTTGATCTTCTGTCTTGCAATGAGCGCGATTGCGGCAGCTTTGGGAGGGTATGCCACACTCGGTATCCGGCACGCCGGTGACCTGGTTGCGAAAACCTTCGACGAGTCATTGATGTCGATCAACTACGCGCGGGCGGCTGGCGCCGATTTCGCCGGAATGCGCGTGGCATCTGCACAACGGCTGCTCACAAAAGACCTAGCGGTCCAGGCGCGGCTCGATGCCGAAATCGAGGAGCTGGCCAAGTCGCTTTCGGAAGACGTCACCATCGCGGCCGAGCGGTCACAGTCCGCGCGCGCGGCACAAGCAGCCGCCAAGGTCCAGGAGGCGGCAAATGCCTGGATCGCGCTTCGTCGAGGTCAATTTCAGGAAGCGAGCGGTCATGAGGTCAATGGTGTTGATCAGTATTCGAGCACTGTGAATCAGCAGATCGAATTGCTGGTGAACTATACTGCCGGCGATGGCTTTCTATTTCGTCAGCGAGCGCTTGCTGCGATCAAGCGGGATATACAACTCAACGTCGCAGGACTGACCGTCGCCCTTCTTCTGTCCGGTCTTTTTTCCTGGCTGTTGGCACGGCGGATCATTGGTCCCGTCGCCATCGCATCCAAAGCGGCCCAGAGCATCGCCGATGGCGATTTGAACACGGGCATTCCGGAAGGCAGCGGCGACGAGTTGGGTACGCTGTTAACCGCCATGGGCCGAATGCGGGACAATATCAGGGCGATGGTCGAGCGGGAGGTGGCGCAGCGGCGTTCGGCGCAGGCGCGGCTTTCCGATGCGCTCGAGCACTCCCGCGAGGGCGTCGTCCTCCTCGACCAAAGCGGCCAGATCGCGTTGGCCAATTCCAGAGCGAGCGAATTCATTCGCTGCTCTCCGCAGCTGGTCCATCCGTTGCGGACGGCCCGTGCGCCCGGCACCCAGCGCTCAACGGAACTCATGCTGCAAGAGGACGCTAACGAGGTCGAAGGGGTGGAGAGCGAGGCCCAAC
Organism: Bradyrhizobium sp. S3.2.6; assembly: GCF_040546885.1. Classification (NCBI taxonomy): domain Bacteria; kingdom Pseudomonadati; phylum Pseudomonadota; class Alphaproteobacteria; order Hyphomicrobiales; family Nitrobacteraceae; genus Bradyrhizobium; species Bradyrhizobium sp. S3.2.6. The sequence continues at coordinate 98,440 of NZ_JBEPOS010000021.1, read as the reverse complement.
TCCCGGATGGAAGATGGCTGCGGGTCAGCCGTAGCCCGACCCAGGAGGGCGGCGTCATCCTCGTCTTCAGCGACATTACCGGTTTGAGACAGCAGAAAGCCGAGCTGCACGCGACCAATCTGAGATTGGATGCGGCGCTCTCGCACATGTCGCAAGGCCTCTGTCTCTATGACGGAGAAGGACGGCTGCAGGTCGTCAACCGGCGCTTCTGCGAGATCTTCGATATTTCGCCGGAGCTCGTGCTTCCAGGGATGACATTCGAGGATGTCCTCCGCCTGAGTGTTGCCGCCGGCAATCATGGCAGCCAGACGGTGGCTGACCTTCGCGCGGAAAGCGAGGAGTTGTTGGCGCGCGGGAAACACGGCTCCTACCTTCAGCAGCTCAGCGGCAACCGCGTTGTCTCGATCGCCTATCGCTCCACATCCGACGGCGGCTGGCTCATCAGCTGTGAAGATGTGACCGAACAACAAAGGGCGCAATCTCAGATCGCGTTCATGGCGCGGCATGACGCTCTGACGGGATTGCCAAACCGGTCTTTGTTCGCCGAGCGGATCGAACAAGCTGTTGCAGAGGCGGGCCGAGGTGCGGGGTTTGCCGTGTTCTGTATTGATTTGGATAATTTCAAACAGGTCAATGACACCTTGGGACATCCGGTGGGTGATGCGCTGCTTTGCGCGGTTGCGGCCCGATTAAGTGCGTGCGTCCGAGAGGGTGATACGGTTGCGCGGCTGGGGGGCGACGAGTTTGCGCTCATCCAATCTGAAGTCCGAAACGCTGACGATGCTGCGCACCTCGCCCGGTGTGTCGTCGAGCATGTCGGAGCGCCTTATGAGCTGAACGGACATCGGGTCATCGTCGGCTGCAGCGCCGGAATTTCCCTGGCACCGGGTGACGGCACCACGCGCGAGAAACTGCTGAAAAATGCGGACATGGCGTTGTACCGGTCCAAAATGGACGGCAGGGGAACATGGCGGTTTTTCGAGCCGGCAATGGACACGAGTCTTCAAACCCGAAGAGCGCTCGAAATCGACCTGCGCGAAGCCATGGACAAGGACGAATTCGATTTGTTCTATCAGCCCATCTATGATTTGCGCATGGACCGGATCAGCGGCTTTGAGGCATTGTTGCGCTGGCGACATCCGGAGAGGGGAATGGTGCCGCCGGACCAGTTCATCCCTGTCGCCGAAGAGATTGGCCTCATTACTCCGCTTGGGGAATGGGTGCTCAATCGTGCCTGCGCCCAGGCGGCGAGTTGGCCGAACGAGCTCAAGATTGCGGTCAATGTTTCGGCCACTCAGTTTCGTGACCCACGGCTCGCGGCCGTCATCGCGAAAGCACTCGATACTTCGGCGCTGGCGCCACATCGACTTGAGCTCGAAATCACTGAATCGGTTCTCCTTGGCAACAGCGCCGAAACCATTGCGACGCTGCATGAGCTGAAGGCGCGTGGGCTGCGCATCGCTTTGGATGATTTTGGTACCGGCTACTCTTCGCTCAGCTATCTGCGCAGTTTCCCCTTTGACAAACTCAAGATCGACCAATCGTTCGTCCGCGACGTGACGGCCACAAAGGGATCGAAATTGATTGTCCGGGCGATCACCAGCCTCGGGAAGAGCCTCGGCATGACGACGACGGCGGAGGGCGTTGAGACAATTGAGCAGTTGAACCAGATGAAGGCCGAAGGATGCAACGAGGCGCAGGGATACTTGTTCAGCCGTCCGGTCCCGGCGACAGAACTCGCATCGACGATCCTAAGCTTGAGAAACGGCCTCAAGAGTCTCAAGAGAAGTGACTGGGCCAATCTGAGAGCCAGTTAAGGTTCATCTCGCTTGCTCAGTGAAATCGACGTGCTCTCGGTCTTGGTGGGGCGATACAGGTGCGCTGTTGCGTCATCCTGAGCATTCTGTTCGGGTGCCGAGCGATGGCTCGACCCACAGCTTTCCTGTCGGTTAGCGGGCGTCTCGAAGGATGGCAGCAAGGAAGCTGCCAGCCGCATCACAATACAATACGCTGGCTCGCCTTCCCAGTCCTCCACAGCCCCTGCCATTCCCACCAAAGCCACCCTTCGCTTCCCCCGTCGCATTTGCTATTGCAGCCTCCGGCCCGTCCGCGCGTGCTTCGTCACGCCGCCGACGTCAACGGTCGCGCCCGTTCGATCCGCTTGCGGTCGCGGGCCGAATGCATCGCCTCCCACAAGTCGGTTCGCCGCTGCACGTTCAGCCAGAAGTCCGGCTATTGCCGAACACGCGGGCGAGGATCAGCGCCGTGGCTGCGGTGACGTTGCGACGGTCGTTGCAGAGTTCGTTGACGTGCTTGCGCTGTACGCCCATGGCGTCGGCCAGCGCGCCCTGCGTTAGGTCCATCGGCTTCATGAATTCCTCGGTGAGGATTTCGCCGACCGAGGCCGGCTTGCGCTTCGTCATCAGCGTGCGTCACCTGCAACGTCGCGTCATCGATCAACTGGATCATGCGAAACAGCCGTGCCTTCAGGTCGGGGCCGGAGCATCTGTTCGACGAGGCCAAGGTCGTCCGTCTCGTCAGCACGATTCGCGAGATCAACGACAGCGCAGTTGCTTGAGGGGGACGGCCGTGACTCGACGGGCAAGCAGATCAGAGCTTGGTGATGTCACGCGCAAACGCCCGATCATGCCATCATGCCGGTGTTTTGCCCGACGTGTCAAAGAGAATTTCGCCAAATCCGCAAACTGCGTGAAATTCGCCATGCAGCTCAGGGCTATGGCTACTGTGCATGGGGTTGTTTTCGACTTTTTGCGTTCGCGCGGAGCCAACTTGTAAGGATCTCTTACAAGTTCAGCAGGCGGTCAGCGCGAATTCACCCTCTCCGCCGCGCGGCCGACGCATCCACCACCGTCGCCTCCTCTTCACGCCAGGACAAAATCTCCATCGCCAGCACCGGGTGGTTAAAACCCTTGAGCTGGAGATCGTCGAGCGCGCGGGCTTCGACGGATTGTTCGACCATGCCGTAGACGCGACGGCTGACCACGATCTGGTTGGCGAGGGCTTCGCCGCAGAGGCGGGAGGCGAGGTTGGTGACGCTGCCGATCGCGGCGTATTCCAGCCGCTGCTCGAAGCCGACCTGGCCGAGCGTGGCGTAGCCGAGCGCGATGCCGATGCCGAAGCCGAGGCTGTGGCCGCGGTTGCGCCAGCGCTCGGTCAGCGGGCCGATGGTGTCGCGCATCTCCACCGCCATCTTCACGGCGCGCGCGGTGTGGTCCTCGAACTGGATCGGCGCGTTGAACAGGATCATCACGCCGTCGCCGGCATATTTGTCGAGCGTGCCCTCGTATTTGAAGATCAGCTTGCCGAGCGCGGCGTGATATTCGCGCAGCACGTTCATCGCCTCTTCCGGCTCGGTCGCTTCCGTGAACGCGGTGAAGCCGCGCAGATCGCAGAACACCACGGTCACCTCGCGGCGCTGGCTGGTGAGCAGCCCCTCGGGGCTGTCGGAGGAGGCGATCAGCTGCGCCACCTGCGGCGCCAGGAAACGCTCGAGCTTGCGGATGCGCTCGATCTCGCCGAGCTGGGTCGCGACGCGCTCTTCCAGCGACTTGTTCCAGTTCTTCAGCTGCTCGGTCTGCTCGCGCAGCTGGTCGGCCTGGGCGCGCACGGTCTCGTGCGCCGTCTCCAGCGCGTGGCTCTTGTGGTCGACCTCGGTGAACAGGCGCGCGTTGCGCATCGCCAGCACCGCCTGGTTGGCGAAGGTGCGCATCAGGCCGGTGAGGCTGCCTTCGAACGCGCCGCTGGCGCGGCGCAGCACCACCAGCGAGCCGAGCGTGCCCTGCTGGTCGACCAGCGGCACCACCAGCACCGCGTGGAAGCCGGCATTGACCGCGACCTCGCGCAGCGGCTGCCCGGCGGCGTGATCGAGATCGGCAATCGCGATCGGCTCGCCGCGCGCGGCGGCCTCGCTCAAGATGTTCTCGCCTTCCTCGATTGTGACGTGGTCGCCTCCCGCCGATTTGTCGATGCCGTCAGCCTCGACCAGGTTGAAGCGATGCTGTTCGGCATCATAGCCGTAGATCAGCACCGCATCGGCATGGCTGATCTCGAGCGCGCGGGCGGCGATGGTCGGCAGCACGGCGTTGAGGTCGAGTGAGGAGGCGACCGCGCGGCCGACCTCCTCCAGCACCTTCAGCTCGTTGATCGACTGCGCGAGGTCGCGGGTGCGCTCTTCGACTTTTGTTTCGAGGTCGGTGTAGGTCTCCTGGAGCTGGCCGGCCATGCGGTTGAACTGGCCGGCGAGCTCCTCCAGCTCGTCGGAGGTGTGGACGTCGATGCGGTGGCTGAAATCGCCCTCGCCGAGCTTGTGCGCGCCGTCGCGCAGCGCCGTGATCGGGATGATCATGCGGCGCGCCAGCAGCGTGCCGGCGAGGATCGCGACCAGCAGGCCCATGCCGATCAAAAGCGCGATGCGCACGAGCTGGTCGCGGATCGGCGTCAGCGCCTGCGCGGTCGGCTGCTCGAACAGCACGCTCCAGCCGAGCTTCGGCACGGTGCTCGCGGCGGTCAACACCGAATGGCCGTTGAAGTCGGTGCCCGACGTATCGGGCGCGCGGCCGGGCGCGATCGCAGCCGCGACCTGCGGCAGCTTCGACAGGTCCTTGCCGACGTCGGGCCCCTTCGACGAGGCCGCCAGCACGCGGCCGCGTGCGTCGACCACATAGGCGAACGCGGCCTTGCCGACCTGGGCGTCGGTGAGGTAATCGGCGAGGAAGCCGAGATCGATCTCGGCCACCGTGACGCCGGCATTGAAGCCGGAATGCGCCACCGAGATCGACATCACCGGTTTCTGGTCGACGAAGCTGGGCGCCGAGTAGCTCACCCCGCGCGCCACCGCATCGGTGAAGCGCATGTCGCGGACGAGGTCCGCATTGCCGTTTGTCGTGGTCGACTGGCGCGAGACGCGCAGCACCTCGCGGCCGTCGCCGTTGAGCTGGAACAGCTGGGAGATGACGGCGACCTGCTGCAGCAGCTGGGCGTAGTCGGCGCGGCGCTTCTCCAGCGTGTCCCGGCTTGCCGTCGTCACCCAGCTGATCTGGCGCTCGAGCTCGGACACCGATTGCTCGATGCGCCTTGCGGCGGCCTGGGCCTTGTCCTCGAGCCCGTCGGTCAGCGAGGTCTTGATGGCGCGATAGGAGATCCAGGTCTCCATCGCGCCGTTGACGGCGAGCACGAACACGACGAGGCCGACGAGGGAGACGACATATTTGACGAACAGGCCCTCGCGCAGAAACCAGGTCTTGTTGTTCGCTCCCGCCATCCGGATCCTCTCGCGCCGCGACCGACGCCGGCGCTATGGGCCGTACGGGCCCCACGGCCCTTCTACCACAATTTGGGCTTTGGGACCGGCAAGGGGGCGGTCAAGGGGCGGTCAAGGCGGGTGTGGCGCAATCACCGATTAAACAGCTGCCGCATCACGTCGTTCATCGGCTGGCTGTCCTGCTGCGCCTCTGGCGGATCTTGGGTCGGAGGGGCCGGCGAAGCCTGGGGTGCCGGTGTGGCCGGTGTGCCGGGCAGGCTGCGGCTTCGGCCGGTACCGTTGCCGGCGCCGCCCGAGAGCCCCTGCTGGATCAGATTGCCGATCGCCTCGCCGAGCTGGCCGCCGAGCAGATTGTTCTGCCCCTGTCCTTGTTCTTGCTGTTGCGTTGGCGGGTTGGCATTGCCGGCCGTATTGCCGCCACCCGGCGCAGCGGCGCCGCCGAGGCCAAAACTGTTCAGGATGTTGCCGAGCCCGGCGCCATCGGGTCCGAACAGGCCCTTGCCCATCTCGCGCAGCTTCGCGTAAGCGGCATCCGGATTGTCGAGCACGCCCGCCATGTCAGGATAGATCCGCGGCTGCGACCACGCGCCGGTGATCATCACGGGAATGCCGAAGCCGACCGGATCGGAGGCGCGGCCCTGGCCTTCGGTCGTCATCACCAGTTTCGGCTCGACGCGAAAGCCCATCATCTTGGTGTCGAGCGCAATGGTGCCGGTGCCGGTGACGCGCACCAGTGGCCCGATCAGGTTGAGGTCGGTCGTCACCGCCTGGCCCTTGTCGATGCGGAACGAGGCAGAGAGCTGCGACAGGTCGGTGCTCTGTGCCTCACTGTCCTGCCAGCCCGAGAGCGTGCCCGACGTCAGCGAACGGATCATCTGCGCGACATTGATGCCGCGGATGGCGCCGTCCTGGAAACTGACGAAGGCCGTGCCCTGCATGTTCGCCATCAGCGCGCGCTGGCTGGTGCCGGCGCTGCGCAGAGCCAGCTTGGCTTGCATCTTGCCGTCGATCCGGTCGAACTCAGCGAGGCCCTGCAGCAGCGGCAGCGCGCGCACGCCGACGAGGTCGGAATGCATCGCAACACTCGGCGCGCCGCTGGTCGCATCGAGGATCACCTCGCCCGAAACCTGGCCGCCATAGGCGCCGAGATTGGCAGTGCCGAGCTTCAAGATGCCGCCGGCGAGCTTTGCATCGAGCGCCAGGGGCGCAAGATGGGCGTCGCCGATGACGGCTTCGTTGGTCGAGATCCTGATCTGCGCGTCGACATAGTTGAGCCCGGACACGTCGATCGGCGCATCGCTCCAGGGCTGCCCGGCAGCGCCATCAGGCGATTTCGCCAGCGGAATCGCCAGCCGCTGGAAGTCGAGATCGACCTTCACCAGCGGCTTGCTGGCGATGTCGACCGAGGCCCAGCCGTTGAAGGCGCCATCGCCGAACGTACCATTGACGGCGTTGACCATCACGATCGCACCGTTGAGCCGCAGCTCGGCATGGCCGGCGAGCTGGGACTTCAGCACGTCGGGCATATCGATGGCGAAATCCACCGGCATGGTCTGCCGCTCGATCGGCGGTGCCGGTGTGGTGGCCTTGATGTCGAACTTGGTCGGGTGCTCGCCGACGCGCGCGGTGCCGGCGACATTGACCTTGCGGTCGCGGCCCATGACGGCTTCGGCATTGATCGCGCTGATACGGCCGTCGACCCGATCGCGCGCGCGCGAGAATGCGACTTCGCCGTCGACGATCCTGACACGGTCGATGCTCGCGCCGTCCATGTCGAGCGCAAGCGGCTTTTGCGACGCATCGGCATTTGGCAGGCGCTCGCGCAGCAGCGGCTGGTACAGCACCGGATGGGTGACGACGATCTCGCTGATGTCAGGGCGACCCGACCACACGCTTGCGAGCGACATGTCGGCCTGCACGCTGTCGATCGTCACGCGCGTGATGCCGCTGCGGTCCTTGGGGTCCTGGAGCGTGAGGTCGTTCAGCGTGATGTTCAGCGTCGGCCACAGGCTGATCCTGGTGGTGCCGTCGATCGACAGGCGATAGCCGCTCGCGTGCTCGACGCGCGAGGCAATCGTCGCGGTCAGGAAGCCCGAGGGGATCCCGATCACCAGCAGGAGTGCGATCACGATGACGATTGCGGCCAACGCTGCGCCGGCGAATTTCACTACTCTCATGTCGACTTTCCAACGACGGACGAGTGGCGCCGAAACCGGCAGTTTGCCCGCCCTTTCCGCCTGAGTTTATCCCGGGACGGGAAGCCGCTCCAAGCGGCTAAAAATAATCGGGAGGTGCTGCAAAGTTATGTGACTTATGACACACTTGCCCAACGCGGTTTTACGCGATTCTGACGCCGATGCTTCCAAGCGATTTGCCAAAGAAATTCACAAGGACGTTGAAATGAGCAAGCAGGCCGAATTTGCGGTCATTCTGAAAATGAATGCCATGTTCGCCGATCTCGGGACGGACGAACTCCAGCGGTTGTCCCATCTCTGCCACACTCAGCATCTGGCGAATGGCGAGGTGCTGTTCCAGAAGGGCGACCCCGGTGACGCGCTGTTCGGGGTGCGCCGCGGCCAGGTCCGCATCGAGACCGGCGCCTCCGACGGCAGCCGGCTGACGCTGAATTTCATGGGCCCGGGCGACCTGTTCGGCGAGGTCGCGGTGCTCGACGGCCAGAGCCGCACCGCGGACGCGGCCGCCGGCGAGGTGAGCGAATTGTTCGTGCTGCGGCGCGAAGACTTCCTCGCCTTCCTCGAGCGCGAGCCGAAGGTCGCGATCAAGATCATCGCGCTGTTGTGCCAGCGCATCCGCTGGCAGAGCGAGCGAATGGAGGAATCCATGTTGCAGCCGCTGCCGGTGCGGCTGGCGCGGCGGCTCTGCGCGCTCGCCGCGGATTTCGGTTCCGAGGTGCACATCTCGCAGGAGCAGCTCGGCGTCTTCGTCGGCGCCGCCCGCGAGAGCGTCAACCGCCAGCTTCAGGCTTGGCGCAAGGAAGCGATCCTGGACCTCCAGCGCGGCCGCATCCTGCTGCGGAACATGACCAAGCTGACGGCGATCGCGCGGAACGAGTAGGGAGCGCAGCTAGGCTGCTTCCGGCACATAATGTAAAGTTAGAAGCTCTGATCGCTGGCAAGGAGCGACCGCGTATGGTCGTCCATCATCGCCGCTGAATTCGACGAGCACCGTCTCGTTGTCGAGCTCTTCGACGATTGTGCCGACGTTTCCTCGCGCCAACCGGTTCTCCGGGAGGTTAGTCAGCAATGCAACGACGTCCAGCACCGTCGGCGTTCGATTTTTCCTACCGCTTACTGCGGTCATCATAGCACCCAACAGGTGACGAATGTCGGCCGGTCGTCACCGGCCCGTATGATCTAAGCCGTTCTTACCACAGCCTGCTTCCGATGTCGCCTGAGTAGCACGTCCATGCGCCAGTGACTGCCCCAACGATCTGTCGCAATCTGGGACGCATCGCCCGAAAGTGCAGCATCAAGCAGCGCATCGCGAAGCCAGGGTGCATCTTCCTGTTGGAGACCGAGCGCGTCGCTGAAAACCCTCGCTTTATGTCGGCCGCGCGGATGCAAGGGATTTAGGCAGTAACCGTCGATCTTCCGAATGTCGATAGTAGCGTTCTTGCCATTCGGAATGCGCAACGTCATGGCAACTTCATCTCGCTCCCGTTCAATCTCACTCCGCCGCAGGATGCACGACGCCCTTCGGTGCCGATGCCGCCTCTCCGGGCGCCGCGCCGGAGGGCGGGACCGCATGATGATCGACGGTCTCCGCGTCCTCGCTGTGCACGATCAGCCGCTTGCCGAAGCGCCAGATCAGGGCGCCGAGATCGTCCATCACCATGAACATCGCGGGCACGAACACCAGCGACAGGATGGTGGAGAAGATCAGGCCGCCGATCACCGCGAGCGCCATCGGTGAGCGGAACTCGCCGCCGGCGCCGACCGCGAGCGCGCTCGGCATCATGCCGGCGGCCATCGCGATCGTGGTCATCACGATCGGGCGGGCGCGCTTCATGCCGGCGTCGATCATCGCCTCGTCGCGCGGCTTGCCGTCGCGGATCGCCTCGATCGCGAACTCCACCAGCATGATCGCGTTCTTGGTGACGATGCCCATCAGCATCAGGATGCCGATCCACACCGGCGTGGTGAGCTGCTTGCCGGTGACGAGCAGTGCCGCAATCGCGCCGCCGATCGAGAGCGGTAGCGAGAACAGGATGGTGATCGGCTGCAGGAAGGTGCCGAACAGCAGCACCAGCACCGCATAGACCATCATCAGGCCGGCCGTGATCGCGGTGGCAAAGCCGTCGGACAGCTCGTTGAGGCTTTCGGCGTCGCCGGAGGGTGAGACCTTCACGCCCTTCGGGAGGCTCTTCATGACAGGCAGGTCGTAGATCTTCTTGGTGGCATCGCCGAGCGCCGCTGAGCCGACGAGGTCGGCGGCGACGGTGGCCTGTCGCTCGCGGTCGTAGCGGTTGATGCTGGTCGGACCCTGGTCGAGCTTGACGTCGGCGATGACCGAGAGCGGAACGCCACCCTTCTCGCCGTGCTCGCCGAGCGGCACGCGCAGCTGCTCCAGTGTCTTGAGATTGCCGCGCGCGGCGTCCTCGAGCTGCACCCGGATCGGGACCAGGCGGTCGCCGACGTCGAACTTGGCAAGCGCCGGGCCGACGTCGCCAATGGTCGCGACACGGATGGTCTGCGACAGGCTTTCGGTCGAGACGCCGAGCCGTGCGGCGAGATCGGCGCGCGGCTCGATACGCAGTTCGGGACGCTCCAGCGAGGTCTCCGAGATCACGTTGGCGATGGTCGGAATCCGCTTCATTTGCGTCGCGAGCTCGCTGGCGACGTTGTTGACGATGTTGGCATCGACGCCGGTCACGACCAGCGAGATTGCGCGCAGGCCGTTCTCGTCCAGGAACCAGAAACGGATATCGGGAACGTTCTCCAGCTCCTGGCTGATCGAGAATTCAAGCTCGCGCTGGGTGATGTTGCGGTCGTTCTTGGGCGTGTAATTGATGATCAGGGCGGCGCGGCGAACTTCCTGGGTGCCCGGCGGGACGCGCCCGCCGTCGACGAAGATGCTCTTCACCTCGGCCCGCTTGCGCAGGCGTGCGACGATGTCCTCGGTGACCTTTTCGGTGTAGGCGAGCTGCGTGCCCGGCGGCAGTTCGAGGGCGAGCAGCGAGCGGGCGCTGTCCTGCGCCGGCAGGAAGCCCTGCGGCAGCAGCGTGATGCTCCAGATCGAGGCCGCGAAGATGCCGAAGCCGATCAGCACCGTGATGAAATAGTGCTTCACCGACCACGATACGAGGCCGTGATAGGTCCGCAGGATGCGGCCGGGCGGCGGCTCTTCATGATTGCCATGCTTGAGGAAGTAGGCCGCCAGCATGGGCGTCACGAAGCGCGCCGCGAGCAGCGAGAAGAACACCTGTACCGAGACCGTGATGCCGAACTGCTTGAAGAACTGTCCGGCGATGCCCGACATGAAGCTCGCGGGCGCGAAGATCGCGATGATGGTCAGCGAGATCGCGATCACGGCGAGGCCGATCTCGTCGGCGGCTTCCAGTGCTGCTCGATAGGGCGATTTGCCCATGTTCATGTGCCGTACGATGTTCTCGATCTCGACGATGGCATCGTCGACCAGAATACCTGTCGATAGCGTGATGGCGAGGAAGCTGACGAGGTTGAGGGAGAAGCCGAGGATGTCCATCGCCCAGAACGCTGGGAAGATCGACAGCGGCAGCGAGACCGCGGCAATGATGGTGGCGCGCAGGTCGCGCAGGAACAACAGCACGATGACCACGGCGAGGATGGCGCCCTCGAACAGGGTCGAGATCGCCGCCTCGTAGTTGCCGTTGGTGTATTCGACGGAGGTGTCGATCAGCTTGAGGTCGACATCGGGATAAGCCGCCTTGAGCGCGTCGATGCGCTTCTGCACGGCTTCGGCGACCTTCACGTCGCTAGCACCCTTGGAACGCTTGATGCCGAGCGCGACCACCGGCTCGCCGTTGAAGCGGGCGAAGGTGCGGCGGTCGGCGATGGTATCGGTGACGGTGCCGAGATCGTCCAACCGGACCTCGCCGCCGCCGAACAGCGGGACCATGGTGCCGGCAAGGTCGCTGAGCGTCTTGGCGCCGGCCAGGGTCCGGATCGCCTGGTCGTTCTTGCCGATTTCGGCGCGGCCGCCGGCGACGTCGACATTGGTACCGCGCAGGCTCTGGCTGACATTGACGGCGGTCAGCCCCATCGCCTGCAGGCGATCGGGATCGAGCGAGACCAGGATCTCGCGCTCGACGCCGCCGATGCGCTCGACCTGGGCGACGCCGCGCACGCCTTGTAGCGCGCGCTTGACCACGTCGTCGACGAAATAGGAGAGCTGCTCGGGCGTCTTGCCGGGCGAGATCGCGGCATAGGTGACGATCGGCAGGCCGATCACGTCGACGCGCTGGATCAGCGGCTCGGTGACGTTCTGCGGCAGGTTCGAGCGCACGCGCGTCACCGCGTCCTTGACGTCATTGAGTGCGCGGTCGGTATTGGTCTCAAGCGCGAACTGGATGGTGGTGACCGACACGCCGTCGGTGATCGAGGAGGTGATGTGCCGCACGCCCTCGACGCCGGAGACGGCGTCTTCAACCGTCTTGGTGACCTGGGATTCGAGCTCCGCGGGCGCGGCGCCGAACTGCGCCACCGCGACCGAGATCACGGGAATGTCGGCAGAGGGCAGTCGCGTGATCGCGAGCTTGGTGAAGGAGGTCCAGCCGAGGATCAGCAGGATGATCGAGAAGACCACCGACGGCAGCGGATTACGGATCGACCATGCCGAGATATTGAGAGCCATCAGCGTACCCGCGTGCGATCGAGTTCATCGGCGAACATGGTCTTGATCTGGTCGCCGTCATGAAGCGAAGAGCCGGCATCGGCCACGACGATTTCGCCGACGTCGACCCCTTCAAGGATTTCGGTTTGGCTGTCGGATGTTAGCCCGACGCGCACCCGGCGTGTCTCGATGGTGTTGCCTTTGACCACCTGCACGGTGAGATGGTCGATCGCCGTCTTGGGAACCGCGACGCCGCAGCTTCGCTTGGCGTCGATCGAGGCACGGGCAAACACGCCGACCTTCAGCGACGGATTGTTGGTGACGCTGATGCGGACGCGGCCGAGCTGCGTGGCGCGGTCGATCTCGGGAGCAACCAGCCGGACCCGGCCGATCAGATCGGCGGCGTCGTCCCGGCTGATCCGCACCGTCGCACCGGGGCTGAGTTTTGGCATGTGCACGGCCGGAACCTGTGCATCCAGCTCGATCTCGTTGTTCACGGCGATGCGGAACATCGGTCCCGCCTGAGGCGAGGCCGGCGCGCCGACAATGGTCCGCACTTCCGTGATGAGACCTGGCGCGGGCGCCTTCAGCGAGATCGGACCCTGCGGGCCCGGCCTTTGCGGCTGGCCCGGGATCTGCGGCGGCGCTGTCAGGCGTGCCAGCTCCTGGTTGTCGGTGACGACAGCGCCTTCAGTGACGAAGAGGTCGGTGACCTTCGATCCTTCCTGGTCGGCCATGACCACGGCCTCGCGCCTCGGCACGAAGAAGCCGGTGACGCGTACCAGATCGGAGAAGCAGGCATTGGTCGACTTCGTCACGATGACGAGCGCCTCGCCCGGCGTCTCCTTCGCCTCGGGGCGATGCCGATGCTCGAACCAGTAATAGCCGACGCCGAGCGCAACGATAAACGCCACGGTTCCCGCAGGCTTGATATATTCGGAGATGTTCATCGCCGGATCATCCTGGCCTGGCTCGGGGTTGCTGGGAACGTTTCCCTTAAACGAAGCGGCGTCCCGCAGGGCTGCGGGACGCGCGCCGGGAGCAAGACGTTACACCACATCGCGACTTGTCACTTCAACGGATTACGTCGTGGTCACTTCGATGCGGTAGTCTTGTTTTCCATGTTCACGACCTGCACGCGGCGGTTCACCTCGGCCATCGGCTGGCTCGGATCCTTCAGCTTGCTCTTGCCGTAGCCGACGGTGACGAGGTCGGCTGCTGCGATGCTGTACTTCTCGACAAGGTAGCGCTTGATCGAATCCGCGCGGCGTTCCGACAGCTCCTGATTGTAGCCCTCGCCGCCGGCGGCGTCGGTGTGGCCGGCGACCACGAAGGTCGAGCCCTTCAGGTCGGGGCTGGTCAGCGCGCGGCCCAGCGCCTGCACCGAAGGCAGCGACTTGGTGCTGATGTCGGCCGAGTTGTAGTCGAAGGTGATTTCGAGATCGATATTCGGCTTGTCCTTGGCGGCGGAGGCGATTTCCTCACGCTCGGTCGACGACAGCGAGCGCGTGGCGCGGCCGCGGACGGACTGGATCAGCTTGGTTTCCGCCGGGTTCGGCGCCGGATCGGCCTGCGGGGCAATCGAGAGGCCGCGGGTCAGGGGCTTCTTCGGCGGCGGCGCCAGCGCGCGGACGATCTCGTCCTCGGTAACGTTCTTGCTGTTGCCGTCGTCGCCGGCGAAGGCGGGTGGAAGTGTCAGCGACAGCGCGGCGCCGATGGTAATGACGGAGAGGATTGCGGTCAGTCCCTTTGCAGCCAATCTCATTGCCAGTCCCTCCAGCGCGAGCCCGCGCGGTTCCAAAATTCCTGCAAATGGCCCCCACGGCAAGGCCCGCCTGCGGCGTCCGTTCGGTTAGTCTTTGCCGGGCCGCCACGGGTTCGAGGCGCCGCTGGCCTCAAATCAAAAAAATATCAACGCACTCCGTAACTTGCGAATTCCTGCACGATGTTCGGATCCATCGCCTTGGCATTGGCGAGGTCGAGCGCGCCTTCCTGGGCCGAGCCGTTGCGCTGCTTGGCGATCCCCCGTCCAAAGAGTGAGGAGGTCAGCCGCGGGTTGATCTTCAGTGCGGCGTCGAAATCGGCGATGGCATTCTTCACCGCTCCGGATTTGAGGTTCACCAGCCCCCGGCTGTCCAGCGCATCGACGAAATTCGGCCGTAGCCGCAGCGCCTCGTTGCAATCCTTCAGCGCGGCCTGGAGGTCGCCGACCACGGCACGGGTCCAGCAGCGGTTGTTCAGCGCCTCGACGTCCTTCGCATTGATCCGGAGCGTGTCGTCAAAATCCCTGATGGCGAGGCTGTAGGCCCCTTTGCTGGCATAGACCTGGCCGCGCCGGTACAGCGCATTCACGTCGTCCGGATTGGTGGCGATCTTGGCCGTCAGGCCCTTGATGGTGGGATCCTCAGCCAGCACGGCCGCGCTCGGCCCGCCATCCGCGTTCGGCGCCGGAGCTGGCTCGGCCGGTTTGACCGGCGCTTGCGGCGGAGGCAGCGCGGCCTCAACCTGCTGCTTCGGTGCCGGCGGCGGTGACGGAGATGCAGGCGGCGCCGGCGGATTGTTCGCAGCCACAGGTGGTGCTGGCGGGGCGGGCGGAGCCGGAGGCGGGTTGTTGGCGACCGCAGCCGGCGGCGGTGCGGGAGGCGCCGGTGGCGGGGTCGCCGCTGTCGGGCGCGATCCCGCGGCCCCCGGAATGAACGAGAAATCCTCGGCGAGCGAGGACGAGATCCACGGCACCTGCTCGCCGCGCGAGGCGCGGGTGACGCCCATCTTGGTGCGGTTCAGCGTCTCCTCCGCCATCAGGTCGGGGACGCGGATTTCCTTGAGCAGTTCCTGAACAAAGAGGCTGTGGTCGCCTCCGGCGTCCGACACCACGGACGCCAGCGCCGCCGAATACATCACCAGCGTGCCGTTCGGCGCGATGACCGGGGTCAGACCCGCCGAAAAGCTGCGGAACCGCCGTTCGAACGGGTTGCGCCTGCTGGCATCGATCAGCGCGATCTTGACGCCGGCGCCACGGGTGTTGAGCTCGCCCAGGATCGCTTCGATGCTGAAACCGTCGCGACGGACGTCGGACTCGGTCCAGATCTGTGCGTCGACCGGGATCATGTAGCTCTGGCGTGCCGACTGGATGCCGAACCCGCTGTAGAAGATCAGCGCCACCGAGCCCGGCTTGATCTTGCCATAGAGCTTGTCGAAGGCGCGGCGCATGCCATCGCCGGTCAGGTTTTCGCCGACCTCGACCGAAAAGCCGTCGCGCTTGAGCTCGTCGGCGACATCGCGGCTGTCGTTGATCGGCTCCTTCAGCGGAGTGTCCGCGTCCGGATATTTGGCATTGCCGATGACCAGCGCGTAGCGGTCGCCGGCCGCGCGCGACGGGGCGGTCGGGATGAGCGAGACAAGCAATGGCAGAAGAAAAAGCAGGCGAATTTTCATAATCAGCGCGGTCCAGCCAAAAAGGCGCCGTTACCAGCTTGCGCCGCGGCGACCTTAACTTACGCAATGTGCATTATCAAACCGGGGAGTCGGGGCGTCAACCGCTTGGAGATTCGGCACTATCGCGACAATTGACCGCGATGCACGGGCCGGCGGCGAGGGGAATAAGTCGGCGGTCACGGCTCTACTCGACGCATTCTCGTTCAGGGTTCCTGCTGTCACGTTAGGCCGGTACTCGCGACCAAAATGTGATTGGTCTCACATTGCGCCCTGCGTCCGCCGCAGGCGTTTGACCTTTGCTGCGGGCAATGGCTTGGTGCGCGGCAGGTCCATTCAGAAAAAGCAAAAGCCGGGATCAAAGTCATGGGAAACGCCTACGAAATCTACGCCCTGCGCTATGCGACCATGTCGCCGCGCACCCCCAGCATGAATTTTCTGGCGCCCGACCCGCATGACAGCGCCGCGCAGGATCTCGACTACTTCGTTTGGCTGATCCGCGGGCAGGGCCGCGATATTCTGGTCGATACCGGCTTCAATGCCGAGGAGGCGACCTCGCGCGCGCGCAAGCTGACGCTCAATCCGGTCGATGCGCTGGAGCGCTTTGGCGTCTCCGCGTCGGGCATTCGCGACATTATCGTGACGCATCTGCATTACGATCACGCCGGCAATCTCGACCGCTTCCCGAATGCGCGCTTCCATCTCCAGGACCGCGAGATGGCTTACGCCACCGGCCGCTGCATGTGCAACGGACTGCTGCGACATCCATTCTCGGTCGAGCACGTCACCCAGATGGTGCGCCATGTCTATCGCGAGCGCGTCCATTTCTATTCCGGCGACGGCGAGGTCGCGCCTGGTGTCACCGTGCACCGTGTCGGCGGCCATTCCGACGGCTTGCAGGTGGTCAAGGCCGAGACCGCGCGCGGTCCGGTGGTGCTGGCGTCCGACGCTGCGCATTACTACGCCAATCTGCAGCGCCGTAGCCCGTTCCCGATCGTCTACAATGTCGGCGACATGGCGGTGGGCTGGGAGACGATCGAACGTCTCGCCGGCCATCCCGATCGCTATATTCCCGGGCACGATCCGATTGTGACCGAGATCTATCCGCGTGCGAGCGACAAGGTCGACGCCTGGGCGCTGCATTTGCCGCCGACGCGGCCGTTTGCGAAGTGATTAATACGCCTGCTTGGCGTCGGCCTCTTCGCTGGTCTGGATCAGGTCGAGGCTATCCTCGATCTTGCCGAGCAGCGCGGAGAGCTGCTTGCGCTCCTGCGCGGACAGGCAGGCGAGGATCTCGTCTTCCCGCAGCAGCAATTGCGGGAACAGCTCCTCGTAAAGCGCGCGGCCCTTCTTCGTCAGCTGCAGGCGGAATTCGCGGCGGTCGGCTTCGTTCTCGACCCGCTCGATCAGGTCGTCACGCAGCAGCGCCGTCACCGCGCGGCTGATGGTGGATTTGTGCGTGCGGGTGCATTGCGAGATGTACTGCGCGCTACAGGCATCGTTGCGGAAGCCGAGCGTGGCCATCACGCGCCAGGCCGGAATGTCGAGGCCGTGACGTTCCTGATATTCGACCGCGAGCGCGGAACTGACCTCCGCTGCCAGCCGGTTGAGGCGGAACGGCACGAATCTGAACAGATCGAGCCGCGACTTGGGTCGCGCCTTGGGCCGCGATGAAGCCTCGTCGGTTTGCCGTGTCTTCAACGCGATGTCGCTGGATGTCCTCGCCAAGAAGAGCGCTCCGAATTCCAGTTGACGGCCGGCCGGCTCCGGTCCAAAATAGTTGCACGTGAGACTATCTAGCAGATCAGTCCTCTCCTGACCAGAGCCGAGGTTAGTGTATGGCAGGCGCCAATACGCATCAGGCCAAAACCCAGTTCGGCTATCGCCGCCACTCCGACCAGGACCGCCCCGGCCAAAATCCGGCCGAGCATCCGGTCGTGGTCGTCGGCGCAGGGCCCGTCGGGCTGTCGCTGGCGATCGATCTCGCCCAGCGCGGCCAGCGCGTCGTCCTTCTGGATGATGCCGACCGCATCGGCGAGGGCTCGCGCGCGATCTGCTTCTCGAAGCGCTCGCTGGAATATTGGGACCGGCTCGGCGTTGCCGACCGCATGGTCGACAAGGGCGTCGTGTGGAGCGTCGGCCGCATCTTTCACGGCGAGTCTCAGCTCTATCAGTTCAACCTGCTGCCCGAGGACGGTCACAAGCGGCCGGCCTTCATCAATCTCCAGCAATATTACGCCGAGGCCTATCTGGTCGATCGCATCAGCGACCTGCCCACGATCGACCTGCGCTGGCGCAACAAGGTGACCGCGGTCGAGCAACGCAACGATTCCGTTGCGCTGACGATCGAGACGCCCGAAGGCGCCTATCGCCTGCATGGGCAATATGTCGTCGCCTGCGACGGTGCGCGGTCCTCGCTGCGGCAGATGGTCGGCGCCGAGTTCGCCGGACAGGTGTTCGAGGATCAGTTCCTGATCGCCGACGTCAAGATGACGGCGGAGTTTCCGACGGAGCGCTGGTTCTGGTTCGATCCGCCGTTTCATGCCGGACGTTCGGCGTTGCTGCACCGGCAGCCCGACGATGTCTGGCGCATCGATCTCCAGCTCAGCCGTGATGCCGATCCCGTCGTCGAGAAGAAGCCTGAGAACGTGCGGCCACGGCTCGCGCGGATGCTCGGCCACGACAAGTTCGAGTTCGAGTGGATCTCGCTCTACAAATTCCAGTGCCGACGCATGGATCGCTTCATCCACGGCCGCGTGATTTTTGCGGGCGATTCTGCACACCAGGTCTCGCCCTTCGGCGCGCGTGGGGCGAACTCGGGACTCGAGGACGCCGAAAACCTGTCCTGGAAGCTCGACCGCGTGCTGCGCGGCACCTCGCCCGCAAGCCTGCTCGAAAGCTACCATGTCGAGCGCAGCGGGGCTGCCGACGAGAATATCCGCGAATCCACCCGCTCGACCGATTTCATGGCGCCGAACTCGCATCAGGAAGCCCGGCTGCGCCAGGCGGTGCTGTCGCTCGCCAAGGAAACCGAGTTCGGCAAGCGCATGGTCAATGGCGGCCGGCTGTCGGTGCCATGCAGCTATGACTCGCCGCTGTCGTCACCCGATGCCGACGCGTGGGATGCCGGCCCGCGGCCCGGCTGTTCCATGCTCGACGCCCCTGTGGCGGGCCAAGCCTATCTGACCGATGCGTTCCGCCAGGATGGAACTGATTTCACTTTGCTGTCGTTCAGCAATGGCGCAGCGATTGATGCACCCGATGGCGTGAAGGATATTCTTATCGGCGGCGAGAGCGGACTTGCCGATCCCTCGGGCCTCGTCGCCAAGCGCTATGACGCCGAGCCGGGCTCCGCTTATCTGCTCAGGCCCGACGGCTACGTCGCAGCGCGCTTCCGCCATCCGACGCGTGAGGCGATCACGGCCGCGCTATCGCGAGCAGCAGGTCTGAATTGAGGTTGATATGCCGCTTTCCACCAGCTCCAATTTTGCGCGGCCCGACGATGCCTTTCGCGCCATCGTCGAGGCTCATCGCGGCCTCACCGACGAGCAGAGCGCGGATTTCGACGCGGCGCTGGTGCTGATCCTCGCCAACCATATCGGCGATATCGACGTGCTGCGGGAGGCGCTCGCGCTGGCGAAACGCCGCATGATCGACGGCCAGCAGCAACAACAGCAGCAACAGTAACCCAAGACTTGAGGATGAACTGATGGCGAAGAATTTCGCATCCACCGGCGATCTCTCCGAGAAGAAGATCACCTTCTCCGAGATCGGCGCCGATCTCTACGCGTTCACCGCCGAAGGCGATCCGAACACGGCGATCATCGTCGGCGACGACGGCTGCCTCGTGTTCGACGCGCAGTCGACGCCCGCAATGGCCAACAAGGTGATCGAGCGTGTGCGCACCGTCACCGACAAGCCGATCAAATATGTCGTGCTGTCGCATTATCACGCCGTGCGCGTGCTCGGCGCCTCCGCCTACAAGGCGCAGGGAATCGTCGCCTCGCAGGAGACTTATCGTCTGATCGAGGAACGTGGTCAGCAGGATTGGGATTCCGAGTATGGCCGTTTTCCCCGCCTGTTCCAGGATGCCCAAAGCATTCCCGGCCTGACCTGGCCGACGCTGACCTTCGAAGGCGAGATGTCGATCTATCTCGGCAAGCGCGAGGTGCGGCTGATGCAGCTCGGTGCCGGCCACACCTCCGGCGACATCGTCGCCTGGGTGCCGGATGCCGAGGTGATGTTCTCCGGCGATCTCATCGAATATCACTCGGCCTGCTATTGCGGTGATGCGCATCTGCGCGAATGGCCGCTGACGCTGAACGAGATCCGCAATTTCAATCCCAAGGCGATCGCGCCGGGCCGCGGCGATGCGCTCAAGGGCACAGCCACCGTGCGCGAGGCCATCGCCATGACACGCGACTTCGTCACCTCGCTCTATGGCGCGGCCGAAGTCTCGGTCGCCAAGGGGCGCACGCTGAAGGAATCGATGGCCGCGACGCGCGAAGTGATGGACCCGAAATTTCACAGTTTTGCCATCTACGAGCACTGCCTGCCATTCAATGTGTCGCGCGCCTATGACGAAGCATCGGGAATCGACGATCCCGTGATCTGGACCGACAAGCGAGACCAGGAAATGTGGGCGGCCCTGCAAGGAGGAGGATAGTCATGAACGTCAATACCTCACCCGATCAGATCATCCGCAGCTCGGCGCAGGTGACGCCGGGCTACATGTCCGGATTCGGCAACAGTTTTGAGACCGAAGCGCTGCCTGGCGCGCTGCCGATCGGGCGCAACTCGCCGCAGCGCTGCGCCTACGGCCTCTATGCCGAGCAGCTCTCGGGCTCACCCTTCACCGCGCCGCGCGGCACCAATGAGCGCTCCTGGCTCTATCGCATCCGCCCCTCCGTGAAGCACTCCGGTCGCTTCGAGAAGGCCGATGCCGGTCTGTGGCGCTCGGCGCCGTGCCACGAGAACGATTTGCCGATCGCGCAACTGCGCTGGGATCCGGCGCCGCTGCCGAAGGAGGACATGACCTTCCTCCAGGGCGTGCAGACCATGACGACCGCCGGTGACGTCAATACGCAGGCCGGCATGGCCGCGCATGTCTATCTCATCACCAAGTCGATGGTGGACCAGCATTTCTACAATGCCGATGGCGAGTTGATGTTCGTGCTCCAGCAGGGCAATCTTCGCGTCGTCACGGAATTCGGCCGCATCGACGCCGAGCCCGGCGAGATCGTCGTGATCCCGCGCGGCGTGAAATTCCGTGTCGAGATTCCAAATGGTCCCGCGCGCGGCTATCTCTGCGAAAACTATGGCGGCGCCTTCACGCTGCCGGAGCGCGGGCCGATCGGCGCCAACTGTCTTGCGAACGCGCGGGACTTCCTGACGCCGGTCGCGCACTATGAGGACATGGACAGGCCGACAGAGCTGTTCGTGAAATGGGGCGGCTCGCTGTTCAAGACGCAGCTCGTCCATTCGCCGATCGACGTCGTCGCCTGGCACGGCAATTACGCGCCATATAAGTACGATCTACGCACCTTCTCGCCGGTCGGCGCGATTGGTTTCGACCACCCCGATCCCTCGATCTTCACGGTGCTGACGTCGCCCTCGGAGACCGCGGGCACCGCGAATATCGACTTCGTCATCTTCCCCGAGCGCTGGCTGGTCGCAGAAAACACCTTCCGTCCGCCCTGGTATCACATGAACATCATGAGCGAGTTCATGGGTCTGATCTACGGCGTCTACGACGCCAAGCCGCAGGGCTTCGTCCCAGGCGGCATCAGCCTGCACAATTGCATGCTACCGCACGGCCCCGATCGCGACGCCTTCGAGCACGCCAGCAATGGCGAGCTGAAGCCGGTCAAGCTCACGGGCACCATGGCCTTCATGTTCGAGACCCGCTACCCGCAGCGCGTGACAGCGCATGCCGCGAATGCGTCGACGCTGCAGGAGGATTACGCGGATTGCTGGAAGGGCCTGGAGAAGCGGTTCGATCCGAACCGGCCGTGACCGTCCAACTATGTCGCCGTCATGCCCGGGCTTGTCCCGGGCATCCACGTCTTGATGCGCAGAGGAAAGATCGTGGATGGCCGGGACAAGCCCGGCCATGACGGTCTCAAGTCCGGAGATTCATGTGCCCCACCCCAACGATCCCAGCCTCCGTTCCTTCATCGAGGTCGACCCCGCCTCCGACTTCCCGATCCAGAACCTGCCCTATGGCGTGTTCTCGACCGCGCGTAATCCGACGCCGCGCGGTGGCGTTGCGATCGGCAACTATGTGCTCGATCTCTGGGAGCTCGAGCAGGACTCGCGGCTCGATGTCGGTCCGCTCGGCGTGTTCTCCGGCCCTTCGCTCAATCCCTTCATGGCGCTCGGGCCAAAAGTCTGGACCGGGACGCGGGCGCGGATCAGCGAGCTGCTGCGCCACGATCATCCGGAGCTGCGCGACAATGTGGAGCTGCGCAAGCAGGCGCTGGTGCCGATGCGCGAGGTGATAGTGCATCTGCCGTTCGCGGTCTCCGGCTATACCGACTTCTATTCGTCGAAAGAGCACGCCACCAATGTCGGCGTGATGTTCCGCGGCAAGGATAATGCGCTGCAGCCGAACTGGCTGCACATGCCGATCGGCTATAACGGCCGCGCGTCCACCGTCGTGGTCTCGGGCACCAAGGTGAAGCGGCCGCGCGGGCAGTTGAAGCCGCCGAATGCGGAAGTGCCGAGTTTTGGCCCGTGCAAGCGGCTCGATTTCGAGCTGGAGATGGGCGTCGTGGTCGGCCAGCCCTCAGCCATGGGCGGTATGCTCACCGAGCAACAGGCCGAAGAGAAGATCTTCGGCTTCGTGCTGCTCAACGACTGGAGCGCGCGCGACATCCAGCAATGGGAATATGTGCCGCTCGGCCCGTTCCTGGCGAAAGCGTTCGCGACCTCGATCAGCCCGTGGGTGGTGACGCGCGAAGCACTGGAGCCGTTCCGCCTGAAGGGGCCGACGCAGGAGCCGGAGCCGCTCGATTATCTCAAGCAGGCAAAGCCGCAGAATTACGATCTGGAGCTCGACGTCTCCTTGCATGGCGCCGGCGCCAATGCGCCTGCCGGCATCAGCCGGACAAACTTCAAGTATATGTACTGGTCCTCGGTGCAGCAGCTGATGCATCACGCCTCCTCTGGCTGCGCGATGAATGTCGGCGATCTCCTCGGCAGCGGCACCATTTCCGGCCCTGAGAAGAACCAGCGCGGCAGCTTGCTGGAGATCAGCTGGAACGGCACTGAGCCAGTGGAATTGCCCGGCGGCGTCAAACGCTCGTTCCTGGAAGACGGCGACAGCATTGTCATGCGCGGCTGGTGCCAGGGGAATGGTTATCGCGTCGGATTTGGCGAGGTCGAGGGGACGATTGTGCCGGCGGAGTGAATTCCGTTATCGCGACAAACTCCGTCATTGCGAGCGCAGCGAAGCAATCCAGAATCTCTCCGCAGCGGCAGTCTGGATTGCTTCGTCGCATCAGCGCAAAATTGCTTCGCAATTTTGTCGCGAGCTCCTCGCAATGACGTGGAGAGAGCTCAGCGCTTCTCCGGCGGCACGCCCTTGACCCTCGCGCAGTGTGCTGCGACGTCGTCGAGGCTGTACTTCAAATGCACCCGCTTGTCGGACGGCGCCTGCTTGCTCGTGCATACGCCCGGGCGCCACTCCTGCGTCGGCCTGATCGGGCGCGGGGCAAAGCCGCCGCCGCAGTTCGGGCAGACGTTGGAGAGCTTTGTCTCCACGCAATCCGCACAGAACGTGCATTCATAGGAGCAGATCCGCGCATCCGTTGCATCAGGCGGCAGGTCGCGATCGCAATATTCGCAGTTCGGTCGAAGCTGGAGCGCCATGGGTCAATCTCCGAGAGCTGGCCGGGATCATCGCAGATCGCGCGCGCGGCGCGAATGGCGTAGTTCCCTCGATTTCAGCCAGCCTTCAAATCTTTCAGCGGCAGCTTGGAGCTTTCCTTCAGCCGGTCCAGCACGATCGAGGAGCGCACATGCGCCACGCTCTGGTGCGGCATCAGCACGTCGTTGACGAGGTTGGAGAGCCCTTTGAGATCGCGCAGCACGGCTTTCAGCACATAGTCGGCGTCGCCCGTGAGCGAATAGGCCTCCTGGATCTCGTCGATGCGGTTGACCAGCGCCCGGAAGCGTTTTGAATTGTCCGGCGAGTGGGTCGCAAGTCCCACCTGGATGAAGGCGATCACGCCGAAGCCTAGCGCCTCGCTGGAGAGGTCGGCGTGATAGCCGGCGATAATCTTCTCTTCCTCCAGCCGCATTCGCCGGCGCGAGCATTGCGAAGCCGAGAGGCCGGCTTGCTCGGCAAGCTCCTGGTTGGTGAGGCGGCCGTCATCCTGGAGTGCGCCCAGGATCTTGAGGTCGAAGGCATCCAGCGGAATCATGCGTCATTTGTCCATTTTGTGCACGGATCGTGCGTACGATAGCCAAAACGCGTTCCATTTGCACGCTCATTGCGCGTCCCGTGAAGGATAGTTCATCCCAGCAGCAGATTGGGAGAGCAGCATGGGTCCGTTTCCGCACGATGCACCGCCGGCCACGATCACAGCCGACAATCCGATGGGCACCGACGGCTTCGAGTTCGTCGAATATGCGCATCCCAATCCGCAAGAGCTGCATGACCTGTTCAAGCTGATGGGCTATGCGCCCGTCGCGCGGCACAAGACCAAGACAATCACGATCTATCGCCAGGGCGACATCAACTATCTCGTCAACGAGGAGCCCGGCACCCACGGTTACGAGTTCGTCGCCGCACACGGCCCCTGCGCGCCGTCGATGGCGTTCCGCGTGGTCGATGCGAAGGTCGCCTATGACCGGGCGATTGCGCTCGGTGCGGAGCCAGCCGATGTGCCGACCGCGCAGAAGACGCTCAACGTGCCCGCGATCAAGGGCATCGGCGGCAGCCTGCTCTACTTCGTCGATCGCTACGGCGCCAACGGCTCGGCCTATGATGCCGAGTTCGAGTGGCTAGGCGCACGCGATCCGCGGCCGGTCGGTGCGAGCCTGTTCTATCTCGATCACCTCACCCACAACGTCCATCGCGGCCGTATGGATGTCTGGACCGGCTTCTACGAAAAGCTGTTCAACTTCCGTCAGATCCGCTTCTTCGACATCGAGGGCCGCGCCTCGGGCCTGTTCTCGCGCGCGCTGACCAGCCCGGACGGCAAGATCCGGATTCCGATCAACGAGGACGCCGGCGACTCCGGCCAGATCGAGGAGTATCTGAAAATCTATCGCGGCGAAGGCATCCAGCACATCGCCTGCGGCTGCCGCGACATCTACCGCACCATCGAAGGCCTGCGCGAAGCAGGCCTGCCCTTCATGCCGGCGCCGCCCGAGACCTATTTCGAGCGGATCGATGCGCGCCTGCCCAAGCATGGCGAGGACGTCGCACGCTTGCAGAAGAACGGCATTCTCATCGACGGCGAGGGCGTGGTCGACGGTGGCCAGACCAAGGTGCTGCTGCAGATCTTCTCGGCCAATGCGATCGGCCCGATCTTCTTCGAGTTCATCGAGCGCAAGGGCGACGACGGCTTTGGCGAGGGCAATTTCAAGGCCCTGTTCGAGTCGATCGAGGAGGATCAGATCCGGCGCGGAGTGCTGAAGGTGGAGGATGCGGCGTAAGCCGTCAGCCGCGCTGCTGTAGGGTGGGCAAAGCGTGAGCGTGCCCACCACCTCTACCGGATTCGTGGAGAGATGGTGGGCACGGCGCAAGAGCGCCTTTGCCCACCCTACAGGATCGTGCGACGGGGGTTACTTCGCCGCTTTCCACGCCTGCATCACCGCCGCGATCTCAGCGCCCTCCGGCTCGCGCACCACGGACGGCGTGCGCGAGAAGCGCGGCGCCGGTGCGGGCTGCTTCACGCCGTGGCGTTCGACGAACACGTTTCGCGCGACCATGTGCGGATGCTCGGTCGCTTCCGACATGGTCAGCACCGGCGCGAAGCAGATGTCGCTGCCTTCCATGATCTTGCACCAGTCCTCGCGCGTCTTGCTCTTGAACACGGCCTTCAGCTTCTCCTTCAGCGCGGGCCAGGCCTTGGGATCCATCTGCGCGTCGAAATCGGCATCTAGCAGGCCTGCGTGCTCGCGCAGCAGCGCGTAGAACTGCGGCTCGATCGAGCCGATCGAAACGAAATGGCCGCAGGCGCATTCATAGACGCCGTAAAAGTGGGCGCCGCCGTCGAGGAAGTTCCGGTTGCGACCTTCGGTCCAGCGGCCGAGCGTTTTCATGTCGAAGAAGAACGACATCAGCGATGCCGCGCCGTCGCACATCGCGGCGTCGACCACCTGGCCCTTGCCGGACCTCGAGGCTTCCAGCAGTGCGGCGAGCACGCCGACGACCAGATAGAGCGCCCCGCCGCCGAAATCGCCAACCAGGTTGAGCGGCGGCACCGGCGCTTCCTCAGGTCCGATCGCGGCGAGCGCACCGGTGATCGAGATGTAGTTGATGTCATGGCCGGCTGCATTCGCAAGCGGGCCTTCCTGGCCCCAACCGGTCATGCGGCCGTAGACGAGCTTTGGATTGCGCGCGAGCACGATATCGGGGCCAAGGCCGAGCCGTTCCATCACGCCGGGACGAAAACCTTCGACCAGCGCGTCGGCGCTGGCGAGCAGGTCGAGCACCTGTGCGATGGACTCCTTGTCCTTGAGGTCGAGCTCGATCACCGTGCGACCGCGGCCCGCCACCGACTTCAGGCTCTTCTTGGCGCCGACGCGGTCGAGCGTGACGACATCGGCGCCCATGTCGGCCAGCATCATGCAGGCGAACGGGCCGGGTCCGATGCCGGCGAATTCGACGACGCGGAAGCCCGCGAGCGGGCCTGAAGTGCCGACGGATGTGTTCTTGGCGGGTTTGTCGAGCACGGGTTTTGTTTTCCTTGGGTCGCGGGCGGCGGATGCCGATTGGTCGGCAGCCGCGCCGGACGTTCCTCTCTGGGGCGAGTTAATTGGCTGATTAACTTTTCTCGCCTTCACGCCAGCGAGGCAAGCGCTTTTCACGCATGGGCGCATCATAAAAGCGGCGCGCATTGCTGCGCGCCGCAGAAGATTTGTGTTGAGGCGCTATCAGCCAGCGGCAGTTACGGCGCGCTGCGCCATCACTTTGATGAGGTTGGCGCGGTACTCTGCACTGCCGTGAATGTCGGCCAGCAGATTGCTCGCCGAAATGTTCACGCCATCGATTGCTGTCGGCGACCAGTTCGCCTTCAGCGCTGCCTCGATTGCCGGCACCCGCATCACGCCGCTTTGCGAGGCGCCGGTGGCAACGACGCGGATCTCGCCCGACTTCGCTTGCGCGACGAACACGCCGGTCAGCGCAAAGCGCGAGGCCGGATGTGGGAATTTCGCGTAGCCGGATTTCGCATGAACCGGGAACGAGACGGCGGTGATGATCTCGCCGTCTTCAAGTGCCGTCGTGAACAGGCCCTTGAAATAGTCGTCCGCCGCAATCGAGCGCTTGCTGGTCTTGACCGTTGCGCCGAGTGCCAGCGTCGCGGCCGGATAATCCGCGGCCGGGTCGTTGTTGGCGAGCGAGCCACCGATCGTGCCGCGGTAGCGCACGGCGGGGTCGCCGATCAGCGAGGCAAGATAGGCAAGTGCGGGTATCGTCTTCTTCACGGTGTCGCTGGTGGCGACATCGTGATGCGGCGTGGCGGCCCTGACGGTCAGTACGTCGCCGGAGGCCTCGATGCCGATCAGCTCCTTGATCTTGCCGAGATCGATCACGTCGGAGGGGCTGGCGAGCCGCTGCTTCATTACCGGCAGCAGCGTCTGGCCGCCGGCGAGGAACTTTGCCTCGCTGCCCTTCGCGAAGAGAGAGGCAGCCTCATCGACTGAAGAGGCGCGATGATAAGTGGTCTGATACATCTTTCTCTCCTCTTTAGGCCGCGTGGATCGTGCGCCACACCCGGTCCGGGGTTGCGGGCATTTCCAGGTTGTTCTTGCCGATCGCATCCGTGATCGCATTGATCACGGCCGCAGAGGCGCCGATCGCGCCGGCTTCACCGCAACCCTTGATGCCCAGGGGATTGCCCGGGCACAGCGTCGTGGTGTGGGAGAGATTGAACGAGGGCAGATCGTCGGCGCGCGGCATGGAATAATCCATGAACGAGGCCGTGACCGGCTGGCCGTTGGCATCGTAGATGGCGTGCTCGAGCAGCGCTTGTCCGATGCCCTGGGCAAGGCCGCCATGGACCTGGCCCTCGACGATCATCGGGTTGATCAGCCGGCCGAAATCGTCGGCCGCGACGAAGTTGACGAAGGAGGTCTTGCCCGTGCCGGGATCGACCTCGAGCTCGCAGATGTAAGCGCCGGCCGGGAAGGTGAAGTTGGTCGGGTCGTAGAAGGCGCTTTCTTTCAGGCCCGGCTCCATCCCGTCAGGCAGATTGTGTGCGGTGTAGGCCGCGAGCGCAACCATCGGCAGCGCAATCGCCTTGTCGGTACCGGTCACCTTGAACTCGCCGTTCTCGATGACGATGTCGGCTTCCGACGCTTCGAGCGCATGCGCTGCGATCTTCTTGGCCTTGGATTCCATCTTCTCCATCGCCTTCAGGATCGCAGTGAGACCGACAGCCGCCGACCGCGAGCCGTAGGTGCCCATGCCGAACTGCACCTTGTCGGTGTCGCCATGGACAATAGAGACCTGGCTGATGGGAACACCCAAGCGCTCTGCGACGAGCTGGCAGAACGTGGTTTCGTGCCCCTGTCCGTGGCTATGCGAGCCCGTGAGGATCTCGATGGTGCCGACCGGGTTGACGCGCACTTCGGCCGATTCCCAGAGACCGACGCCGGCGCCCAGGCTGCCGACAGCCTTCGACGGTGCAATGCCGCAGGCCTCGATGTAGCAGGAGACGCCGATGCCGCGCAGCTTGCCTTGCGACTTGGCTTGCGCCTTGCGGGCGGCGAAGCCGGCATAGTCGATCGCCTTCATCGCGGCGTCGAGCGAGGCATTAAAGTCGCCGGTGTCATAGGCCATGATCACAGGCGTCTGGTGCGGGAACTGGGTGATGAAGTTGGTGCGGCGCAACTGGGCCGGATCGACCTTGAGCTGCCGCGCCGCCGTCTCCATGAGACGTTCGATCAGGTAGCTCGCCTCGGGGCGGCCTGCGCCGCGATAGGCATCGACCGGCGTGGTGTTGGTGTAGACCCCGACCACCTCGGCATGGATCGCCGGGATGTTGTACTGGCCCGACAGCAGCGTCGCGTAGAGATAGGTCGGCACCGACGACGAGAACAGCGACATATACGCGCCGAAATTGGCGTAGGTCTTCACCTTCAAGCCGATGATCTTGTTGTTGGCGTCGAGCGCCATCTCGGCATGGGTGACATGGTCGCGGCCATGCGCGTCGGTGAGGAAGGCTTCGGTGCGGTCGCCGGTCCATTTCACGGGACGGCCGACCTTCTTCGAGGCCCACAACGCCACCATCTCTTCCGGGTAGATGAAGATTTTCGAGCCGAAGCCGCCGCCGACGTCGGGGGCGATCACGCGCAGCTTGTGCTCGGGGGCAATGTTGTAGAACGCCGACAGCACGAGGCGAGCGACGTGCGGGTTCTGCGAGGTCGTATAGAGAGTGAAGTGCTCTTCCGCCGCATCGTAATCGGCGATCGCCGCGCGCGGCTCCATCGCGTTCGGGGCGAGGCGGTTGTTGGTGACGTCGAGCTTGACGACGTTGGCGGCCTTGGCGAAGGCGGCATCCGTCGCGCCCTCGTCGCCGATCACCCAGTCATAGACCTGGTTGCCGGGAGCCTCAGGGTGAAGCTGCGGTGCGCCGGACTTGATCGCGGCCTGGATGTCGGCGACGGCCGGCAGCTCTTCATAATCCACGACCACGGCCTCGGCCGCGTCGCGCGCCAGATTCTTCGTGTCGGCGATGACGACCGCCACGGCCTGTCCGACGAAGCGCACCGTCTCCGGCGCCATCGCCGGCCATGCCCCCATCTTCATCGGGCTGCCGTCCTTGGAGGTGATGGCCCAGCCGCAGATGAGGTTGCCGACCTTGTCGTCGACCAGCTCCTGTCCGGTGAGGACCGCGACCACGCCCGGCATCTTCAGCGCGGCGGAAGAGTCGATGTTCTTCACCTTGGCGTGTGCGTGCGGGCTGCGGATGAAATGGGCATGGGTCATGCCCAGCAATTTGATGTCGTCGACGTACCGGCCCTTGCCGGTAATGAAACGCTTGTCTTCCTTGCGCACGACGCGCGCGCCGATGCCTTCAACACCCATGTCTGGTCCTCCCGACCGGAATTATCTTGACTGCGCTTTCCCTCGAAAGCCGCAGCGGTGGTTCTTTTTTCGAGGCGGGCCGCTCTACTCGGCCGCCTGCGAGACCTTCATGCGCCCGGCTGCATCCAGCACGGCTTTGACGATGTTGTGGTAACCGGTGCAGCGGCAGATATTGCCTTCGAGCTCGTGCCGGACGGTGGGCTCGTCGAGCTGGCCACCATGGCGGTGCACGATGTCGATCGCCGACATGATCATGCCCGGGGTGCAATAGCCGCACTGCAGGCCGTGGTTGTCGCGGAAGGCGGCCTGCATCGGGTGCAGCTCGTCGCCCTTGGCGATGCCTTCGATGGTGGTGACATTGGCGCCGTCGGCCTGGCCCGCCAGCATGGTGCAGGACTTCACCGCCTTGCCGTCCATGTGCACGACGCAGGCGCCGCACTGGCTGGTGTCGCAGCCGACATGGGTTCCGGTGAGGTTGAGATGGTCGCGCAGGAGCTGGACCAGCAG
The DNA here is from genome assembly GCF_040546885.1 of Bradyrhizobium sp. S3.2.6. Lineage (NCBI taxonomy): Bacteria > Pseudomonadati > Pseudomonadota > Alphaproteobacteria > Hyphomicrobiales > Nitrobacteraceae > Bradyrhizobium > Bradyrhizobium sp. S3.2.6. Next base: position 68,123 of record NZ_JBEPOS010000021.1, on the reverse strand, counting down.
CGTGCGGTCCTCGACGTCGACAGCAACGGCCTTGCCGTTCACCGTCAGTTTGACTGTAGACACGGAACATACCTCCCGGGATTGATTTTGATTGTTTCTAATTAGAGACCGCGGCCCCCAGGCTTGGCAACTAGGATTTTGATCGCCCCGGTCCGTCCGGTCGGCCTTTGGCCGATAGGGCCTTTGATTGCGCCAACGTGACGAATTTACCGGCCTTTATCGATTCTGCCCTAGTTTTGCGCATCCGGGTCTTGGGGGCGGGGCGCCTCCGGACGATGGCTGAATAGAAAATGGGGGTTGGGAATGTCCGGGCGTACCGCGTCGCCATCCAAGCGCAGCATATTTCCGACCCTCCGGTTCCGCGCCAAGATCATCCTCGGCTTTGCCGCGGTGCTGGTGATCTCCGCCGGCAGCATGGCCTTTGCCTATTTCGGCTTCGAACGGGTCTCGTCCGGCGTCGGGTCCTATCGCAGCAGCGTCTCGGAGGCCGATCTCGCCCGCAATATCGACCGCGAGCTGCTCGGCTACCGTTCGGCCGTCAAATATTTCGTCGTCACCGGCAAGGAGGATAATGCCAAGGCGGCGCTCGACGCCGAGGCCAGCCTGAGGAGTGCCATCGACCAGGCCGTCAAGAGCGCCAAGACGCCGGCGCGGCAGGACAGTCTCGACAAGCTCGCCAAGGAGTTCTCGAATTTCTCCGCCACCTTCGCCAAGGTCCTCCAGGCCAAGCGCGACAGCACGCTGCTGGTGCAGAACCAGCTCTCGCGCCAAGCCAATCTGCTGAAGTACAAGCTCGACGATATCGGCAACAATGCCTCCGATTCCGAGGCACAGGCGATCGAGTTCGGCACCAAGCAGGTCAACGCCCAGTTTCAGACCGCAAGCGCGGCGGCGACCAATTTCGTGCTGACGTCCGACCAGGCGATCGCGACCAGTGCGCTGGCCCGCTTGAAATTCGTCGAGAACTCGCTCGGCGCGGTCTATTCCATGGACGACAAGATCGTCGCCGGCCTGAAGGACGCCAAGACCATTCTTGTCGCCTATCGCGAAGCGCTTGAGAAGCTGATCGCTAACGCCAGGATGGTCGACGAGCTCGTCACCGAGATGAGCGGCTCGGCGGGCGCGATCCTTCGGGGCGCCTCTGCCATGAAGGCGGATCTGGTCGCCGAACAGCAGCGGCTGGATTCGGAATCGGAAGCGACCATCGGGAAGACCGAGCAACTGGTGCTGATGCTGGCCGTCGGCGGCACGCTGCTCGGCGCGGTCCTCGCCTTCCTGCTCGGCACCGGCATCTCGCGGCCGATGATTGCGATGTGCAAGGCGATGCGCGAGCTTGCTTCTGGCAATTTCGACGTCGTGCTGCCGGGCCTCGGCCGCAAGGACGAGATCGGCGAGATGGCCGGCGCGGTCGAAGAGTTCAAGGTTCAGGCGGTCGCCAAGGCCGAGCGCGATGCCGCCGCCAGCGAAGCCCAGAACAGGGAGCAGGCAGCAAGCCGCCGCGGCGAGCTGATCCGCTTTGCCGATGATTTCGAGAGCGCCGTCGGCGCCATCGTGTCGAACGTCTCGGCCTCCGCCGTGCAGCTCGAATCCTCGGCCTCCACGCTGACCCGCACCGCTGAGACCACGCAGACCCTGTCGAGCCAGGTCGCCGGTGTCTCCGAGCAGGCCTCGAGCAACATGCAGTCGGTCGCAACCGCGACCGAAGAGCTGTCGGCCTCGGTCGAGGAGATCGGCCGCCAGGTCCGCGACTCCAGCCGGATTGCCGAGGCCGCCGTGGTGCAGGCCAAGGAGACCGACGGCCGCATCGGAAAACTCTCGCATGCGGCCCAGCAGATCGGCGAGGTCGTCAAGCTCATCACGGCGATTGCCGAACAGACCAATCTTCTCGCGCTCAACGCCACCATCGAGGCGGCCCGCGCCGGTGAAGCCGGCCGCGGCTTCGCGGTGGTCGCAAGCGAGGTGAAGTCCCTGGCGAGTCAAACCGCCAAGGCTACCGACGAGATTTCCTCGCACATCACGGGCATGCAGGGCGCGACCGCCGAATCGGTTGCCGCGATCAAGGAGATCGGCGCGACCATCGGCAAGATCTCGTCGATCTCGACCTCGATTGCCAGCGCCGTGGAAGAGCAGGGCGCCGCGACCCAGGAGATCGCCCGCAGCGTCCAGACCGTCGCCCAGGGCACCCAGACCGCCGCGACCGATATCGGCCAGGTCAATCGCGGCGCCGCCGAAACCGGCTCGGCCTCGGAAGAGGTGCTGAACTCGGCCAAGACGCTGTCGAGCGAAAGCACCCGGCTGCGCGCCGAGCTCGACCGGTTCATGGCCAATATCCGGGCGGCGTAGGGCACTTGCTCCGATTTCGCCTCGGTCTTTCCCGTGGCGACGGTCCGTCCCCGCGTCACCTAACCGCGGGTTGCGACGCGCCAAGTTTACCGCGGCTTATCCTTTGCCATTTACCGTGCATTTGAGTCGGGGAGCGGGCTGCTCCCGGGCTGCGCCTGGTTTTCCGCGAATGGAATGGGGTGGGGGAATGTCCGTGAAGTCGAAGCCGAGCTCATCGAAGCTCTTCACCTTGCGTTTTCGTGCAAAAATCATTCTCGGCTTCGTGGCGGTGCTGGCCATCCTCGCCGTCAGCATGGCATTTGCCTATTTCGGCTTCGAGCGAATCGCGGGTGCCGTCGCGTCCTACCGGACCAGTGTGGCGGAAGCAGACCTGGCGCGGACCATCGATCGCGAATTAATCAGCTATCAGGGGCTGACCCGGGCCTACACGCTGACCGGTGCCCCGGACGACGAAACGGCGGCCAAGGCGGCCGAAGAGAGTCTGAAGGCAGCGATCGCCAAGTCGATGTCGGCCACAACAGGCGCTGCACGTCGCGAGCAGGTCGGCAAGCTCGAGGCCGAGTTCCAGCGCTTCGCAAAGATATTCGGCGAGATCATCACGCTGACGCGTGAGAACAACAAGGTTGCGACCGACGAGTTGAACAGCGTCGGCAACAAGATCCGCTTCAAGTTCGACGACCTCGCCGACACTGCGGCGCTTGCCGGGCTCGCATCGGTCCAGACCACGGCCAAGGACATCACCTCGCAATATCTCGCGGTCTCCACCTCGGTCAGCGCCTTCGTCGCCAAGCCGGAGCCGAAGGCCGCCGACGGCGTGGTCGCCCGCATCAAGTTTCTGGAGACGCTGCTGGTCTCGATCTACGCCAACGACCAGAAGATCACCGACCGAGTCACCGAGATCGGTGGCCTGCTGAAGCAGTACCGCGCGTCGTTTGCAAAGCTTTCCGACAATGTGAAAATCATCGTCAAGTCGAACGGCGAGATGACCAAGACGGCCGCGTCCATCCTCAAGCTCTCGGGCGAGCTGCGGTCGGACCTGTCGGCCGATCAGCAGCGCATCGAGGCGAGCGCCAATCTGACGATCGGGGAAACCGAGCGGCTGATGCTGATGCTGGCGCTGGGTGGTCTTGCCATCGGTGCTGTGCTGGCCCTGATGCTCGGCAATGGCATCTCGCGGCCGATGATTGCGATGTGCAAGGCGATGCGCGAGCTTGCTTCTGGCAATTTCGACGTCGTGCTGCCGGGCCTCGGCCGCAAGGACGAGATCGGCGAGATGGCCGGCGCCGTCGAAGAGTTCAAGGTTCAGGCGGTCGCCAAGGCCGAGCGCGATGCCGCCGCCAGCGAAGCCCAGAACAGGGAGCAGGCAGCAAGCCGCCGCGGCGAGCTGATCCGCTTTGCCGATGATTTCGAGAGCGCCGTCGGCGCCATCGTGTCGAACGTCTCGGCCTCCGCCGTGCAGCTCGAATCTTCGGCTTCCACGCTGACCCGCACGGCCGAGACCACGCAGACGCTGTCGAGCCAGGTCGCCGGTGTCTCCGAGCAGGCCTCGAGCAACATGCAGTCGGTCGCGACCGCGACGGAAGAACTCTCGGCCTCGGTCGAGGAGATCGGCCGCCAGGTCCGCGACTCCAGCCGGATTGCCGAGGCCGCCGTGGTGCAGGCCAAGGAGACCGACGGCCGCATCGGAAAACTCTCGCATGCGGCCCAGCAGATCGGCGAGGTCGTCAAGCTCATCACGGCGATTGCCGAACAGACCAATCTTCTCGCGCTCAACGCCACCATCGAGGCGGCCCGCGCCGGTGAAGCCGGCCGCGGCTTCGCGGTGGTCGCAAGCGAAGTAAAGTCCTTGGCGAGCCAGACGGCGAAAGCCACCGACGAGATTTCCTCGCACATCACGGGCATGCAGGGCGCCACCGCCGAATCGGTCGCCGCGATCAAGGAGATCGGCGCGACCATCGGCAAGATCTCGTCGATCTCGACCTCGATTGCCAGCGCGGTTGAAGAGCAAGGCGCCGCGACCCAGGAGATCGCCCGCAGTGTCCAGACCGTCGCCCAGGGCACCCAGACCGCCGCGACCGATATCGGCCAGGTCAATCGCGGCGCCGCCGAAACCGGCTCGGCCTCGGAAGAGGTGCTGAACTCGGCCAAGACGCTGTCGAGCGAAAGCACCAGGCTGCGCGCCGAGCTCGACCGGTTCATGGCGAATATCCGGGCGGCGTAAGGATCACTCCTTCCCAAACGCCCGCTTCAGCTCCACCTTCGCTTTCTCCAACCGCTCGCGCTGCGTCTTTGGCAACGTCTTGCCGGCGCGGTTGATATAGAACGTCAGCATCGACAGCGCAGAGCGATAGGCACCGGTCTTGCGGCGGGCGCTGTGTTCGGCAGAGCGCTTCAGTGAGGCCGCGATCCGCTTCGGGCTCGTGAGCGTGAACACGCCGCGCTTGAGGTCGAGTGCGTCGCTCTCCCTTGTGACGCGCTGCGACCAGCGTTTTGGCGCGGCACGCTTTGTGCCCTCGCGCGCGGTGTTGCGCCTCGCGCTGGTCTTCCTGTGTGCTGCAGTTTTGCGCGAATGTGTCGTCTTTCTGACATGAGCCATGCGTCAACTCCTTGCGGCTCCAGCAGAAACGGCCGGCATCGGGCGACGTTCCTAAGGGAACCTGCTCTTGCCGCAGACGTTGTCGCAGGTGGCAGGCGGAATGCCGCACCTCCCGTGACCTAGCAACCCGATGGAATTGCAGCAGAGCCCAGCGCCGAATGATGGACCTGCAGTCTCGACGGCGGCCGTGACCGATCGCATTGTCGAGACCAGCATTCCCGCGCGGCTCGATGCGCTGCCCTGGAGCGGCTTTCACACCCGTGTGGTGCTGGCGCTCGGGATCACCTGGATTCTAGACGGGCTCGAGGTGACGTTGGCCGGCGCGCTCTCAGGTGCGCTGAAGCAGAGCCCGACGCTGCACTTCTCCAACCTCGATCTTGGTTTTGCCAACTCGGCTTATCTTGCAGGCGCTGTGCTCGGTGCGATCGGCTTCGGCTGGCTGACCGACCGCATCGGCCGTAAAAAACTGTTCTTCATCACGCTTGCGCTCTACCTCTCCGCGACGGCCGCGACCGCGCTGTCGTGGGATATCGCGAGCTATGCGCTATTCCGCTTCCTGACCGGCGCCGGCATCGGCGGCGAATATACGGCGATCAACTCGACCATCCAGGAACTGGTGCCGGCGCGCTACCGCGGCTGGACTGATTTGGTCATCAACGGCAGCTTCTGGATCGGCGCGGCGATGGGCGCGGTCGCAGCCATCGTGCTGCTCGACCCCGCGCTGGTCGGGCCCGATCTCGGCTGGCGTCTTGCCTATCTCATCGGCGCGACCATCGGTCTCGTCGTGCTGTTGATGCGGATGTGGATCCCGGAAAGCCCGCGCTGGCTGATGATCCATGGCCGCCCGGATCAGGCCCACAAGATCGTCGACGGCATCGAGCGTTCGGTGACCGGGCATGATCAGGATCCAAGCGGTCGACGCTTCGCCAAGGTGCGCCTGAAGATGCGCGATCACACCCCGATCAGGGAAGTCGTGCACACGCTGTTCTCTGTCTATCGCCAGCGCGCGCTGGTCGGCCTCGTGCTGATGGTCGCGCAGGCTTTCTTCTACAACGCGATCTTCTTCACCTTTGCGCTGGTGCTGACCGATTTCTACGGCATCAGCGCCGATCATGTCGGCTGGTACCTGCTGCCGTTCGCGGCCGGAAACTTCCTTGGTCCGCTGATGCTCGGCCGCCTGTTCGATACGCTAGGCCGCCGCACCATGATCATGTTCACCTATGGCGTCTCAGGCCTGCTGCTGGCGGTGTCAGGTTATCTGTTCTCGATCGGTGCGCTGAGCGCGCAGGGGCAGACCATTGCCTGGATGGTGATCTTCTTCTTTGCCTCGCCTGCGGCGAGCGCCGCCTATCTCACTGTGAGCGAGACTTTTCCGCTCGAAGTTCGCGCGCTGGCGATTGCAGTGTTCTATGCGGTGGGCACGGGCATCGGCGGCGTCGTAGGCCCGGCGCTGTTCGGCGCCCTGATCGACACGGGATCACGCAACAGCGTGTTCGCCGGCTATTTGCTGGGGGCTGCCCTGATGATCGCGGCTGCGATTGTGGCATGGCGCTACGCCGTCTCCGCGGAGCGCAAATCGCTCGAACAAATCGCGCGGCCGCTTGCCTTTATGGAGTAGACTTATGACATCGGAACTTGCTGAATTGGATCAGAAGCACGCCATGCCCGACGAAGAAGCGCCCGACGCCGTCCCGGTGCCGCATGCACTCGTCCCGCATCTCAACGAGACCGCGATCCTGCTCGACATCGACGGCACGCTGCTCGATTTGATGCCGACGCCGCGCGAGGTGTGGGTGCCGCCGGGCCTCTCGGAGACGCTGAACCGGCTGACGGAGCGCACCTCGGGCGCGCTGGCCATGGTGAGCGGCCGCTCGCTCAACGACATCGACCTGATCTTTGCGCCCGATGTGTTTCGCGCCGTCGCCGGTCACGGTGCGGAGATGCGGCTGTCGGTGGACAATGAAGCCGACGACGTGCACGCACCCCCGATGGACAAGGAGCTGAAGCGGCGGCTGGCCGCGATCGCAAAGCTCAGTCCCGGCATTCTGCTCGAGGACAAGGGCTATTCGCTGGCGCTGCATTACCGGCTTGCGCCGCATGCCGAGAAGGCGATCTATGAAGCCGTCTCGCTGATCCGGGCCGATCTGCCCAATGCGCCGATCGAGGTGCTGCCCGGCAAGTTCGTTTGCGAGATCAAGCATCCCGGTTTCACCAAGGCAACCGGCGTGCGCGAGCTGATGAAGCACGAGCCCTTCAACGGACGCCGCCCGATCTTCATCGGCGACGACGTCACCGATGAAACCGTGTTCGCGATCATGCCCGACATGAACGGGCTCTCCTTCTCGGTCGGCCGCCGCGCCATCGGCGTCAACGGTCACTTCGATGCGCCGAACGATGTGCGTGCGTTCCTCGCGCACCTGCTCGACGACACAAGGTTGGAATAAGGCACGGTCATCGCAGAGCCACATTGTAACGCGCAGTTCCTTCGCGCGCCTAACTTATGTTGCGTGAATTTCACGCCAAGGCTCTCTTTCCCGAACGAAATCCCCGGGTTCCCTCAGGGAAACTGGTTCCAACGCGCGCGCCTGACTTTGGTTTCATTTCGCAGAAATGATGACAGGAACCATATTGATGAACGGCAGTTAAACGGGGTGGAATGAACAGGAGGGGACGACCTGTGAATTTAGTCGTCATTTCGAATCGAGTTGCGCGCGGGAAACCCAACGAGCCCATGACGGGCGGCCTCGCTGCGGCATTGCTTCCGGTCGTGGAGCATTCGGGTGCCATCTGGGTGGGTTCCTCCGGTCGCGTACGTGACGGCCATCAGAAGGAGCCTTTCGCCGAGATCGAGGCGCTGGGCTCCGGCGCGATTGCGACGCTGGATCTGCCGGCAGCGCATTATGGCGGCTATTATGAAGGCTTTGCCAACTCGGCGCTGTGGCCGGCGCTGCATTCGCGCAGCGATTTGATCCGCGTCTCGCGCGAGGACTATGTCAGCTATCGCGAGGTCAACGCGTTCATGGCGCGTGCCTTGATGCGCTTCCGCAAGGCACAGACTGCGTTCTGGGTGCAGGATTATCATTTCCTCGCGCTCGGCGCGGAGCTGCGCGATCTCGGCGTCGATGACCCCATCGGCTTCTTCCTGCACACTCCCTGGCCGGTGGCTGCGGTGATGCAGGGCGTGCCAAATCATCGCGAGCTGATCACGGCGATGCTGGCTTACGATCTGCTCGGTTTCCAGACCGACGAGGATTGCCAGAATTTTCTCGGTTATGTCGGCGGCGAGCTCGGCCTCACGGTCGATGATGGCGTCGTCATTTCCCAGCACGGTCGCACGCGCTGTGAAGTGTTTCCGATCGGCATCGATGCGGAAAAATTCGCGCAATACGCCGCGAAGTCGGTGTCTCATCCGGATGTGTCGCGGCTGCGCCGCAGCCTCAATGGCGAGCGGCTCGCGATCGGCGTCGACCGGCTCGATTACTCCAAGGGCCTCGTCAATCGCATCAGCGCGTTCGACCGGCTCTGGACCGAGCATCCGCAGTTCGCGCGCAGCATCTCGCTGCTGCAGATCGCCAACCCGTCGCGGGGCGCGATCGAAGCGTATGGCAATCTGCAGAACGACGTCGCGCGCCTTGTCACCGACGTCAACGGCCGCCATGGCGAGGTCGATTGGACGCCGATCCGCTATCTCAACAAGGGTTTTAGCCAGACCGTGCTGGCAGGCCTTTATCGCACTGCGCAGGTTGGCGTGGTGACGCCGCTGCATGACGGCATGAACCTTGTCGCCAAGGAATATGTCGCCGCGCAAAACCCGGCCGATCCCGGCGTGCTGGTGCTGTCAAAGTTCGCCGGTGCCGCCAACGAGCTGGAGACGGCGCTGCTGGTCAACCCGCACGACATCGACGGCATGGCCCGTGCCATCGCGGTCGCTGCCGCGATGCCGCTCACCGAGCGCAAGATGCGCTGGGACGCGATGATGAAGACGTTGCGCGGCCACACCATCCAGCAATGGTCGTCGGATTTCGTCGCCGAGCTGGAGAAGTGCCGTACCGAGAAGGTCGCGGCCGCCCCGCTCGCCGCGCAACCGCCGCAGGCGCTTCGCTGGTTGAAGTCGGCGATATCGGGTGTGCGGTTGATCTAACTCGCGCCCCATTCTTATGGGGAGAGGCGAGCCTCAATAGCAATACGACACGCCATCCAGAATCGCACACTGCCGCTTGTTCGGCGCGTTCGGATCGTCCATTGGCACCACGCCCTTGCCCTGGCCGACGAACACGCCGGGTCCGACATGCACAGAGCTTTTGTTGCCGATGATCACGCTCTGGTGCGGGGTCGAGCTGGAGCGGGTCCCGTCCGGCCAGAGGATGGCATCGCCCGAAAGCACCCCGCGCCGCCCATCGTCGCAGGTCACATCGACGCCCTGCCGGATGCAGGCCTGCGCGTTGGCTGACGCGGTAAAGGCGGCGCCAAGGGCCAAAACAAGGGCCAAAATCAGGCTTGGCGCGGCAATGGTTTTGCAGATGGCCATGGCGTCCCCGGTCGTGTTTGGCGTCGTTGAGTGAATCGTCGCGCCAAACCCGCGACTGGTTCAGCCTTAGGCAAGTTCCGGGCGATCTCGTGGCGCGAGATATTCCGCTGTAAATACAATATGTTGCGGAAAATCCGCCCGTTTTACCTGCGATCCCTTGCAAAATCACCGGCGTCCCTTCAAGAGAAGGCGCTCCGGAGAGATGGCCGAGTGGCTTAAGGCGCACGCTTGGAAAGCGTGTGTGCGGGAAACCGTACCGTGGGTTCGAATCCCACTCTCTCCGCCATTCCACGATTCTGTAAGCCAAGCTACGATCTTCTACGATCCTAACAGCGCGGTTGAGCGCCTATCAGGCCGTGTCGGCGATCTCCTGGATCGCTCCCCCCGCGATAGGCTTCCTGTGGCTGCTAACGGGTGCGGTCGAACCCCTCATTGCCAGCGCGGAAAGATCACGCTGGCGTTGATGCCCCCGAAGCCGAATCCGTTGGAGACCGCATGCTCCATCGTCATGCGCCTGGCATCGCCGGGATCGCTTCCGCTCTTCCGGCCGCGCCGAGCAGATGACCGGTTGCCGATTTGGTGGCGCTCACATGGTTGCTTTCGATCATGCGCTCATTCTGTCGCCAATACAGCGCGAGCCAGCTCCGACGGATTCTCGACCGCGGAGAAATGGCCGGTGTTCTTGGGCGTCACCATCTGCGAGGCTGGAATCGGCGACCGGGTGCGTTGGCGTTCATTGGGCCGAGACCAATCGCTATCGCCATAAACGAGCGTCACGGGTGCCGAGATGTGCCGATAGTAGTCGCGGGCCTTGCTCCAGGAGCGCCAACCCGCCAGCACCTTGCGTGCGACCCGCTTGTATCCCGCGTCGAAGCTCGCGCTCGGATCAATTTGGTGAGTGGCCGTGGCCCGGGAGGTCAATGGAGTACACCGTATGTATGAGAAGCAGCGGAGGCCCGCTGCCGGTCTTTTGGAAACGTACGCTTAGCTTGTCCGATATCTTCAGCAAGCTTGGCTTGGCTTCGGTCGGGCTGAGCATTCGATCTCTCCGTGTTTCGAGGAGCGTGCTTTCAGGCGGCAGCGGCGTCGCGAACCTGTTCGGCCGCAGCATCCAAAAGCGCCTGAGCCAGATCAGGGTCGTTGACGACGCGCGAGAGCGTCACCGCGCCAACCATCGTCGCGAGAATGGCCATCGCTTTGCCGCGGGAGGTCTCGTCGCCGGTCCCGGCGACGAAACGGCTGAGCACGTCGAGATGCGCCTTGATCCCGGCCTCGAATGCCGCCTTGACGTCGGGGCCCTGTCGGGCGGCATCTGAGCCGAGTGCCACGATCGGGCAGCCGTCCATCTTCTCTTCGCGATGGTCGCCACTGAGGTAAAACGCGATCACCGCGCCAAGCGGATCATCAGGATTCTGAGTGGCTGCGTCCGACCATCGGCCGGTCGCGCTCTCCAAGGCCCGCCTGGACGCCTCGACCGCCAGATCCTCTTTTGACGCGAACTGCTTGTAGAAGGCGCCTTGGGTCAGCCCGGCCCCCTCCATCAGATCCTTGAGCCCGATGCCATCGAATCCGCGCTCCCTGAAGAGGCGACTTGCCACATTGATCACGGTTTGGCGGTTCTCCGCGGCCTGAACGCGACTTACTCGCATCGGCATCCTCCGAAGTTAGATTGTGCTCGAACTCTAATAGGCTAAATAGTGGCCGAACGCAATCTAACAAGAATCATCTCCCCTTCTTCCTTTAGATTGCATTCGAACTCTAAGCGAGATATAGAGTGCAAACGAAATCTAAATTTGGGAGACTGAGATGAAGATGCGGGGTTTTGCGGTCTTGGCCGGTATTTTGATCCCGGCGGGGGTGGCCACGTTCGTTAGTCTTGGCATTTTCGCCCCAGAAGCCTCCGCCGTGGGCGACCCGAGGCAGGAACCGCCGATGGTCAGCTTGGTCACGGCCGCACGGGTGAGCGGATCCGAGCGCGGGTTTACGGGCACTATCGGCGCGAGAGTGGAAAGCAATCTCGGCTTTCGCGTCGCAGGCAAGATCGTTGAGCGGCTGGTGAATGTCGGTGAGCAGGTCAAAGCCGGGCAGTCGCTGATGCGGATCGACGAAACCGACCTGCGCCTCGCGGTCGCAGCGAAGCGCAACGCCGTCGCCGCCGCGCGTGCAAGTGTCGTTCAGACCGAAGCCGATGAGCGGCGATACGCCAACCTGGTGAACGACGGATGGACTTCCAAACAGCGCTATGAGCAGGCGAAGGCCGCGTCGGATACTGCCAGTGCGCAACTCGCCGCGGCCGAAGCCGACGCTCGCGTCGCCGAGAACCAGGCGACCTATTCCGTCCTGCTGGCCGATGCGGACGGAACGGTTACCCAAACGCTTGGCGAGCCGGGACAAGTGGTCTCCGCCGGCCAAGCGGTCGTTCGGCTGGCACAGTCCGGTCCTCGCGAAGCTGTGGTGGCGCTTCCCGAAACGATCCGACCCGCGATCGGCTCGCTCGCCGAGGCGAGCCTGTATGGGAGCGATGGACGCCGCTATACCGCGCATCTCCGGCAGTTGTCGGATTCCGCCGATCCCCAGACCCGCACCTATGAGGCCCGCTACGTGCTTGATGGTGAGGCCGGGGCGGCACCGCTTGGCGCGACGGTCACCATTCGGCTCGCAAGCCAGGAGAGTCAGCCGGAAGTCCAGGTGCCGCTGGGAGCCCTGCTCGATGACGGCAGAAAGACCGGCGTCTGGGTCTTCGACAACGCTACCTCGACCGTTCACTTTCGGTCCATCAAGCTTGTGCGTGTGACCAGCGAAGCCGCCGTGATCTCCGGGCTGAGCTCTGGTGATCCCATTGTTTCGCTGGGCGCTCATCTCCTGCAGGACGGCGCTCACGTCAGGACCGCCTCTGAAAGCCGGAGCAACTGAAGCGTCTCAATCTTTCCGCGCTGGCCGTTGGAGAAGCCACATGCTGTACAGCTACATCGTCGAGCAAGAAATCCGAAAGACCTTCGACCACGTCAACAACCATCGCTGGGATGAAGCGGTGAAAGCAGTCGCGCCGCATGTCCATCACCGCGTTTCCGGCGCCCACGCCCTTGGCGGCGAGCGCCACGACAAACAGGCTGTGCGCCGCTGGTTTGAGCGGCTCGGACGCGTCCTGCCCACTCTCCATCTCACGGTCAACAATGTCTGGGTGAAGGGCTGGCCCTGGAACACCACTGTCTTTGTCGAGTGGGACGGCACCGCAACGCTGCTCGACGGCGACGCCTCGTACGTCAACCGCGGTCTCCACGTATTCACTCTGCGGTGGGGCAGAGTCCATGCACTCGAGGAATTTCAAGATTCACAGCAAGCCGCTCGTGGGCTTGGCGTCCAAGCGGCAGCTGGCCTCACAGAGGCTGTCGCCGAACCAATTGTGAGTTAGCAGATGAACCTCAATCTTTCCGCGATCGCTGTTCGCGAACGGGCCGTCACCCTGTTCTTCATCCTCCTGCTGGCGGCCGCGGGCGCCTACGCCTTCTTCATGCTCGGGCGGGCGGAGGACCCCTCCTTCACCATCAAGACCCTGACGGTCACCACCGTGTGGCCGGGCGCGACAGCACGCGAGATGCAGGACCAGGTCGCCGAACCCTTGGAGAAGCGGATTCAGGAACTGACCTGGTACGACCGGGTGGAGACGACGACGCGGCCCGGCTATGCGTACATGACGGTTACGCTGAAGGACAGCACGCCGCCATCGAGCGTGCAGGAGGAATTCTACCAGGCCCGCAAGAAGCTTGGGGACGAAGCGCGCAAGCTGCCCCCTGGCGTGCTCGGCCCCTTCGTCAACGACGAATATTCGGACGTGAGCTTCGCCCTCTATGCCCTCAAGGCCAACGGCATGCCGATGCGCGAACTCGCCAGGCAAGCCGAGACCATTCGCCAGGATCTCCTGCATGTACCCGGCGTCAAGAAGATCAACATCCTCGGGGAACGCCCCGAGCAGATATTCATCGAGTTTTCCTATGCCAAACTGACAACCCTCGGCGTATCGGCACCGGACATTGTTGCCGCCTTGCAGCGGCAGAACACGGTCACACCGGCAGGCTCGATCGACACCAAGGGGCCGCAGGTCTTCATCCGGGTCGATGGTGCTTACGACAGCGTTCAGGCGATCGCCGACACGCCGATCGTCGCTGCCGGGCGAACGCTGAAGCTTTCCGACATTGCCGAGGTCCGCCGCGGCTACGAGGATCCACCCACCTACATCATCCGACACCAGGGTGAGCCCACAATCATGCTCGCGGCCGTTATGCAGGAGGGCTGGAATGGTCTCGCGCTCGGCACGGCACTAGAGGAGCGGTCCGCAGCTATCGCTCGGACACTGCCACTCGGGATGAGCCTGGCCAAGGTCAGCGATCAGGCCGTCAACATCACCTCGGCGGTTGACGAGTTCATGATGAAGTTCGCGATGGCACTCGGCGTGGTGCTGCTGGTCAGCCTGCTCAGCCTCGGCTGGCGCGTCGGCATCGTTGTCGCGGCTGCCGTCCCCCTGACGCTCGCCGTCGTGTTCCTCATCATGCTGGAGACCGGCCGGTTCTTCGACCGCATCACGCTCGGCGCCCTGATCCTGGCGCTTGGTCTTCTCGTCGACGATGCCATCATCGCAATCGAGGTGATGGTGGTGAAAATGGAAGAGGGCATGGACCGCATCTCGGCGGCGGCCTATGCGTGGAGCCACACTGCGGCGCCGATGCTGTCGGGCACACTCGTGACGATCGCCGGCTTCCTGCCGGTGGGCTTCGCCCGCTCGACGGCCGGCGAATACGCCGGCAACATCTTCTGGGTCGTGGGGTTCGCTCTCGTCGTCTCCTGGATCGTCGCGGTGGTCTTCACGCCCTATCTGGGCGTCAAGATGTTGCCCGCGATCAAACCGATCGAAGGTGGTCACCACGCGATCTACGGTACGCCGAACTATCGGCGCCTGCGCGCGCTCATTACCTTCGCCGTGCGCCACAAGTTCGTTACCTGCGGCATCGTCGCCATCGCTTTCGCGCTTTCCGTCGTCGGCATGGGTGGAGTCAAGCAGCAGTTCTTCCCGACGTCCGACCGCCCCGAAGTGCTGGTGGAGGTTCGCCTGCCGGAAGGCACCAGCATCGAGACGACAACCGCCACGGTCGAGAAAGTCGAACACTGGCTGCAGGACCAGCCGGCGGCCAAGATCGTCACGAGCTATGTCGGTCAGGGCGCTCCCCGCTTCTTCTTCGCGATGGCGCCGGAGCTGCCTGATCCGGCCTTCGCCAAGATCGTCGTGCTGACGCCGGACGCGGAGGCGCGCGAGGCTTTGAAGCATCGGCTCCGACAGGCGGTGTCACAGGGCCTTGCACCTGAGGCCAATGTACGCGTCACCCAGCTCGTGTTCGGACCCTATACGCCTTTCCCTGTGGAGTTTCGGGTCATGGGTCCCGACCCCGCCCAATTATACGCGGTTTCTCAAAGGGCCCTCGAGGTCATGCGCGGCGTTCCCGACGTGCGGCAGGCGAATCGCGACTGGGGTGATCGTACGCCCGTGCTCCGTTTCATCCCGGATCAGGATCGATTGAACCTCATCGGCCTTTCGCCAGCCGAAGTGGGCCGGCAGCTCCAGTTCCTCCTCACCGGCATCACGGTTACGCAGGTCCGCGAGGACATCCGCAATGTCCCCATCGTGGCGCGCAGCGCCGGCGGTGAGCGACTGGATCCGGCGCGCCTGGCGGATTTTTCGTTGACGAGCCGGGACGGCCGATCAATTCCGCTCGATCAGGTCGGCCATTCGGAAGTCCGATTTGAAGAGCCGATTCTGAAGCGCCGCGATCGCATCCCTGTCGTCACGATACGCTCGGACATCAATGAGGCGACCCAACCTCCGGAGGTCTCTAAGGAGATCAAGATCGCCCTTCAGCCGCTGATCGCATCCCTGCCGGCCGGCTATCGTATCGAGTTGGGCGGATCGATCGAGGAGGCAACCAAGGCCAACGACGCGCTGGCGACGATCTTTCCCGCCATGATCGCTGCCATGCTGATCGTCATCATGCTGCAGGTGCGATCCTTCTCGACGATGGCCATGGTCGTGCTGACGGGACCGCTTGGCCTCGTTGGTGTCGTGCCGATGCTGCTGACCTTTCACCAGCCCTTCGGATTCAATGCGATTCTGGGCCTGATTGGACTGGCGGGCATCCTGATGCGCAACACCCTGATCTTGACCGAACAGATCAAGGAGAACCTTGCCGCCGGACTTGATGACTATCACGCCGTTATCGAGGCAACGGTGCAGCGCACGAGGCCTGTGATCCTGACCGCACTTGCTGCCGTGCTAGCGTTCATCCCCCTCACGCATTCCGTTTTCTGGGGGTCGATGGCCTATACGCTGATCGGCGGCACCGCAGTCGGAACGGTGTTGATCCTGCTGTTTCTCCCCGCGCTTTACGCTGCCTGGTTTCGGATCAAGCCCACCGCAGATGATATGCACGAGGTCTCGCGCGAGGAGCCGGAATTGCGACCAGCAATGGCTGCCGAATAAGGCTCCGTTACTCCAATGGATCGTCCGGTCCGAACGGGAAAAGAGTCCGACGAGGCCCGCGCGCGGATACTGGGAGCGGCGGAGGAGCGCTTTCGCCGCGTCGGTCATCACAGGACGTCGGTGGCCGACATCGCCGCTGAACTCGGCATGAGCCCGGCCAATATCTACCGTTTCTTTCCTTCCAGGAATGCAATCAACGAGTCCGTCTGCGGGCGTCTCATGAACGAGGTTGCCGACATCGCTTTCGCGATCGCACGCACCAACGCGCCGGCCGGGGAGAAACTCGACCAGCTTCTGACCGCCGTTCACCACCACAACAAGATGATGCTGGTCGGGGCACGGCCCATGCACGAGTTGATCGTCGCTGCCACGCAGGGAAACTGGCCAATCATCAAGGCGCATATCGAGCGGATGCTGACGATTTCTGAGGCGATCATACGCGAAGGCACCGAAGCGGGCGAGTTCGACGTCGAGGATGCCGTGCAAGCGGCGCGGGCGGTTAGATCCGCGTTCACGCCATTCTTTCATCCAATTCTGATCGAGCACTGCGTTCAGCACGACGGAACCGAAGCACGTCTGCGCGACCAGATACGCTTTATCCTGAAAGCTCTCGGCAAGACCGGTTAGCCAGTTTCCTATTTCCAGCCTACACCGAGGCCTGAGGTGCAGCGGGCAGCTGGTTAGTGGTAGCGAGGACCGTAGGTGCCCACGCGCCGAGATAACAAACAGCCCGTACATCGACGCGGATCGACTGCCACTCTCTTTATACGATCACAAAGTTCGATGCGTGCAACTGGCTGATCGCGGTGTCGATGAAATCGAGAGACCCTGCGTTAGGAGCACTGCCCAGGGCAAGCTGGGTCCCGCCATGTCCGTCGCTCTTTAGCGCGCTCATGATGTCGGCGACGGAGTGGTAATTGCCTGCGCCGTTTCCAAGGTCGATGACGCCGAGCGGGTCATTACCAAATCCGGAGATCGTATCGATTTGGCTGCTGGAGTTGACAGAGACGGTCAGACCCGTGCCGTGATCGTTGATGTTGACATGGGCCGGGCCATTGATGATCGCCTGATTGCCGAACCCGACAAAGTTGAACTGGTCTGATCCGCCATTGACGGTAATGACGTCCAGGCCAATCTGGTTTGTCACACTTGCCGTGGACCCGTTGAGCGCCACGTGATTGGCGACTCCGCCAAGTTCGATTGTATCGTGGCCCGCGCCAGCAACGACGTTATCCGCTCCGTTGCCGGCTATGATCGTGTTCGTTCCGGAACCGACGGTGATCTGGTTGACCATCCCGCCGAGATTCACGGTGTTGTCGCCATCACCGAGCGTGACGCTGTTGGCGCCGCCTCCGCCCGTGACGAGATCGTTGCCATTTCCAAGCATGACCGTGTTGCCAAATCCGGAGAGCGTCACTTGGTCGTTGCCGTTGCCAGCCGTCGTTAGGCTGGTGCCGTCACCGGGATGGACAAGATTATCGCCGTTGCCCAGCGCGATGATGTTCCCGTAGCCGCTGGCGTCGATGGTGTCGTTGCCATGACCGAGCGTAATCATGGTGGCGCCTGTCGATCCCGTCACCGTGATATTGCCGTCGCCACCGGTTACGCGGTTGCCGAACCCCTCCAGGTGGACGGTGCTGTCGCCGCTCGGCACGTCAACCGTGCCGTATAGTCCGGCGTAGATCGTGTCGTTCCCGCCATTGCCGTGGATAATATTGAACATACCATAGGCGTGGATGATGTCGTTGCCCGTCGTGCCCTGAATGGTCGCATAACCGGATGCGGGACCGTTGACCGTCGTGGGACCGGCTTGATGTGTGTCGATGACGGAGGTGTGGGCGTCGCTGACGGTCAAGCCCACGCTGCTCGTGTCGCTCAGCGTGAATATGGTCGTTGCGCTGCCGTCTCCGTGCGGCGAGGACACAAAGGTGAGCGCGTGCAGTTCGGCGGTCAGCTTGTCAGCGCTGGTCGCTGCAAGCTCGTAGATTCCATTTCCAAGCGAGGTCAATCCTGTCCCGGACAGAATGCCGGCCGCGCCCGCGAGGGTGATGAGGAGGCTATCCGTTGCTCCCGCGTTTGGATCTGTGATCGTTACGGTCGCGAATGGATTGATCGCAGCTTCGTTGCTGGTCGCTTGTCCCGATACGACTCCAGCGATGGAGGGCAGCGCTGCGGCCGTCAGCAGAATGCCGCCGGAGCCGTCTTTCGTGATGCCGAAACGCGTAACCGACGTATCCGCCAGTGAGAAGGTCTCGCTGGCCGCACCGTTGCTGACCGTGAGCTTCGAGTCGGATACAGTCGCCGTCGCGCCGCTGGAATAGGACAGACCGGAAAGATCGATCTGGTCGCCCAGCGAGACGCCCTTGATCTGGCTTGCAAAGGTCGATGGGCCCGAAACCAGCTTCTGCTCAATCTTGAATGTGCCTTGGCCGGAGAAGGTGATCGCGTCGTCCGACATCGCGCCCGCCTTGAGATCGAGCGTGCCGCCGGCGATCGTGGTCGCGCCGACAACGCCACCCGATTCGACGAGTTCCGCGGCGCCACGATAAATTGTCGACGCGTTCGCAGTGCCTTGATCCAGCACATCAAGCATGCCGCCGTTCAAAGTCGTGGAAGTGACGATGCCGCCGTCCGAGACGGAGATGCTTCCTGAATTGAGCATCGTTCCGCTCGCTGTGCTGGCGTCGACCGCCGGTGCGCTTGGGTCGCTCGTGGGGTCTGCAATCGACCCCGAAACCGTCATTACACCGCCATTGATAGTGGCGTTCTTGGCGATCCCCGCCCCGGACAGGTGCAATTGGCCGCCGCTGCCGACGACAGCTGAATCGACTTCACTTCTGATGACGAAGGCGTATTGGCCCCCGGGAGAATGATAGACGGTTTCTCCCGAAGCATTGACGATGCCGCCTGATTTGACAATTGTGCCGCTGGCAATGCCCCCATTGGTGAGATTCTGGACGCCGCCGGCATTGACGGTCGTTGACGTGACGATGCCAGTATCGACATCTTGCGCGCCGCCATTGTTGACGGTCGTATGATCGGCCCGCCCTGGACCCGGCTCATCGTGTATATAGAGGCCGGTTACACGCTGAATGCCGCCCATGTTGATCGTGGTGTAACTCGCGGTGGAGATAAGTCCAACATCCTGTTCGCCGCCATTGATAACGGTGTTGCTGGCGGTGCCTCCTTCGCCGTAGTTACCTAAGATTTCCTTGCCGCCCGCTGATATCGTCGTGTTCGTGGCTGTGCCGAACACCTCAAAGAGTATGCCGTTCGATACGGTGAAGCCGTTTTCCGTGTAGCCATAGTCGATAATAAACGTTGCGCCACTCTGGAAGGTGGTATTGGACAGCGTCGCGCCGGCTTCAGCGATAAGCGTTCCGCCTGCGGAGATACTACTGTTATTGAGGACACCGCCGTCCAAAACGGCTAGCGTCACGCTCTTCGCGACCGTAAATCCGTTCTCGATCGTGCCGTCGCCGATCTCGAGAGTGCTGCCGGCGTTGAAGACTGTCCCCGAAAAATTGGCGTTACCAAGCACTATTAAAGCGCCGTACTGATTGACGGTCGTGTTGGTCGCGGTTGCGCCAGCGGACAGTTGCATCGTTCCGTAATTGATTATCGTGCCGGTCGCTGTGCCACCTGCATCCACATTCAGCCTGCCGAAGTTTTGGAGGGTGGTCCCGGATACCAACGCTCCGTTCGATACCGTCAGGATTCCAAAACTTTCGACGGTGGTGCCGGTCGCCATGCTGGCGTCGACGGCGGGCTGGCCCGGGACGTTGGCGAACGGATCCGGTATCGATCCCGAGACGGTCATGGCGCCGCCGTTGACGATGGTGTTCACTGCAGTCCCGCCGCCAGTGACGTCGAATTCACCCTGATAGTTGATGGTTGCCGCG
Source organism: Bradyrhizobium sp. S3.2.6 (assembly GCF_040546885.1). Lineage (NCBI taxonomy): Bacteria > Pseudomonadati > Pseudomonadota > Alphaproteobacteria > Hyphomicrobiales > Nitrobacteraceae > Bradyrhizobium > Bradyrhizobium sp. S3.2.6. Next base: position 48,228 of record NZ_JBEPOS010000021.1, on the reverse strand, counting down.
GTCGCCACGCTTTGGATAACCGGCGGCGGATACACCGGCGCCGTTTCCACGGTTTCACCTGAAACTTTGAGAACGCCGCCGGAATTGACGATCGTGCCGCTGGCGCTGCCGCCGTTCGTCACGTTCTGGACGCCGCCGGAATTGACGCTCGTCGCGGTTGCGCTGCCCGTGTCGATGTCCTGCTCGCCGCCGTCATTGATCGTGGTGTGATCAACCTCGCCGGGAGTTGGACCTTCATGGACAAATTCGCCAGTGACGCGCTGGATTCCGCCCTGGTTGATGGTCGTGTAGCTGGCGACGCCGTCGAAGATAACGTCCTGTTCTCCGCCATCGATGACAGTGTGGGTTGCCGTGCTCGTTGAGAAAGATCCGCCGACCGTCTGCAAGCCGCCAGTTTGGATCGTCGTGTTATCGACGGAAGCGCCGCCACTGACATCCATCGTGTCGCCATTGTGGATGGTAATGCCACTGGCGGGAGGAATAACCGTCATATGAATGCTCCGCGTTCGGTGCTTGGAAAATCAAACGAGCAAAGCAAAATCATGCGAGGGCTATTCAACCTAAAACTGCGATGGCTGAAAATGTCTGTCAAGCAGTTGCTGTCTCTGAACGAAATGTTGAACGGATGCTCGCACGATTTCTGCTGCCGAAATCGTGACCTGCATATGCGTGCATATTGCTGGATCAGTTTATCGACAGCATGACGAAAATTGCGGCGGCCACCCGTTCTCGAGTGTCTGCGCGAAACTTTTGCGGCACATGGTGGGGTATGGAAAGTTCCATCGTCGTTTCGTGGCCCGGCGAAGGTCCGAGCCCGGTTCCCCCTCTCTCCGCCAACCGGACTTATCACACCAACTTCCACCGCCCGTCCCCTGCGCGCTTCAGCGCGGGATCGCTCACCCGCACATGCTCCGCGAGGAAATCGATGAATGCGCGCACCCGCGCCGGCAGCGGCGCCGTATGGCCGACATAGACGGCGTGGATGTCTTCGCGGTCGCCGGGATTATAGTTTTGCAGCACCGGCACGAGGCGGCCGGCTTCGATGTCGGGGCCAATGTGGAAGAGGGCAAGGCGGGCAAGCCCGACGCCGCCGAGCGCAAGGCGGCGGGCTATCTCGCCATCGCTGGCGCGGGCGGCCGGCGGCGGCACGGCTTCCTCGGTCTGCTCGCCGCGCTTGAACGGCCAGCCGCGGATCGAGCGCGGAAAAGTCCAGCCGATGCCACGGTGCTCGGCGAGATCCGCCGGCGACTTCGGTATGCCCGCGCGGGCAAGGTAATCCGGCGCGCCGACCACGACCATGCGGCTGGAGCCAAGTTTTCGCGCGACGAGACGTGACGTGCGCAGGGGACCTGCGCGGATGGCGACATCGGCGCGCTCCTGCATCAGGTCGATCAGGGTGTCGGTCAGCACGAGGTCGAGCGTGACGTCGGGATGTTTGGCGAGAAAGCGCGGAATCAGCGGCATCACGTGCAGCATGCCGAAGGGGATGTTGCTGTTGACCGTGAGGCGGCCGCGGGGCGTGGCGCCGGATGCGGCTTCACGTTCGGCTTCCTCGATCTCGCCGAGGATGCGCACGGCGCGTTGGTAGAAGGCCTGGCCTTCCTCCGTCAGCGTGAGCTTGCGCGTGGTTCGGTTGATCAGCCGCGAGCCGAGCCGCGCCTCAAGCCGAGAGATCAGCTTGCTGACACCTGATGGAGTCAGGCGGAGTTTTCGCGCGGCCTGGGTGAAGCCGCCGAGGTCGATAACGCGGACGAAAACCTCCATCTCGGCGGAGCGGTTGGTGTCGAAACGGGCCATGTTGAATTCACGTCACAAATGATTGGATTGTGGACATTCTAATGGTTTTGCTGCGGCGCGGCTATCTGCGTGGCTCGTCTTCACCCATCGGAGTCACGCATGCCTCCCGCCGTTCTCGCGCTCACCGCCGGTGCCTTCGGCATCGGCACCACCGAATTCATCATCATGGGCCTGCTGCTCCAGGTCGCAGCCGACATGCATGTGTCAGTGCCGGTCGCGGGCCTGCTCATCTCCGGCTATGCGCTCGGCGTGTTCGTCGGCGCTCCTGTGCTGACGCTAGCGACCCGGCGGCTGCCGCGAAAGACCGTGCTGCTGGCGCTGATGGCGATCTTTACGCTCGGCAATGCAGCCTGTGCGCTCGCGCCGAACTACGAATTGTTGATGGCCGCGCGGGTGCTGACCTCGCTGGCCCACGGTACCTTCTTCGGCGTCGGCTCGGTGGTGGCGACCAGCCTCGTCGCCGAGGACAAGCGCGCCTCCGCGATCTCGACCATGTTCATCGGCCTCACGGTCGCGACACTGCTCGGCGTGCCCTTCGGCGCCTGGTTCGGCCTGATGCTCGGCTGGCGCGCGGCATTCTGGGCGGTGACCGTGATCGGCGTGATCGCCTTTGCGGTGGTGGCGGCGCTGGTGCCAGGTCACGTCGGTAACGGCGACAAGCCGATCTCGCTGGCCGAGGAGATTGCCGTGCTCGGGCGAGGACAGGTGCTGCTCGGCCTCGCCATGACCGTGTTCGGCTTTGCCGGCCTGTTCGTCGTCTTCACCTATATCCAGCCGATCCTGACGCGCTTCACCGGCTTTTCGGAAGCCTCGGTTTCGCCGATCCTGCTGGTGTTCGGTGTCGGGCTTGCGATCGGCAACGTCGCCGGCGGCAAGCTCGCCGATCGTGGTCTCGCGCTTGCGCTGACCGGCACGCTGGCCGCGCTCGCCATCGTGTTGCTTGGCCTCTCCGCTGTGCTGTCGGTCAAGATCCCCACCATTGCGCTGATCCTGTTGCTTGGCATCGCGTCGTTTGCGACCGTCGCGCCGTTGCAGTTGCGCGTGCTGGAGGCGGCCGGCTCGAGCGGCCGCACGCTCGCCTCGAGCCTCAACATCGCCGCGTTCAATCTCGGCAACGCGCTCGGCGCCTGGGCCGGCGGCATCACCATCGATCGCGGGTTCGGCCTTTCCGCGCTGCCGCTGGTTGCGGCCGGGATCACCGCAATTGGACTCGTGCTGGCGCTGTGGAGCCTTCAGCTCGACCGCAGGCAGGCCGCAGTTGCGGCGTGCCCGGCGGAATAAGGAGGCGCACATGGAATACCGTCATCTCGGCTCTTCGGGACTTAAGGTGCCCGTTCTCAGCTTCGGGACCGGCACCTTTGGTGGCCAGGGCCCACTGTTCTCGGCCTGGGGCCGCAGCGCCGCCGAGGAGGCGCGCAGGCTGGTCGACATCTGCCTCGAGGCTGGCGCCAATCTGTTCGACAGCGCCGACGTCTATTCGAACGGCGCCTCCGAGGAGATTCTCGGTGTCGCGATCAAGGGCCGGCGCGACAAGGTGCTGATCTCGACCAAAACGAGCCTGCCGATGGGCGACGGTCCGCTCGACGCCGGCTCGTCGCGGCATCGGCTGCTCTCATCCGTCGAGGCAGCGCTGCGGCGGCTTGGTACGGATTACATCGATTTGCTCCAGCTCCACGCCTTCGACGCGTTCACGCCGATCGAGGAGGTGTTGTCCACGCTCGATACGCTCGATACGCTCGTGCGCGCCGGCAAGCTGCGCTATGTCGGCGTCTCCAACTTCGCCGGCTGGCAGTTGATGAAGTCGCTCGCCATCGCCGATCGCCGCGGCTGGCCGCGCCATGTCGCGCACCAGGTCTATTATTCGCTGCTCGGCCGCGACTATGAGTGGGAGCTGATGCAGCTTGCACGCGATCAGGGCGTCGGCGCGCTGGTCTGGAGCCCGCTCGGCTGGGGCCGGCTCACCGGCAAGATCCGGCGCGATCAGCCGCTGCCGCAAAACAGTCGCTTGCATGCGACTGCGCAGTTCGGTCCGCCCGTGGACGAGCAGCGGCTCTATGCCATCGTCGATGTGCTCGACACGATTGCCATGGAAGCCGACCGTACTGTGCCCCAGGTCGCGATCGCCTGGCTGCTGTCGCGGCCGACGGTATCATCCGTGATCATCGGCGCCCGCGACGAGGCGCAGCTGCGCGACAATCTCGGCGCCGTCGGCTGGTCGCTGACCCCGGATCAGATCCGGCGCCTCGGCGAGGTCAGCGCGGTGATGCCGCCCTATCCGTATTATCCCTATCGCATCCAGGAAGGATTTGCGCGACTGAACCCGCCGCCGGTATGAGCGGCGGCGGCCCGTGGACAACGGCTAATAGAAAGCAGCGATCGCGGCGCTGATCCCCGCTGGAAGATTGGTCTCGCCCGTCAACGTGGTGATGAAGACGGGATCATCGACCACAGCGAGACCGTCCAGCTTGATCGGATGCAGCGGCGCCGCCGCGGCTGTGACGGCACGCAAATCGGGACCGGTCCGAATGCCGTTATATTCGAGCCGCGGTCGCAATTGGACATTGTTGCTGAACTGCTCGTCGAGCGCGAGGCGCCAACCATGACGCGACACCTTTCCGCTGGCGATCGCCGCACTCATGGCGAGGCTATGGTGCTGCAGCGTGCCGAGATTGCCGAGCGCGGCGCCCAACCGGCTGGTCGCCTCCGCCAGCGTGATTTTCTCGATGCCGGGATCCTGATCGGGCGAGGTGAAGTCGATCAGCCGCGCCGTCCCTCCGATCACGAGGTCCTCGCCGCTCCCTCCGGCCTGTTGCATGGCCCTCTTCGATCCGTAATGCGGTTGCCCACCGATCGTCACCAAAGCGATATCCTGCTCGCGCGACTTGATCAGATGATCATAAGGATCGCCATCCCGGCCGTTGACGACGAGGAGATCGGCAAACTTGCCATTCGCGATCGTTCCCAGCTTTCCATCCCATTTCAGGATCTCAGCCGGATTGCGCGTCGCCATCAAGACGATGTCGTAGGCGCTGAATCCGAGCCCGAAATGCGCTGATACGACCTTCGCAGCCTTCAGCTCGCCCAGCAGATTCTTGCTGCCCGACGGCGACCAGTCCGAGCCGAGCGCGATGGTGAGGCCGGCCGCACGTGCGGCGACGACATCCGTCGTCTTCCCGTACAGCAGCAGATTGCTCAGGGGAGACCACACGACCTTGGCCTTGTGCTCGGCCATCGTGGAGAAGTCGGTCGCGTCGAGCGCCGTGCAATGGATGCCGGCCAGCGACGGCTCGATCGCCCACGTTCCCGCGGCATTCTTCAGCGCAAGGAAATGACTATGCGCCTTGGCATCGATGCCCTCGCTGAGATGAAGCAGAAAGCATGCCGACGACTTGAGCTCGTTGTCGAACTTCGCCCAATCCTGGGCGTCCACATCGGGGATCTTCGAGTGTGCCCGCGGCAGATCGGGAGGGCTGCCGATCTCGACGGCGCGCAGCGCTCCCTTGTAGTATTTGTGGATCGTCCCGCTCCAGTTCGACAGCGTGATCCCCTGGCTCGTCGTCGTGCCGGCGACCAGACATTTGGCTTCGACGTAGCGAACCAACGCCGGCAGCAGCGAGCCGTCGTCGGCAAGCGCAATCGCGCTCATCGGGCCGGTCACCGAGGTCTTGTACGATGCCGCGTTCTGCCACTGGTCGCGGTTCTGGTACAGCTGCGGCACGGGCCAGAGCGGCAGGATGTTGTAGCTCAGGTGATTATGCAGCTCGATCAGGCCAGGGTAGATGGTGCCGCCGGTGTCGATCGCATCGACGGTCTCGAAGCCTGCCGGCGCGGACTGTCCCTTCGGCGTCACGGCAGCGATACGATGATCCTCAATGAAGATCGTTCCGCTGTCGATGATGTCGCCTTCGGCGGCCATGGTCACGATCCGCCCGGACAGGGCCCATCGTTTCGGCGCGATTGGGGCCGGGCTCATGGGATCACTCCATCGGGGACGGTGATCGCGATCGTGCGCCGCTTGGCCGCCGCGTCAGCCCCCTGGCGTGTCGCCCATGGTGCGTCTCCGCGCATCCAGACCGGCAGGCCCGCCGGAATATCCTTTGCGATGATGTCGACCAGCTCGGAAAGCTTGAAGGCGTCGCCATACGGCACGAGTGCGGCTGCTGCGTCGGGATGCTTGATCTGCGGTCCGAGAGCTGTCAGCGCGGCATTCCACTTGGTCAGCATGACCTTGGTATTCGCCGCCTGCGTCGCGGCATCGGGTGCGGAGCTCTCCGGCCAAGTCGGATGAGGAATGTGCTGATATGCAAGGGCCTTGTAGGCGGCGCCATCGGCGGTCATGAGCCAGGCGTGCCAGGCGTCGTCCGCAAGACTGCCAAGCGAGACAACGGCTTCGATGCTGCCGAGCCCCAGGACGGCCTTGAACCATTTGTTGCGATAGAGGACGATGCCCGGCTCGTTCTTGTGCTTGTTGCCGCCGCTCTGTCCGTAGACGCTGTACAGGAAGGTGTTCACCATCACATAGCTCTGCGTGATGCCGAGCTTCGTCAGAAAGCCCTGGGTCCGCCGGCCCGCAGTGCCAATCAGGATCCGGCGCACGATCGTTTCGTGCTGGGCGGGATCCTGACCGATTACGAGCACGCGCGCTGATCCGTCGAGCCGGCCGCGGTGAAAGATCGGACCCCATTCGACCCGGAAATCGTGTGGATCATAGGCCTCAGGGCCGGGGTAGTCGGCGCATAGATCGTGAAATGGCTGCTGGCCGTATCCGCTGTCGAAGTCAACGAGCATGGCAATGCTCCAATCTGTCGATGCAAAAGAACTGCTCAAAATAACTCGGTCGCAACCCGGCAATCTTAACGCTAGTTCGCCGCGCCGTTCAACCACTTTGTAGGCCATGAGCGCGGACCTAAGGGGCCTTCGCCGGGGCACGCGATGGTGCGTCGCGCCAGCGCGCCATGCAGAATCGCACCTGTACAGCCGCGCATGCCGTCCGTAACGTTCGCCGCGCAATTTCAGGAGATGCGGCGTGGCGAAGAAGACGGCGATGAAGAAAAACGCTTCCAAGAAGGCAGCGAAAACCTCTGGCCAGAAGAGTCCGGTCCGCAAAGGGGCCGTCGCCAAGACGATAAAGAAGACGACAAAGAGGACCGTGGCGCCGGCGCGCAAATCGGCCACTGCGCGCCCCCCCAAGGGGCCAGCCTGGCAATGGTCGGCGGTAGAGACCGCGGCCGCGATCCGCTCCGGCGCAATCTCTGCGGTGGAAACCGTCGAGGCGCATCTGGAGCGAATGCATGCGGTCAACCCCCGGTTGAATGCGGTCGTCGTCGATCTCGGCGACGACGCGCTGAGGGCCGGGCATGCGGCCGACAAGCGGCGCGCCAAGGGCGGCGAGCTCGGCCTGCTGCACGGCGTGCCCATCACCATCAAGGAAAACGTCGACTACGAAGGCCGACCCAATTTCAACGGCGTCCCCGCCAACAAGGATCTCGTTGCGCCATCGGATTCGCCTGTGGTGCGTAACCTGAAGAAGGCCGGGGCAATCGTCATCGGCCTCACCAATACGCCGGAATTCTCGTTCCGCGGCTTCACCGACAATCCGCTGCACGGATTGACCCTCAATCCCTGGGACCCGAACATCACCTGCGGCGGCTCCTCGGGCGGCGCGGGGTCGGCGGTTGCCGCCGGCATCGGCACCATCGCGCATGGCAACGACATCGGCGGCTCGCTGCGGTGGCCGGCGCATTGCAATGGCGTTGCCACCATCAAGCCGACGCAGGGCCGCATTCCCGCCTTCAACGCAAGCGCGACGGCGGAGCGGCCGATGCTGGCACATCTGATGTCGGCACAGGGGCCGCTCGCCCGCCACGTCGGCGACGTCCGTCTCGCGCTGGAGGTGATGAGCCAGCGCGATCCGCGCGATCCCTGGTGGGTGCCGGCGCCGCTGACCGGACCGAAGCCGAAGGGCCCGATCAAGGTCGCGCTGGCCAAGATCCCGGAAGACATGGCGGTCGATCCGGCGGTCAGCGCGGCGCTGCGCCAGGCCGCCGATCACCTGGAGCGCTCCGGCTATCGCGTCAGCGAGGTCGAGGTGCCCGACATCAACGGCGTCTGGCAGACCTGGTGCGACATCATCACCAACGAGACGGTGGTGATGCAGGAGGCCGGCATGCTGAAGGTTACGTCGGACGACTTCCACAAGGCATGGGGCGGCATGAAGACCAAAGCCAACGCGCTCGATCTCAAGGCCTGGATGCAGGCGACAGCCGCCCGCAACGGCCATATCCGTGCCTGGCAATTGTTCTTCGAGGAGTATCCGGTGGTGCTGGCGCCGACCACGGTGAAGCCGACGCCGGGTCCGCGCGACGACACCGTCAGTGCCGAACGCGTGCAAGAAATCTTCTGGGGCGAGATCCGCTTCATCTCCGCGATCAACGTGCTGGGGCTGCCCGGCGCCGTGGTGCCGGTGGCCGTGCAAGATGGCAGGCCGATCGGCGTGCAGCTCATCGCGGGCCGCTACCGCGAGGATCTCGCGCTGGACGCTGCCGCCGCGATCGAGAAGCGCGCCGGCGTGCTGACCCACCGGCTCTGGGAGACGATGGCCTGAACTTGCTCGCGGGGCTTCGCGCGGTACGTGCGAAGCCCCGCGAGAGGGGATCATTCAAATTTTAGCCAATTCACCAACAAATATTAGGGTTACTTCCTCTATCTCTAGGCGAATTATTGTCCGCTTTACCACCCGCCTCTAACAGAGGGACGGCGGACAACGCACATGCCTCATACAGGCCAATAAGTGCAGCCCGCTCCACGCGGAGGTGGTACGATGCGCAACGAGACGATTGCTATTCACGCCGGCTACGAGCCCGAAGCCACCACGCACGCGGTTGCCGTGCCGATCTACCAGACCGCGGCGTACGCCTTCGACAGCGCCGATCATGGCGCGGCCCTCTTCAATCTCGAGGCCGAAGGTTTCCGTTACAGCCGCATCGCCAATCCGACCAGCGCGGTGCTGGAGAAGCGCATCGCCCAGCTCGAAGGTGGCGTCGGCGCGCTCGCGGTCGCGACCGGCCAGGCTGCGTTGCATTTCGCCTTCGTCAACGTCGCCGACCATGGCGGCAACATCGTGTCCGTGCCGCAGCTCTACGGCACCACCCACACGCTGCTCTCGCACATCCTGCCGCGGCAGGGCATCACCGGCCGCTTCGCCGAGAGCGACAAGCTTGATGCAATCGAGAAGCTGATCGACGAGAACACCCGGGCGGTGTTCGCCGAGACCATCGGCAATCCCGCCGGCAATGTCTGCGACATCGAGGCGCTGGCCAGGATCGCGCACGCCCACGGCGTGCCGCTGATCGTCGACAACACCGTCGCTACGCCCATCCTGCTCAAGCCGTTCGACTACGGCGCGGACATCGCCGTGCATTCGCTGACCAAATTCCTGGGCGGTCATGGCACCACGCTCGGCGGCGCCATCGTCGATTCCGGAAATTTCCCCTGGGCCAGGCACGCCGATCGCTTCCCGGCCTACAACAAGCCGGACGCCTCCTATCACGGCCTCGTCTATGCCGAGCGCTTCGGCAAGACCGCCTATATCGAGCGCGCGCGCAGCGTCTATCAGCGCACCATGGGTTCGGTGCTGTCGCCGTTCAACGCCTTCCTGCTGCTCCAGGGCATCGAGACGGTGGCGCTGCGCATGGAGCGCCATTGCGAGAACGCCCGCAAGGTCGCTGAATTCCTGCGCAACGATCCGCGCGTCGCCTGGGTCAACTACACCGGCTTCCCGGATAGCCCCTATTATCCGCTGGTCCAGAAGTATCTCGACGGCAACGCCTCCTCGCTGTTCACCTTCGGCATCAAGGGCGGCATGGAAGCCGGCAAGGATTTCTATGATGCGCTGAAGCTGATCACCCGCCTCGTCAATATCGGCGATGCCAAGTCGCTGGCCTGCCATCCGGCCTCGACCACGCACCGGCAAATGTCGCCGGAGCAGCAGCGCACAGCCGGTGTGCTGCCGGAGACGATCCGCCTCTCGATCGGTATCGAGCATGCCGCTGATATCATCGAGGACGTCGACCAGGCGCTGGAGAAGGCCTGTCCGGCCGCGCGTCTTCAGGCCGCGGAGTAGGCAATCCGGCCGATGAGCGTCTTGATCGACAGGGATCAAGGTATCGCAAGCCCGGCACTGGTGCCGGCCGACGGCGATCTCGCGCGCGATCATGCCGGTGCCGAGCTCAACATCGGGCTGATCAACAACATGCCGGATACGGCGCTGAAGGCGACCGAGCGGCAGTTCATGAAGCTGCTCCAGGCCGCCGCAGGACCACGCCGCATCCGCTTCCATTGCTTCTCGCTGCCGTCGGTGACGCGCTCGCCGGAAGCGAAGTGGCATGTCGAGAGCGAATATTCCGATCTCTCCGATCTCAAGCGCGAGAGGTTCGACGGGCTGATCGTGACCGGTGCCGAGCCGGTCGCGCCCGAGCTCGATCAGGAGCCGTACTGGCGCGATCTCACCGAGCTGGTCGACTGGGCCAGGACCAATACCCGCTCGACGATCTGGTCATGCCTTGCCGCTCATGCGGCGGTGCTGCATCTCGATCGCATCGAACGGCAGCGGCTGCCGGCCAAATGTCATGGCATCTTCGACTGCGCGACTGTGACCGGCGACCCGCTGACGCGTGATGCGCCGACGCCGCTCAAGGTCTCGCATTCCCGTCTCAACGAAGTCACTGAGGGAGATCTCACGCAGGCCGGCTATCAGGTGCTGACCCGGTCGGCGCAGGCCGGCGTCGACGTCTTCGTCCAGCAGTATGACAGCCGATTCGTGTTCTTCCAGGGTCATCCCGAATATGACGCGCTGTCGCTGCAGCGCGAATATTTGCGCGACGTCGGCCGCTTCCTCGCGCGCGAACGGGAGGCCTATCCGGCGTTCCCCGTGAGTTATTTTGACGCAGCGACGGAGGAAAAACTCGCGCGCTTCGAAAAGCGGGCGAGGCACCAGCGGCATCCGGCACTGACCAATGAATTGCCGGCGCTGACTTTGCGCACCGATATTGCGGCCGGCAGCGCCGCGGCCGCGCTTTTCCGCAATTGGCTGCAATATCTCGACACGGACGCGGAAGCTCCGCTGCTGGCGCGTTAACCCAAGGCTGTAGGTCACGCGTTAGGATTACCCAGGCGTTAAGCTTGCCTCAGACCGCGCGCAAATGTTTCAGTAGAGAAATATGAAATCACAGGGAATGCACCCGTGCTGTCGGCTCTCAACGGACGCTTGAGCAATCGGCTGGCCCGGCATTTCCGCGCCGCGCCGCACCGCTTGCCGGCGCACGCGCCGATGGTGAGCTTCACCTTCGATGACGCCCCCGATAGCGCCGCAGGCGAGGGGGCCTCGCTGCTGGAAGCGCATGGCGGGCGCGGTACGTTCTATCTCGCCGGCAGCCTGATCGATCGGCCCTCGGATCATTGGCATGGCCTGTCGAACGATGCGATCGTCCGACTGCATCGCGGCGGCCACGAGATCGGCTGCCACACTTTCTCGCATTCGCGCGCGGTCGATCTCGACGAGAGCGCGATGGCGCGCGAGATCGAACGGAACCGCAGTTATTTTCTCGGCGTCGATTCCTCGATCCGGCTCGAGAATTTCGCCTATCCGTATGGCCTTGCCTCGGTCTGGCGCAAACCGCAGCTCGCCCAGAACTTCCGCTCTGCGCGAGGCATCCTTCCGGGTGTCAACAGCGATGTCATCGATCTCCAGTTCCTGCGCGCTTCGCCGTTGGTCAATTACGAGATCGATATGGCGGGCGTGGACCGTTATTTCGACGAGGCGGTCGCAAGCGGCGGCTGGCTGATCTTCTACGGCCACGATGTCGTCGACGCGCCGAGCCCCTATGGCTGCACCCCGGCCTTGTTGCGCCACGCGCTGAAGGCTGCGGAAAAGCGCAACATGCCGATCGTGACGGTCGCCGAGGCCCTGCGCCGGATCGGGGCGTAGCAGACTCTTCCCTTCTCCCCTTGTGGGAGAAGGTGGCGCGAAGCGCCGGATGAGGGGTATCTCTCCGCGAACTCCAATGCCGAACAGGAACCGGGGCTAGATACCCCTCACCCGTCTCGCCGCTTCGCGGCGAGCCACCCTCTCCCACAAGGGGAGAGGGAAAGAGCCGCGCCCGCTGCGCAAACAGTCTTGCAACGCCCGCGCCGTCATGCGACTGGCGTTATGACGAATCTCGCAAACCCCCGACACGCCACGCTCATGTCCGCCCCTTCCACCGCTCCGCTGCCAGCGCCGGCCGATGGCCGCGATGCGCTGTCGGTGCTGCATTCGGTGTTCGGCCTGCCGGGGTTCCGAGGCGCGCAAGGCGAAATCATCCGGCACGTGACCGACGGCGGCAATTGCCTGGTGCTGATGCCGACCGGCGGCGGCAAGTCGTTGTGCTATCAATTGCCGTCGCTGTTGCGTGAGGGCTGCGGTATCGTTGTCTCGCCGCTGATCGCGCTGATGCGCGACCAGGTCGCAGGTTTGATCGAGGCCGGCGTCAATGCTGCCGCGCTCAACTCGTCGCTGACATCGCAGGAGGCCTCCGACATCGAGCGGCGCCTGATCGCAGGTGATCTCGATCTGCTCTATGTCGCGCCGGAACGCCTGGTGACGCCACGCTGCCTGTCGATGCTGGCGCAGGCCAAGGTGGCGCTGTTCGCGATCGACGAAGCGCATTGCGTCTCGCAATGGGGGCATGACTTCCGGCCCGAATATGTCGGCCTGTCCATCATCGCCGAGCGCTTCCCCGACGTGCCGCGCATCGCGCTGACCGCGACCGCCGACGACCTGACGCGGAAGGAGATCGTCCAGCGACTCCAGCTGACAGACAGCCCGCAATTCGTATCGAGCTTCGACCGGCCCAACATCCGCTACGAGATCGTCGACAAGCGCAATGCGGTGTCGCAGCTGAAGGAGTTCATCCGGGAACGCCATGCCGGAGACGCCGGCGTGGTCTATTGCCTGTCCCGCAACCGCGTCGAGGAGGTTGCTGCCGCACTCGCCGAGGCCGGCATTGCGGCGCTGCCCTATCACGCCGGGCTCGATGGCCAGGTGCGCTCGCGCAATCAAGATCGCTTCCTCAATGAGGACGGCATCGTCATCGTCGCGACCATCGCCTTCGGCATGGGTATCGACAAGCCCGACGTGCGCTTCGTCGCCCATCTCGATCTGCCCAAGAGCATCGAGGCCTATTACCAGGAAACCGGGCGGGCGGGGCGCGACGGCAAGCCGTCGGCGGCGTGGATGGCCTACGGCCTATCCGACATCGTGCAGCAGCGCCGCATGATCGACGAGTCCAGTGGGTCCGATGACTTTAAGCGCGTGTCGATCGGCAAGCTCGATGCGCTGGTCGGGCTCGCCGAGACCGCGCAGTGCCGGCGCCGGCGGCTGCTCGCCTATTTCGGCGAGACCTCGTATGGCGAGACTTGCGGCAATTGCGACAATTGCCTGACCCCGCCGCAAATGCGCGACGGCAAGGTGTTGGCGCAGAAGCTGCTATCCTGCGCCTATCGCACCGGACAACGTTTCGGTGCGATGCATCTGATCGACGTGCTGATCGGACGTCTGACCGAGAAGGTGACGCAGTTCGGCCACGACAAACTGTCGGTGTTCGGCATTGGGCGCGAGCTCAACGAGAAGCAATGGCGCACCGCGCTGCGGCAGCTGGTGGCCATGGGCCATTTGCAGAGCGACAGCGAAGCCTTTGGCGCGCTGAAGCTGACGGAGACCGCGCGCGGCGTGCTGCGCGGGGAGACAGAAGTCTGGCTGCGCGAGGAGGCGCCGGGCACCCGGGTCCGGTCAAGCCGCGCAAAATCCCGCCGCGGCGACCTCGCGCCGGCGGCCAGCGCACCGAAGGGCGACGTCGATCCCGAATTGCGCGCGCGGCTGCGCTCCTGGCGCTCGGATATCGCGCGCGAACGCGGCGTGCCCGCCTATGTCGTGCTGCACGATGCCACCATCGACGGCATCGTTCGGGCCTGGCCGACCACGCTGGACGAGCTGCGCAATGTGCCGGGGATCGGCGACAAGAAGCTCGAGCACTACGGCGACGAGCTGCTGCAGATCGTCAGGACGCGGTAGGAAGTAGCGCAGCGGTTGTCGGCGCGCTCAACTCCCTCCATACGTCATCCCGGACAAGCGCAGCGAAGCGGAGCGCAGATCCGGGATCCATACCGCGTGATCTATCTTGGGGCACGCGCGGAGAGGGTCTCGGGTCTGCGCTTACGCTTGCCCGGGACGACATCGGAGTGGAGGCGCGAGGTGCTGCCTACTTCACCCGTTCCGGAACGCATACCCATAGCCGTTCAGCGCCGGCGCGCCGCCGAGATGGGCGTAGAGTATCTTCGCGCCCTTCTCGAAATGGCCCTTCCGGGTCAGGTCGATCAGGCCCTGCATCGATTTGCCTTCATAGACGGGGTCGGTGATCATCGCCTCTAACCGCGCGGTGAGGCGGATTGCCTCCTTGGTCTCCTCCGACGGCACGCCATAAGCGGGATAGGCGTAGTCCTCGATCAGCACGACGTCGTCTGCCACGATGTCCTTGCCAAGCTCGACGAGCTTTGCCGTGTTCTGCGCGATCTCGAGCACCTGTGCCTTGGTCTGCGCCGGCGTGAACGACCCATCGATGCCGATCACTTTTCGCGCGCGGCCGTCGGCGGCAAAGCCGACCAGCATGCCGGCATGGGTCGAACCGGTCACGGTGCAGACGATGATGTAGTCGAACTTGAAGCCGAGCTCTTTCTCCTGGTTGCGCACTTCCTCGGCGAAGCCGACATAGCCGAGCCCGCCAAATTTATGCACGGAGGCGCCGGCCGGGATCGCGTAGGGCTTGCCGCCCGCGGCTTTCACGTCCTCGATCGCCTGCTCCCAGCTCTTGCGGATGCCGATGTCGAAACCGTCTTCGACCAGGCGCACGTCAGCGCCCATGATGCGCGAGAGCATGATGTTGCCGACGCGGTCATAGACGGCGTCCTCGTGCGGCACCCAGGCTTCCTGCACCAGACGGCACTTCATGCCGATCTTGGCGGCGACCGCCGCGATCATGCGGGTGTGGTTCGACTGCACGCCGCCGATCGAGACCAGCGTGTCGGCGTTCGACGCGATCGCGTCGGGGATGATGTATTCGAGCTTGCGCAGCTTGTTGCCGCCATAGGCGAGACCGGAATTGCAGTCCTCACGCTTGGCGTAGATCTCGACATTGCCGCCGAGGTGCTTCGAGAGCCGTTCCAGCTTCTCGATGGGCGTCGGGCCGAAGGTCAGCGGATAGCGCGCGAATTTGTCCAGTCTCATTAGATCATCCCGATTGGCGTTGGTGTCTGGGATGTGGCTAGCATTGCACAGCAAGAAGGTGCTCTCGAATATTGCGCCCATGTTGCACATAATCTTGCAAATATTATCTTGAGACCTAATATTCCTTCCGTAGTAGCATCAATTTCCGGAAGCTTCTTCCATGTCCGCCCGTCTCGACCGTATCGACCTCAAGATGTTGAGATTGCTGCAGAATAATGGCCGGCTAAGCAACGCCGAGCTGGCCGAAACCGTCGCGATCAGCCCCGCCACCTGCCACCGTCGCACCCAGCGCCTGTTCGAGGACGGCTTTATTGCCGCGGTCCGCGCCATGGTGGCGCCGAAGAAGGTGGCCAAGGGCACGCTGGTGATGGTCGGCGTCGTGCTCGACCGCTCGACCCCGGAGAGCTTTGCGACCTTCGAGCAGGTGATCACGAGGCTGAAATTCGTGCTCGACTGCCACCTCGTCGCCGGCGACTTCGACTACTTCCTGAAAATCCGTGTCGGCGACATGGAGGACTTCAACCGCATCCATGGCGAGCAGCTCATCGCGCTGCCCGGCGTTCGCCAGACCCGCACTTTCTTCGTGATGAAGGAGGTCGTCGACAACGCGCCACTGGAGTTTTGAGCCAGAGCGTTTTCCAGCGAAGTGGAAACCGGTTCGCGGCATGAAAACGCGTCAAACAATAATGCAGAGCTATTGATGCGCGATACGCATCGTGAGAGATTCGTCCGATGCAGCCGCTTCCCTTTCGCCCGCATGAACCTGTCGCCCCGGCCTACCGGCGCGGCTGGGTCGACGAGGCCGTAGCTGCGATCGAAGCCGACCAGTGCCGCACGGCCGACACCCACCTGATCCGGCTGATCGTGCCGGCGCTGGCGGGCATCGACCTCTATCTGAAAGACGAGTCCACGCATCCGACCGGCAGCCTGAAGCACCGGCTGGCGCGCTCGCTGTTCCTCTATGCCCTCTGCAACGGCCATATCCACGAAGGTACGCCCGTTGTGGAGGCGTCATCGGGCTCGACCGCGGTGTCGGAGGCGTATTTCGCGCAGATGATCGGCGTGCCCTTTTACGCCGTGATGCCGCGCACGACCTCGGCGGAAAAGATCGCCGCGATCGAGCATTATGGCGGCAATTGCCATCTGATCGACGACGGCCGCGCGCTCTATGCGGAAGCTGCCGCGCTCGCGACCCGGCTGAGCGGCCATTACATGGACCAGTTCACCTTCGCCGAGCGCGCCACCGACTGGCGCGGCAACAACAACATCGCCGAATCGATCTTCACCCAGCTGAAGGGCGAGCCGCACCCGCTGCCGGACTGGATCGTGATGGGGGCGGGCACCGGCGGCACCTCGGCCACGATCGGCCGCTATTTGCGCTATCGCCAATATCCGACGCGGCTGTGCGTCGCCGATGTCGAGCATTCCGCGTTCTTCGACTGCTTCCGCTCGCAGGACCGCTCCCATCTCTGCGAACGTCCCTCGCTGATCGAAGGCGTCGGCCGTCCCCGGTGCGAGCCGTCGTTCGTGCCGGGCGTGGTCGACCGCATGATGAAGATTCCGGATGCGGTCACGATTGCCGCGATGAACGTTTTGTCGCGCCGGCTGCGGCGTGCGCTCGGCGGCTCTACCGGCACCAATTTCCTGGCGCTGTGCCGGCTCGCCTCGGAGATGCGCAAGGCAGGCCAGACGGGATCGCTGGTGACGCTGATCTGCGATTCCGGCGAGCGTTACCGGCAGACCTATTATGAGCCCGCCTGGCTCGCCGCGCGCGGTCTCGATCCGGCGCCGTTCGAGGCGGCCTTGTCGTCGTTCCTCGACACCGGGCAGCCGCTGGCGCTCGCGGTCGACGATATCGTCAATCCGCAGAGCCCATGACGCCCCGAAGGCTTCAGATCGGCGCCTCTCTGTCGTTTGCGAAATCGCACGGTCGTCACGGCAACTTCACTTGCCTTGCGCGCGCATGCGGGCGAGCTTTCCATCTTCTCAACGTGGAGATCCTGCCGTGCGCCTTCCCATTCTCGATCCGAAAGAGCTGAGCGACGAACAGAAGCCGCTTTATGCCGACATGCAAGCGGGCATCAAGGACCATTTCAAGGGCTTTGTGAACATGCGCGACGACGGCGCGCTGCTCGGCCCCTGGAATCCCTGGGTCCGCGAGCCGCGCTTCGGCAAGCCGGTGTGGGAGCTGGTCAAGGCGATCGCGTCGAACCCGCTGCTGCCGGCGCCGGTGCGCGAGGTCGCGATCCTCGTCACCGGTTCGCATTTCCGCTCCGGCTACGAGCTCTATGCCCATGTGCTGGTCGCCGAGCAGCGCGGCCTCTCCGACGAGAAGCTTGCGACCATCGTCGCGGGACAGCGGCCGGTCGATCTGACCAAGCAGGAAGCGGTTGCCTACGACATGGCGTCTGCGCTGGTCAGCGGCGGCGTGTTGCCCGAGCTGACCTATCGGGCTGCGGTGAAGGAATTCGGCGAGCACGGCGCGGCCGAGCTGTCCTATCTCGTCGGGGTCTATTGCATGGTCTCGGTCACGCTGAATACGTTCGACGTGCCGGTGCCGGAGTAGCCGGTACCCTAGTGGCGCACGGCATAAAGCGGCGTGCGCAGCGTCATCTGGTAGGACGGCTTCGGCATCCACGCGATCTGTGCGGTGATGCCGAACAGGCGGTTGTCATTGTCATCCATGCGGTCGAGGTCGAGGCGCAAGATCGGCTGGGTGAACGGCTCCGCAAGCGTCCGGCCTGCGAGCTGCGCACCGCCGAACGACTGCACACCGAGGCGCCCGGTGAATTTCCAGTTGCTCGGCCATTGGTAATAGCCGCCGGCGTAGAGGATTGTGTTCGGCCTGATCCGGGCAACAAGGCTGGCAATGTCGGTGTGGGTGTATTGCACGCCGGCGAGCCAGCCGCGCGTCTCGTCCTTGTCGAGCGCGTAGTCGAATTCCAGGATGTTGTTGAACGAATTCGTCATGCCCTGCTCGTTCGGCACCGATTGGGTCAGCGTGGATTGCAACGTGATCGTCGGGATCCTGCCGCCGTTCTGCTGGTAGAGGTCGGCCTGCACGCCGATGTTCCAACTGGTGATGTCGAATGTCGACCAGCCGCCGCCGATATCCGTCGTCGAACCTGATACACCGCCATAGAGCGATACGCGATCGCTGACGTCCACGGTCAGCGGCAGGTCGACGGTGATCGATTTCGCGGCCGGCAAGCCGTTCGGCAGCGTCGCGCCGCGTTGTGCCGCCAGCGCTTCGAACGCGGCCGAGAGCGAGGTGTTGCCGAAGCCGAGCCCGAGCGTGCCCGCAGGAATCGTTGCATAGGTCGTGCGAAGGTCGAGGTAGATGTTCGGGACGACAGACCTTGCCGCCGTGTCCTCGTCCCCATCGGCGGCATAGACAGCGCCCGCCGGGATCGTCAGACACAGCAGTCCTGTTGCGACCGCGCGCAAGACCAAGTCGGACGTTGGGCTGCGGTGGGACACGTGACAATCCGACGCGTGGCGATCTGGTGACGGAACCGCCCGCTAGATGGAACGTGATCGTTCGTGTGGTCAAGGTCTATCTGCGGACCATGGACGATGCGCATGCGCGCGGTTACCCTGCCGTGATCGCGCTGACACACTCGCCCGCCACAGTGCAGGCCGGACAATGGAGGACGACAGCCATGAACACGTCACGCCGCATCCTGCTCGCTGGAATGGCGGGGCTCGCCGCGGCTCCGACCGCCGTGGCCGCCGCGCGGGCACCCGCCATTGGCGATGCGACGGTGGCCGAAGAACGCTTTGCCCGCACGATCGCCGCAGCACATGCGCCTGATATCGCCTGCGCGCACCAGGCCGAGCGTTACGCCGACGCGCATTGGCGCGAGTATCTTGTGGCGGCGCGCGCTGTGCTCGACGCACGGGCGTAGTCGCGCCTCATTTCTCCACCGCGCGCCTGACCTGCTCGCCGATCTGCGACAGCACGAGCTGCGCCTGCGGCAGGATCGCACCCATGGCGTGGAAATTGTGGACCATGCCGTCATGGCAGACGTGCTCGACCGCGACGCCCGCGGCGAGCAGCTTGCGCGCGTAGGCATTGCCCTCGTCGCGCATCGGGTCGAACTCGGCGGTGTGGATGATTGCGGTCGGCAGGCCCGAGAGACGCGTCGCACGCAGTGGGGAGATGCGGGGATCGGCGGCATCCAGGCCCTCGGGCAGGTAATCTGACAGATCGGCCTCGATGGTGGTGCGGTCGATCAGATGTCCCTCGGCGAAGGCTTCGCGCGAGGGCGAGGTCTCCTCGAAATCCAGCACCGGGCAGATCAGGCATTGTGCGACAATGGAGAGGCCGGCGCTCTGCGCCTCTTCCTGGCATACGATCGCAGCGAGCGTCGCACCGGCGGAATCGCCGCCGACCACCAGCCGCTCGGCGTCGATGCCGAGAGATGAAGCTTTGCGCGCGACCCATTCGGTGGAGGCGATCGCGTCATCGACAGCAGCAGGAAATTTGTGCTCGGGCGCGAGGCGGTAGTCGACCGAAACGAGTCGACAGCCGGTCGCATGCGCCAGTGCCGCCGCGATACGGTCATGCGTCGCAATGCTGCCGGCGACGAGCCCGCCGCCATGAAAGAACACGAAGCCCGGCGCGCGCTCGCCGGCAGACGCCGGCGAATAGAGCCGATAGGGCAGCTCGCCGCCAGGGCCGGGCAACTTGCCGTCCGAGGCCGTCACATCCGGCGCCTCGGTGCGCGCGAGCTGCATCAGCTTCGCCAGCGATTGTCGCCGCGCCTCGACGCTCGGCCGGCTCCGCGCCTGCGGCGTAGCCGCAGCCATCATGGTCAACAAGCGCTTTGCGAGCGGATCGAGCGGCATGGCAAACTCCGTGAAGTGCCTGACACTATAACCTCCCGGTATGCGAGAGTTGGTGCTTCCCGGCAGCAAATCGTTTAGAAATTGGGACAATAGTGCCCGGATATTTTTCGAGGGGAGGCCGGTCATGGCCGAGATCAGGAAGCCGATCGAATATTCGCCGAGTTGGACCTTCTTCGAGGGCAAATGGCATGACGGCAACGTGCCGATCATGGGGCCGCGCACGCATGCGGCCTGGCTCGGCTCGGTCGTGTTCGACGGTGCGCGCGCATTCGAGGGCGTGGCGCCGGATCTCGACCGTCACGTCGTCCGCGCCAATCAATCCGCGATCAATTTTGGCCTGAAGCCGGTGGTCGATGCCGGCACCTGGCTTACGCTCGCAAATGAAGGCATCGCGCGCTTTGCGCCGAACGCCGAGCTCTACGTTCGTCCGATGTACTGGGCGCAGAACGGCGCAGGCGGCGGCGTGCTGTTCGATCCTGAAACCACCAATTGGTGTCTGTGCATCTACGAGGCGCCGATGCCGAAGCCGGTCGGCAGCGCGATCACGCTTTCGCCGTTCCGCAGGCCCACCGCCGAATGCGCGCCGGTCGAAGCCAAGGCCGCCTGTCTCTACCCGAACAATTCGCGGGCGCTGGCGGAAGCAGCCTCGCGCGGCTTCCAGAACGCTCTGATGCTCGACATGCTCGGCAATGTCGCGGAGTTCGGCAATTCCAACGTGTTCATGGCGAAAGACGGCGTGGTCTTCACGCCGGTGCCGAACGGCACCTTCCTCAACGGCATCACGCGCCAGCGCGTGATCGGCCTGCTCCGCGGTGACGGCGTCACCGTGGTCGAGAAGACGCTGCGCTATGCGGATTTCCTTGCCGCCGACGAGATCTTCTCCACCGGCAATTTCGCAAAGGTCGCGCCGGTGATTCGCATCGACGCGCGCGAGCTGAAGCCGGGCCCGCTCTACACCAGGGCGCGCAAGCTCTATTGGGATTTTGCGCATGCGGTGAAGCTGGCGGCCTGACGGGAGCTAGCCCCGCCGCCGAAACCGGCTGAACTGAAACGCCTGCGTCGAATGCCACGGCGTGTGGTGCGTCTCGTTGCGCGTCTCCACCAGCTCGAACTCCGGCCCGAGCTCCGCCGAAAGGCTCGTGCTGTCATGCCGCTGGACCGGCAGGCCGCTGCATTTCTCCGGGCCGTCGGGCGCGAATGTCGCGATGATCACGTGCCCGCCCGGCGCAACCGCCGACCGCAAGCGCTCGACGTAAGCGGCCCGGTCGTGCGGATCGGTCAGGAAGTGAAACGCGGCGCGATCGTGCCAGACGTCCCAGGTCTTCGCCGGTTGCCATGCGGTGACGTCGGCGACGATCCAGTCGACCGTTGAGGCGGCCGCGCCGATTCGCTTCTTCGCTATGTCGAGCGCGTTGGCGGAAAGGTCCAGCACGGCGAGATTGCGCTGTCCGTCCTGAAGCAGTGCATCGACCAATCGCGATGCGCCGCCGCCGATATCGATGATGGCGGCGTCATGATTCGGGCTGGCCGCACGAATCATCTCGAGCGAGATCGCCGGGTTGTCCTGAAACCAGCTGACCTCGGCCTCGCCCTTGGTGGCGTAGACATTCTGCCAGTGCGTGGTTCGGTCAGACATGGTGGGCTCCGGCCTTGGCCGGTATCGCGGCGACGTGGCTATGCCGCAATCAATCGGTCGTTTGCGCGCCCGCCGCATGCGGACGCGCCGGTGCGGACGAGAGACCTACTCGTCCTTCTTCGACATCTTTTCGAGGCGTTCCTGCATGTCCTTCATCTGCTGGCGCAGATCGTCGATGTTGGTGTCCTTGGCCGGCTCGGCGCTGGCGTCCGGTTCTGGCTCCGCCGTGCCCGCGGGACGGCCTGCGGTGGGGACAAACGGCTTGAACATCGAGAAGGTCTGCTGGAACAGCTCCATGTTGCGGCGGACCTGTTCCTCCAAGGGCGCAAACGGAGTTCCGGACAGCGAGTTGGCGATCTGCTTGCGGAACTTCTCCTGCTCCTGGGTCAGCGTCGCGATCGACTGCTCCAGATATTTCGGCACCACCATCTGCATGCTGTCGCCGTAGAAGCGAATCAGCTGGCGCAGGAAGGTGGTCGGCAGCAGGTTCTGGCCCGCCTTGTTCTCCTGCTCGAAGATGATCTGGGCGAGCACGGAGCGCGTGATGTCGTCGCCGGTCTTGGCGTCGTAGACCAGGAAATCTTCGCCATCCTTGACCATGGCGGCGAGGTCTTCCAGCGTCACGTAAGTGCTCGTTCCGGTGTTATAGAGCCGGCGGTTCGCGTATTTCTTGATGGTCGTGGGTTGGTCTGATTTCGCCATGGGCTCTCACTTCAAAGACGCTGAGAACGGGAACCTGCAGGGCCAATGCCGCAGGGCGGGAAGAGTACGCAACGCAACAAAATAAGCATTTTCAAAGGGGGCACGCTACCGTTTTGTGCGGCACGGTTAATCGCACAGCAAAAACGTGCTTGCGAAATCGCCAAGAACGCTATTTTGAATGCGCTGCGGCATGAATTCGGTCGCCAGCCGATTGACATGCCGCAACGACGTTAACAGGATGCCGTTCGAGACTGGCGAGCCATTTCCCAGCCCCGTCTGCCCCCATTCAACCCCAGGAGATGCCCATGTCAGACGATGTCGTCATCGTCAGCGCCGCCCGCACCCCGGTCGGAAGCTTCAACGGAGCGTTCGCGACCCTTCCCGCCCACGATCTCGGCGCGATCGCCATCAAGGCCGCGCTGGAGCGCGGTGGCATCGAGCCCGGCCGGGTCTCCGAAGTCATCATGGGCCAGATCCTGACCGCGGCTCAGGGCCAGAACCCGGCCCGCCAGGCCTCGATCGCCGCGGGCATTCCGGTCGAGAGCCCGGCCTGGGGCGTCAACCAGCTTTGCGGCTCGGGCCTGCGTACGGTCGCGCTTGGCTACCAGGCGCTGCTCAACGGCGATTCGGAAATCGTGGTCGCTGGCGGCCAGGAATCCATGAGCATGGCTCCGCACGCCCAGTATCTGCGCGGCGGCGTCAAGATGGGCCCGGTCGAGTTCGTCGACACCATGATCAAGGACGGCCTGTGGGATGCCTTCAACGGCTACCACATGGGCAACACCGCCGAGAACGTCGCGCGGCAGTGGCAGATCACCCGCGCCCAGCAGGACGAGTTCGCGGTCGCCTCGCAGCAGAAGGCCGAGGCCGCGCAGAAGGCCGGCAAGTTCAACGACGAGATCGTCCCCGTCACCATCAAGACCCGCAAGGGCGACATCGTCGTCAGCGCCGACGAATATCCGCGCCATGGCGCAACGCTTGACGGGATGGCGAAGCTCAAGCCCGCCTTCGAGAAGGAAGGCACGGTCACCGCAGGTTCGGCCTCCGGCATCAATGACGGCGCTGCCGCCGTGGTGCTGATGACCGCGAAGCAAGCCGCCAAGGAAGGCAAGAAGCCGATCGCGCGCATCGTGTCCTGGGCGCAGGCCGGCGTCGATCCGAAGATCATGGGCTCGGGCCCGATCCCGGCCTCGCGTGCCGCGCTGAAGAAGGCCGGCTGGAGCGTTGGCGATCTCGATCTGATCGAGGCCAACGAAGCCTTTGCGGCGCAGGCCTGCGCCGTCAACAAGGACCTCGGCTGGGATACCTCCAAGGTCAACGTCAATGGCGGCGCGATTGCGATCGGCCATCCCGTCGGCGCCTCCGGCGCGCGCGTGCTGGTGACGCTGCTGCACGAGATGCAGAAGCGTGATTCGAAGAAGGGCCTCGCCACGCTGTGCATCGGCGGCGGCATGGGCATCGCGATGTGCATCGCGCGCGACTGAAGATCACCGACGCGTGCGCTGCACGCGTCAGTGAGTGCGTTGCACGCGACTAAAAAGGCGGCGGTTGCAAATCAAATATTCTTCGCAACCGCGCAAGCCTCGACTAAATACAAACGCCCGGCTCAATGCCGGGCGTTTTGTTCTTGATGTCCGTCAAAGCAACCGCATAATCCGTACCTAAAAACGATCGCTCAGAAACGTCCGAAGAGTCCAAGGGAAGGAATACGACATGGCACGAGTTGCATTGGTGACGGGTGGTACCCGGGGCATCGGAGCTGCGATCAGCAAGGCGCTGAAGGCGGCCGGCTACAAGGTCGCGGCGAGCTATGCCGGCAATGATGTGGCGGCGGAGAAGTTCAAGGCCGAGACCGGCATCGCCGTCTACAAATGGGACGTCAGCAATTTCGATGCCTGCGCCGAAGGCGTGAAGAAGGTCGAGGCCGAGCTCGGCCCGGTCGATGTGCTCGTCAACAATGCCGGCATCACCCGGGACACCGCCTTCCACAAGATGACGCTCGAGCAGTGGAACGCGGTGATCAACACCAATCTCGGCTCGCTGTTCAACATGACCCGCCAGGTGATCGAGGGCATGCGTGCGCGCAAGTTCGGCCGCGTCATCTCGATCTCGTCGATCAACGGCCAGAAGGGCCAGTTCGGCCAGGTCAATTATTCCGCGGCGAAGGCCGGCGACATTGGCTTCACCAAGGCGCTCGCAATCGAGAACGCCAAGGGCGGCATCACGGTCAACGCCATTGCGCCTGGCTATATCAACACCGAGATGGTGCAGGCCGTGCCGAAGGACGTGTTGGAGAAGAACGTGATCCCGCAAATCCCGGTTAACCGGCTCGGCGAGCCCGAAGAGATCGCGCGCGCGGTCGTGTTCCTGGCGGCCGATGAGGCCGGCTTCATCACCGGCTCGACCTTGACCATCAATGGCGGTCAGTATCACGCCTGATGTGGCACCAAGCCTGTAGCTTCAGGCGCGACAAGGCGATAGTGAAGACGAACATGCCCGGCCTCGTGCCGGGCATCATCGTCCTCAGAGCCTTTGATTCATGACCCAGCGCACCGCCACACTGATCGGACTGACCGCGATCCTGCTGTGGTCGTTGCTGTCAGTGATGACGGTGGCGACCGGAAAGATCCCGGCGTTCCAGCTCGCGGCGATGACCTTTGCGATCGGCGGTCTCGTCGGCCTGCTCACCTGGATCGGCCGCGGCGATGCCGCGAAAAGCCTGCGCCAGCCGCTCGTCGTATGGCTCGTCGGCGTTGGCGGCCTGTTCGGCTATCACGCGCTGTATTTCCTCGCGCTGCGCTTTGCGCCGCCGGCCGAAGCCGGCCTTCTGAACTACATGTGGCCGCTGCTGATTGTGCTGTTCTCGTCGTTCCTGCCGGGCGAGCGGCTCGCCGTGCATCACATCATCGGCGCCGTGCTCGGTCTCGTCGGCACCGTACTGCTGTTTGCCGGCAATACCTCCGCCTTCGCGCCGGGCGCGGTGCCGGGATTGGTCGCGGCATTCGTCGCCGCCTTCGTCTGGGCGACCTATTCGGTGCTGTCGCGGCGGTTGAAGGCGGTGCCGACCGATGCGGTCGCGGGCTTTTGCCTCGCCACGTCAGTGCTCGCCGCGCTGATGCATTGTCTGCTTGAATCGACGGTGTGGCCCGAGACGAATTTGCAGTGGCTCGCGGTGATCGCACTCGGCGTCGGTCCCGTCGGCGCTGCCTTCTACGCCTGGGACATCGGCATGAAGCGAGGCGATATCCGCGTGCTCGGCGCCGCCTCCTACGCGACGCCGCTGCTCTCGACCGGCTTTCTCATCGCCGCCGGATTTGCCAAAGCCAGCGCCAACATTGCGATTGCCGCAATCCTGATCGCTGGCGGCGGCCTGATTGCGGCAAAGGACATGGTGCTGCGGAAGCGATGAGGCGCATCAAAGCGCCGGCTGCCAGCCCAACGGGCGGTACTTCGCTTCCGGTATCTGTCCGAGCTCTGAGCGCCGCAAACGTTGCGGCGTCAGGCCATAGAATTCCTGGAAGCTGAGGATCAGCGGCCGCCATTTGTCGGGATCGATGCGGTTGTCCACGCCGTCCATCATGATGTCGGGGTGCGCATGAACACGGGTGATCCGGAGCTCGATCGCCACGAGACGGCTGCGCCAGACTGCATCGTCCTGTGCCATCCCGTGCACATGCGCGACCTTCGCTTCCATCTGCACCGGGCATTCGGCAACGCGCGGCGCACTGACTGTCTCGCCGGCTAACGCCGTCAGGTCGCTCAAGCCGAACTTGTCCTTCTCGTGCCGGTAGCCACGATAGAGTTTGCCTGGCGGCACGGGATCCGAGCCCGTGGTGCGGGCGAGACGGTCGACAGCCGCGACGAGGTCCGCAGACGGCAGATTGAGCACGCATTCGCCTGTGCGCATCATGTTCTCGGTCGTCTTGGAATTGCTTGCGAGCCCGAGCATGCAACGCCATCCCACCCACCACGCCGACGACATCGGCGCGAGATTGTAGGTGTCGTCGTCATTGGTCGACCCGATGAGGACGACCGGCGTTCCGAAATATAAAATGGCCGGGTCGATCTGGACGGCGGCGGGATCGAGTGTTCCATGCATCGTGCGCTCCTATTGATTGGAAGCGCAGTCCTAATGGGGGAAAGGCATCGAACCCACCCGATTCCAGATCTGGCGTTACGGCTCCCAGCCCCGCGGCGCGAGCTCGAATTTTGCGAACTCGAAGGCGGGCGCCACGGTGCAGCCGACCAGCGTCCATTCGCCGGTGGTCTCCGCCATCTGCCACGCATCCGCCGGGACGATGGCCTGCGGCCGCTCGCCGCTCACGAGGTCCGTGCCGAGCCGCACCTCGTGCTGGGAGCAGCCCTCATGCGCGATGCGCAGCATCAAGGGGCTTCCGGCATAGTAATGCCAGGTCTCGACCGCATCGATGCGATGCCAGTGCGAGCGCTCGCCGCGCGCGAGCAGGAAGTAGATGAGGGTCGAGCGCGAGCGGCCATTGGCGTCGGTGGTCTGGTCGCGAAAGGTCTCGCGATAATGTCCGCCCTCGGGGTGCGGGCGGAGCTCAAGGCGCGCGATGATCTCGGCTGCAGTCGGCATCGATCCCCGTCAGGACTTGGTCTTCAGGACTCGGTCTTCAGGACTTGTGCTTCAGGACTTGTTTTTGCGCTCGCGCAGCTCGCCGAACACCGCGGCGGCATCCGCGCCCTTCATGTGTAGCCTGGCTGCGACCGACGGTTCATCGGCGCGCAGGAACACGTTTGCTCGCTTCTCATCACCAAGCAGTGAGGGAATGGTCGGCTTGTTCTCCGCCCGCAGCCTCGTCACTTCCGCCGCGCGCGCCTGGAGGGCCGCATTGTCGGGATCGACGGTCAGCGCGAACTTGACGTTGGACGCCGTATATTCGTGGCCGCAATAGAGCTTGAAGTCGTCGGGCAGGGCGCGCAGCTTCAACAGCGAGTCCCACATCATCGGGTAACTGCCCTCGAACACGCGGCCGCAGCCGATCGAGAACAGCGTGTCGGCGGCGAACAGGGTCTTCTCGGTGTCGAACACGTAGGAGATATGGTCGAGCGTATGGCCGGGCGTTTCCAGCACACGCCCGAGCAGCGTGCCGACCTTGACCACATCGGCATTGGCGACGCGCAGGTCGACGTCTGCGATCTTTGTCGTCTTGTCATGCGGCGCGACGACGCGGCAATTGAATTTCTGCTTGAGTTCGGCGACGCCCCCGACATGATCGCCATGATGATGGGTGATCAGGATGTCGGTGAGCTGCCAGCCCTCGCGCTCGAGCGCCGCCAGGATCGGACCGGCCTCCGGCGCGTCGATCGACGCCGTCGCCTTGGTTTCCACATCGTGGATCAGATAACCGAAATTGTCGTTTAAACAGTTGAAAGTACGAATTTCGGCGGCCATGTCATCTCCATCGCGCTCAGCCCCGTCAGACAAATATGGCGTTAACGCTGCGCAGGCAATGCAATATTCCGCGCGCAGCCGCCGCCTTGTGCATGTTACATTGCCGTCATGACCATCGACGTCGTCGACCTTCGCGAGTTCTATTCCCGGCGCCTCGGCATCGTGGCACGGCAGATGATCAATCGCGGCATCCGGGAGCGGTGGCCGAATGCCGATGGCCAGCGCGTGCTCGGCATCGGCTATCCGACGCCCTATCTCGGCCTGTTCCGCGAGGACGCGGAGCGCTGCATCGCCTTTATGCCGGCGGCCCAGGGCGTGTTGAAATGGCCCACTGGGCGGCCCGCGCTGGCTGCGCTGGTCGATGAGTTCTCGCTGCCGCTTCCCGACGCCGCGGTCGACCGTATCCTGCTGGTCCATGCGCTCGAGATGTCGGACGACCCGGCCGCGCTGCTGCGGGAGGTCTGGCGGGTGCTGTCGCCGTCCGGCCGCGTCATGGCGGTGATCCCGAATCGGCGCGGCGTGTGGACGCGCAGTGACAACACGCCGTTCGGCCATGGCCGTCCCTATTCGCGCTCGCAGATCACGGACCTGTTGCGC
The DNA here is from genome assembly GCF_040546885.1 of Bradyrhizobium sp. S3.2.6. NCBI lineage: Bacteria > Pseudomonadati > Pseudomonadota > Alphaproteobacteria > Hyphomicrobiales > Nitrobacteraceae > Bradyrhizobium > Bradyrhizobium sp. S3.2.6. The sequence goes on along the minus strand of NZ_JBEPOS010000021.1, from coordinate 19,911 downwards.
CAGACCTGGTTCACGCCGACCGGCTGGGGCGAGGCCTTGTTCATGCCGCCTTACGCGGGCCGATGGGTGCTGAAATCTGCGCAGATGTGGGAACGTGCCGGTGCTGCGCTGTCGCTGCCGTTTGCCGGCGTCCACATCGTCGAAGCGACCAAGCAGGTCTATCGCGCGATCCCCGCCAAGCGCGAACGGGCGCGGCTGATTCCGTCTTTGAAGCCGGTGCTGGTGCCGTCCTCGACGGTGACGCGGACCTGAAAACAAATCGTCCCGGCGAGGCCGGGACGATGCAGTTCATAAAATCAGGACAAGCGTTCCGGCTTACTCGCTGGGGGCGAGATCGTCGCCGGAAGCGGCAGGAGCTGCCTCGCGCTCGGGGCGCGGGCCGTTATGCGGCCGGCGGCGCCGCCGCGGAAAACGCTCGCCACCGCCGCCATTGCCACCTTCGAGGCTGCCCGGAGTGCCGCTCGTCTGTGGCTGCGCGCCGGTGATGAACGACGGCAGGCGGTCGACATTGCCGGCGTCGGCGACGACAGGCTGCGGCTGGTTCGGCGGTTGCGGCTGGTGCTGCTGATATTGCGGTTGCGGACGATGGTCGCGTTCGCGGTGCTCGCGCGGCTGCTGCTGGTCGCGAACATAGGGCTGCTGGTTATTGTCGCGCTGCTGATAGTCGCGATTGTGATCGCGCTGGCCGTCACGCTGATAGGGCTGTTGCTGCTGCGGCGGCTGTGGAACAAAGCCTGGCTCCTGGCCGAAATTCGAGAAGTTCTCGCCGTCGTCCTCGCCGTCGTCGCTGCTGGTGCTGATGGGCTCGTCGCCGCGCGGCTGCTGATTCTGGCGGAACTGTTCCTGCGCCGCCGCGATCAGGCGGAAATAATGCTCGGCATGCTGGTAGTAGTTTTCGGCGGCGACCGGATCGCCGGAGGAGCGCGCGTCACGCGCCAGCTGGAGATATTTCTCGGCGATGTGGGAGGCGGTGCCGCGGATCTTGATGTCGGGGCCGTTCGATTCGTAGACCCGGGTCATCGGGTTCTGGCCGCGCCGGTTATTGTTGTTGTTGTTATTATTATTGTTGCGGTTGCGCATCCGCTGCTTGTTCTGACCGTTTCTCATGTCCTGCCTTTAATTACAGCCCTAAAGGTTGCACGCACTACTGATTGCCACGAGTGACCTGATGACAGCGGTTCACATGCCTCACGCGCACCGCGCGCAAGAGCGGATTAAACCCTGCCGATGTTCGTCGACCGTCGCGTTCAACAAAGACGCGTTCCCCACCGCCAGCATTCATTGCCAGCGAACCCATTCATATCGCTTGCCGAAACAAGCCCTGCTTTGTTGCGTAAGTCTTCAAGCGCAATATCAGGCTTTCGTTCACGTTGCGGTCGGAAAGCAGCGTACCTCAATGGGCCATCGCGCTTAACAGGACCTGCGGCTTGGAACCTTAAATCAGTGAAGCTCTCGCCTGAGAGCCCGGCTTTCGCCCGTAGGTCTACGGGGCCGACACCGATGTGCTGATCGGAAGGTAGTCGTTCCCAGGGGATATTCCAAGAGGTTTTTTAGAGCCCAATCCGGCTTTTATCGGGGCATTTTTCGGGCCGAGACCGCCCTGGGAATGCCCGCCAGGTCGGCCTTGGGCGGCGTGTCGATCGATAACGCGGCCGCCGCCATCAAGGTCTGGATATCGCCGGCCTGGCCCTGTCCGGCCTCGACGATCAGGGTGCCGCCGGGCACGAGCCGTTCGGCCGCCTGCGGAATCAGCGCGCGGTAGGCGTCATAGCCGTCATTTCCGCCGTCGAGTGCCAGATGCGGATCGTGCTCGCGCACCTCGACGCTCAGTTTCGGAATTTCCCCGGCAGGAATATAGGGCGGGTTCGACACGATCAGATCGAACGGGCCATGAAGCGCCGACGCATAGGAGCAGGCGACGAACGCCGCGCGATCGGCAAGGCCGAGGGCGGCGGCATTGCCTTTTGCCGTGCCAAGCGCAGTGAGGCTGAGATCGGTGCCGACGCCGAAAGCATCCGGAATCTCGTGCAGCAGTGCGAGCAGGATCGCGCCTGATCCGGTGCCGATATCAGCAATACGTAGGCCCTGTCCCGCGGTCGTGCGTTCGCGAAAAATATCGAGCGCCAGCTCCACCACGGTCTCTGTGTCCGGCCGCGGCACCAGCGTCGCCTCGGAGAGGCGGAACGGCAGGCCCCAGAATTCCCGCGCGCCGAGAATGCGGGCGACCGGCTCATGTGCAAGCCTTCGCTCCGCATATGCTTCGAGCCGCACAGCCTCCTCGGGTGTGAGATGTCGTGCCGCCTGCGCGATCAGGCCGGTCAGATCGAGCCCCAGCGCGGCGCCGACGAGAAGGCGCGCATCGAGAGACGGCTCTTCGATGCCGGCCGATTGCAGCCGCGCCACGAGCGCGCGCCGCGCACTCTCGATGCTGTGTCCGGAATCGAAACCTGTCGCCAATGGAGCCATCCTGCCTGGCATCGTGGATAGATCGGCGGCATTGCTTGCGTCAACGGAAAGCAGCGCGTTTGATCGCTCTGCGCAGCCGAGGAGGGCATCCATGACGGCCTATGACGATCAGAACGTGTTCGCAAAGATCCTGCGCGGCGAGATTCCCTGTTTCGAGGTGTTCAGGGATGACCGCAGCTTCGCCTTTCTGGACATCATGCCGCGCTCGCCGGGGCACACGCTGGTCATCCCGAGGGCGCCGGCGCGCGGTATTCTCGACATTGCGGATGACGATCTCGCCGCGGTGGCGCGAACCGCCAAACGGATCGCGATTGCGGCGATGAAGGCGTTCGACGCGGAAGGGATTATCCTGCAGCAGTTCAGCGAGCCGGCCAGCGGGCAGGTGGTCTTTCACCTGCACCTGCATGTCATGCCGGTCTGGGCTGGCGTCGAGCTGCTACCGGCGCAGACGCGCAAGGAGGAGATGGCCGTGCTCGCCGGTCATGCCAAGCGGATGATCGCGGCAATTGGTGGCTGATGAGCGACTGACTAGACGCCGAGATAGCGCTGCAGCAGCTCCGGCTGGGCCTTGAGCTCCTGCGCCGGCCCCTCGTGGACGATGTGGCCGTTATTGATGATGTAGATCCGCGTCGCCAGTGCCAGCGTTGCCGCCAGATTCTGCTCGACCAGCACGATGGTCTGGCCGGCGGCCGCGAGCTCGCGACAGGCCTTGACGAGATCGTGGACGATGACGGGCGCCAATCCTTCGAACGGCTCGTCCAGCAGCACGATCTTGGGATCGCGCACCAGCGCCCGCGCAATCGCGAGCATCTGCTGCTCGCCACCGGAGAGCTCAGTGCCGCGGTTGCCGCGTCGCTCTTTTAGCCGCGGGAACATCTCGTAGATGCGCCCGAGCGGCCAGCGTTTCGGGGCGGTGATCCCGGCGAGGACGATGTTCTCCTCCACCGACAGGCTGCCGAAGATGCGGCGTTCCTCGTGCACGAGCTGCATGCCAGCCTGCGCGATCTTGTGGCTCCTGCGGCCGGCGATATCGGTGCCGTCGAACTTCACGCTGCCGCTGCGTGGCGTCACGACGCCCATCAGGCTTTTCAACGTGGTGCTCTTGCCGGCGCCGTTGCGGCCAAGCAGCGCCACCACCTCATGACGTTCGACATGCATGGCGACGTCGAACAGGATGTGGGAATCCCCGTAATAGCTGTTCAGGCCTTTGACCTCGATCAGGCTCATGCGGCGATCTCTCCGTGCACGCCGCCGAGATAGGCTTCCTGCACTGCGGCGTTGGTCTTGATTTCCTCAGGCGTGCCGGAGACCAGCACGCGACCCTCCTGCAGCACGGTCACGCGCTCGACCAGCTCGAACAGCGAATCCATGTCGTGATCGATGATGATCATGGTGCGGCCACGCGCGATCGATTTGAGCAGCTTGACGGTCTCGACCCGCTCGCGCGGGCTCATGCCGGCCAACGGCTCGTCGAGCAGCAGCAGGCGCGGCGACGTCGCGAGCGCGAGCCCGATCTCCAGCCTGCGTTTCTCGCCATAGGCGAGCTCGGACACGGGCGTGTCGGCACGGCGGGTCAGGTTCACCAGAGCGAGCGTGTGCTCGACCTGCTCCGTCAGGCCCTTGACGCCGGAGAGCGTGCGGAACAGGTCGAGCCGGAATTTTCCGCGCAGCTCGGCGAGGGCTGCGATCGTCAGGTTCTGCCGCACCGTCAGCCCGGTGAACAGCTGGTTGACCTGATAGCTCTTGGTGAGGCCGAGTTGGCAGACTTCAGTGATCCTCAAGCCCGTGATATTGCGCCCCTCGAATACGATCTGGCCCGAAGTCGGCGGGATCTCGCAGGTCAGCATCTTGAAGAAGGTGGATTTGCCGGCTCCGTTGGGGCCGATGATGCCGCGCAGCTCGCCCTGATTGACGCTGAAGTCGATGTCGCTGTTGGCAACGAGGCCGCCGTAGCGCTTGGTGAGACCGGTGGCTTTCAGGATCGGCCCGGAATAGGCGGGATGCTCGACCTTCCTGGCCTGCATCGGCGCCGGGGCAGGTGGCTGCGTGACTTCAGCATCCGGCTCCGCTTCCGTCCGCTTATGCTTGCCGAACACGAGGCCGTAGAGATCGACGATGCCGCCGATGATGCCGCCGCGCAGGAAGCAGACCAGCAGCACGAACACGACGCCGAGCACGAGCTTCCAGGCCGCTCCCAAGCCGAGCGCGGACTGGAGGAAATCCTGCAGGAACAGCCACACGGTTGCGCCGACCAGCGGACCGAACAGCGTGCCCCTTCCGCCGATGGCGGTCTGCATCACGAGCTGGCCGGAGGTGTCGAAAGTGAAAGCGTCCGGCGGCATGAAGGCCTGGAGCACGCCGAGCAGGCCGCCGGCGAAGCCCGCGTAAGCGGCGGCGATGACGAAGGCGGTCAGCTTGTAGCCGTGGATGTTGTGGCCGACGGCGCTGGCGCGCAGCGGATTGTCCCGGATCGCGCTCAGGATCGCGCCGACCGGTGAGCGCACGATCCTGAGCGCGATGATGATGCCGATGAAATAGCACAGCGCGATGAACTGATAGAGCGACCAGCCATCGGTGAAGTGGATGGTGGTGAAGCCGAGATTGAAGCTCGGGGCCGGCACGCCCGGCAGGCCGTTCTCGCCGCCGGTGAAATCCGAGAGCGGATTGAACTCGACGAAGAAGAACACTTCCGCGATCGCCACCGTGATCATGGCGAAGTAGATGCCGGTGCGGCGCAGCGCAATCAGGCCGATCAGATAGCCGGTCGCCGCCGCCGCGATCATGCCGATGACCAGCGCGCCCAACACGTTGCTGAAGCCGGTGCGGGTCAGGAGGTAAGCGGCAACGAAGCCGCCGGTGCCGTAAAAGGCGGACTGTCCGAACGACAGCAGCCCGGTGAAGCCGAACAGGATGTCGAAGCCGAGGCCGAACAGGCCCCAGACCAGGATCCGGTTCACCGTGTTCGGCGCAAAGCCGAGATGAGGCAGCACGAAGGGAGCCACAATCAGGCCGATGGCCGTCAGTGTCTCGATCAGGAACGGGCGTTGCTTGAGCATCAGCGGATCACTTACTCGCGGCCCGGGACGCCGAGCAGGCCATGCGGTCGCACAACGAGCACGAGCGTCATCGCCGCAAACAGCATCACATAGGCGTAACCGGGGTTGAACATGGAGGTGACACTGATGATCTCGCCGGCGATCAGGCCGCCGAGGATCGCGCCGGGGAACGAGCCGACGCCGCCGATCACCACCACCACGAAGGTCTGAACCAGGATGTCGTCGCCGATGCCCGGCGTCAGCGACACCACCGGCGCGTTGACGATGCCGGCGAAGCCCGCGGCCATTGCGCCGATGCCGAACACGATCATGAAGACGCGGTAGACATTGATGCCGAGCGAATCGACCATCACCGAATCCTCGATGCCGGCGCGCACGATCATGCCGAGCCGGGTGCGGTAGAGGATGATGAACAGCGCGCCCAGTGCGGCCGCGACGATGCCGACCACCGCGAGGCGGTAGGTCGGATAGAACATGAAGCCGAGATTGGTGATGCCCTGGAACAGCGCCGGCGGCGGCACCAGCTGCGACTGGCTCGAAAAGATCAGGCGCACGAGTTCGACGAAGCAGATGCCGAGCCCGAAGGTCACCAGCAGCTGATCTTCGTGCGGGCGATGATAGAAGTGGCGGATGATGACGCGTTCCATCACGACGCCGAGCAGCATCACGAACAGCGAGCCCGCGATGACGGCGAGGATGAACGATTCCGTGTACTGGTAGGTGACGAAGCCGGCATAGCCGCCGATCATGAACATCGCGCCATGCGCGAGATTGAGCACGCCGAGCGTGCCGTAAATGATGGTCAGGCCGGAGCTGATCAGCGCAAGCAAGGCGCCGAGCGCAAGCCCGTTGAAAAGCTGCGAAACGAGATTGGGCCAACTAATCATGCGACGATCGCTGTTGTGACGCGCGAAGGGCTTGCGTCAAAAAAGGTGACGCCGCAGGTCCAGAGGCGGCCTACGGCGTCACAGGGGTTAGCTCGGGATCAGGTGTAGTCGCCGAGATGGCAGCCGAATGCGTCCGGCTTCTGCATCAGGCCTTCACCCGGGACGATCTCGACGACGTCGTACCAGTCTTCCTTGTTCTTCATGTCTTTCTGCTGCTTGCCCTTGACGATGATCACCGGGCGAATGCACTGGTGATCCTCGGGGCGGTAATGCACCTCGCCGACGAGGGAGGGGATCGTCTCGCCCTTCTCATAGGCCTTGATCACGTCGGGCGGATTGAAGCTGCCGGCTTCCTCGCACATGCGGGCCCAGTGAGCGAAGCTGACATAGGCGTTCTCGGCGCCCCATTCCGGCTTGTAGCCGTACTTCTTCTCGAAGGTCTCGTTGAACATTTTGGCCAGCGGGAACTTGTCTTCGATCGTCCACCAATAGTCGGTCGCGGCGTAGACGCCTTGCATCAGGCCGCCGGTTTCACGCGCGATGAACGGCACCTGGTAGGGAACCACCAGCTTCATCTTGTCGAGCACGCCGAACTGCTTGGCCTGCTGGGTCGAGAGCACCGCGTCATGACCCCAGTTGACGTTGATCAGGACGTCGGCGCCGGAGTTCGCGACGTTGAGCAGATACGAGGAATAATCGGGCGCGCCGAGCGGCGCGACCTGGTTGGTCACGGTGGTCCAGCCGGCGCTCGCCAGGAAGTCCTGCATCGATTTGGTGACGGTGTGGCCGTAGGTGTAGTCCGGCGTGAGATACGCGGCCTTCTTGCCCTTGCCGAACTGCCGCACCATCACCGGGCCGATCGCCGCCGCCGCGGTCTGGCCGAAGAAGTTCTGACGGACGCCGTAGCGCACGCAGTCCTTGCCGGTGGTATCGTTCGAGCCCGAGATGCCGCATACGAACAGCACATGCTCGCGCTGCGCGAGCTTGTTCAGCGCGACCGCAACGGCGCTCGACGTGCCGCCGGTGATCATGATCGCCTTGTTCTCGCTGATGAAGCGCTGCTGCGCCTGCACCGCTTCGTTTGGCTTGGCCGCAGAATCCGCGACGCCGAACTTCAGCTCCTTGCCGAGCACGCCCTTGCTGGTCTTGGGCGAGATCTTCTTGATCAGCTCATGGCCTTCATTGATGTGCTCGATCGCGAGCTGATAGCCCTTGAGCTCGTCCTCGCCCTGCACGGCGTAGGTCCCGGTGCGCGGCACGGAAATTCCGATGAAGGCCGTGGAACCCGACACGCCCGCCGGATAGGAGCCGATCGCCGGCTTGTCCTCGGCTAAGGCCGGCATCGCCGGCAGCACCGTGCCGCCGATCAGGCCCGCTGTGGTCTGGAGCAGGCCACGGCGCGAAAGGCCGCGGCGGATGAGATCGTCAGTCATGGTCGTTTCCTCCGAACATCGTTCTTGTTTGCAGGCAAAACACGACCTGTCCGGCGGCAAGCCGGCCTCATAGGCCTGCCTGCGCCGGGCACGTCACATCCGCGTGTAGCTCTCGGCCATAAGCATTGCTTGTGAACGCCTTCTGTCAATTTCGTCTTTGGTCGAACGACGAAAATTATGTCGTGAAAACATATCGGAGAACGATATATATTAGCCTTTGTGAGTACGGGGCTGGCGGGTTCGGCGAGCGAGATGGCGCGGCAGACGACAGTGGCAGGTGCCCGGAAGCGACGATCCTGGCCGCGGGAGGCGGAGCGGCCTGAGGCGGCGTGGCCCGCGGAGGGCAACGACCAGCGCGCGACGCCGCAGTCCGGCGAGCCCTCCCGCACGTCCGAGCCACGCAACCGGCCGGCCGGCGAGCGGGGACCGGCCGTCGGCTCCGTTCCGGCCAAGCGCGCGCCGGCGCCGATGAAGAGACTGAGCGTGCGGGCCCAGAACGTCCTGAAGGAGCTCGCGGTCGAGCTCACCGGCGAGCAGCCGCCGAAGGGCGACTGGTCGCCTTCACGCGAGCTGCTGCGCGCCCTGACGGCCGAGCGCCTCGCGACCGCGCGCAATTGCGGTCCGCATACGATACGGGAGATCGTCGACTGGGCGCAGGGCTGTGGCGTCACCATCAAGCCGGTGCTTCCGCCCGGCGGCTCGCTGTCGCAGATGTGGTCGGAGCTGATCGCCAATGCGTCGGCCGGCGCCTTGACCAGTGCGGAGATCGCCGGCGCGCTGCAGCGCTCGATCCGGCGGAAGAGCGTCCGCATCCCGATCGCATTTCAGGTCATCCTGGTGAAGATCCTGTTGTCCAGCTTCGAATAGGCGGTCGGATAACTGTGCATCCGTGACACCGGCCGGTTGGTCCGGCTGCGGCCGCTTGCTACTTTAGGCTATGTCTCCCGCGACGCGGGGCGGCATGGTCGAGGTGGCATGGTTCAGGCGAAGAAGGCGCAGCGGTCCAAGGTGGTGACGTCGGCCAGGCGCACCGGCAGCGCGATGCGTGATTCCGATTACGCAGCGCTGGCGCAGTTTCGCTACCAGATCCGGAGCTTTCTGGCATTCAGCGAGGCGGCGGCTGCCGAACAGGGATTGACGCCGACGCAACACCAGGCGCTGCTTGGCATCAAGGGTTTTGTCGGCCCCGGTCCCGCGACCGTCGGTGATGTCGCGCGCTTCCTGCTGGTCCGGCATCATTCCGCTGTCGAGCTGATCGATCGATTGGCCAAGCTCGGGCTCGTCAGCCGCGGTGCCGATCCGGAGGACGCCAGGCGCGTACATCTCAAGCTGACGAAGAAGGGCGAGCAGAAGCTCCAGGCGCTCTCGCGGAAGAATCTCGAGGAGCTCCGCCGTGCTGCGAGCCCGGCGCTGAGTCGTCTGTTGAAATCGTTCGGAGAGTCCAGCGAGGCCTGAGCGCCGCGCCGCCCGTCACGCTGCCGCGCCCTGCGCGGCGAGCTGTGCGGCCTGGTGCTCGGTGGTCAGCGCATCGGTCAGTTCGCCAAGCGCTTCGCCCGCGATCACCTGCGGCAGCTTGTAGAGCGTCAGATTGATGCGGTGGTCGGTGACGCGCCCTTGCGGGAAATTATAGGTGCGGATGCGCTCGCTGCGGTCGCCGGAGCCGACCTTCTCCTTGCGCTCGGCCGAGCGCGCGGCATCGAGGCGCTGCTGTTCGGCGTCGTAGATGCGCGAGCGCAGGATGTTCATGGCGGAGGCGCGATTCTTGTGCTGCGAGCGGCTGTCCTGCATCATCACCACGATGCCGGTCGGAATGTGGGTGATGCGGATTGCCGATTCGGTCTTGTTGACGTGCTGCCCACCCGCGCCTTGCGCGCGCATGGTCTCGATGCGCAGATCGTCGTTCTTGATCTCGACGTCGACCTCCTCGACTTCGGGCATCACGGCGACGGTGGCGGCCGATGTATGGATACGCCCCTGCGTCTCGGTGTCGGGCACGCGCTGCACGCGGTGAACGCCGGATTCGAACTTCAGCTTCGAGAACGCGCCGCGGCCCTGCACCTCCGCGATGATTTCCTTGTAGCCGCCGACGGTGCCTTCGCTGGCCGAGATCACCTCGACCTTCCAGCCCTGCAGGCTTGCGAAGCGTTCGTACATCCGGAACAGATCGCCGGCGAACAGCGAGGCCTCGTCGCCGCCGGTGCCGGCGCGGATTTCCAGCACGACGTTGCGGTCGTCCATGGCATCCTTGGGCAGCAGCGCGACGCGGATTTTCTGGACCAGCTCCTCGATCTTCGGCGTCAGCTCGTCGCGCTCGGCCTCGGCCATGCTGCGCATCTCGGCATCGGTCGCAGGATCGGCGATCAGCGCCTCGGTGTCGGCGAGTTCCTTGAGCGCCGACCGATAAGTCTTCACCGCCTCGATCAGCGGGGTGATCTCGGCGAGCTCGCGCGTGACCTGCACGTAGCGCTCGGAAGAGAGCTGTCCCAGCGATTCGGCCTCGAGCGAGGCGTGATGCGCGAGCAGGACGTCAAGTTTGGCTTCGGGGAGTGACGACATCGGTTTGGTCTCAAAAGGCGGAGGGGAGGCGAGGCGGCGAGCGGCAGGCCCGCTACAACGCCAAGCCTTCGGCCTCGGCAAATTCCGTCAATTTCTGCCGGATCGAGACGCTGCCGGTCGGCGCATCCAGCAGCGGCCCAAGCATCGCTTCGGCCTTCTTGGCGTCGAGGTCAATCACCATCGCCTTGACCGGGCCGAGCGCGGTCGCTGATAGCGACAGCGAACGGTAGCCCATCGCGATCAGCGCCAGCGCGCCGATCGGCTTCGAGGCCATCTCGCCGCAGAGCGACAGTGATTTCTTCGCGGCGAGCGATTTTTGCGCGATGTCGCGTAGCGCGCGCAGGATCGGCGCCGACATGGTGTCGAAGCGTTCGGAGACCTTGGCATTGCCTCGGTCGACCGCGAACAGGAACTGGAACAGATCGTTGGAGCCGACCGAGATGAAGTCGACCTTCTTCAAGAGCTCGTCGAGCTGGTAGAGCAGCGCCGGCACCTCGACCATGGTGCCGATGTCGATGCGCTCCGGCAGCGTGTGGCCGTGCTGGCGCAGATAAGTCAGCTCGCGCTCGACCAGCGCCTTCGCGGAATCGAACTCGGCGACCTCCGAGATCATCGGGAACATGATGCGCAGCGCGCGGCCGCCGCCGGCGCGCAAGAGCGCGCGGATCTGGCCACGCAACAGGCCGGGACGGTCGAGCCCGAGCCGGATCGCGCGCCAGCCGAGCGCGGGATTCTCCTCGATCACCGTCTCCATATAGGGCAGCGCCTTGTCGCCGCCGATGTCGAGGGTGCGGAAGGTGACGGGTTTCTGGCCCGCGGCATCCAGGACGGTGCGGTAGAGCGCGAGCTGATCGCTGGTGCGCGGCAGGCTCTGGCCGACCATGAATTGCAGCTCGGTGCGGAACAGGCCGATGCCGCCGCTGCCGGTGTCCTCGATATGCGGCAGGTCGATGGCGAGACCGGCATTGATCAGCAGCTCGACCTTCTGGCCGTCCTTGGTGACGCAAGGCCGGTCACGTAGCGCCAGATATTGCGCCTGGCGCCGGGCGCGGAAGCGGACGCGCTCGGCAAAGGCCGCCTCGATCTCCTGCGACGGCCGCACATAGATCGTGCCCGACGTGCCGTCGACGATGACAGCGTCGCCGGGATCGGCGATGCCCGGCGCATTCGGCACCTCGCCGACTGCGGGAATGCCGAGCGCGCGCGCCACGATCGAAACGTGGGAATTGGCGGTGCCTTCCTCCAATATGATGCCGCGCAGGCGCTTGCGGTCGTAGTCCAGCAGCGCCGCCGGTCCCATCGCGCGCGCAATGACGATGGCGTTGTCGGGCAGTTGCTCGCGCGAGGGCGCGTGGTCCTGGCCGACCAGCTGCCGCATCAGGCGGTAGCCGAGATCCTCGAGATCGTGCAGCCGGTCGCGCAGATAGGGATCGGTCACGCGCAGCATGCGGGCGCGGGTGTCGGACTGGACGCGTTCGACCGCGGCTTCCGCCGTGAGGCCGGTGGCGACCGCCTCGTGCAGCTTGTGCGACCAGCCCTGGTCGTTGGCGAACATGCGGTAGGCTTCGAGCACGTCGCGATGCTCGCCGCCCTCGGCGACGTCGCCGCGCTCAAGCATCCGGTCGAGATCCGAGCGCAGCTTGGCGAGCGCGGTGTCGAGCCGCTTGATCTCCTTCGGCAGATCCTCGGCGATGTAGTCCTTGATGACGACGCGCGGCTCGTGCAGCACGACATGGCCGAGCGCAATGCCTTCCGAGAGGATCGCGCCGGCCTTCTGCGTGGAATGGCGCGCGGCCGGCTCGAGGCCCGGCTGAGCGAGCGCGGACAATTCGCCCGACGCAATCAGCTCCGCCAGCACCATGGCCGTCGTCTGCAGCGCCTCGAGCTCTTCCTCGACATAGGTGCGCTTGGCGCGATTCTGCACCACCAGCACGCCGAGCGTATTGCCGGCGCGCAGGATCGGCACGCCGAGGAACGAGTGGTAGATCTCTTCGCCGGTTTCGGGGCGGAACGAGAAGGCCGGATGGCTCTGTGCGTCGTTCAGGTTGAGCGGCGTCGCCTCGCTGGCGACGAGACCGACCAGACCCTCATGGGCACTCAGCACGGTATGGTGCACGGCCTCGCGGTTGAGGCCTTCGGTGGCGTAGAGCTCGAGGGTGTTGTCGACGCGCAGCACGTAAACCGAGCACACCTCGGCCACCATGTTGGCGGCGATCAGCACCACGATCTTGTCCAGCCGCTCCTGGGCCGAGACCTGCTCCGCCATGGTTTCGCGGAGCCGTCTCAACAAGACGCGGGGACCTCCCGACGCGCTCCGCATGAACCGTCAATCTCCTCCGTCTGCCCGACCCGGCGATATTGGCCGGCGGCTGGCCTAAAATTCCAGAAAAACAATCAAATTGTCCGTCCGGCGCAGGCGCAAGCCACCGCTTGCACCGAATCAGCAGCCTGAACTGGGACACAGTCTGCGGCAGCCCACCCTGTTCGCCGTATAGCGAATTGAGGCTTGTTTTGCCAAGCAAAACGCCTGCCAAACGCGAAGGTGTGTACACTTCGCGTTTGCTGCAACCGCTAAGAGAAAATTAGTCTAAACCTGATCGAGGCCGTAAAGTGTATGCAGGGTGCGCACCGCAAGCTCGGTATAGGCGGTGTCGATCAAAACCGAGAATTTGATCTCGGAGGTTGTAATGGCCCGGATGTTGATGTTCCGTCCGGCGAGGGCCGAAAACGCCTGAGCGGCGACGCCGGCATGGCTGCGCATGCCGCTGCCGATCACCGAGATCTTGGCGACGTCGGTGGCGGTATCAAGCCTGATATAGCCGATTTTGGCCTTGGCGGCGGTAATCGTGTCCTTGGCGCGGTTGTAGTCGGCGGCCGGCACCGTGAAGGTGAGGTCGGTGGTCTTGCCGTCCTCGGACACGTTCTGAACGATCATATCGACGTTGATATTGGCATCCGCGAGCGGGCCGAAGATCGACGCCGCCACGCCGGGCTTGTCCTCGATCTGGCGCACCGAGATCTGGGCCTCGTCCTTCGAAAAGGCGATGCCGGTGACGACGTGGCTTTCCATGATCTCCTCCTCGCTGCAGATCAGCGTGCCGGGCGGCTGGTTGGCATGCGGGTCGATGTCCTCGGGCTTGTCGAAGCTCGAGCGGACGAAGATCGGCATGTTGTGGACCATGCCGAGTTCCACCGAGCGCACCTGGAGCACCTTCGCGCCCTGGGAGGCCAGTTCCAGCATGTCTTCAAACGCGATCTTGTCGAGCCTTTTGGCCTTCGGCACGATTCGCGGGTCGGTGGTGTAGACGCCGTCGACGTCGGTGTAGATGTCGCAGCGGTCGGCCTTGACGGCGGCGGCGATCGCCACGGCCGAGGTGTCGGAGCCGCCGCGGCCGAGCGTGGTGATGCGGTTGGTCTTGGGATCGATGCCCTGGAAGCCGGCGACGACCGCGACCTCCTTGCGATCCCTGAAACGGGTGATGATCTCGCTGCCGTCGATGTCCTCGATCCGGGCCGAGGCATGGGCGTCGCTGGTCTTGATCGCGATCTGCCAGCCCTGCCAGGAGCGGGCCTGGATACCCATGCCCTGGAGCACGATGGCGAGCAGGCCCGAGGTCACCTGCTCGCCGGAGGCGACGACGGCGTCGTATTCGCGCGCATCGTGCATCGGCGAGGCCTCGGTGCACCAGGCCACCAGCTCGTTGGTCTTGCCCGACATCGCCGAGACGACCACAGCCACTTCATGGCCGGCGTCGACCTCACGCTTCACATGGCGTGCGACGTTGCGGATACGTTCGATGTTGGCGACGGACGTGCCGCCGAATTTCATCACGAGGCGGCTCATGACGACGCGTGCATTCCCTCATAAGGATCAGTATGGTGACCCGCAATGGACCGGTGCTTGCGGACACCGACCGCGCGTATACATAGCGGCGGGGCCGGGGGCAAGCGGGTTCCTGCGGGGCAGGCTTGAGGTCGCCTTTGGGGGCGTCGCCTTTGGGGGTAATGGGTTAACCGAGATCATGGCGCGTTATATCGACGAGATCCTGCAGCCGGGCGAGCGGGTGCTGTATTCGACCAATGCGCACTGGATCTTCTATTTTCCGGCGATTGTGGCCTGGATCGTAGTCTTGGCGCTGTTCGTGGCGTCCCGGCAAACCATTGTTGAAGGCCTCGTCCTGCTCTGTCTCGTCGCGTCCGGCCTCGTGGCTCTGGCAGCGCTCTACTGGACCGTGAAGGGCTGGTTCCATCGCTTCACCACCGAGACCGACGTCACCAACCTCCGGGTTGTGCACAAGACCGGCTTCATCAAGCGCCGCACCTTCGAGATGGCGCTGGACAAGGTCGAGAGCGTCGACGTCGATCAAACCATTCTTGGACGAATTCTCAACTACGGCGACGTGACCATTCGCGGCGTCGGCGAGGGCATTGAGACGATCAAGACCATCGCCTCGCCACTCGCCTTCCGTAGTTCGATCACCACGCGGTAGGACCGCGCGTAACCCATGAGCATGCAGCAAGATACTTCCGCAACCGCACCCCGCGCGCCGGGCTCGACCGTCGATGCCGCCGAGATCGCGAAATTCTCAAAGCTCTCGGCCGAATGGTGGGACCCCAAGGGCAAGATGGCGCCGCTGCACCGGATCAATCCGTTGCGGCTCGGCTATATCCGCGACGCCGCCTGCCGCAAGTTCGAGCGCAATGTGCGCAGCCTCAACTGCCTCGGCGGCCTGCGCGTGCTCGACATCGGCTGCGGCGCCGGCCTGTTGTGCGAGCCGCTGTCGCGGCTGGGTGCGCAGGTCATCGGCGTCGATCCGTCGGCCAGCAACATCGCCGCGGCGAAGCTGCATGCCGACAAGAGCCATCTGTCGATCGACTATCGCTGCACCACGGTGGAGGAGATCGATCCGCGCGAGCGTTTCGACATCGTGCTGGCGATGGAGGTGGTCGAGCACGTCGTCGACGTCGGCGTCTTCCTGAAGCGCTGCGCCTCGATGCTGAAGCCCAACGGCCTGATGGTCGTGTCTACCCTCAACCGCAATTGGAAGAGCTTTGCGCTCGCCATCGTCGGCGCCGAATACGTCCTGCGCTGGCTGCCGCGCGGCACCCACGAGTGGAACAAGTTCGTCACCCCCGACGAGCTGACCAAGTATCTCCTCGACAACCGCCTCGTCATCACCGAGCAGACCGGCGTGGTCTACTCCCCCTTCGCCGACAAATGGACCCTCTCGTTGGATATGGACGTGAACTACATGGTCGTGGCGGAGCGGATGGTGTGAGGGGGTGAGCGAGGCGCGAGCATCGCTCCTATGACGTTGCGCCGATTGACCTGTTGCCGCGCCCTCGGCAGTTTGCAGTCATCCACCCCGTAGTGCAGTCACCCCCCGCTCACACACCCCATGTTCACCGTCACCAGCCTCTGGATTCCCTTCACCGTCATTGCTGCGCTCGGCCAGGTCGCGCGCAATGCGATGCAGCGATCGCTGACGAAGCCGCTGGGGACCTGGGGCGCGACCAATATCCGCTTCCTGTTCGGCTTCCCGTTCTCGCTGCTATTCCTAGGGTTTGTGCTGGTCGCGACCGGCGATCGTCTCGACATGCCGCCGACCGTGTTCTGGCCGTGGCTGCTGCTCGGTGCGCTCAGCCAGATCGTCGCCACCGGGCTGATGCTGCTCGCGATGAACGACCGCTCCTTCGTGGTGACGACAGCCTATTTGAAGACCGAGGCGATCCAGACTGCGATCTTTGGCTTCGTCTTCCTCGGCGATCACCTGACCTGGCTGAAGGTGTTGGCGATCGTGATCGCGACCGTCGGCGTCGTCATCACCGCGCTGCGGCCGGGCGGCGAGAAGAGTTTTGCGGAGCTGAAGCCGACGATCACCGGCCTGGTAGCGGCCGCGGCCTTCGCGCTCTCCGCTGTCGGCTTCCGCGGCGCGATCATCAACGTTCCCGGCGTCTCGTTCGTGACCTCGGCCTCGTTCACGCTGGTGCTCGGCCTGTTCGTGCAGACGCTGATCCTGACGATCTATCTGCTTTGGCGCGCGCCAAAAGTGCTTCAGTCGATCCTGGGGCTGTGGAGGCCGTCACTGCTGGCGGGCTTCATGGGGGCCTTCGCCTCGCAATTCTGGTTCCTGGCGTTCGCGCTGACGGCTGCCGCCAATGTCCGCACGCTCGCGCTGATCGAGGTGCTGTTCGCGCAAGCCGTGGCGTATTACTCGTTCAAGCAGCCGATCGCGCCGCGCGAGATTTTTGGCATCGTGCTGATCGTGGTCGGCGTGGCGCTGCTGGTTGGAGTTTAGGAAAAATCAGCGAAGTCCGACGAGGATGCCGGACGCCAGAACGCGCAACTCGCCGCTCAAGATCGGGTTTGCCAAATCGAAGATCGCGGCTTCGATCAGCTCCTCAAACCCTGCTTCGAAGCCGATATCCTCACGGCATTCCACAAGATTAGCCCAATCTTCAACGGTGGGCGCATCGATCTCTCCCCTGGAATATCGATCGAGGACAGCAGCGATATGGCTCCGCATTAACGTAACCAGCGGATCGCTGTCCCAAGTCAACGTGCCAAGTTCGGCCTTGAGCTGCTCTACTGGCGCATCGAACTTGAGCAGAGACGAAAGAATCGATTCGCGGCTCATGGACCTCGGGTCAATTCCTGTCTTCCGGCAGCGTCGGCAGCGGCGAGACCTCGATGCCCTCGTCGATCAGCGATTTTGCCTCGTCCGGCGAGGCCTCGCCGTAGATCGGGCGGTGCTCCTTGTCGCCGTAGTGCATCGCGCGGGCTTCGTTGGCAAAACGCTCGCCGACATTGTCGGCGTTCTTGACGATGTGGTCGCGCAGCTCTTTCAGCTTGGTGCGGAGCTCGCGCTCCTGCGCCATCATCAGCGAGGTGGATCCAGACTGCGCCGCTTCGGGCGTTGACGTCGTGGTCGGCTCCGGCGGCGGTGTCGCGCGGCCGCGTCCCTTCTTGCCGACGATGCGCGGTGCCATGATCGCCTTGTCGACCTTGGCCGAGCCGCAGATCGGGCAGGTCACGAGCTTGCGCTTCACCTGCGAATCATAAGCCGACGAACTCTGGAACCAGCTCTCGAACGCGTGCTTGCGGTCGCAATGGAGCGCGTAGCGGATCATATCGATCCCCGCACCAGGTGCAGATGATCCGGCCCGGCCTTGGGATCGGAGACGCCGAAGCGGCGGCCGTGCTGGAGCGAGGGGATCGCGCGGCGTGCGGTCTCGACCTTGGCCGGGTCGATCTTGGCCATGATGATGCCGGGCTCGACACCGCCCTCGGCGAGAATCTCGCCCCAGGGATCGATGATCAGCGAGTGACCATAGGTCTCGCGCTTGTTCTCGTGCAGGCCGGCCTGCGCAGCTGCGAAGATGAAGCAGCCCGTCTCGATCGCGCGCGACCGCAGCAGGATGTGCCAGTGTGCCTCGCCGGTCTTGCGGGTGAAGGCCGACGGCACTGTGATGAAATAGGCGCCACTTTCAGCGAGCGCGCGGTAGAGCGCGGGGAAGCGCACGTCGTAGCAGATCGTCAGCCCGATGCGGCCCCAGGGCAGGTCGGAGATCACGGCGGTCTCGCCCGGCTGGTAATTGGCGGATTCGCGATAGCTCTCGCCGTCCGGCAGCTCGATGTCGAACATGTGGATCTTGTCGTAGCTCGCGAGCACGTTGCCCTCGGGCCCGATCAGGAAGGAGCGGTTGACCGCCTTCTCCGGCGAGAAGCGCAACGCCAGCGAGCCGACATGGATGTGGATCTTCAGCTCGGCCGCGAGCGAGCGATATGCCTTCAGCGAGGCGTCGTCCTCTTCGCTCTGGAGATGCTCGAACAGCGCCTTGCGGTTCAGCTGCATCATGTTGCTGACCTCGGGCGTTTGCACGTAGTCGGCGCCCTTGGCAGCCGCCTCCCGGATCAGTTTCGTCGCCTGTGCGAGGCTCGGCTCGGACATCAAGCCGGTGCGCATCTGCACCATGGCGGCGGTGAAGGTCCTGCTGTCGCTCATGAGGCCGCCTTGACGCTTTCGAGGAGGCCGTCCAGCTTGCCTTCGCGGTCGAGCGCGTAGAGGTCGTCGCAGCCGCCGATATGGGTTCCGCCGATCCAGATCTGCGGGAAGGTCGAGCCCTCGCCGGCGCGGTCGTACATCTCGTCGCGCCATGACGCGTCCTTGGCGACGTCGAATTCCGTGAAGCTCGCCTTCTTGCGGGTCAGAAGCGACCGGGCTGCGGAACAATAGCCGCAGCCCGGCCTGGTGTAGATCTCGACAGCAGCGGTCATGGCGTCCAGCGCTTTCATGTCATGAATTTGTTGAATTATATGGGAGTTTAGCGGCTCTCGACAACCCGGGCAAAGACCAGCACGTCGACCTGGGCTGCCTTGGCGCGCAGCAAGGCCCGCGCGCAGGCATCCAGCGTCGCACCTGATGTCAGGACATCGTCGACCAGGACGATGCGCCGGCCCTGGATCTCGGCCTGACGGTCCGGGGATACCTGGAATGCGCCTTGCACATTGGTGGCGCGCTGGGCTCGCGACAGGCCTATCTGCTGCTCCGTGTGGCGCACCCGGCGCAGCACCTCGCCCCGCACCTTGATCCCGCTCTGTCGCGCGATGATGTGCGCCAGCGCACCGGACTGGTTGTAGCGGCGGCGCCAGGCCCGGCGCCAATGCAGGGGCACCGGCACCAGCATGTCGGCGCCGGCAAGCAGCTCACCGCCCGCGCGTGCCATCCAGCGGCCCATGGCGGGCGCGAGATCCGTGCGGTCCTGGTATTTCAGCGCATGCACCAGCGTGCGCGCGACGTCGTCATAGCGCACCGCCGCGCGTGCCCGCTGGTAGGCCGGTGGACTCGCGATCGCCTCCATCGACAGCATGTCGGGGCCGGGATCATAGACAAAGGGAATACCGAGCCGCGGGCAATAGGGCCGCTCGATGAACGACAGCCTTGCCCAGCACGCCGCGCATACACCCTCGCCATCCACCGGCTCGCGGCAGGAGACGCACAAGGTCGGTAGCGCAATGTCGAGCGCGAGCCTTGGCAGATGCGCCAGCACACCGCGGCAGGCCTTGAGCGCGCCGCGCAGATGGCTGGAAATGGAGCGTGATGGTGATGCCTCGGCGTCCATTGGGCAAGGCTAGCCCCGTCCTGCGCCACGCTCAAGCCAACGGGCTGCTCTTGTCTGTGCCCGGCCTACGGCCCTTTCGGCAGCACGGGCCGGAAGAACGATCGCTCATAGCGACGGAAGCAGCGCGTTTGCCTTGCGAAGTCGATCGCCTTCTGGACGTCTGGATCTTCGGCGCTGTCCTTCCGATATTGTTCGTACGCCGCGAAGCTCGGGAAGCTGAACATCGCGAGGGCGACGTCGCTCGCCCCTTCCGATGGCAGGAAGTAGCCGTGGTGGATGCCGCCGAATCTTGGCACTAGTTCAGCGTTTTCTTGGTTCGAATCATATCAGGCGGCGTCGGCGAGTTTGTAGGACCAGGTATGGATGACGGGATGGCGATTGATGTCGTCG